>JAKAZQ010000048.1 GCA_021815805.1 Pseudomonadota bacterium | reverse complement strand
AAGGTGATGATCGGGGTGTTGCGCGCGCGGCAGACCTCGAGCAGGCGCAGGGTCTGCGCCTCCACGCCGTTGGCCGCGTCGATGACCATCAGCGCCGCGTCGACCGCGGTCAGCACGCGGTAGGTGTCCTCGGAGAAATCCTGGTGTCCGGGGGTGTCGAGCAGGTTGATGACACAGTCGCGCCACTCCATCTGCATGACCGACGAGGCCACCGAGATGCCGCGCTGCTTCTCGATTTCCATCCAGTCGGAGGTGGCGTGGCGGCTCGCCTTGCGCGCCTTCACCGAGCCGGCGATCTGGATCGCGCCCGAGAACAGCAGCAGCTTTTCCGTGAGGGTGGTCTTGCCGGCGTCGGGGTGGGAGATGATGGCAAACGTTCTTCGGCGCTTGACTTCATCGGTGATTCGTTCGCTCGACATTCGTTCCTTGTTCGGTGATGGACACAGCCCCGTGCGCATTCCGGAAATCGCCCATGGCGTGGTGCATCCCGGCCTTCGCGCCTGCGCCGCGGCAGCTCCGGGCAACCCACCGATTTTACGTTCGAAGCGCGGCGGACACGTCGCCGGCCGGGGCCGCGGCGACCGCGGCACACGCACCGCGCGAGCGCTCGCGCACGGTCTGGGACATGGGGGCCGCCGGCGCGGCTTCAAGGGCGAGCATCCCGGGCGGTGCTGCGTCCGGCGGCGCACCCGGCCCGCGGCGTGTCAGCGCGCCGGGTACATCGCCGCAAGGGTCGACACGGGCATGGCTGCGGCGGCGCTCGGGGCCTGCGTCGAGGCTTCGGCGGCGTCCGGCGCCTCGACCGAATGCGCGTCGACGCGTGGTGCGTCGAGCTCCGGCCCGCCAGCCGCCGGCTCGGGCAGCGCGGCGGCTTCCGGTGCAGCCGCGTCCGGGGCGGCGGGGACGACCGGGGCGGCGGGGACGCCGGCCGGCGGCTGATCGCGTCGCTCGCCTGCCAGCGCCTGCCGCGCGCTGTGCCCGGCCTGGCGCAGGCTGGCCCTCGCCTGCTGTTCCAGTTCGCGCCGCAGCTGCGGCGCCGCGGCGGCGCGCTCGCGCAGCACCTGCAGCAGGCGTTCGGCATCGTGCCAGTCGCCGAGATGGCCCTGCAGCGCGGTCGCCAGCTTGCCGGCGTGCGCGAAGCGCTGGCGCGCCTTGTGCGGCAGCAGCCCGGCCATGCGCTCGGCCGACAGGCGCAGGCGCTTGGAGGCGATGCGCAGGCGATGCAGGCGCAGCGCCTGCCGCAGCCGCGGCAGCTCGGGCTGCGCGGCGCCGAACCAGGCCTCGCAGTCGCCGAGTGCGTCGCGCCAGGCGCGCCGGTCGCGGCGCAGCGCGCGTTGCGCCATGCGCCGCAGTGCGCCACTGCCCGCGCCCGCGATCGCGCACTCGCCGCAGCGCCCGAGGGCCAGCAGCAGGCGCCCGAAACGAGCGCTTTGCGCATAGGCCTGCATCGCGCTGCGATGCCGCGTGCGCGCGCGCTCGATATCGGCGGCCAGGCGGCGCGCCTGCGCGGCGGCGCGCGCGTTCGCGGCTCCGACGTCGCGCAGGCGCTGCAGCGCAACGTCGGCGTCGCGCACCAGCCCGGCCAGCTGGTGGGCCCAGCGCAGCTCGCCGCGCAACCAGGGCGCCGCATCGCGCGGCAGATGCGGCGCCAGCCAGCGCAGCGCCGTGCGCAGGCGGCGCAACACGACGCGGAACTGGTGGATGTCGTGCGCGTCGTCGTCCTCGGCGATGCGCTCGGCCCATACGGCGAGCTGCGCGCAGGCGACCTGCAGCCATGCGCGCGCGGCCTGCTCGAGGCTCGCGTCCTGCGCCAGCGCACCCGGCTCCGGCAGCACCGGCAGGCGCTCGCCGCGCAGCAGCGCGACGGCGCGGCGTGCCTTGTCGATCGGGCTGAGCAGCAATGCGTGATCCTGGGCCAGGGTCCACGCCAGGTCCCAGGCATGCGCAAGCTCGCCGTCCAGCACCTCGATCTCGAGTTCGCACAGCGGCGCACGCAACTCCACGCCATCGCGCCAGGCCAGGCAGGCGCCACGATCCAGCGCGACCTCGAAGCGTGCGCCGGGCCAGTCCAGGATCCAGGCACAGCGCTCGAAGCGGGTCTGGAAGCGCGGTGCCAGAAGGCCTTGCAGGGCCTGCGCCGCGCCCTCCGCGACGGTGGGCGGCGGGGGCTGGCGTCGCGAGATGGGCGAGATGGGCGCGGGGCGCGGACGCCGCGGCGACGCCGCGGCGTCGAGGCTCGGCTCGCCGGACGACGGGGCGGTGGCGCGATGCGGCGACCCTGCTGGATTGCAGCAGTCGGCCGCTGCCGCCCACGCTCCCAGCGCGGTGCTGCGCAGCGCCTGCTCCAGGTCGCGCGGGCCGAGTCGCCCGGACGCGCTGTCGAGCGCCTGCCACTCCCATTCGCGACGCGCCGCGCCCAGCGCATCGGCGCCGCGCGCCTTCACCGTGATGAGCCGCGCATCGCCGCTGTCACGCAGGCGCAGCACGAGCCCGGCGGCGCCCAGCTCGAGAGCTTCGGTATCGAAATACAGCGTGTGCAGGCTGCGCCGGCGCGGCGCGGCGCCGAGCCGCAGCAACGGGTGCTCCGGCAACGCCTGCGCCACCGCATGCGACAGCCTGAGCTTGAGCTCGCGCTCCAGCGCCATGCCAATCCTCCGCGAAGCCATCCAGCAACGGCGCCGCGCGGCGCCCCGCGCGCATTGTGCCGCGGCCGGCGGCGCGCGCACCTTGCGTGATCGCAAGGCCGGCGCTGGTTACATCCCCACGTAATTGGGTCCGCCGCCGCCCTCGGGCGCCACCCAGACGATGTTCTGGCTCGGATCCTTGATGTCGCAGGTCTTGCAATGCACGCAGTTCTGCGCGTTGATCTGCAGGCGCTCGCCGCCGGCGTCGTCGGGCACGAATTCGTACACGCCGGCGGGGCAGTAGCGCTGCTCGGGCCCGGCGAAGCGCGCCAGATTCACCGCTACCGGCACCGCGGCGTCGCGCAGCGTGAGGTGCGCCGGCTGGTTTTCCTCGTGGTTGGTGTTGCTCAGGAACACCGACGAGAGGCGGTCGAAGGTGAGCGCGCCGTCGGGTTTCGGGTAGTCGATGCGCGGCATGCTCGCGGCCGGCTGCAGGGCCTCGAAATCGGCCTGCCTGCGGTGCACGGTCCAGGGCACGCGGCCGCCCAGCAGCAGCTGCTCGACACCGGTCATCAGCGTGCCGACAAGCCGCCCCTTCTTGAACCATTGCTTGAAATTGCGCGCGCGGTGCAGTTCCTCGTGCAACCAGGACGCCTCGAAGGCCTGCGGGTAGGCGTCCAGGCTGTCGGCGCGCCGGCCCTCGGCCAGCGCCGCCGCGATGGCCTCGGCGGCGAGCATGCCCGACTTGATCGCGGCATGGCTGCCCTTGATGCGCGAGGCGTTCAGGAAGCCCGCCTCGCAACCCACCAGGCAGCCGCCGGGGAACACCAGCCGCGGCAGCGACAGCAGGCCGCCGGCGGTCAGGGCACGCGCTCCGTAGCCGAGACGCCGGCCGCCCTCGAGCATGGGACGGATCGACGGGTGGGTCTTGAACCGCTGGAACTCCTCGAACGGACTGAGCCAGGGGTTGCGGTAATCGAGCCCGACCACCAGTCCGAGCGCGACCTTGCGCTCGTCCAGGTGGTAGAGAAAAGCGCCGCCGTAGGTCTGGCTGTCGAGCGGCCAGCCGGCGCTGTGCAGCACACGGCCGGGGTGCGCCTGCCCGGCCGGGACCTCCCACAGCTCCTTGATGCCGATGGCGTAGCTCTGCGGGTCGCGCCCCGCGTCGAGCCGGTAGCGCGCGAGCAGCTCGCGCCCGAGCTGACCGCGCGCGCCCTCCGCGAACACGGTGTAGCCGGCGAGCAGTTCCATGCCCAGCTGGAAGGCCTCGGTCGGCTGCCCGTCCTTGCCCACGCCCTGGTTGCCGGTGGCGACGCCGCGCACCGCGCCGCCGGCGTCGTACAGCAGCTCCGCGGCGGCGAAGCCGGAGAAGATCTCGACCCCCAGGGCCTCCGCCTGCTGCGCCAGCCAGCGCGTGACCTCGCCGAGGCTGATGACGTAGTTGCCGTGATTGCGAAAGCACGCCGGCTGCAGCGCCGCCGGCACCGCGCGGTGCCCCGACTCGTGCAGGAACCAGAACAGGTCCTCGGTCACCGGCTGGCGCAGCGGCGCGCCCTGCTGCTGCCAGTCGGGCAGCAGCTCGGTGAGCGCGCGCGGGTCCATGACCGCGCCGGACAGGATGTGCGCGCCGGGCTCGGAGCCTTTCTCGAGCACGCACACCGAGATCTCGCGCCCGGCTTGCGCGGCGATCTGCTTGAGCCGGATCGCGGTGGCCAGGCCGGCCGGGCCGGCTCCGGCAATCACCACGTCGTATTCCATGGCCTCTCGGGGGCCGTATTGCTGCAACCACTGCTCCGGTGTCGCCATGACCGTCTCCGTCTGCGCTGTTCGCGGGTTGTCCGCGGCTTGTTCGTGGATTGTTCCAGGGTGGGGGCGGCACGCGCGGCACGCACGCCCCGCGAGGCCGCGCCATTGTAGGTGGCGAGGCGCAAAAACGAACGATCGTTCGATGATACCCTGTGGGGGCCATGGCCCGCGGCGCGGCGCGGCGGCTTGAGGCCCTCGGCGGATGCGGGGACAATGCCCCGCAGAGCGTGGCGGCCGGAGTCGACCACCGAGCCCGCCCGCCACAGGATTTCACGGAGACCTCTGATGACCGATCTATCCACCCAGCGCGAGGCGCTCGCCGACTACCGGCCGCGCCACAAGGTGCGCCTGGTCACCGCGGCGGCGCTGTTCGACGGCCACGACGCCGCGATCAACATCATGCGCCGCCTGCTGCAGGGCATGGGCGCCGAGGTCGTGCATCTCGGCCACAACCGATCGGTCGACGAAGTCATCGACGCCGCGCTGCAGGAGGACGTACAGGGCATCGCGCTGAGTTCCTACCAGGGCGGGCACATGGAGTACTTTCGCTACGCCATCGACCGCCTGCGCGCGCTCGGCGCCGACGAGGTGCAGGTGTTCGGCGGCGGCGGCGGCGTGATCCGCCCGGCGGAGATCCAGGAACTGCACGCCTACGGCGTGGCGCGCATCTACAGCCCCGAGGATGGGCAGCGCATGGGCCTGCAGGGCATGATCGGCGACATGCTGATGCGCTGCGATCGCGACCCCTGCGAGCAGCAGCCGCGCGAGCTGCCGGCCATCCAGGGCCACGACGCCGGCGCGTGGCGCGCGCTGGCGCGGCTGATCACGGCGCTGGAGGGCGGCCGCGCGGACCCCGCGCTGGTGGCCGAACTGCAGGCTCGCGCCGCCGACTGCCGCGTGCCGGTGCTCGGCATCACGGGCACCGGCGGCGCCGGCAAGTCGAGCCTGACCGACGAGCTGATCCGGCGCCTGCGCCTCGACCACGACGACGCGCTGCGCATCGCCGTCATCAGCATCGACCCGTCGCGCCGGCGCAGCGGCGGCGCGCTGCTCGGGGATCGCATCCGCATGAACGCGATCCAGCCGTGGCGCGCCGGGCCCCGCGTGTACATGCGCAGCCTGGCCACGCGCGCCTCGGGCGGCGAGCTCAGCCCCGCGCTGCCCGACGTGCTGGCGGCGGCGAAGCTCGCCGGCTTCGACCTGATCCTGGTCGAGACCTCGGGCATCGGCCAGGGAGACGCCGCCATCGTGCCGCTGGTCGACGCGTCGCTGTACGTGATGACCCCGGAGTTCGGCGCGGCCAGCCAGCTCGAGAAGATCGACATGCTCGACTTCGCCGACTTCGTGGCGATCAACAAGTTCGACCGCAAGGGAGCGCTGGATGCGCTGCGCGACGTGTCGCGCCAGGTGCAGCGCAACCGCGAGGCCTTCAGCGCCTCCCCCGACAGCATGCCGGTGTTCGGCACCATGGCCAGCCGCTTCAACGACGACGGCGTCAGCGCCCTGTACCAGGCGGTGCGCGAGCGCCTGCGGCAGGCGGGCCTGGCGCGCGGGGCCGGGCGCCTGCCCGCCGTGCGCACACGCCACAGCACGCAGCAGACCCCGCTGGTGCCGCCGGCACGCGTGCGCTACCTCGCCGAAATCTCCGACACGCTGCGCGCCTACAAGCGCGACGCGCGCGCCCACGCGGCGCTGGCGCGCCAGGCCCAGCAACTCGGCGCGTCGGCCGACATGCTGCGCGCCGCCGACGGCGACGGCGCGGCGGTGGAGCGCCTGCGCGAGCTTGCGCAGCAGCGCGCGCAGGCGCTGCCGCGGCGCGCCAGCGTGCTGCTCGAGCAATGGCCGCAGCAGCGCGAGGCCTACCGCGGCGAGGAACTCGTGCAGACGGTGCGCGGGCGCGAACTGCGCACGCGCCTGAGCCAGACCACGCTGAGCGGCACGCGGGTGCCGAAGGTGGCGCTGCCGGGCTTCGAGGATCACGGCGAGCTGCTGCGCTGGCTGCTGCTGGAAAACCTGCCGGGGCACTTCCCGTTCACCGCCGGCTGCTTCGCCTTCAAGCGCGAGGACGAAGATCCCACCCGCATGTTCGCCGGCGAAGGCGATCCGCAGGCGACCAACCGGCGTTTTCACCTGCTCAGCCAGGGCATGCCGGCGCGCCGCCTGTCGACCGCCTTCGACTCCGTCACGCTGTACGGCTGCGACCCCGACGAGCGCCCCGACATCTACGGCAAGATCGGCAACTCGGGGGTCAGCGTGGCGACGCTGGACGACCTCGAGGAGCTGTACGACGGCTTTGATCTGTGCGATCCGTCGACCTCGGTGTCGATGACCATCAACGGCCCGGCGCCGACCATCCTGGCGATGTTCCTGAACGCCGCGATCGACCAGCGCATGCGGGCGTTTGCGCGCGATCAGGGGCGCGCCGCGAATGCCGACGAGGCGGCGCAACTGCGCGCCGAGGCCCTGGCGCAGGTGCGCGGCACGGTGCAGGCCGACATCCTGAAGGAGGACCAGGGGCAGAACACCTGCATCTTCTCCACCGAGTTCTCCCTGAAACTGATGGGGGACATCCAGGACTACTTCATCCGCCACCGCGTGCGCAATTTCTACTCGGTGAGCATCTCGGGCTATCACATCGCCGAGGCCGGCGCGAACCCGATCTCGCAACTGGCGTTCACGCTGGCGAATGGTTTCACCTATGTCGAGGCCTACCTGGCGCGCGGCATGCACATCGATGACTTCGCGCCCAACCTGAGCTTTTTCTTCAGCAACGGCATGGATCCGGAGTACAGCGTGCTGGGTCGGGTGGCGCGGCGCATCTGGGCGGTGGCGATGCGCGAGCGCTACGGCGCCGACGAACGCAGCCAGAAGCTGAAGTACCACATCCAGACCAGCGGACGCAGCCTGCACGCGCAGGAGATCAGCTTCAACGACATCCGCACCACGCTGCAGGCGCTGATCGCGGTCTACGACAACTGCAACAGCCTGCACACCAACGCCTTCGACGAGGCCATCACCACGCCGACCGCGCAAAGCGTGCGGCGCGCGCTGGCGATCCAGCTGATCATCAACCGCGAGTGGGGCCTGGCGAAAAACCAGAACCCGAACCAGGGCGCGTTCATCATCGAGGAACTCACCGAACTCGTCGAGGAGGCCGTGCTGGCCGAGTTCGAGCGCCTGGCCGAACGCGGCGGCGTGCTCGGCGCCATGGAGACCGGCTACCAGCGCGGGCGCATCCAGGAGCAGAGCATGCACTACGAGACCCTCAAGCACACCGGGGAGCTGCCGATCATCGGGGTCAACACCTTCCGCGACCCCGACGGCGACGAGCCGGTCGCCAGCCTCGAGCTGGCGCGCTCCAGCGAACAGCAGAAACAGGGTCAGCTGCGGCGCCTGCGCGCGTTCCACGCGCGCCATGCGGACGCGGCGCCGGCCATGCTGCAGCGCCTGCGCGACGCGGTGATGGCCGGCGAGAACGTGTTCGACGTGCTCATGGACGCGGTGCGCGTGTGCTCGCTGGGGCAGATCTCCAACGCGCTGTTCGAGGTCGGCGGCCAGTACCGCCGCAACATGTAGGCGCCGCGGCCTCAGGCGCCCAGCGCGCTGCGCGCAAGCTCGGGCGCCACGCCCCAGGCGCCGAGCAGTTCGGCGTCGGCGGCGCGCGCCGGCTGCGGCGGCGGCGCCGGCGTGGCCGCGAAGCGCGGCGCCGGCGCGGCCTGGCTCACGCCGCCCAGCTCGATGAAGGCTGCGCGCGCGCGATGGTGCGGGTGCTGCGGCGCCTCGTCGGCGTCGAGCACCGGCGTCACGCAGGCATCGCTGCCGGCGAACAGCTCGCACCAGGCGTCGCGCGGGCGCGTGGCGAACACCTCGGCCAGGCGGGCGCGGCGCTGCGGCCAGCGCTCGCGCTCGAACTGGGCGTCGAACTCCGCGGGGTCGAGCCCGAGCCCGCGCAGCAGGCGCTCGTGGAACACCGGCTCGATGGCGCCGACGGCCACGTAGCGCGCATCGGCACAGGCATAGGTGGTGTAGAAATAGGCCGCGCCGTCGAGCAGGTTGTCGCCGCGCCGGGTGCTCCAGCCGCCCATCGCGCGCAGCGTGTGGATCATCGAGCCGAGCACGGCGCAGCCGTCGCTCATGGCCACGTCGACGACCTGGCCGCGGCCGTCGCCGCGCGCGCGCAGCAGCGCGGCCAGCACGCCGAGGCCCAGCATCATGGCGCCGGCGCCGCCGTCGGCCACCAGGTTCAACGGCACCACCGGCTTGCCGCCGGGCTCGCCGATGGCGTGCAACAGGCCCGACAGCCCGAGGTAGTTGATGTCGTGCCCGGCGCTCGCCGCCAGCGGGCCGTGCTGCCCCCAGCCGGTCATGCGCGCATACACCAGGCGCGGATTGCGCGCCAGGCAGTCCTGCGGGCCGAGGCCGAGCCGCTCCATGACGCCGGGGCGGAACCCCTCGATCAGCACATCGGCCGCCTGCACCAGTTGCCCGGCGAGCTGGCGCGCCGCCGCCTGCTTGAGATCCAGCGCGAGCACGCGCCGGTTGCGCCGCAGCACGTCGAGCCGCGGATCGAACAACGCCGCGCCGGCGTCCCCGGGCCGCGACGCGCGCTCGATGCTCAGCACCTCGGCGCCGAGATCGGCGAGCAGCATCGCGCCCATCGGCGCGGGGCCGAGTCCGGCGAACTCGAGCACGCGCACTCCACGCAGCGGACCCTCGGCGCAGCTCGGCATGTCGGCTCAGCCGGCGGCCACGGCACGCCCGATGAGCATGCGCTGGATGTCGTTGGCGCCCTCGTAGATCTGGCACACGCGGACATCGCGATAGATGCGCTCCACCGGGAAATCCGACACGTATCCGTAGCCGCCGTGGATCTGCACCGCATCCGAGCACACCGCCTCGGCGATCTCGGAGGCATGCATCTTGGCCATCGAGGCCTCCTTCAGGCAGGGCTGGCCGGCGTCGCGCAGCATCGCCGCGCGCCACACCAGCAGGCGCGCGGCGTCCAGGCGCGTGGCCATGTCGGCGAGCCGGAAGCTGACGGCCTGGTGCTCGATCAGGGGCACGCCGAAGGACTTGCGCTGCCGCGCGTACTCCACCGCCGCGTCGAATGCCGCGCGCGCCATGCCGACGGCCTGCGCGGCGATGCCGATGCGCCCTGCCTCGAGCTGCGACAGCGCGATGCGGTAGCCCTCGCCGAGCTCGCCGAGCAGCGCGTTGCCCGCGATGCGGCAGTTCTCGAACACGATCTGCGCGGTGTCCGACGCGCGCTGTCCCATCTTGTGTTCGACGCGCGCCACGATGTAGCCCGGCGTCGACGTGGGCACGAGAAAGGCCGAGATGCCCTTCTTGCCCGCGGCCTTGTCGGTGACCGCAATCACGATCGCCACGTCGGCATTGCGCCCGGTGGTGATGAATTGCTTGACGCCGTGCAGCACCCAGGAGTCGCCGTCGCGTTCGGCGCGCGTGCTGATGGCCGCGGCGTCCGAACCGGTATGCGGCTCGGTGAGGCAGAAACAGCCGAGCTTTTCCCCGCGCGCCAGCGGCACCAGCCACTCGCGCTTCTGCGCCTCGCTGCCGAAACGCTGCGTGATGCCGCAGGCCAGCGAGTTCTGCACGCTGACGATGGTCGACGTCGCGCCGTCGCCGGCGGCGATCTCCTCCAGCATCAGCACCAGGCTCATGGTGTCGAGCCCGGCGCCGCCCCACTCCTCCGGCACCGTCACGCCGAGCGCGCCGAGGCGCCCAAGCTCGCGCAGCGCTTCGCGCGGAAACGTGGCGTCGCGATCCCACGCGGCGGCGAACGGGGCCAGGCGCTCACGCGCGAACTCGCGCATGGCGTCGCGGATCATCTGCTGTTCGGTACTGAGAATCATGGTGAAGTCGTCGTGCTGTCGTCAGCGGGTAGCCTGGGACCGCCGCGCGGCCCGGGTGCGGACCGCCGGCGACGCTGTCGCGGCCGGTCGCCGCGACAGCGGGAACATACGTCTTCTCACTCGATCGCGCTGCGCGAGCCGGCGCGATCGCGCAGCATGAACTTCTGGATCTTGCCGGTCGAGGTCTTCGGCACCTCGCCGAACACGATGCGCTTGGGCACCTTGAAGCGCGCCAGCATGCCGCGGCAGAACTCGATCAGCGTGGCCTCGTCGACCTGCGCGCCGGGCTTGAGCTCGACGAAGGCGCACGGCACCTCGCCCCACTTCTCGTCGGGCTGCGCCACCACCGCGGCGGCCAGCACCGCGGGGTGGCGATGCAGCGCGTCCTCGACCTCGATGGAGCTGATGTTCTCGCCGCCGGAGATGATGATGTCCTTGCTGCGGTCGGTGATCTTCACATAGCCGTCCGGGTGCAGCACGGCCAGATCCCCGGTGTGGAACCAGCCGTCGGCGAAGGCCTCGGCGGTCGCCGTGGGGTTCTTCAGGTAGCCCTTCATCACCACGTTGCCGCGAAAGCACACCTCGCCCATGGTGTGGCCGTCGGCGGGCACCGGCTTGCCGGTGGCCGGGTCGAGCACCGTCACGGCCTCCTGCAGCGGGTAGGCGACGCCCTGGCGCCCGTTGCGCTGCGCGCGCTGCTCGAGCGGAAGGTCCTTCCAGGCGGGCTGCTTCGCGCACACCGCGGCCGGTCCGTAGACCTCGGTCAGGCCGTAGACGTGGGTGAGCTCGATGCCGGCGGCCTCGCAGCCCTCGATCACCGCCAGCGGCGGCGCCGCGCCGGCGATCAGCCCGGCGATGCTGTGGTCGATGCCGGCGCGCAGTTCGGACGGCGCGTTGATCAGCATGTTGTACACCACCGGCGCGCCGCACATGTGGGTCACGTGGTGCTCGCGAATCAGCGGGTAGATGACCGCCGGATCGACGCGGCGCAGGCACACGCTGGTGCCGGCGACCAGCGCCATGGTCCACGGAAAGCACCAACCGTTGCAATGGAACATCGGCAGGGTCCACAGGTAGACCGGGTGGTGCGGCAGGGTCCAGGCGATGACGTTGTTGGCGGCGTTCAGGTAGGCGCCGCGATGATGCGTCACGACGCCCTTCGGGTTGCCGGTGGTGCCCGAGGTGTAGCTGAGGGAGATCGCATCCCATTCGTCGTCCGGCAGCGACCAGTGGAAATCGGCGTCGCCCGCGGCCAGCAGCTGCTCGTAGCGCAGGTCGCTCAGCGCCGGCGCGTCGGCCACGGCCGGGTCGTCCACCTGCACCACCAGCGGGCGCCGGCTGCCGAGCATGGCCAGCGCCTTGTTCAGCACCGGCGCGAACTCGGGATCGGCGATCAGCACCTTGGCCTGGCCGTGGTCCAGCATGAAGCCCAGGGCCTCGGCGTCCAGGCGGGTGTTCAGGGTGTTCAGCACGGCGCCGCACATGGGCACGCCGAAGTGCGCCTCGAACATCGCCGGCACGTTGGGCAGCATGACGGCCACCGTATCGCCGCGGCCGACGCCGCGCGCCGCCAGCGCCGACGCCAGGCGCCTGCAGCGGGAGTAGGTGGTGCGCCAGTTCTGGCGCAGTTCGCCATAGAGCAGCGCCGTCGCCTCGGGAAAGACCTGCGCGCTGCGCGCCAGGAAACTCAGCGGCGACAGCGGCACGTAGTTGGCGGGATTCTTGTCGAGCCCGAGCTCGTAGGGATTGGCGGATGTCACGGGGATCGTCTCCTCAGATCGCCGGAACGCCGGCGAACGCAGCGGACATGCTAAGCCCGCCGCATCCGCCACCCCTCGCCGACCCGCGTTGCGCCACCCCGCGGGCGCTGGCCGTGCCGCGGCCGCGCGCCGCCGCGCGTCGCCGTGCCGCCGCCGCCGTGCCGCCGTCAGGCCGCCTGCGTCGCCGCCTCCTGCGACGCGGGCGCGGGCAGGCGGATCAGGTGATCGAAGGCGCCGAGCGCGGCCTTCGCGCCCTCGCCCATGGCGATGACGATCTGCTTGAACGGCGTGGTGGTGACATCGCCCGCCGCGAACACGCCCGGCATGGACGTGGCGCCACGCGCATCGACCTCGACCTCGCCGCGTGGCGACAGCGCCAGCGCCCCGCGCAGCCATTCGGCATTCGGCAGCAGCCCGATCTGCACGAACACGCCCTCGATCTCGAGGCGCTGCGCGGCGCCGCTCGCGCGATCGGTGTAGAGCAGCGCCTGCACGCGCGCGCCGTCGCCCACCACTTCGGTGGTCTGCGCCTGCGTGATCACGCGCACATTCGGCAGGCTGCGCAGCTTGCGCTGCAGCACCTCGTCGGCGCGCAGCGCGGCATCGAATTCGAGCAGGGTCACGTGGGCCACCACGCCGGCCAGATCGATCGCCGCCTCGACCCCGGAGTTGCCGCCGCCGATCACCGCCACGCGCTTGCCCTTGAACAGCGGACCGTCGCAATGCGGGCAGTAGGTGACGCCCTTGTTGCGGTACTCCTGTTCGCCGGGAACGTTCATGTTGCGCCAGCGCGCGCCGGTGGCCAGCACGATGCTGCGCGCCTTCAGCGCGGCGCCGCTTTGCAGGCGCAGCGTCAGCGGCTCGCCCGGCGCCGCCGCCGGCACCAGTTCGGCGGCCTGCTGCCCGCGCATGATGTCCACGTCGTAGGCCTGCACGTGCTGCTCCAGCGCGGCGGTCAGGCGCGGGCCCTCGGTGTAGGGCACCGAGATCAGGTTCTCGATGGACAGGGTGTCGGCGACCTGGCCGCCCATGCGTTCGCCCAGCATGCCGGTGCGAATGCCCTTGCGCGCCGCGTACACGGCGGCCGCAGCGCCCGCCGGGCCGGCGCCCACGACCAGCACGTCGAACACCGGCCTGGCGTCCAGCGCACGCGCCTCGCGCTGCGCCGCGCCGCTGTCCAGGCGGGCGACGATCTGCTCGATGCTCATGCGCCCCTGGTCGAAGGGCTGGCCGTCGAGGAACACGCTGGGCACCGCCATCACCTGGCGCTGCTCGACCTCCTGCGGGAACAGCGCGCCGTCGATCGCGACATGCCGGATGCGCGGATTGAGCACGCTCAGCGCGTTCAGCGCCTGCACGGTGTCCGGGCAGCTGTGGCAGGACAGGGACATGAAGGTCTCGAAGCGCCATTCGCCGTCCAGCGCGCGCACCTGCTCGGCGAGTTCGGCGGACACCTTGGGCGCATAGCCGCCGACCTGCAGCAGGGCCAGCACCAGCGACGTGAACTCGTGGCCCATCGGAATGCCGGCGAAGGCGACCTCGACGTCGGTGCCGGCGCGCACGATGCGGAACGACGGCCGGCGTGCATCGTCGCCGTCCTCGCACAGGCTCAGGCGCGGGCTGAGCGCGACGATTTCCTGCAGCAACTCGCGCAATTCGCCGGACTTGTCGCCGTCGTCCAGCGACGCGACCAATTGCACCGGCTGCTGCAGTTTTTCCAGGTGGCTGCGCAGGGCCTGCTTGAGATCGGCATCGAGCATGGGCGTGATCCTCCGGGGGCTTGGAAACGACGCGCCGCGCGGCGGGCGTCTTCCGTTGAGAAATTGGGCGCCTCCCGCTGCCGCGGGAGGGCGGAGCGACCGGCGCAGAGGGCCCCGGTCGCGCAGTCGGCTCAGATCTTGCCGACCAGGTCCAGCGACGGCTTCAGGGTCTTTTCGCCTTCCTTCCACTTGGCCGGGCAGACTTCGCCCGGGTGGCTGGCCACGTACTGCGCGGCCTTGACCTTGCGCAGCAGTTCCGAGGCGTCACGGCCGATGCCGTTGTCGTGGATTTCGCACAGCTTGATGCGGCCTTCCGGATCGAGCAGGAAGGTGCCGCGCAGCGCCAGGCCCTCTTCCTCGATCATCACGTCGAAGTTGCGCGTGATCGTCCCGGTCGGGTCGCCGATCATGACGTAATTCACCTTGCCGATGGCTTCCGAGGTGTCGTGCCAGGCCTTGTGCGAGAAGTGGGTGTCGGTGGACACGCTGTAGACCTCGACCCCGAGCTTCTTGAACTGCTCGTAGTGATCCGCCAGATCCTCGAGTTCGGTCGGGCAGACGAAGGTGAAATCGGCCGGGTAGAACACCACGACCGACCAGTGACCCTTCAGCGTCGCCTCGGTGACCTCGATGAATTTGCCATTCTGGTATGCGGTGGCCTTGAACGGCTTGACTTCGGTGTTGATCAGCGACATCGGTAAATTTCCTCATGAGGTGGGAAGAGTTTTCATGCTACGAATCTGCCGACGATCAATCCAATTGATTTTTGGGATCATCTCCATTTAGCAGGGCTATCGTGTGCCAGGCCGGGCACGCGCGCTGTCGCAAGCTGCAACCATCCGCCGCCGAGAGGCGTGCGAGCATGCCCGGCCGAGCCTGGGGAATGCTCGCCTGCCCCGCCGAGGCGGCGCATGGAAGAATCCCCGCACGCCATGCGGCCGGTGTCGGGTGTCGACGCCTGCCATCACACGGAGACACACCTTGCATGCATCGCACCGCACGGACTGCGCGCCGCCGCGCCCGTCCGGGACCTTTCGCGGAGCAGGCCGAGCGCCCTGGTTCCTGGCCTTGGCGCTCGGCCTGCTCGCGCCACTGCCCGCCCATGCGGCGAACCCGCCGAGCGCCGCCGCCTCGGCTGCGGCGGCCGCCGCAGCCGCCGTCGCAGCGACCGAGCCCGCCACGGTGCAACTGCCGACGATCAGCATCGGCAATGCCGTCGAGGGCTTCCGCGCGCCGCCGCCGCACGCCTTCCGGCTCGGGCGCAGCACAATGCGCGAAGACCCTGGCGGCGGGCTGGCCGCGCAGATGGCCCGGCACCTGCCCGGAGTCTCGCTGACCCACGAGCAGGGCAACGCGCTGCAGCCCTCGCTGCATTTCAACGGCTTCGCCGCGTCGCCGCTGCTGGGCACGCCGCAGGGCCTGTCGGTGTTCCAGGACGGCGTGCGGGTCAACGAGCCGTTCGGCGATACCGTGAACTGGGACATGGTGCCGATGAACGCCATCGCCAGCGTGAACCTGGTGCCCATCGCCGACCCGGTGTACGGGCTCAACAGCCTGGGCGGCGCGGTGCTGCTGCGCACGCTGGACGGCATCAGCGCTCCGGGAGGGGTGATCAACCTGCGCATGGGCAGTTTCGGACACACCTCGGAGAGCGCGCGCTACGGCAGCACGCGCGGCGACTGGAGCTGGCTGTTCGCGGCGAGCAATCGCCACGACGACGGCTTCGCCCCCTACAACCCGAGCAGCGACCGCACGCTGTTCGCGAAGGCCACGCGCGACGCCGCGGGCAACCACCTGGATATCAGCTACACCTTCGCGCAAAGCCATCTCGGCGGCTCGCAGACCCTGCCGGTGGAGTGGATGAACACGCCGACCGACATCTATTCGGTGCCGGATTCCATCGACAACCAACTCAACCTGTTCAACATCGGCGACAGCCAGCGCCTGGGGGCGCACTGGCAACTGGCGGGGCGCGTGTACCTGCGCAACAGCGACCAGGCCGGCTTCAACAGCAACGTCAACGGCAGCTACACCGGAGGCACCCCGACCCTGAGCAACCCGATCGCCAACAACGTGCGCAACGGCCTGCTGCAGCAGGCGCGCGGCGTGACCCTAGCGCTGCACAACGACGCGCCGCTGCACGGCATGCGCAATGCGGCCAGCCTCGGGCTCGACCTGGCGCGCCAGACGGTCGAGTTCACGCAGGCGCAGCAGGCAGCCACCATCACGCCCTACCGCTACGTGCTCGGCGTGGGCCCGTTCGACCAGTCCCTGGTCGATCTCGGCGTGACGAATCGCTACGACGGCTTGTACCTCACCGACAAGCTCTCGCCCACCCACTGGCTCGACGTTTCCGCGGGCGCGCGCTGGGATCGCGCGCACATCGACATGGTGGACCATCGCGGCGGCGCCCTCGGCGGCGTGCACGACTACCACCGCCTGAACCCGTCGCTGGGCCTCGATGTCCACCCCGACCGCCGCCAGGCCTACTACCTGCGCTACGCCGAGGGCATGCGCGTGCCGATGCCGGTGGAGCTGACCTGCGCCAGCGCGGCGGCGCCATGCACGCTGCCCAACGTCCTGGTGGCCGATCCCAGCCTCGCGCCGGTGGTGGCGCACAGCGCGCAGGCCGGCACCGTATGGCGCCTCGGCTGGCTGCGCATCCAGGCACAGTACACCCGAACCCGACTGGACAACGCGGTGCAGTTCATCAGCCTGTCCAACATGACCCAGGGCTATTTCACGAACATCCCGCACGAACTGCTGCGCACCGCGAGCGTGAACCTGCTCGGCCTGCAGGGGCGCTGGCAGTGGTCGCTGTCGTTGAGCCATACCCTGGCGACCTATGAGTCGGCGTTCCAGCAACCGAGCCCGAACAACTCGTCGGCCGACGCCAGCGGCAACATCCAGGTGCGCCCGGGCGACAGCCTGCCGAACACGCCGCGCTGGGCCGCGCGCGTTGCGGCGCAGTACCGCGCGAACGCGCGCTGGCGCCTGCGCGGCAGCATGCAGGCCTACGGCCCGCGCTACGCGCAGGGCGACGAGAACAACCGCGACGTGCACGGCCCGCTGGGCAGTTTCGCGGTGTTCGACATCGGCGCAGACTACCGCCCCGCAAGGCACTGGTCGGTGGATCTGTCGGTGCACAATCTGTTCAATCGCGTGTACGCCGATTTCGCGCAACTCGGCTCCAACGAGTTCACCGGCCCGGGCCGCAGCTTCAGCTCCGACCGGGCGGCATGGACCAGCACCTCGTTCGTCGCTCCGGGAGCGCCGCGCGGCATCTGGCTAGGCTTGCGCTATTCCTGGTCCTGAAGCTGCGCTGCGGCGCGCGCGCCAGCGCGTGCGCCGCCTGCACCCAACCCGCCCACCGCCCCGCATGATGCGTTCGCTCCCCTCCCCGTTCCGCCGCCTCGGCCTCACACTGGCCGCCGCCGCGCTGCTCGGCTTCGGTCCCACGTCGGCGCTTGCCCAGGCATCGGCGGCAGCGCCTGCCGCCATGCCGGCGCCGACCACCACCCCGGCTCCGCCCGCGAGTGCCTCCTCGGCGCCGGCGCCGGGCGCTGCCGGCGTGCGCGCCGCGCTGGCGCCGCGCGCCAATCCCTACGGCCTGCGACCGATGTGGCGGCACGGCGACTTCGTCGCACGCAGCGTGATGGTGCTGCTGGTGCTGATGAGCCTGGCCAGCTGGTACGTGATCGTCTCCAAGCTGCTCGAGCAGTCGTGGATCGCGCGCGAGGGGCGGCGCCTCGGCGCCGGCTTCTGGCAGGCCTCCGATGTCGCCGCGGCGAGCGCCGAGCTCGCGCCCGCCAGCCCGTTCCGGCACATCGCGGACGCCGCGCTGCAGGCCAGCAGCCGGCACCAGGGCCTGCACGCGCGCGTCGAACTCGCCGACTGGATGGACATCTGCCTGCTGCGTGCCACGGACAAGGTGCAGCGGCGCCTGTCGTCGGGCCTCAGCCTGCTCGCCACGGTCGGCTCGACCAGCCCGTTCATCGGGCTGTTCGGCACCGTCTGGGGCATCTATCACGCGTTGACGGCGATCGCCGTGACCGGCCAGGCCAGCATCGACCACGTCGCCGGTCCGGTCGGCGAGGCGCTGATCATGACCGCCATGGGCCTGGCGGTCGCGGTGCCGGCGGTGCTCGGCTACAACTGGCTGCTGCGCCGCAACGTCGTGCTGCTCGGCGACGTGCGCGACTTCTCCAGCGAACTGCAGGCGGTGATGCTGTCGTCGCGGCAACCCGGCTGACGCGACCCGCCGCGACCACCCCGCATCGATCATGGCCATGCATCTGCCCGGCGCCTCGGATTCCGGCGAGGAACAGGCGCTGTCCGCCATCAACACCACGCCGCTGGTCGACGTGATGCTGGTGCTGCTGATCATCTTTCTCATCACCGTACCGGTGATCCGCTACCCGCAGCATGTGCACCTGCCGCGCCAGGCCGCGGCGGCGCGCCATCCTCGCGCCGGCGACGTGGTGATCAGCGTCACGCGGAACGCGCGCCTGTACTGGGGCAACACGCTGCTGCCGGATGCAGCGGCGCTGCGCGCGCGCCTGCGCGCCGCGGCCGCCCGGCGCCCGCAGCCGCGCATCCAGATCAGCGCCGACCGCGCCGGCACCTACGCCGCCGTCGGCACGGTGGTGGAGGCCTGCCGGGACGCCGGCATCGCCACGCTGGGCTTCGTCACCCGCCCGCCTGCCCGATGACCGGCCGCAACGCATGAAACCGCGCCACCGACGCGCCCGCCTGCAGGCCGCGATTCAGGATGTCGCCGCCCCGGAGATCAACACCACGCCGCTGATCGACGTCATGCTGGTGCTGCTGATCATGCTCATCGTGACCATCCCGGTGCGCCTGGACGCCGTCGACATGACGACCCCACCGGCAGCGGCCGCGCCACCGCACCCGCCGGTGGTGGTCGACCTGCGCATCGGGCCGGGCGAGCAACTGGCGTGGAACAGCACGCCGGTGCGCTCGCAGGCGCAACTGCAGCGCCTGATGCATGCCGCGGCAGTCGCGGCGCCGCCCGTGGAACTGCACCTGCGCCCGCTGCCGCAGGCGCGCTACGACACCTTCGCGCGGGTTCTGGCGACGGCACAGCGCGAGGGCGTGACGCGCATGGGCATCGTCGAGCAGGCCGCCGCGGCGCACGCGGGGGCTCGCCGATGAGCCAGGCGCGGGCGCCGCGCGCCGGCCTGGACAGCGGCGCGCTGCTGCGGCGCGCGCTGGCCCTGGGCATCGTGCTGCTCGTGCACATGGGGCTGCTGTGGGCGCTGCTGCGCGGGCTGCAGGTGCGGGCCTCGCCGGCACCGCCGCCACCCGCCGTGTACCTGCGCATCCTGCATCTGCCGGCGCCGCAGCCCGTGGTCCATGCGCCGCCGCCGCTGCCGCGGCCCAGACCCGAACCCAAGCCCAAGCCCAAGCCCAGGCCGCATCCGATGCACAAGCCGCCGCCACGACCGCGGCGCATCGTGCACCACGCGCCGCCGCCGCGCCCGCACGCACCGCCGCCGCCCGCGCCGCCCGCGCCGGCCCCGCCTCCGGTCGCGGCG
>JAKAZQ010000069.1 GCA_021815805.1 Pseudomonadota bacterium | reverse complement strand
GCCGGTTTCGACGCGGCGGGCGCGCGCGCCGCGGCCGGCGCGCGCGCGCCCGACTCACGCCCCTCGCCGCGCCCCTCCCCGCGCGACGCCTCGCGCCCGCGCGGGTAGCCGCCGCCGCCCGCCTCGTCGCTGCCGTCGCGCGAGCCGAGCAACTGCATCTCGGTGGCGATGATGTCGGTGGTGTAGCGTTCCACGCCTTCCTTGTCGGTGTACTTGCCGTACTTGAGGCGGCCTTCAACGTACACCGGGCGCCCCTTTTTCAGGTACTCGCCGGCGATTTCCGCGAGGCGGTCGTAGAACACCACGCGGTGCCACTCCGTTTCCTCGCGGCGCTCGCCCGACTTGTCCTTCCAGTTGCGCGTGGTGGCGATGGACACGTTGCACACGGCGGCGCCCGACGGCGCATAGCGCACCTCGGGATCGCGCCCGAGATTGCCCATGAGAATGACTTTGTTGACGGAGGCCATGGATTGTCCTGGTGTCCTGGTGTCCTGGTGTCCTGGTGGATGGGGCGCGGCGCGCAAGGCTCGCCGCCACGCCTGTGCACAAGGAACAAGCATAGCGCGAAGGCGTCGGTTCCCGGCGTGAATCCCCGAGCATCCCGCCACGCCCGCACGCCGCCGCGGTCATTCGCCCGGCGCGGCGGCTCGCGCCGGGCCAACGGGCCGCGCCACCCGGG
This sequence comes from Pseudomonadota bacterium, assembly GCA_021815805.1. GTDB lineage: Bacteria > Pseudomonadota > Gammaproteobacteria > Burkholderiales > Burkholderiaceae_C > Thiomonas_A. The sequence goes on along the minus strand of JAKAZQ010000069.1, from coordinate 3,450 downwards.
GAACACGTCGGCGATCTATAGTTGCGGGTTGCTCCCGCCCCCGCCATGAACGCTCCCGACCACGCCCGCCATGCTCCCGACGCCGGGCCGAACCCGCCTTGCGGGGGGGCGGCCGCCGCATCGATTCGCGTGCGCGGCGCGCGCACCCACAACCTGAAGAACATCTCGCTGGACATCCCGCGCGAGCGCCTGGTCGTGCTCACGGGGCTGTCCGGCTCCGGCAAGTCATCGCTGGCCTTCGACACGCTGTACGCGGAAGGCCAGCGACGCTACGTGGAAAGCCTGTCGGCCTACGCCCGGCAGTTCCTGCAGCGCATGGAAAAGCCCGACGTGGACCTGATCGAGGGTCTGGCCCCGGCCATTTCCATCGAGCAGAAGTCGGCCAGCCACAACCCGCGCTCGACCGTCGGCACGGTGACCGAGATCCACGATTACCTGCGTCTGCTGTGGGCGCGTGCCGGCACCCCGCACTGCCCGCAGCACCCGCAGCAGGCGCTGCGCGCGCAGACCGTGTCGCAGATGGTCGACGCGCTGCTCGAGCGCCCGGCCGGCCAGCGCCTGGCGCTGCTGGCGCCGGTGGTGCAGGCGCGCAAGGGCGGGCATGCCGAGCTGCTGGCGGCGCTGCGCGCGCAGGGTTATGTGCGCTTCCGCGTCGACGGCAAGGTGGTCGAGGCCGAGCAGTTGCCGGCGCTGGACGATGGCTCGCGCCATGATGTCGAGGTCGTGGTCGATCGCGTGAAGACCGGGGGCGACCTGCGCCAGCGCCTGGCCGAGAGCCTCGAGTCGGCGCTGCGCCTGAGCGACGGGCGCGCGCTGGCGCTGGATCTCGACAGCGGCGAACTGCAGAGCTTCAACAGCCGCTTCGCGTGCCCGCAGTGCGGCACCTCGCTGCCCGAGCTGGAGCCGCGCCTGTTCTCCTTCAACAATCCGGCCGGCGCCTGCCCGCAATGCGACGGCCTGGGCCATGTCGAGATCTTCGACCCGGCACTGGTCGTGGCGCATCCCGAGCTGAGCCTGGCGAGCGGCGCGATTCGCGGCTGGGACCGCCGCAACCGCTTCTATTTCGAGCAGCTGCAGGCCCTGGCCGCGCACGACGGCTTCTCGGTCGACACGCCCTTCGAGGACTTGCCGCAGGCCGTGCGCGAGCGCGTGCTGCACGGCACCGGCGACGAGTCCCTCGCCCTGCCCGTGGTCGACGCCAAGGGCCGCCCGGGCACCCGTCGCCAGGCCTTCGAGGGGGTGCTGCCGCACCTGCAGCGGCGCTGGACCGAGACCGAAACGGCGGCGGTGCGCGAGGAACTCGCGCGCCTGCGCAGCGTGCATGCCTGCCCGGCCTGCGCCGGCACCCGGCTGCGCCCCGAGGCGCGGCTGGTGCGCGTCGGCGACAGCAGCCTGCCCGAGGTGTGCGCCATGACCCTGCAGCAGGCGCAGCAATGGTTCGAGGCCCTGCACCTGGAAGGCGCCAAGGCCGAGATCGCGGCGCGCATCCGGCGCGAGATCGCAGCGCGCCTGCGCTTTCTCAACGACGTCGGCCTGCGCTACCTGAGCCTCGATCGCAGCGCCGACACGCTGTCGGGTGGCGAGGCGCAACGCATCCGCCTGGCCTCGCAGATCGGCTCGGGCCTGACCGGCGTGATGTACGTGCTCGACGAACCCAGCATCGGCCTGCACCAGCGCGACAACGACCGCCTGATCGCCACCCTCAAGCACCTGCGCGACCTCGGCAACAGCGTGCTGGTGGTCGAGCACGACGAGGACATGATCCTGGCCGCCGATCACGTGGTCGACATGGGTCCGGGGGCCGGCGAGCACGGCGGCGTGGTGGTGTCGCAGGGGCCGCCGGCGCAGGTCGCCGCCGATCCGGCGTCGCTCACCGGACAGTACCTGTCGGGACGCCGCCGCGTCGCCGCCACGGCGGCGCGGCGCGCCCCCGGCGAGCAGTGGCTGGAGCTGACCGGCGCCAGCGGCAACAACCTGCAGCAGGTCAGCGCGCGCATCCCGCTGGGCCTGCTCACGGTGGTCAGCGGCGTATCCGGCTCGGGCAAGTCCACGCTGGTCAACGACACGCTGTACGCCGCCGCGGCCGCCGCGCTCAACGGCGCGCACACCGAGGCGGCGCCCTACGAGGCGTTGCACGGGCTGCAGTTCCTCGACAAGGTCATCGCCGTCGACCAGTCGCCGCTAGGGCGCACGCCGCGCAGCAACCCGGCGACCTACACCGGGCTGTTCACGCCGCTGCGCGAGCTGTTCGCGCAGACCAACCTGGCGCGTGAACGCGGTTTCGACGCCGGGCGGTTTTCGTTCAACGTCAAGGGCGGACGCTGCGAGGCCTGCCAGGGCGACGGCCTGGTCAAGGTGGAGATGCATTTCCTGCCCGACATGTACGTACCCTGCGACGTATGCCAGGGCAAGCGCTACAACCGCGAGACCCTCGACGTGACCTGGCGCGGCCTGAACATCGCCGAGGTGCTCGAACTCAGCGTCGACCAGGCGCTGGAACAGTTCCAGAGCGTGCCGGCGATCGCCCGCAAGCTGCAGACCCTGCGCGAGGTCGGGCTCGGCTACATCCGGCTCGGGCAGAGCGCGACCACGCTGTCGGGCGGAGAGGCGCAGCGCGTCAAGCTGGCGCTGGAACTTTCGCGGCGCGACACTGGACGTACCCTGTACATCCTCGACGAGCCGACCACCGGGCTGCATTTCGCCGACATCGAGCTGCTGCTCGGCGTGCTGCTGCGCCTGCGCGACGCCGGCAACACGATCGTCGTGATCGAGCACAACCTGGACGTGATCGCCAGCGCCGACTGGGTCATCGACCTCGGCCCGGAGGGCGGCGCCGGCGGCGGGCGCATCGTCGCCTGCGGCAATCCGGAGAGCCTCGCCGGGCACGCCGCGTCGGCCACGGCGCCGTACCTGGCGCGGGTGCTGCGGCAGCGCGACGACGCCGCGGCGTGAGCCGGCCGGGCCGGCGGCGCGCGCGGCGGCGCGGCGCCGGCCCGCCCTGGATCGTCGACGCCTGCCGGCGCGCGGCACGCCCGGCGCGTCCCGGCGATGCCCGGCGCGATCACACATTCCACTTGTACCATTGAATGCGTCACGTGCTGCCGCGCGGCAGCCTGCACGGCAAGGCGGCGCTGCAGCGCCCGCGCCGCGCTGCTGGCGGCCGACGCCGGCGCGGCGCCCCTCCCCGCGACAACCCACCAATCGATGGAGCACCAGCCATGGGCAAGACCATTTCACTGCAGATCGACGACGCAACCCGGATCGGCGCCTACGTCGCCGAGCCGAGCGGCGCGGCCAAGGGCGGCCTGATCGTGGTGCAGGAGATCTTCGGCGTGAACCCGCATATCCGCAGCGTGGCCGACCGCTACGCGGCGGCCGGCTACCTGGCCATCGCGCCGGCGCTGTTCGACCCCGTGCAGACGGGCGTCGAACTCGGCTACGACCAGCAGG
>JAKAZQ010000068.1 GCA_021815805.1 Pseudomonadota bacterium | reverse complement strand
CAGCGAGCCGCTGAAGCTTTCGCCCGGTGCCAGCTCGACCGGCCGATCGACCCGCACCGGCTCGATGCAGACGAAGTGACGCCAGGCCTCATCGGGCAGGTCGGCCAGCGCGCGGGCGCCGTCGGCGCCGGGGTTCCACACCATCCACTGGTCGAAGCCGGTCATGGAAAGCTCGATGTCGCGCTCGCCGTCGCTCAGCACCAGCGTCGCCGGGGTGTCGTACAGGCACTCGAACATGGCGCCGTTCCAGCGCACCGGCTCGGCGCCCTCGCGCGTGCGCCCGGGTGCGTAGCGGTCGGCCACCGGCGCGCCCTGCAGCCCGCGCAGCCGGGCCTGCACGAGGTCGCGGGTGTGGAAATACGGGTGCAGGCCGCCGGTCCACGCGAAGGGCTGCTCGCCGGTGTTGCGCACCTGCAGTTGCATGCGCAGCGCGCCGGGCGACAGCGTGGCCTGCAATTGCAGCTCGGCGGCGTGCGGCCAGCCGGGCCGGCTGCCCTGCTCCACCGTCAGCCGGTAGGCCACGACATGCTCGGCGTCATCGGCTCGGTCCTCGAGCAGCTGCCACGGCAGGTCGCGCGCCCAGCCATGCTTGGGCTGCGCGCCGCGGTCGGCGAACTGCGGGAACAGCACGGGAATGCCCCCGCGAAGCGGCCTGCCGGGCGGTGGCGCCAGCGGCGACACATACAACACGGGTTCGGCCGGATCGAGCAGCCGCAGGATGTGGGCGCCGAGCGCCTGGTGAACGATACGGGGCGATTGCTTGGACATGGTGCGAGACGGGAGCAAGGCGAACCTTAACAGGCTGTTGACAGTTGACGGGCCCCGCGCGCGCGGCGCTTGCGCTTGACGCGCCTCGTCGCTGCCGCGGGTGTCGGCCTGCGCGGCAGCCGTGCTGGAAACCGCTGCCGACGTGGCTGCAGTTCCCTGCATCCGGCGAATCAGTCGTCGTCGCCGGCGGACATCAGGCTCGCCAGCGGCCGATGCTCGTCGCGGCCGAGCTGGCGCACGTGGGCGAGCATGCGCGCATAGGCCTGGGGTCCGCGGCTGGCCAGCCAGATCTGGCGCATCTGCTCGGGCCCGTCGACCTTGAGCAAGGTGGTGGTGCCGAAGCGCTGGTCGACGCGCAGGGCAAGGTGGGCCCCGGCAGCGGCCACCGGCAGGTCACGAAACGGCGAGCCGGGCTTGCAGGTGCCTGGGTTGCGAAGCGCGCGCTGTCGCAGCGGCCGCAACTCGAAGCGCTCGAGGTCGGCATGCGTGCGCCAGATGCCATCGAGCACGCGCGCGCCCTGGTCCCATTGGGACATCGGAGGCACGCCGGCCACGGCCTCGATGGTGCGCAGCAGGTCGACCTGCGACAGGTGCGAGCCGACCAGCCGGCCAGGCGCCACCCAGGGTCCGTAGGCCAGCGCGAAGGTGCGGTGGGCATCGACGTGGTCGGCGCCGGACTGGGCGTCGTCCTCCGTGAGCAGCACCAGGGTGCTGCTCCATTGCGGGGTTCGCGACAGCGCTCGGATCACGCGAGCCGTCGCCTGGTCGTTGTCGGCCACGTAGGTGTCGGGGCTGGGCATGCACGGCGCGCTGCCGGCGGTGTGGTCGTCGGGCAGCCAGAGGTAGGTGACGGTGGGCAGGGCATGGGCTTGCAGCCAGTGCTCGAACAGGCGCGCGCGCCCGGTATCGAACACCTGGCGGTCCCAGGCCGGGTAGTCCACCGCCATGTGGGCGCGCATGCGCGGGGCGATGCTGCCGGAGCGGTCGCGCGACGCGAACTCGCCGAAGTCCTCGAAGGACACGCCGTGGGCCAGCAACTGGTCGAACAGGAAGCGCCGGCTCGGGTAGCCGACCCATGGATTGCTCCAGTGCGCCAGTTGCGACAGGTCGGTGTAGATGGCGAAGGGGTCGTGGGCGTCGCGCGCGTCGGGCGCCAGCGACTGGGTCCAGCCGGAGTTGGCGACGTAGCCGCGGTTGGAGTAGTACAGCGGCCAGGTCCTCTCGATGAAATCGGAGTCGGCGCCGGCGGTGGTCCACTGGTGGCCCTGCGAGGTGACTTCGCCATCGGCGTAGAAGTCGGTGAACAGCGCGCCGCCGCGCGCCAGCGCGAACAGGTTGGGCAGTTGGCGCGGGCCGTACAAGGCCAGCTTCGGATCGGCCTTCGCGCCTGCTGCGGCATAGCGTCCGAGTTCCTCGTCGAAGGTCTTGTTCTCGCGCAGGATGAACACCACGTGGCGGATGTGCGCGTGCAGCCAGCGCGTGGCCAGGCGGTTGGCCCGCTGCAGGCGCGCGCGCTGCGCGGGCGCCATGCCGGCATCGGCCAGGGCCTGCGCCGTCCATTGCGCGGCGTGGACGTCGACCGCGGACAACGGCACGCGCTGCAGCAGGCCGTGCATGAAGCTGCCCACCCACTGGCGCTGCAGGTTGGGGCCGCTGCCCAGGCCCTTGCTGCTGACGATGTCGAGCATGCCGTCGTGCACGGCGAGGCCCGCGGGCGACCAGCCGGTGGGAATCAGCGCCACGCGCTTGCCGCCGGGCAACTGGTAGACGGCCACGTCGTTGTCGCCGGCGTTGGCCACGAACAGGCGCGAACCGGCGATGGCCAGCGCGTCGGGCATCGAGCCGGGGGCGGCGCCGGCGAAGGGGCTGTCGTCGATCACGCGCAAGGCGCGCAGCGAGCGCGTATCGATGGCGACGATGCGGTCGACGTTGGTGTCGGCGACCCACACGCGGGCGCTGCCGGGCTCGGCCACCATGGCCGTGGGGTGCACGCCGGCAGCGCTGCTGCGCGGACTGAGCGCGGGCCCGGTGGCGATGCTGCCGAGCACCTTCCAGGCCTTGGGGTCGACCACCGTGACACCGTTGCCGCCCCAGTTGCTGACCACCAGCCTGCGCCCGCTGTCGGCCAGCACCACGCCGTAGGGGTAACTTCCCACGCGCAGGTAGCGCACCTCGCCGCTGGCGAGGTCGATGCGGGCCAGGCTGTTGGACAACATGCCGGTGACGTAGGCATGGCGTCCGGCCGGGCCGAGCGCCACGCCGTCGGGGTAGAAGTGCCGCGACTGCTGCCAGTTGCCGGCGTATTGATACGGATACTCGCTCGACGGGAAGGCCTGCCAGCGCAGCGGGTAGCGGCGCTGCAGGCGCAGTTGTCCGCCGACGTGGCGCAGGGCCAGCAGGTCGTCGCTGTCGCCACCGGCGACGAACAGCGTGCCTGCGTCGGCCGAAGCCGCCATGCCCTGGAACAGGCTTTGCCGCTCGATGCCGTCGGCGCCCTGCCCGCTTGCGGCAGCGCGTCTGCCCTGGGCGATGGTGGCTCCAGGGCTCGCCGGGCGGGCCTGGGCGAAGGCGTCGAAACGAGCGACACGGCGCAACTCCGGGGCCTGCGCGAACAACTCGATGTGCTGCACGCGGCCGGCGCCGCTGTCCAGCACGGCCAGCGAATCGCCGAGCGGCAGCACCCGCACCGGGAAATTGTCGGTACGGGCGAGCGCACCCACCGGCGTGAGTGCGCGACCGCTGGGCAGCAGCGCGCTGGCACCGACGGACGCTCCCGCGGCTGCCGCCGGCAAGACGGCGCCGAGCAGGCCGGCAAGCATGGCGAGACGGAAGCGGAAAAAAGGGGCGTTCATGGCGGGATGGCGGGAGTCGCCGCAGTTGCTTCAATCGCGCACGCTACTCCCGACTTGCAACGACGATGTGACAACCGCTCCGCTGGAGGCGCCGGCCGCCGATGCCTCGAGCGGTACGCGCGCGCTCGGCGGAGTGGCGAGATGGGAAGCCCACTATGCTCCCGCAGTCGGCTGCCCCGACCCAACCTCGCGCGACGATGCCTCTCGAATCCGCCGACCTGATCTATGTCCACGCCTTCCCGCTGTGGAAGCACCGCTTCGTGCGCCGCTGCTTTCCCGGGCGTCAGGTGGTGTTCCTGCGCGAGGGTGCCGCGCTGCCCGCGCGGGGCACGCTGGTGCTGTGGGGCACCAAGCCGCCGCCCGAGGGGCTGGCGCCGGGGGTGCGGGTGCTTCGCATGGAGGATGGCTTCCTGCGCTCGGTGGGCCTGGGGGCGGAACTTGCGCGGCCGCTGTCGTGGGTGGTGGATGCCGAGGGCATGTACTACGACGCCACCCGACCTTCGGGCCTGGAGCGCCTGCTGGCCGAG
>JAKAZQ010000047.1:15112-20754 GCA_021815805.1 Pseudomonadota bacterium | reverse complement strand
GCGCCCCGCAGCCTTTCGGAGACCGCCATGGACATGGCCGACACCGCGATCCTGCACCAGCACCTGATCGACCCCGAGATCTGCATTCGCTGCAACACCTGCGAAGCCACCTGCCCGGTGGGCGCCGTGACCCACGACAGCCGCAACTACGTGGTCGACGCCGACAAGTGCAATTTCTGCATGGCCTGCGTGCCGCCGTGCCCCACCGGCGCCATCGACAACTGGCGCGACGTGCCGCGCGTCGCCGCCTATCCGCTGGCCGAGCAGCTGCTGTGGGACGAACTGCCGCTGCAGGGCGAGCTGCGCGAGACGCCGGCCGCCGATGCCGCGCCCGCGCAAGCCCAGCCGCCGCGCGACGACACCCCGGCGCCGGGCGTGGAGTCGGAGTTCCGCGCCGCACGCTACGGCTCGGTCGTTCCGCCGTGGTCGGCGGCCCACGCCTACACCAACCTGTACGGCCCGAAGGCCGCGCGCAAGTCGGTCACCGCCACCGTCAGCGGCAACGTGCGGGTCACCGAGGTCGGGCGCGAGTACGACACCCACCACGTCGTGCTGGACTTCGGAGCCATGCCCTTCCCGGTGCTCGAGGGCCAGTCCATCGGCATCATCCCGCCCGGCGCGGACGCCGACGGCCGGCCGCACCACCCGCGCCAGTACTCGGTGGCCAGCCCGCGCAACGGCGAGCGCCCGGGCTACAACAACCTGTCGCTGACCATCAAGCGCGTGCTCGAGGACCACCAGGGTCGCCCGGTACGCGGCGTGGCGTCGAACTACCTGTGCGACCTCAAGGTCGGCGACAAGGTCGAGGTCACGGGCCCGTTCGGCGCCAGCTTCCTGATGCCCAACCACCCGCGATCGAACATCGTGATGATCTGCACCGGCACCGGCAGCGCGCCGATGCGCGCGATGACCGAATGGCGCCGCCGCCTGCGCCGCTCGGGCAAGTTCGACGCTGGGCGCCTGATGCTGTTCTTCGGCGCGCGCACCCAGGCCGAACTGCCCTACTTCGGGCCGCTGCAGAACCTGCCGAAGGACTTCATCGACATCCACCTGGCGTTTTCGCGCACCCCGGGACAGCCGCGGCGCTACGTGCAGGACCTGATGCGCGAGCGCGCCGCCGACCTGGGGGAATTGCTGGGCGACGACAATACCCACATCTACGTCTGCGGCCTGAAGGCCATGGAAGACGGCGTGCTGCTCGCGCTGCGCGACGTCGCCACCCAGTCCGGGCTGGACTGGGACGGCACGGCAGCGGCCTGGAAGGAACAGGGCCGCCTGCATCTGGAGACCTATTGATGAACACGACCGGCGCCGGGCAAGGCGAGCGCCAGGCTGCGGCATTGCGCGACGCGCGCGTGCTGGTGGTCGGCGCGGGAATCATGGGGGCGGGAATCGCCCAGGTGGCCGCGCAGGCAGGCCACCGCGTGGCGCTGTACGACAGCCGCGCCGGCGCTGCGCGCCAGGCGCGCGACAAGCTCGGCGCCACCTTCGACAGCCTGGTCGCCAAGGGCCGCCTGCAGGCCGCCGCCGCCGCGCAGGCGCTGGCGCGAATCGACGCGGTGGACGAACTCGAACAGGCCGCCGACTGCGGGCTGGTGATCGAGGCCATCGTCGAGCGCCTGGACATCAAGCGCGAACTGCTGGCGCGCCTGGAGGCGCTGGTCGGCGCCGACTGCGTGCTGGCGAGCAACACCTCGTCGCTGTCGATCACCGCGCTGGCGCGCGACATGCGCCACCCCGAGCGCCTGGTGGGCATGCATTTCTTCAACCCGGTGCCGCTGATGAAACTGGTCGAGGTGGTCAGCGGCCTGCGCAGCGACACGGCGGTGGCGAGCCAGGTGTTCGAGCTGGCCCAGGCCTGGGGCAAGACCGCGGTGCACGCGCGCTCCACTCCGGGCTTCATCGTCAACCGCATCGCGCGCCCCTTCTACGCCGAGACCCTGGCCCTGCTGCAGGAGCAGGCGGCGGCACCCGAGGCGCTCGACGCCTGTGTGCGCGCGGCCGGCTTTCGCATGGGCCCGTGCGAGCTGATGGACCTGATCGGCCACGACACCAACTTCGCCGTCACCCAGGCGGTGTACGAGGCGAATTTTTTCGACAAGCGTTTCCAGCCCTCGCTGGTGCAACGCGAGCTGGTCGACGGCGGCCTGCTCGGGCGCAAGAGCGGACGCGGGTTCTACGACTACGCGCAGGCTGCCGAGCCGCCGCGCGCCTGCCCGCCCGCCACCGACCTGCAGCCCCCCGAGGCCGCCACGCGCGTGGTGGTGGCCGGGCGTGGCGCGCTGGCCGACCGCCTGGCCGCCGCGCTGCACGCTGCCGGGCGCGAACACGAACTCGACCCGCAGGCCGACTGGTGCGGGCTGCGCGTGGACGGCGCCTGCCTGCGCCTGGGCGACGGCCGCACCGCCACCGAACTCGGCGCCGAGGTGGCGGTGTTCGACCTGCCGCTGCGCGACGACAACGGCGTGGCGCTGGCGTGGGCGGCCAGCGCCGATGCCAGCGCGCGCTGGCAGCAGCAGGCGCCGCGCTGGCTGCATCTGCTGGGCTGGCAACCGCTGCGCCTGCGCGACATTCCGGGCCTGGTCGTGGCGCGCACCGTGGCCATGCTGGTGAACGAGGCCGCCGACGCCGTGCACCAGGGCGTGTGCCGCCCCGACGGCGCCGACAACGCGATGCGACTCGGGGTCAACTACCCCGCCGGCCCGTTCGAATGGCTCGCGCGCTGGCGCCAGCTCGGCGCCCCGGAGCCGGTCAGCCTGCTCGACGCGCTGGACCGCCATTACCGCGGCGAGCGCTACCGTGCCAGCCCCTGGCTGCGCGAACAAGCTCGGCTGCGCCAGCGCGGCACGACGACGGAGACCCTCGCATGAACACCAGCACCAGCACCGACCCCGGCGCCACGCGGCGCATCGAATTCGCCCCCCACCTGCACGCCGACATCGGCGCCGACGGCGTGGCCGAGCTCGTGCTCGGCCCGCAAGGCGGCATGCCGTCGACCGACGCGCTGCGCCATGCGCTGCTCGGTACCGTATGGGCGCGCCTGGCGGCGCTGCCCGAGGTGCGCTGCATTCTCGTGCGCAGCAGCGGCAAGGGCTTTTGCGCCGGTGGCGACCCGTCGCTGGTGCGCGAGATGCTCGACAGCCACGAGGCGCGCCTGCGCGTGATGCACGAGGCGCGCGCCATCGTGCAGGGCATGATGGACTGCGAAATCCCCATCGTCTCGGCCATCAACGGCGCGGCGGTCGGCGCCGGCGCCGCGGTGGCGCTGCTGGCCGACATCTCGATCGCCGGCGAGAAGGCGAAGATCATCGACGGCCACACCCGCCTGGGAGTCGCCGCCGGCGATCACGCCGCGCTGATCTGGCCGCTGCTGTGCGGGCTGGCCAGGGCGCGCATGCACCTGCTGCTGTGCACGCCGATCGACGGCGCGCAGGCCGAGCGCATCGGCCTGGTCGCGATGTGCGTGCCCGACGCCGAACTGCTGGAGCGCGCGCGCGACATCGCGCGCACGCTGGCGCGCGGCAGCGCGCAGGCGCTGGCGGCGACCAAGCGCAGCCTGAACCACTGGCTGCGCATGGCCTGGCCGGCTTTCGAGCACTCGCTGGCGCTGGAGATCCTCGGCTTTGCGTCGCCCGAGGCGCGCGAAGGCTTCGAGGCGCTGAACGCGCGGCGCGAGCCGGCGTTCGCGCCGCGCACGCCGCCGCTGGGCTGAGGCGCGGCGGCCATGCGCTTCGCCGAATTCCGCGCCGGACAGGTGCTGCAGGCCGGCCCCTACGAGGTCGGCGAGGCCGAGATCGTCGACTTTGCGTCGCGCTACGACCCGCAGTGGTTCCACACCGACGCCGACGCCGCGCGCCGGCACCGCCTGGGCGGTCTGATCGCCAGCGGCTGGCATACCTGTGCGATCGCGATGCGCCTGGTGGTCGATCACTTCCTGACGGGCTCCGAGTCGTTCGCGTCGCCCGGACTGGAGCACGTGCGCTGGCCCCACCCGGTGCGCCCCGGCGACAGCCTGCGTCTGCGCGCCACCGTGCTGCAGGCGAGGCGCAGTGCCAGTCGCCCGGCGCTGGGCATCCTGCGCTGGCAGTGGAGCCTGCACAACGCCGCGCAGGTCACGGTGCTCGACCTCGAGGCCACCAGCCTGTTCGACCTCGACGCCACCGCGGCGCGCCAGTGTCCTGTCCCGTAAATACCTGGCATTTCGTTCGTGTGCCTGCGGGAGCGATCGCCGGCCGCCCGCACCGGGTCAGGACTGGGCGTCTTGACCCGGTGCGGGCGGCCGGCGAGGGCCCCGCAGGCGCCGAACCCTTCGGGCTGGGCCGTATCGGGGCGCAGGATGCGTTGCGGCCACGGGGCCAGGCGCCCAGCCTGGACCCGCGCCCGCGCCTTGCCTGCGCCCCGATACGGCCCAGCGAAATGACAGGTATTTACGGGACAGGACACTAGTTGCGGCGGGTCAACGACCCCGTTCGCCGCGCACCGTAACCTTTGGTTGCGTGCCCCGTCAGGCGCGGCGTCGTGCCGCGTCCGGTGCGCGCCGGTGTCGCCACCGCCACCCCGGAGAACCACCATGAAAACCCGTTCCCGCCTGCTCGGCGTCGTACTCGCTGCGCTGCTCGGCGGCCCCGGCGTCGTCGCCTCGGTGCACGCCCAACCGGCGCCGCGGATATACGGCAGCCAGTTGATGACCCAGCACGAACGCCTGCAATACCGCGAGCGCCTGCGCAACGCGCACACCGAGCGCGAACGCGAGCGCATTCGTCTCGAACACCATCGCGCGATGCAGGAGCGTGCGCGCGAGCGCGGCCTGCGCCTGCCCGACATGCCTCCGGTGCGCCGCGGCGGTGGCGGGCCCGGTCCTGGTGGCGGTGCGGGCCCCGGCCCCGGCATGGGCCCCGGCGCCGGCATGGGCCCCGGGCCGGGCATGGGAGCGGGTCCCGGAGCCGGCGGCCCCGGTCGGCGCTGAATCCGTGCCGGCATCCGCCACGCCGCCCACCCGGGCGGCGTTGTCGTCTTTGGTTACCTTTGTGATGCCGCGAGCTGTCGGCAAGCGCACGGCGAACGCGTTGATGCAACATCCACCCTGCATCGACGGAGTCCTGAGATGATGATGCGCAAGATCCTGCTGGCGCTCGGCGCCACCGCCTGCCTCGGGGCCGGCATCCCCGCGGCAAACGCCGACCCCGTGTATTGGTCTGTCAACGTCGGGGTTCCCGGCGTGGTCACGACCTGGGGCAATGCCTACGTCGCGCCGCCGGTGGTCGTGGCGCCGCCGCCGCGGGTCGTGTACTACCGCCCCTATGCACCGGCCTACGCACCGGTCTACGGTGGCTGGGGCTATCCGGGTCCGTGGCAGCGCGGCGACGACGACCGGGGCTGGCAGCGCTGGCACCACGAAGGCGACGACGATTGAAGGCAGCGCCGGCGGTCCGTCGAAAGCCACGCCGGGGCTGCGAAACCGCGGCGTGGCGGGCGGGCGTCGGCCTCGGCTGGTGAGCCGCGGCGACGCTGGCGCGTCGGCGCAATGGCCGGCGCGCCAAGCCGCATCGGCGCCCTTCCTGCTCGAGGTGCGCGCGGCGGGCTCAATCCTCGCCGGAGCCCGTGCCCGTCGAACCGGTGGGGCCCGTCGAACCGGTGGGGCC
>JAKAZQ010000047.1:0-15012 GCA_021815805.1 Pseudomonadota bacterium | reverse complement strand
GCCCGTGGTGCCCGTGGTGCCCGTGGTGCCCGTGGTGCCGGTGGTGCCGGTGGTTCCTGTCGGACCCGTGCTGCCGGTCTCCCCTTCGTTCTGTTCGCCTTGCGTGCCTTGGCGGCTGCGCTCGCGCGTGCGTACCCGCTCCTGTTGCTGCTGCGGGTTGAGCCCAGGCGATTGCGACGAGCTCTGCCCGTACCCATGGCCGCTCGAACTGCCCTGGGCGTTGCCCATTCCGGCTCCGGCCCCGGCCCCGGCTCCCGCCCCGGCGCCGACCCCGGCCCCGACCCCGGCACCACCTGCACCACCACCGGCGCCACCGCCGCCGCCACCACCTCCTCCGCCACCGCCACCGCCACCGCCGCCGCCACCACCGCCACCGCCACCGCCGCCACCGCCGGCCAGTGCCGGTGCCGCGATCGCGATGCCCAGAGCCGCGACGAAGCCGCGCCGCGAAATCGTTTGCGCTTTCATGGTGTGTCCTTTCTTTGCTTCCATGGATTGCAGGCCGCCTTGCGCCGCCGACTCCGCAACGAATCGACCGCCGGCTCCGGGGACCCGATGCCGCGCATCGAGCCCCGGCGAAGCCGTCGTGCCGATCCCCTGCAAGCCGCGGCCTGACCCCGACGCGGGGCTGCTCAAGCCGCGACGTTGATATCGATGTGCACCTGTCGGTCGGAGTCGAGCACCCCGTTGGTCGCACTGTCGATGACCGTGTTGTTGCTCGTCCCGACCGGCGAGGTGTTGTCCAGCGAGAACGTGATGCGCCAGGTTCCGTCCTTGGTCACGCCCGCGGGCACGGTCATGTTTTTCATCTGCCAGACGAAGCCGTAGGTGAAGCTGCCGGAAACCGTGACTTCGCCGGCGATGAACCCAGGACCGTCACCCTGCCACAAGGTCTGGTCGTATGCCGTGTAGACCACGTTGCCGCTGGCGTCGAGTTTCTGGATGGTCAGGTGAGCGTTGCTCGCGAACACGAAGGCCGACGTCGCGTCGTAGGTCGTGCCATCCGTGCCCTGCACTTCGTCGATGTTGGTGCCGTACAGCGACTTCATCGTGTACCCGGTCATCGGCGTGGCCAGCGTCTCGCTCAGCGCGACTTCCACCCGGATGGTCGAGGTCGACGTCAGATTCTGGCTGCTGAGGTTGTCGCCCCATGTCGCCACGACGTGCTGCTGCGTGCCCGCGCCGTTGGCCCATTGCGCCTGCCAGGTGCTGGCCGTGCCCTGCTTGTAGTACGACACCCCGTCCAGCACATAGACGTCGGCACTGTCCAGGTAGGGCAAGGTCGTCACGGTGGTGGGCAGCAAGCCGGTCAGTGGGCGCAGGCCGGTGTTGTAGTCGACGCTGGTCAGGTCCGCGCTCCACGCGCCGGTGATCTGCAAGCCGCTGATCCCGTAGCCGTCGGCGAAGATGATCGGCACGGACGAGTTGTTGCCGAACGAGGTGTCACCGCCCGATGGCCCGACGGGCTTGTAGCTGACCTCGGCGGTCGGCGTCTCGCCGGAGGAGTTCTTGGCGCTGATCACCCAGTAGGTATCGACGGCACTCAGCCCCGCGTTGTCGACAAAGCTGTAGGACGTTTCGCCGGCGACCACCGGGATCGACACCAGGTGATTGTCCGCGGAGTAGGCGCCTCCGGCCGTCGTGCTGCGATAGATCTCGTAGCTGGTCGGCGCCGCGCCGCTGGTCGGCGGTGCCCAGGTCAGCGTGGCCGACAGCGTCTGCCCTTGCGTGCCGACAACCGTGAAACTGGTCGGCACTCCCGGCGCTGCCAGGGTGGTCGGGACTGCGGTCGAAGTCGTGCTGCTGCTGCTGCCGCCGCCACAGGCCGTGAGGCCGCTGGCCACCAGCGCGATCCCCGCCATGCCGGCCATGCGGGAAACCCAGCGGACGAAATCCCGCCTGACAACATTGATGGTATTCACGATCGTTCCTTTCACGTTCAGGTTGCTCTTGACCTCGTCGAAGCAAGGCTATACCTTTGATTACATCGTGAAACACTCTGATGGTACGCGACGCTGTACTGGATCAAGCTCCGAACGCGAGCGACTCGGCAACCGCCTGGAACCCCCCATGCACAGGCTCAGGGTCGACGAATGCGCGCAGCAGGTCGAGCTCCCGGCGGGCCTGAATTTCGACAGCCCATCTACGGCGAGCGTGCCGGAAATCATCGACGCGCTGCGCACGTGGTTTCCCAACATCGGTGTCGGCTCGGCGAGCTGCCTGCTTCGCCCTTCCTTTTATCGACACCGCGTGCAGCTGGCCGACCGGCCCGAGGCTGCCGCACGAGCTGACCACTTCATGGTGCTGGTGCGTGACCACGAACAGCTCGCCGCCGTGTACTGCGGGCGCCTCGACATCGCCACGCGATCCGCCACCGCATGCCTGGCGGCCATCGCTCCGCGCTATCGCGGCATGCAACTCGGGCTCGCGGGGCTGCGTCTGGCCGAAGTCGCCGCGCGCTCGGCCGGCGCCGAGCTGGTGCAGTTCATGGCCACGCTGCACATGCCGCAGATGCAATCCGCGGCCGAGGAACTCGGTTGGCTACTTGTCGGGATCATCCCCGGCAGCGACATCGAGTTGCTGCCCGACGGGCACACCCGCCGGGTGTACGAAGCGGTCTACGTCAAGGTCTTGTGCGCGCCCGAAAGCCTGTGGCCGGTGCGTCGCGGGAACATGACCCCGGCAACCCTTCGCCTGTATGGGCACCTATTCGGCGAGCCCGCCGACTGAGGCCGCCACCGGTGGCGCGTGGTCCAGGTCCGGGCGCTGCCACGGGTCGACATGGGTCATCAGGTTGAGCACGCGGTGGCGTTGCATCACGCGCTCGCGCGCCGCCACCGCGATTTCGTGTCCCTGCTCCACGCTCAATGCGGCGTCGACCTCGAGATGCGCGTCCGCCACCACCATGTCGCCCATCTTGCGGGTGCGCAGGTCGTGCACCCCCAGCACCCCCGGGGTGTCGAGCAGCGTGGCGCGAATGGCCAGCACTTCCTGCTCGTCCACGGCGCGATCCATGAGGTCGTGCAGCGCGTCCCAGGCGAAGCTCCAGCCCATGCGCCCGACCATCAGCCCGACGATCAGCGCGGCGATGGGATCGAGCAAGGGGTAGCCCAGGAGGTTGCCCACCAGACCCAGTGCCACGACCAGCGACGACGCCGCATCCGAGCGCGCATGCCAGGCGTTGGCCACCAGCATGCTCGACTTCACGCGTTTCGCCACCGCCAGCATGTAGCGGAACAGCCCCTCCTTGGCGAGCAGCGTGACGCCGGCCACCCACAACGCGGCGACGTGCACGCGAGGCACGCTGTCGGGCGCCTCGAGCTTGCCCAGCGCGGCCCACAGCATCCCGGCGCCGACCATCAGCAGCAGCAGTCCCAGCGCCAGCGAGGCACCGGTCTCGAAACGATGATGTCCGTAGGGATGGTCGGCATCGGCGTCCTTGCGGCTGTGGTGACTGGCCAGCAGCACGACGAAATCGGCGATCAGGTCGGACGCCGAATGCACGCCGTCGGCGACCAGGCCCTGCGAGCGCGACAGCACGCCCGCGCTGACCTGGGTCAGCGAAAGCGCCAGGTTGACGCCCACGCTCACCCAGGTGCTGCGGCTGGCGGCGCGCGCGCGCTCGGCGGCGCTGTGGCGTGCATCTTCCGGTTCGGCGGCGAGATCTTCGAAGCGCATGGAGATCAAGGTCGGGAGTGGGGCTGATCCCGTATTCTCGTTCAGGCCGCGGGCACGCCGCCGCGCGCCGCACTCCCGCCCGCATCCGCCGCGTCCGCGCCATGTCCGAACTGCCTGCCGGCCCCGCCGCCCCGCTGCCCGAACCCGGCGCGCTGCGCGGCCTCGACGAAGGCGCGGCGCAGCGCCTGCTGCGGCAGCACGGCCCGAACCTGCTGCCGGGCGGAGCGCGGCGCGGCGCACTGCGCGCCGCCGCCGACGTGCTGCGCGAGCCCATGCTGCTGATGCTGCTGGGAGCCGGCGGCATCTACTTCGCGCTGGGCGACCGCGCCGAGGCCTGCGCGCTGCTCGGCTTCGTGCTGGTGGTCATCGCCATCACGCTGCTGCAGCAGCGCCGCACCGAGCGCGCGCTGCGCGCGCTGCGCGAACTCTCCGCGCCGCGCGCCTGCGTCGTCCGCGATGGGCGCGAGCGACGCATCGCCGCACGCGACGTGGTGCCGGGCGACCTGCTGGTGCTGCGCGAAGGCGACCGCATCGCCGCCGACGCGCGCATGCGTCACGGCCAGCTGCGGGTCGACGAGTCGCTGCTCACCGGCGAATCGGCGATGGTCGATCGCGGCGCGCCGCGCGCCGGCACGCCCGACGGCGACACGGTGTTCGCGGGAACCCAGGTGACGCGCGGCATGGGCGTGGCCGAGGTCGTCGCCACCGGCGCGGCGAGCGCGTTCGGGGGCATCGGCGCGGCGCTCGACGGCCAGCCGGCGCAGGTCTCGGCGCTGCAGCGCGCGACGAGCCGCCTGATCCGGCGCCTGGCGAGCCTGGCCTGGCTGCTGGCGGCGCTGCTCAGCCTGCTCGAGTGGCAGTGGCGGGGGCGCGCGCCGCTGCCCAGCCTGCTCGCCGGCATCGCGCTGGCCATGGCGTTGCTGCCGGAGGAGGTGCCCGTGATCCTCACCGTGTTCCTCGGGCTCGGCGCCTGGCGCATGGCGCGGCGACGCGTGCTGGTGCGACGCATCGCCGCGGTCGAGGCGCTCGGCGGCGTGACCGTGCTGGCCGCCGACAAGACCGGCACCATGACCTGCAATCGCATGCGCCTGGCGGCGCTGCGCACGCGGCAGGCCGGCTTCGACACCAGCGCCGGCGGCGAACTTCCCGAGGAATTCCACGCCCTGCTCGAGTTCGCCGCGCTGGCCACCCCGCCCGATCCCTTCGATCCGATGGAGCGCGCCATCCAGGAGCTGGCATGCCAGCGCCTGCGCGGCACCGAACACCTGCATCGGACGGTGCAGTTGCAGGCCGAGTACCCGCTGTCGCCGCAGATCCTGGCCATGACCCGCATCGTGCGCACGGGCGCCGGCGCCCCCGGCGCATGGCTGGCGACCAAGGGTGCGCCCGAGGCCGTGATGGATCTGTGCCACCTGGATGCTGCGTGCGCGGCCGAGGTGCGCGGGCACGTCGAGAGCCTCGCCGCACGCGGGCTGCGGGTCATCGGCGTGGCACGCGGCGTGTGGCGCGATGCCTTGCCGCCCAGCGCGTGGCCGTCCAGCCAGCACGATTTCGATTTCGAATTCCTCGGCCTGCTGGGCTTTTTCGATCCGCCGCGCGAAGGCGTGGCGCAGGCCGTCGCGGCCTGCCGGCAGGCCGGGGTGCGCGTGCTCATGCTCACCGGAGACCACCCGGCGACGGCGCGCGCGGTGGCGGCCGCGGTCGGCATGCCGCAACGCGCGCAACTGCTGCTGGGCGACGACATCGACGGCCTCGACGATGCCGGGCTGGCGCGCCGCCTGCGCGACGTCGACGTGTGCGCGCGCCTGCAGCCGCAGCACAAGCTGCGCCTGGTGCGCGCGCTGCAGGCCGATGCCCAGGTCGTGGCGATGACCGGCGACGGGGTGAACGACGCCCCCGCGCTGCAGGCCGCCGATGTCGGCGTGGCGATGGGCGCGCGCGGCACCGATGTGGCGCGCGAGGCGGCCGGCCTGGTGCTGCTCGACGACAGCTTCACCAGCATCGTCGACGCCATGCGCCAGGGTCGGCGGGTGTGGGACAACCTGGCCAAGGCGATGCGCTTCATCGCCGCGGTGCACGTGCCCGTGGTGGCGCTGGCGCTGCTGCCGCCGCTGCTCGGCTGGACACCGTTGCTGCTGCCGCTGCACATCGTGCTGCTGCAACTGCTCATCGACCCCGCCTGTTCGGTGATGTTCGAGGCGGAACCGCCCGCCGGCGACATCATGCGGCGCCCGCCGCGCGCCGCGCAGCAGACGCCGTTCGCGATGCGCCTGCTGCTGCCGGCGCTGGCCCAGGGCGCCGCGCTCGGCGCGCTGCTGGTCGCCGGCGCGGGCTGCATGCTGCAGCGCGGCTGGACCATGGCCGAGGTGCGCACGGCAGTGTTCGCGGCGCTGCTCGGCGCGCTGCTGCTGCTCGTGCTCGCCAGTCGCGACCCGCGCCGCGCGGCGTGGCGCAACCTGCGCCCATGGAACGCCTGGTGGCTCGTGCTGGCGCTGGCGGCCGGCCTGCTCGTGCTGGCGCTGCCGGGGCTGCCGTGGCTGCGCCAGCTGATGGGCTTCGGCGCGTGGCAGGCGCCGCTGGCGCTCGCCGCGGGCGCCTTGCTGCTGGCCTTCGCGGCCTGCCTCGAGGCGCTGCGCCGGGCGCTGCCGCAGGCCGGCTGAGTCTGCCGTCAGCGCACCACCTTCCAGCTGCCGTCGGCCTGACGACAGGCCGTGCCGTACACGCTGTCGGGGCGTCCGTCGATGGTCGCGTGCATCGTGAACTCGCGGCACGGCCCCTGCTCCGTCTCGTAGGTGCGCGTGGGCGTGACGGCATAGGCGTCGCCGGTGTCCGGGTTGCGCCAGGTCGCGGCGCTGCCCGTGGGATAGGACTCGAACACCTGGGCCGCGCGCACGCGATCCTGCTCGTCCATGTGGCGCCCGATGTTCGCCCCGGCCACGCTGCCGAGCAGCGCGCCGAGCAGGATCGCCGCGGTCTGCCCGGAGCCGCGCCCGACGGCCGAGCCGGCGGCCGCGCCGGCCACGCCGCCGAGCAGCGCACCGCTCTGCTCCTGATTCATCGCGCAGCCGCCGAGCAGCGACAGCAACAGCAGGGACGCCGCAAGGCGTTGCTTCGATCGTTTCATGATGATCTCCTGGCCCGTTCGGGAGCCGCACGAAAAAACAGGCACGGGGGGGACCGTGCCTGCAAAGTGCCCGGGCGCCGCACGACACCCGGGCCGCTCGCCAACCTTGGGCGACGGGCTCCGTCAGGAACCCAGCGCAAGCACTCCCATGACCGTGGGGTCGGGTTGCGCCACCCGCCACGTTCCGGGGAAGAAGGTCGCATACACGCCGGCCCAGCTTTCGCCGGCGGCATTGATCGACGACACGGTCAGGGTCAGCCACCCGGCACGCAGCGCCTCGCGCTCCATGCCCAGCGACAGCACGCTCGATCCGGCCGGCGCCGCGGCATCGATGCCGGACATCGCGTCGCCCTGCTCCACCACCTTGAACACCGGGCCCATGCCGCTGCTCGACAAGGCCGAGCCGTAGATGCCCGACGCCGGCGGGCTGCCGCCGCCGACGGCATTCGGGACGCCCTTGAACAGCACGCCGCGCGCACCGTCGACGGCGCTGAAGGCCGAGGCGCGCCAGCGCGGAGGCTCGGCATCGGTGGGGCCCGACGAACCCGACGAACCGGAGGAACCCGACGAGCCCGACGAGCCCGACGAGCCCGACGAGCCCGACGAGCCCGACGAGCCCGAAGAACCCGAAGAACCCGAAGAACCCGAAGAACCCGAAGAGCCGGAAGAGCCGGTCGTGGACGGAGCGCCCGAGAAGGTCCAGAACAACAGGTCCTGGAACTGCTCGCCGCTGCCGGCGCGCGCCGCCATCCACAGCTTGCCCGAAAGGGTGTCGAGCACGAAGATGCCCTGGTTCACCGGCTCCGCCAGGTTCGCCACGCCGCCCGGGTTCTGGGCCTTGCAGGCGTTGATCAGGTCCTTGTTGCCGTCGGTCGGGCAATTGCGCGCGATGCTGCGCATCTGGGTCGGATCCTGGGTATCCCAGGCGCCCCAGAAGGACACGTAGCGCCCGTCGAAACTCAGCCCCTCGCCGATCTGGCTGAAGGTCGGCGCTGCGGCACTGGCGCTGGGCGCCGGCAGCGGCACGCCGTTCGCGTCGGGCACCGCGGTGCTGCCGATGCTCACCAGCGGCGTGAGGCTCGGATCCGACGCCACGCTGGCGAGGTACAAGCCGCCTGCGGTCGGGGCGTTCTCGTTGTCGACGCCCACGAACACGACCTTGCCCGAGGCGCTGCTGGGCGGCGCGGTGGAGCCGAAGGTCAAGCTCGGATCCTGCGGGATCGGCGTGGTGCTGTCGGCAATGCGTTGCACCGCGGCATCCGGCGTGCGCATGTCGCGGAAATACACCCCGGTACGGCTGCTCGTGCCGTCGGTGTAGTTGCCCTTGAACACCACGTAGCGCCCCTGGGTCACCGACGGCGACCCCGGGAACTGGTCGAAGCGCGTGCCCGCGGTGGTCGCGCCGGGCACCTGCAGGTAGCCGAACTGGCTTAGCCCTCCGAGCAGGTTCACCGCGGTGCTCAGCGCGGGCGACAGGGTCACGAACACGCCCGTGGTGCCGAGCCTGGTGCCGTCATCCAGGGTCCACACCGGATTCGACTGCCCGCGCGTGGCGATCACGGCCGAGCCGATGTCAATGCGCGGAATGGACGGGAACTCGGTGAACTGGGCGGCCGTGTTGTTGGGCTGCGGCACCTCCATGTTGGTGTCGCCCACCGTGTACATGATCGGCCGACCGGCGCAGGCGTCGACGGCGAACACGCCGCGCGTCATGCCGGCGTTGCCCGCACTGCCGCCGGACGAGCCGGACGAACCGGACGAACCGGACGAACCGGACGTGGTCAGGTCCCGCGCACGACCGCGGAACACCACCATGCCCTGGCTGTTGATCGAAGGCTGGTTGTAGCTGAAGAAGTTCAGCGACTCCGAATCCGGAATCAGGGTCCGGTTGTCGGCAATCGTCTTCCACGCGCCGATCACATCCTTGCCGGGCACGCAGGAACTGAGCTGGTCGCCCGGCACGTACGGGCGGAACGGCACCAGTCCGCTCGAGCCGCCACCACAGGCGGCGAGCAGGAACAAGGTGGTGGATGCTGCGCCAACGGCTGCCAGGGCCTTGGTGGTGCGGTGTCTCATGATGGCGGTCTCCCGAGGAATTCCGGGTATGGCAAGGACTGGACTACGCAGCGGGAGCCAGGCCCACGCCGCGCACGCAGGTGCGACGCGACGCCCGGCGAGAGCTCACTGGCTGGTCTGGTCGCGATCCTGGTCGCGATCCCGATCCTGGTCGCGATCGCGGTCCTGGTCCTGATCCTGATCCTGGTCCTGCGTGCGTTCGCGCTCCTGGGTGCGTTCGCGGGTCTGCGTCTGCTCCTGGGTCTGCGTTCCCTGGTCCACCCCAGGCCCCGCGCCCATGCCGGCGCCGGCGCCCGCACCGGCGCCTCCGGCTCCGCCAGCGCCAGCGCCACCGCCGGCGCCGCCACCGCCACCGCCACCGCCACCACCACCGCCGCCGGCGGCGAGAGCCAGTGCGGGAAGCGCCAGCACGCCGCACACGGCAGCCAGCATCGAGCGTCGGGAAATGGATGACTTCTCGGTCATGATCGACTCCTGTCAAGGCCCGCAGATGCGCGCGGCCATGAGGCTCTTTGTAGGAGTCGCTACATTTCCTTACATTGTGGAAAATCAAGAAAGATGCTGGCTGAGCCTAGCTCGTCTGTGGTTCCTGCGAAGGATCAGGAAATCATCGGCGGCGTGGGCCGCACGAACGCGGAATCACCCGGCGGCAGCCTGCGCCGCCCGCTCGCGCTCCTGCAGCGCGCGCCACATCACCTTGCCGGTTCCCGACTTGGGCAGCGTGTCGACGAACTCCACCACGCGCGGGCTCTTGTAGGCCGCCATGTGGCCGTGCGCCCACTCGACGATGTCGCGCTCGCTCACGCGGCCTCGCGCCTGCGGGCGCAGCACGACAAAGGCCTTCACGGTCTCGCCGCGATGCGCGTCGGAGGTGCCGACCACGCAAGCCTCGACGATGTCGGGATGCTGGTACATCAGGGTCTCGACCTCGGCCGGCCACACCTTGTAGCCGGAGGCATTGATCATGCGCTTGAGGCGATCGACCATGAAGTAGTAGCCGTCCTCGTCGACCCGTGCGAGATCCCCGGTGCGCAGCCAGCGCCGTCCGTCGAGTTCGACCAGTGCCTGCTCGCTGGCCTGCGGCTGGTTCCAGTAGCCGCGCATGATCTGCGGTCCGCTGACCAGGATCTCGCCGACCTCCCCCTGCGCCACCTCGCGCAGGCTCAGCGGGTCGACGACGCGTGCATGGGTGTCGAAGATCGGGATGCCCAGGCACTGCGCCTTGCAGCGCCCGGGCGGGTTGATGTGGGTCGGCGCCATGGTCTCCGTCATGCCATAGCCTTCCATGTAGGTGATGCCGCACAGTTCCTGCAGGCGCGCCGCCACCGCATCGGGCATCGCGGCGCCGCCGCCGCCCATGTTCCAGATGCTCGACAGGTCGTATTCGGCGATGCGCGGGTTCATCAGGAAATCGACGACCATGGTCGAGATCGCCTGCCACGAGCCGACGCGCCAGTGCTGCACGCACTGCGCCGCGGCGTCGCGATCCCAGCGCGCCAGCAGCACCACCGTATTGCAGCGGTACAGCGAGGCGTTGAGGCTCATCTGCATGCCGGTGACATGGAAGAACGGCAGCACCGCGAGCACCGTGTTGTCGGACGGCGCGCGCACCCATTCCGCGCCGGCCGCGACGGTGCTCATGACACTGCGGTGGGTGTGCATGCAGCCCTTCGGCTGCCCGGTGGTGCCGGAGGTGTACGGCATCACGCACAGGTCGTCGGGGCCGCCGACCAGCGGCCCCGCGCGCAGTTGCGCGTCGAGCATCTCGCGCCAGGCCACCAGGCCCTGCGCCCGCAATTCCTGCGTCGGCTCGGCAAGCAGCGGCGGCAGCGGGATCGGTGACTCGCCGGCCGCGTACTCGCCGAGCGCGGCGACGATCACGCGCTGCAGCCCCTGGCCGAGCAGCGGCTGCACCTGTTCCAGCAGTTCCTGGCCGCAGAACGCGACCTGCGCGCCGCTGTCGCGCACATAGTGTGCAAGTTCGGCCGTGCGGTTCATCGGATTCACCGGCACGACCACGCCGCCGGCGCGCAGGATGGCGTAGAAGGCCAGCGCGAACTGCGGACTGTTCTGCATGTCCAGCAGCACGCGATCGCCCGCCTGCACGCCGCAGCGCTGCTGCAGGAACCCGGCGATGCACTCGCACTGGCGCCGGAATTCGCCGAAGCTCAGGCGCCCGCCGTAGAAGATCAGGAAGTCCTTGTCCGGGAAACGCCGTGCCGCGACCTCGACGTTGTCGTACAGGTTGACGGCCGGGATGCTCAGGTGCTGCGGCAGCCCCTTGGGCCAGTGACGCAGATGCGCTTCGCTCATGATGATGTGCTCCTTGCAAGCCCCTCGACAAGGCCGCCGCGCGCGGCGGCGCTCCTAGCTGTCGGCGTCGGCCAGGTACGGCGCCAGCTCGAGGCGCGCGATCTGGTCGCGGTGCACCTCGTCGGGGCCGTCGGCCAGGCGCAGGGTGCGCGCGTGGGCGTAGGCCTGCGCCAGTCCGAAATCCTGCGACACCCCGGCGCCGCCGTGCGCCTGGATCGCCCAGTCGATGACCTGGCATGCCATGCCCGGCGCCACCACCTTGATCATCGCGATGTCCTTGCGCGCCACCTTGTTGCCCAGGCGATCCATGCGATCGGCCGCCGCCAGCACCAGCCAGCGCGCCTGGTCGATGCGCATGCGCGCGTCGGCGATGCGCTCGCGCGTCACGCCGTGCTCGGCCAGGCTGCGGCCGAAGGCGCGGCGCGCGACGACGCGCCGGCACATGTCCTGCAGCGCGCGCTCGGCCAGCCCGATCAGGCGCATGCAATGATGAATGCGCCCCGGCCCCAGGCGGCCCTGCGCGATCTCGAAGCCGCGCCCCTCGCCCAGCAGGATGTTGTCGGCCGGCACGCGCACGTCGCGGAACTCGACCTCGGCATGGCCGTGCGGGGCGTCGTCGTAGCCGAACACGTCGAGGTGGCGCAGCACCTTCACCCCCGGTGCGTCCATGGGCACGAGGATCATCGACTGCCGGCGGTGCCGATCCTCGTGCCCGGGGTCCGTCTTGCCCATCAGGATCAGCACCGCGCAGCGCGGGTCGTTGGCCCCCGAGGTCCACCACTTGCGCGCATGGATCACGTAGGCGTCGCCGTCGCGCCGGATGCTGGCCTGGATGTTGGTGGCGTCGCTCGAGGCCACCGCCGGCTCGGTCATCGCGAAGCCCGAGCGGATCTCCCCGCGCAGCAGCGGCTGCAGCCAGCGCTGCTGCTGCGCCGGCGTGCCGTAGCGCTCCAGCACCTCCATGTTGCCGGTGTCGGGAGCCGAGCAGTTGCAGGCCTCCGGGGCCAGCGGCGAGCGCCCCATGATCTCGCACAGCGGCGCATACTCCAGGTTGCTCAGCCCGGCGCCGTGGCCGGAGTCCGGCAGGAACAGGTTCCACAGGCCGTCGGCGCGCGCCTGCTGCTTGAGCTGCTCCATCACGCGCGTGGGCTGCCAGACGTTGCCGGCGGCGCGGTTCGCCGCGACCTCGGCGGCGAACACCGGCTCGGCCGGCAGCACGTGCTGGCGCATGAACGTCTCCAGGCGCTGCTGAAGTTCGCGAACCTTGGGCGAATAGTCAAAGTCCATCTCGGGGTCTCCGTGAAAGGGTCTGGGCGATTGCGGCTCACACGCCGATGCGCTGCACCTGGGCCCACGCCGCCTCGGCCAGCGGGCGCGCGCGCGCGCCGGCGTCGAGCGCCTCGGCGCTGGCCGCGTTGCCCTGCAGCGCGCGCGCCAGCACTCCCTGCAGGATGGCCGACAGGCGGAACATGTTGAAGGCGAGGAAGAACTCCCACTGCGCCGACGGCACCGGCGCACGCCCGGTGCGCCGGCAGTAGGCGGCGACGTAGTCCTGCTCGGACGGAATGCCCAGCGCCTGCAGGTTCTCCCCGGCCATGCCGCGGAACTGTCCCGGCTCGAGGCGCCAGGCCATGCAGTGGTAGGCGAAGTCGGCCAGCGGATGGCCCAGCGTGGACAATTCCCAGTCCAGCACCGCCAGCACGCGCGGCTGCGTCGGGTGGAAGATCAGGTTGTCGAGCCGGAAGTCGCCGTGCACCACGGCCACCTCGTCGCCTTGCGGGACATGCTCGGGCAGCCACTGCATGAGCTGCTCCATCGCCGGCAGCGGCTCGGTCTGGCTGGCTCGGTACTGCTGGCTCCAGCGCGCGATCTGGCGCGCCACGTACTGCCCCGGCTTGCCGTAGTCGCCGAGGCCCGCGGCCTGCACATCCACGCGGTGCAGCGCGGCGATGACGCGGTTCATCTCGTCGAACAGCGCGGCGCGCTCGCCGGCCTGCAGCCCGGGCAGGCGCGGATCCCAGAAAATGCGCCCCTGCACCCAGTCCATGACGTAGAAGGCGGTGCCGATCACCGACTCGTCGGTGCACAGCACGCGCATGCGCGGCACCGGCACGTCGCTGTCGGCCAGCGCCGACATCACGCGGTACTCGCGATCCACCGCGTGCGCCGACGGCAGCAGCTTGCCCGGCGGCTTGCGCCGCAGCACCCAGCGGCGCCCCCCCGCATCCTGCAGCAGGTAGGTCGGGTTGGACTGCCCGCCCTCGAACTGCGACACCCGCAGCGGCAGCTGCAGATCCCCCAGGTGGGCGCGCAGGTACTCGCCCAGACGCTCGGTATCGAAGGCCAGCGCGGCGCTGATCTCGCGCATGCGGGGCTGCGTCGACGACATGCCGGATCTCCTCGGGCGCCGGCCTCAGCCGACGCGCACCAGTTGCTTGCCGAAGTTCTCGCCGCGCAGCATGCCGATGAACGCCTGCGGCGCCTGCTCCAGGCCGTCGGCCACCGATTCGCGCCAGCGCAGCTTGCCGCCGGCCGCCAGCGCGCCGAGTTCGCGCAGCGCCTGCGGCCACAGCTCCATGTGCTCGGAAACGATGAACCCCTGCATGCGCAGGCGTTGCACGAGCATCGCGCGCACGTTGCGCATGGCGTACGGCTCGGTGGCGTTGTAGTCGGAGATCAGGCCGCACAGCGCGATGCGCCCGAACGGCCGCATGAGCCCGAGCAGGCGGTCGAAGATCTCGCCGCCGACGTTCTCGAACAGGCAGTGCGCGCCGTCGCCCAGCGCGGCCCGCAGATCGGCCCCCAGCTTGCCGGCCTGGTAGTCCACACAGGCGTCGAAGCCGAGTTCGTCGACCACGTAGGCGCACTTGGCGGGGCCACCGGCCACGCCGATCACGCGGCAACCCTCGGCCTTGGCCAGCTGGCCGACCACCGAGCCCACCGCGCCGGAGGCCGCGGTGACCACCACCGTCTCGCCGGCACGCGCCTCGCAGATGCGCTTGAGCCCGTACCAGGCGGTGACCCCCGGCATGCCCAGCGGCCCGAGGTAGGCCTGCAGCGGCGCCATCGTGGCATCCACCTTGAGCAGCGCACGCGCCGGCGCGCAGCCATAGCGCTGCCAGCCCAGCATGCCCACCACCTTGTCGCCCGGGCGCAGCGCCGGATCGCGCGACTCCACGACCTCGCCGGCGGTGCCGCCGATCATCACCGCGCCCAGCGCCACCGGCTCGGCGTAGGACTTGGCGTCGGACATGCGCCCGCGCATGTACGGATCCAGCGACAGCCACAGGTTGCGCACCAGCACCTCGCCGTCGGCAGGCCTCGGAAGCGGCGCCTGCTGCACCCGGAAATGGCGCGTCTCGACCCAGCCCTCGGGGCGTTCGGCGAGCAGGATCTGCAGATTTTGTTCGGACATCAGGGGTTCTCCAACCGGGTGGGTTCGGCGTGCGCTCAGCGCACTCACAGGCATTGCTGCGCAGTGTCGCGCAACGTGGTGTCTCCGAGCAGCAGGGGTTGCAGCCAGGCCTGCGCCAGCGGCAGCTCGAAGCTGAAAAAGTAGCGGCAGGCGGCGAGCTTGCCCAGCAGGAATTCCCGCCCCGGCGCGGCGTCGGCAAGCGCGCGCCGCGCGCACAGCGCGAGCTCGAGCCAGATCCACGCCAGCACGACATGCCCGAAGCCCTGCAGGAACGGCGTGGCATGGTCCAGGGTGTGCGGCGCCGGCTGCGCGGCGGCGCTCGCCGCGGCCCGCCGCAGCGCCTCGCCGGCCTCGCGCAGCGCGGCCGCCCACGCCCGCCACGGGGCGCGGTCGTCGGGCAGGTCCT
>JAKAZQ010000067.1 GCA_021815805.1 Pseudomonadota bacterium | reverse complement strand
ATCTTCGGCGTGAACCCGCATATCCGCAGCGTGGCCGACCGCTACGCGGCGGCCGGCTACCTGGCCATCGCGCCGGCGCTGTTCGACCCCGTGCAGACGGGCGTCGAACTCGGCTACGACCAGCAGGGCATGCAGCAAGGGCGAGAGCTGGTCGGCAAGCTCGGCTTCGAGCGCGCGCTGGCCGGCGTCGAGGCCGCGGTGCGCCAGGTCTCCGGCGCGGGGCGCACCGGGGTCGTCGGCTATTGCTGGGGCGGCACCGTCAGCTACCTGTCGGCGATCCGGCTCGGACTGCCGGCGATCAGCTACTACGGCGGGCGCAACGTGCAATTCACCGGTGAGCCGGCCAAGGCGCCCCTGATGTTCCACTACGGACTTCGCGACGCGCACATCTCCGAAGCCGACCGCGAAGCGGTGCGCAAGGCCAACCCGGATGCCGAGTTCTTCGTCTACGACGCCGACCACGGCTTCAATTGCGACGCGCGCGCCAGCTACGACAAGGCCGCGGCCGGGCTCGCGCTGCAACGCTCGCTCGATTTCCTGGCGCGGCACGTCGGCTGAGGCCCGGGCGCGCCTGGGCACGTCGGCGTGCTCAGGCGCTGCGCAGGCGCCCGCCGTGGTTGAGGAATTCGGCCCAGTCCTCGAGCTGGCGCGGCTCGCCGAACAGGTAGCCCTGCATCACCTGCAACCCGAGTTCGCGCAGCGCATGCGCGTCCTCGGAACGCTCGACCCCCTCGGCGACGACCTGCACGCCCAGGCGCTGGCCGAGCGCGAGCAGGCTGCGCACGATCTCGCGATTGCGCACGTCGCGATCCAGTCCGGTGGTGAAGCCGGCGGGCAGCTTGATCTGCGCCGGGCTCAGGCGCTTGAGGTATTCGAACGACGCATAGCCTTCGCCGAAGTCGTCCATCGCGAGCAGCACGCCGGCCTGCTGCAGCGCATGGATGTTGCGCACGACACTCGGGAACACCGGGATCTGGCGGCGCTCGGTGACCTCCAGCGCCAGGCGCTGCGCCGGCCAGCGGTTGTCGTGCAGCACGCGCTGGATATGCGGCACGAGTTCCGGATCGCCCAGCTGATCGGCCTCCACGTTCACGCCGACCAGCCCCTGCCAGCCGGTCCAGTTGCACAGCACGCGGGCCTCGGCGACGGCGGTGTCGATGACCCAGAAGAACAACTGGCTGGTCTGCGACACCGACAGCCGCGGCAGGAACGCGAGCGGCGAGTGACGGCGCGGCGCGGCGTCGCCGCGCCAGCGGAACAGCGCCTCGAGCCCGAGCACCTCGCCGCTCGGATAGCGCACCTGCGGCTGGTAGACCAGCAACGGAGAACCCGAGCCCGTGTGCACGGCGATCTCACTGAACACGTCTCGATCCACGAACGGCTTCATCCTCTGGTGAAAACGCCGGGACGCCCCGGCTCGCAGACCAGATTAGCATGAAGCCCGACCCAATTCCTGTCGCCTGCCATGACGTCATCCACCCCGCCGCGCCGCCGTGCGCGCAGCGCTGGCGCCGCGCCGGTGCGCTACCGCGTGCACATGCAGCGACTGCACGCCCACGTCTACGACGTGGAACTCGAACTCGACCGCCCCGACGCGTCCGGGCAGGAGCTGTGGCTGCCGGTGTGGGCTCCCGGCAGCTACCTGGTGCGCGAATTCGCACGTCATGTGCTGCAGGTCCGCGCGCACTGCGGCGAGCGATCGCTCGCGGTGCGCAAGGTGGCGAAGAACCGCTGGCGCGTCGAGCCCTGCGTCGGCCCGCTGCAGGTGCGCTGGAGCGTGTACGCGCACGACGCCTCGGTGCGCGCGGCCTGGCTCGATCCGTCGCGCGCATTCTTCAACCCCGGCAGCCTGCTGCTCGAGCCTGCCGGCTGCGAGCATGTCGAGCATGAGCTGCGCATCGAGCCGCCGCCCGCGCCGCTGGCGTGGAGCGTGGCCACGACGCTGCCGGCGCGCGACGTCGACGCGCGCGGCTTCGGCAGCTACGCGGCCCCCGACTACCAGCAGCTGATCGACCACCCGGTGTCCTGCGGCGAGCAGCTGCGCCTGGGCTTTTCCGCCTGCGCCACGCCGCACGCGCTGATCATCGAGCACGGCGGGCGCCTGCGCGGCCAGGTCGACGAGCGTCGCCTGCGCGCCGATCTCAAGCGCATCTGCGAGGCGCAGATCGAGCTGTTCGAGCCGGCGTCGCGCAGGCCGCCGTTTCGCCGCTATGCGTTCCTGCTGGCGCCGTCGCCGCATGGCTGGGGCGGACTCGAGCACGCCGACAGCAGCGCGCTGATCTGCGGCGAGGCCGACCTGCCGCACCCGCGCGACCCCGCCGACGCCGGTGCCGGCTACCGGCGCCTGCTCGGGCTGTGCAGCCACGAGTACTTCCATGCCTGGAACATCAAGCGCATCCGCCCGCAGGCGCTGACCCCGCCCGACCTGCAGCGCGAGAACCTCACCGGGATGCTCTGGCTGTTCGAGGGTTTCACGTCGTACTACGACGACCTCGTGCTGCGTCGCACCGGGCTGCTCGATGCGAAGCAGTACCTGCAATTGCTGGCCGACGCGATGTGCGCGGTGCAGGCGACCCCGGGACGCCACGTGCAGAGCCTGGAGGAGGCCAGCTTCGACGCCTGGATCAAGTTCTACCGTCCGGACGAGAACACGCCCAACGCGACGGTGAGCTACTACACCCTCGGCGGCCTGTTCGCGCTGGCGCTCGACCTGCATCTGCGCAGCCGCGGCAAGGGCTGCCTGGACGACGTCATGCGCCTGCTGTGGCAGCGCTACGGGCGCGCCGACGCGCCGCTGCGCGAGCAGGGCGTGGCCGAGGACGCGCTGCCCGGGCTGGTGCGCGAGGCCTGCGGGCTGGACGTGCGCCGCTGGTTCGCGCGCCATGTGCAGGGTCGCGAGGAGCTTCCGCTGGCGCGTCTGCTGGCCGGGTTCGGCGTGCAATGCGTGCACGCCGCGGCGGAGGCGCCGGAGGCCCTCGGCCTGCGCCTGGACGCAGCGTCTGCCTGGCCGCGGGTGCGCTACGTGCGCAGCGATTCCTGGGCCGAGCACGCCGGGCTGTGCGCGGACGACGTGCTGGTCGCGGTGAACGAGCAGCAGGCCGGCGCCGCGGCGCTGGCGCGCCAGTACCGCCGCGCCGCGCCGGGCCAGCTGTGGAGCGCGCACGTGATGCGCGACGGACGCCTGCTGCAGCTGCGCGCGGCGCTGCCGCCGCCGCCCGTCGGGCCGGTGCAGCTGCAGCTGGCCGCGCACCCGGGCGCCCGTGCGCTGCGCCTGCGCCGGGCCTGGCTCGGCGCCTGAACGACACCCCCAGGAACCTGTCACAACCCGACCGCGAGGAGACCCCGATGAACCCCGAGAACCTGCTGCTGGAAGTGCGCGACCAGGTGGCGCTGATCCGGCTCAACCGCCCCAAGCAGCTCAACGCGCTGAACGACGCACTGATGGACGAACTCGGCGCGGCGCTGGCGCGCTACGACGCCGACGACGGCATCGGCTGCATCGTGCTCACCGGCAGCGAAAAGGCCTTTGCCGCCGGGGCGGACATCGCGGCGATGGCCGAGAAGGACTACATGCAGGCCTATCGCGAGGATTTCATCACGCGCAACTGGGAGCGCATGCGCAGCGTGCGCAAACCGGTGATCGCGGCCGTCGCCGGCTACTGCCTGGGCGGCGGCTGCGAACTGGCGATGATGTGCGACTTCATCATCGCCGCCGACGACGCCCGTTTCGGTCAGCCGGAAATCCGCATCGGCATCATCCCCGGAGCCGGCGGAACGCAGCGCCTGCCGCGCGCCGTGGGCAAGAGCAAGGCCATGGATCTGGCACTGACCGCGCGCATGATGGACGCGGCGGAAGCCGAACGTGCGGGCCTGGTGTCGCGCGT
Organism: Pseudomonadota bacterium; assembly: GCA_021815805.1. Lineage (GTDB taxonomy): Bacteria > Pseudomonadota > Gammaproteobacteria > Burkholderiales > Burkholderiaceae_C > Thiomonas_A. The sequence goes on along the minus strand of JAKAZQ010000067.1, from coordinate 549 downwards.
GGTGCCGGCGGCGCGCCTGCTCGACGAGGCGCTGGAGGCGGCGGCGACCATCGCCAGCTTCCCGCGCCAGACGGTGGCGATGGCCAAGGAGTGCGTGAACCGCGCCTTCGAGACCCCGCTGGCCGACGGGATGATGTTCGAGCGCCGGATGTTCCACAGCCTGTTCGGGACCCACGACCAGCGCGAAGGCATGGCCGCGTTTCTGCAGAAGCGCGCGCCGGCGTTCCAGAATCGCTGAGCCCCGGGCCGTTTCGCGGCGGGGGCTTGAGGGCCCGCGCGAGCGCCCGTATACTTGCGCTCCTTTGGCGCTTTAGCTCAGTCGGTTAGAGCGACGGAATCATAATCCGCAGGTCCGGGGTTCGAGTCCCTGAAGCGCCACCAGCATTCCGAGCCCCGCACGCGCAAGCGCCAGCGGGGCTTTTTCATGCCGCGCTCCCTTATGCTTAGGGCATGGCCCGCCCGGGCCGCCACTCACCCCACCGATTCATGACGCACACTGTCGCCCGAAAGGGCATCATTCTCGCCGGGGGTTCCGGAACCCGCCTGTAC
>JAKAZQ010000066.1 GCA_021815805.1 Pseudomonadota bacterium | reverse complement strand
TCCCGAACAGGACCGTGAAACGCCTCAGCGCCGATGATAGTGCGCATCCGCGTGTGAAAGTAGGACATCGTCAGGCTCCCCCTTCCAGGGAATCCCGGCCCGGCTACGCAAGTAGCCGGGCTTTTGTTTTTTCGGCGCGCAACGGAATGCGCGAGAATATCCGGGTGATCTCGATGCCCTCCTGCAACGAATCCGGCGAGCCCGGCTGGCGCCTGTGCGTGGCGCCCATGCTCGACTGGACCGACCGGCATTGCCGCTTTTTCCACCGCCAACTCAGCCGCCACGCCCGCCTGTACACCGAGATGGTGACCACCGGGGCGTTGCTGCACGGGGACCAGGCCCGGCATCTGGATTTCGACGCGGCCGAACAGCCCGTGGCGCTGCAGCTCGGGGGCAGCGAGCCGGCGGACCTGGCGGCCTGCGCGCGGCTGGCCGGGCGCTGGGGCTACGCCGAGGTGAACCTGAATTGCGGCTGTCCGAGTCCGCGCGTGCAACGCGGCGCTTTCGGGGCCTGCCTCATGGCGGAGCCGGCGCTGGTACGCGACGCCGTGGCGGCCATGCGCGACGCGGTGGGCGCGGCGCTCCCGATCACCGTCAAGCATCGCGTGGGCATCGACCGCGTGGAGAGCTACGGATTCATGCGCGACTTCGTCGGCACCGTGGCCGACGCGGGTTGCGAGGTGTTCATCGTGCATGCGCGCAACGCCTGGCTCGACGGCCTGAGTCCCAAGGACAACCGCGAAATCCCGCCGCTGCGTCCGGAGCTGGTGTATCGTCTCAAGCGCGACTTTCCCGGTTTGCAGGTGGTGATCAATGGCGGTATCCGCGACGATGCCCAGGTGCGCGAACACCTGCGGCATGTCGACGGGGTGATGATCGGGCGCGAGGCCTACCAGCGCCCGTGGTGGTTGACCCGCTGGGATCACGAGTATTTCGGCGAACCTGCGCAGGCCGCGCCGGACATGTCGCAGATCGAGCAGGTGATGCGCGAGTATTGCCAGCGCATGGCCGCGCAGGGCGTGGCGCCCTTCGCGGTGGTGCGCCACATGCTGGGTTTGTGGAAGGGGGCGCCCGGAGCACGCGCCTGGCGCCAGGCGATGAGCGAGCCGCGGCATCGACGCCTGGATGCGGCCGAATTGTTCGCCCGTGCCGGCGAGGCGCGTCTGGCGGCGGCTGGCTGACGCGAGGCGGCTGGCTGACGCGATGCGGCTGGCTGACTCGAAGCGGCTGGCTGACGCAAGGAGGCTGAGTGACGCAAGGCGGCTGACTGGCGCGAGGCGGCGGGCGCTGTCGCCGCGAAGCGCTGCCGCGCGCCGGATCGACCGAGGCACCCACGAGGAGACGGTGATGCTTGCGATGGTGCTGGAGCGACCGCGCAGCGCGTTGCGCCCGCGGGATTGGCCCGACCCCGAGCCCGGCCCTGGTCAGGTGCGCCTGCGCGTCGGCGCCTGCGGCGTGTGCCGCACCGATCTTCACGTGGTCGACGGCGAACTTCCGGATGCCGCGCTGCCGCTGATCCCGGGCCACGAGATCGTCGGCCGCATCGACGCCATGGGCGCCGGAGTGCGCGGGCTGCGACTCGGCCAGCGCGTGGGCGTGCCCTGGCTGGGACATACCTGCGGCCATTGCGACTATTGCGTCGCCGGCCGCGAGAACCTGTGCGACCACCCGCGTTTCACAGGCTATACCTGCCAGGGCGGCTATGCGCAGCTTTGCGTCGCCGATGCCGCCTATGTGTTTGCGCTGCCGGATGGACCGGACGATGCCGAAGCGGCTCCGCTGCTGTGCGCCGGGCTGATCGGCTGGCGCGCGCTGCGCATGGCTGGCGAGGCCAGACGCATCGGCCTTTACGGATTCGGCGCTGCCGCGCACATCCTGGCGCAGGTGGCAAGGTGGCAGCAGCGCGAGGTCCATGCCTTCACGCGGCCCGGGGATGTGCAGGCGCAGGCGTTCGCGCGCAGCCTGGGCGCCGCCTGGGCCGGTGGGTCCGACGAGCCGGGCCCGTGCCGGCTCGACGCAGCACTGCTGTTCGCGCCGGTCGGCGCGCTGGTGCCGCAGGCGCTGCGGGCGGTACGCAAGGGTGGTGTGGTGGTGTGCGCCGGCATCCACATGAGCGATATTCCGTCGTTTCCCTATGCCTGGCTGTGGGAGGAGCGTCGCGTGGTGTCGGTGGCCAACCTGACGCGCCGTGACGGCGAGGAGTTTCTCGCGCTGGCTCCGCGCATCGGGCTGCGCATGCATGTCACCCGCTACGCGCTGCGCGAGGCCCAGCGTGCGCTGGACGACCTGCGCGGCGGCGCGCTGCAGGGCGCCGCCGTGTTGTTGCCCTGAAGCCGGCGGCGCCGCCGGGTATGCTTCGGGCATGTCCGAATCCCAAGCTTCCCGCGCCAGCCTGCTCGCCGCGGCGCCGGCCGCGCCGGACGCCCAGGCCGATCACGCGTTCATGCGCCTTGCGCTGGACCAGGCGCAGAACGCCTGGTTGCTCGGCGAAGTGCCGGTGGGCGCGGTGGTGGTGCGCGAAGGCAAGGTGCTGGCGACCGGGTACAACCGCCCGATCGGCGACAGCGACCCGACCGCGCACGCGGAAATCGTCGCGCTGCGTCAGGCCGCCAGCCTGCTCGGCAACTATCGCCTGCCGGGCTGCACGCTCTACGTCACGCTGGAGCCCTGCGCGATGTGCGCGATGGCACTGCTGCACGCGCGCGTGCAGCGCGTGGTGTTCGGCGCCGCCGATCCGAAGACGGGGGCGGCCGGCAGCGTGCTGAACCTGTTCGCCGAAGCGCGCCTGAACCACCACGCGCAGTGCCAGGGCGGCGTCGAGGCGAAGGCCTGCGGCGCGTTGCTGCAGGACTTCTTTCGCGAGCGCCGCAGCCGCGCACAGTCCGATGCGCAGGCCGATGCGCAGGCCGATGCGCAGGTCGATGCGCAGGCCGATGCGCAGCCCGCGCAGTACGCGCCCGGCGACGCGCAGGAGCAGGGCGCGCATGCCGGGGGCATCGACGTCGCCCACCTCGACGAGCCCGGCGGCGAATTCGATCTCTGAATCCCAGGTCCCATGTCCGATCCATCTTGCGCGAGCCGCGGCGAACTGCGCCTGCTTTCCCCGTCCGGCGCGGTGCCGCAGCCGGAGCGCGTGCAGCGCGCCGCCGACAACCTGCGGGCGCTCGGGTTCCAGGTACGCGTGGACGCGCGTGCGCTGGCGAGGCAGCAACGCTTCGCGGGCAGCGATGCGCAGCGCGTGCAGGCCCTGCACCTCGCCGCGCGCTCGCGCGCGCGCGTGGTCATGGCGACGCGCGGCGGCTACGGGCTGACGCGCCTGCTCGACCGCATCGATCATGCGCTGCTGCACGACGCGATCCAGCGCAGGGGCCAGCTCTGGGTCGGGCACAGCGACTTCACGGCGCTGCAGCTGGCCTTGCTGGCGCTGCACGGCAGCGTCACCTGCAGCGGGCCGATGGCCAGCTTCGACTTCGGCGGCGAGCGCGTGGACGCGATCACGCGCGAGAGCTTTCTCGATGTCGTGGACGGCCGGCTCGAAGCCGTCGGCTTCGCCTGTCCGGACGCTCCGCGCGGGCTCGACGCCGCCGGTCCGCTGTGGGGCGGCAATCTCAGCCTGGTGTGCAGCCTGGTCGGCACGCCTTACCTGCCGCAGGTGCAGGGCGTGCTGTTTCTCGAGGATGTCGGCGAGCATCCGTACCGCATCGAGCGCATGTTCAGCCAGTTGCTCGGCGCCGGCGTGCTGCAGCGCCAGCGCGCCGTTCTGCTCGGCAGCTTCACCGAGTACCGGCTGGTCGAGCACGACGCCGGCTACGACCTGGACGCCGCGGTCGGCTGGTTGCGGCGCCAGTTGCGCGAGCATGGCGTGCCGGTGCTCGAAGGCCTGCCGTTCGGCCATGTGCGCACCAAGCTGAGCCTGCCCCATGGCGCGCAGTGTCGCCTGGTGCGCGACGGGTCCGAGGCGTATCTGGTGTTCGGGCACTCCCACCACGGGCACCATGCGCCTGCCGCCGATTCCGCCGCCGCGTCACACGTGCACGAAGCGCATTGAGCCTTGCCGCGGCGCGCCGGCTCAGATGCCCAGCTGCGACAGCAGATCGTCGACGTTGTCCTGGTCCATGCGACCGCTGCCGAAGGTGTCGTCGGGCGCCGGCTCCGAACTGGGCTGTCCGGGGCTGAATCCGGCCTGGCCGAGTTGCACCAGGGCTTCCTGGATGCGCGACTCCACCGCCTGCAGCAGCGCGATGGTCTTTTTCAGGCGCTGGCCGGTGAGATCCTGCCCCTGCTGGGCGGTCAGGATGGCCTGCAGGTGGAGTTCCAGGCGCTGCAGGCGCTGGTCGATGAAGCCGCCGTTGGTCGCTCGGATCGCCTGCACCTCGCCCTGCGCGGCCTCCACCGCCTCGAGCGTGTGCATGGCCTGCTGTTCGCTCAGGCGCAGCACCTCCTGCAGCGGGTGGCTGGCGCCGGGCAGGTCGCTGGAGGCGCTGAGAATGCGCTGCACCCCCTGGGTCAGCAGCGCGTCGGCCTCGCGCAGGTTGAGCAGCGCCTGGCCGCCGGCCTCGGGTGCGCCGGTCACGGCGTGGCCCCTGCGCGCAGGCGGTGCAGGATGCCGTCGATCTTCGCCTTCAGCACATCGGCCGGGAACGGCTTGACGATGTAGCCGTTGACGCCGGCCTGCGCCGCCGCCAGGATGTTGTCCTTCT
>JAKAZQ010000009.1 GCA_021815805.1 Pseudomonadota bacterium | reverse complement strand
AGTCGCGCACGTGGCGCCGATGGTCGTTGAAGGTGCGCTGGTCCGGGAAGTGGCGTACCAGCCAGTCGGCCAGCAGTTCGATCAGGCGCGACGGGCGCAACTCGCCGTGCGCCGGCACCAGCGCGCGCCCGGCGCGGTCGTGCTTGCCGAGGATCGCCGGGCGGCGCGCCTCGGGCTGGTTGTACAGCAGGTCGCGCAACTGCGTCTCCACCACCGCGGCCTTTTCCTCGACCACCAGCAGCTCGTCGAGGCCGAGCGCGAATTGCAGCGCCCGCGTCGGCTCCAGCGGGAACGACAGCCCCACCTTGTACAGGCGCACGCCGGCATCGGCCAGCATGCGCGGGGTGATCTCGAGTCGGCGCAGCGCTTCCATCAGGTCGTGGTGCGCCTTGCCGCAGGTGACGATGCCCACGCGCGCGTGCTCGCTGGCGATGATCTCGCGGTCGATGCTGTTGACACGCGCGAAGGCGCGCACGGCGTCGAGCTTGTCGGCCAGGCGGGTCTCGATGCGCAGTGACGGCAGATCCGGCCAGCGGTAGTGCAGCCCGTCGGCTGGCGCCTGGTGTCCGGTGGCCGCGGCCACCCCGGCTGCGTCGAGCCAGGCGACGCGGCGCGCGCGCAGCAGGTCGAGGTCGACGCTGGCACGGCTTTCCACGACCTCGGACAGCGCCGTCATGCCGACCCACGCGCCGCTGTAGCGCGACAGCGCCCAGCCGTACAGGCCGAATTCGAGGTATTCGGCCACGTTCGACGGCGCCACCACGGGCATGCCCATGGCCTGCAGCGCCGGATCGCTCTGGTGCGGGAACGACGAGGACACGCAGCCGTGGTCGTCGCCGGCTACGACCAGCACGCCGCCGTGCGGCGAGGCGCCATAGGCGTTGCCGTGCTTGAGCGCGTCGGCGGCCCGGTCCACCCCAGGGCCCTTGCCGTACCACATGGCGAACACCGCGGAGGCGGTGCGCTCGGGATCCGACTCCACGCGCTGCGTGCCGAGCACCTGGGTGGCCGCCAGTTCCTCGTTCACGCCCGGCACGAAGCGCACGCCGGCGGCGTCGAGCTCGGCCTGCGCGCGCCACAGTTCCTGGTCCACCATGCCGAGCGGCGAACCGCGATAGCCGCTGACGAAGCCGCGCGTATCGAGGCCGCGTTCGGCGTCGGCGGCGCGTTGCATGAGCAGCAGGCGCACCAGCGCCTGCGTGCCGCTGAGCAGCACGCGGCCGCGCTGCGCCAGCAATGCATCGCGCAGTGCGTAGTCGTCGCGCAGCGCCTGCGCCGGGGCGTCGGGGACGGCTTCGCCGGGGGCTCCCGGCACGTTTCGGGAAAGGGTGGTGGACATGGCGTTCGCGGCGTATGGATCACAAACCATAGATGCGAAAACGAAAAAAGAATTTCCTGATTTGGCGCAAAATCGGCGAAGCGAAGCAAAAATTTTTTCAGGACGACGATGGGTGAGCAAAAACATCTGGATGCGGTGAGCCTGCGCATCCTCGAGGAACTGCAGCGCGACGCGCGCCAGACGCTGCAGCAACTGGCCGACAAGGTGGGGCTGTCGAGCACGCCGTGCTGGCGTCGCATCAAGGAGCTCGAGGCCAGCGGCGTGGTGCGCGGCTACACCGCGCTGGTCGATCGGGCCAAGGTCGGGCTGCACCTGCTGGTCGTCGCAGAGGTCAACCTGAGCCGGCACAGCGAGGGCATCGTCGAGGACTTCGAACGCCAGGTGGCGGCGCTGCCGCAGATCGTGCGCTGCCTGTCGACCACCGGCCAGGCCGACTACCTGCTGACCATCGCGCTGCCCGACATCGAGAGCTACGAGCGTTTCCAGCACCAGGTGCTGTTCCGCCTGCCCGGGGTCACGCATGTGCGCTCCAGCATCGTGCTGCGGGAGGTCAAGGCCGAGGTGCGCCTGCCGCTGCAGGGCTAGCAGCCTGGGCGGCAGAGGGCGAGCCTGCTGCAATTCGCCAGGGGCGGTCCATTCCGGCGTCGCGTTGCCCATGGCGTGCTGCGGGCTTTCGCACTGCAACAGGGGGGGTATCCAGGACTCGATTACGCTTGCAGCTTTGCGCCACCCGACATGTCCGCCACGCCGATCCCTTCCCGCGACGCCCGCGCGCAGGCGTGGCTCAAGAGCTTCGTGCCGGGCCTGCGCCCGATCCTGCGCCGGGCTGTCGCGCTGGGCAGCGTATCGGGCGTGCTCGTGGTGGCGCAGGCGGCGCTGATCGCGCACATCGTCGCCGCCGCGCTGCAGCCGCATCCGGCGCCGCGCCAGGCGCTGCCGTGGCTGGCCGGCCTGCTCGTGCTGTTCGCGTCGCGCTTCGCACTCACCCGCGCCTCCGAACGCGTGGCGTTCCGGGCCGGCGCCGCGCTGCGCCGGCAATTGCGCGACCGGCTGCTCGCGCATGTGCAGGCTCTGGGGCCGCTGTGGCTGCAGGGCGAGCAGCGCGGCGACCTGCTGAACAGCCTGGTCAACGGCATCGAGGCGCTGGAGGCGTATTTCGCGCGCTACCTGCCGACCCTGCGCGTGACGGCGCTGGTGCCGGCCGCGATCCTCGTCGCGGTATTCCCGGTGGACTGGATCTCCGGCCTCATCCTGCTGTTCACGGCGCCCCTGATCCCGCTGTTCATGTGGCTGATCGGACGCGGCGCGGAGGATCTGAACCAGCAGCAATGGCTTCGCCTGGCCCGCCTTTCGGCGCGTTTCCTCGACACGCTGCAGGGGCTGGCGACCCTCAAGCTGCTGGGCGCCAGCCGGCGCGAGGCCGCCGTCGTGGAGCAGGTGTCCGAGGAGTACCGCGGCGCGACCATGCAGGTGCTGCGCGTGGCCTTCCTGTCGGCGCTGGTGCTGGAGTTCCTGTCCACGGTGAGCATCGCGCTGGTCGCCGTGCTGGTGGGCTTTCGCCTGCTGTGGGGCCAGATGCACTTCCTGCAGGGCTTTTTCGTGCTGCTGCTGGCTCCCGAGTTCTACGCGCCGCTGCGCGGGCTCGGGGGCGTCTACCACCTGCGCATGGACGCACTGGGCGCGGCGCAGCGCATGCGTCCGGTGCTCGAGCTGCCGCCGCCGCAGGTCGCCGCCGGCGGCGTCGCGCCACCCGCCACGCCGCCGCAGGTCGTGTTCGACGACGTGCACCTGCGCCATGCCGACGGGCGTGTCGCCCTGCGCGGCTGCAGCCTGCAGCTTGCGCCGGGCACGATCACCGCGGTGGTCGGCGCCAGCGGTGCCGGCAAGTCCTCGCTGCTCGGCCTGCTGCTCGGCCTGGCCGCGCCGACGGCGGGCAGCATCCGCGTCGACGGCGTCGCGCTCGACGAGCTCGATCCCCAGGCCTGGCTGCGCTGCCTGTCCGTGCTGCCGCAGCGCCCGCACCTGTTCGCCGCGAGCATCGCCGACAACCTGCGCCTGGCGCGCCCCGATGCCACGCCGCAGGCGTTGCGCGCGGCGCTGCGCGCGGCCTGCGCCGACGCATTCGTCGACGCGCTGCCGCAAGGCCTCGACACCCTGCTGGGCGAGCGCGGCGCCGGGCTGTCGGGCGGCCAGGCGCAGCGCCTGGCGCTGGCGCGCGCCTTGCTGCGCGACGCGCCGCTGCTGCTGCTCGACGAGCCCACCGCCAGTCTCGACGCCGCGACCCAGCAGCAGGTGCTGCATGCACTGCGCGACGCGCTGCGCGGGCGCACCGTGCTGATGGTGGCGCACCGCCTGCGCACCGTGGAGATCGCGGACCGGGTGCTGGTGCTGGAGCAGGGGCGGGTGGTCGAGCAGGGCACGCCGCGCCAGCTCGCCGCCTGCGGCGGCGCCTTCGCACGCCTGCTGCGCGCCGAGGACACACCATGACCCGCGACCGCGGCGCGCGCTCCGACCTGCTGCGCCTGTGGCGCCTGCTGACGCCGCAGCGCGCCTGGATGCTCGCCGGCGGCGCGGTGGCGCTGCTCGCGCTGCTGGCCAATGTCGGCCTGCTCGCCGTGTCGGGCTGGTTCGTCGCGGCGATGGCGCTGGCCGGCGCGGCCGGCTCGGCGATCAACTATTTCACCCCGGCGGCGGCCATCCGCGGGCTGGCCATCGCGCGCACCGGCGGACGCTATGTCGAGCGCCTGCTGACCCACGAGGCGACCCTGCGCATCCTGGCGCGCCTGCGCGTCTGGCTGTTCCTGGCCATCGAGCCGCTCGCCCCGGCCAACCTGGATCTGCTGCGCAGCGCCGACCTGCTGTCGCGCATGCAGGCCGACATCGACACCCTGAACCAGGCCTATCTGCGCCTGTTCCTGCCGGCCGGCGTGGCCGCCGTCGGCGTGCTCGGCATGCTCGGCGCGATGTCCCTGTTCAGCCCGCGCCTGGCGCTGGTCACCGCGACCTGGCTGCTGCTCGCCGGCGTCGGCGTGCCGTGGTGGGCCTGGCGCCGCGGGCGCGTCGCCGCGCGCGAGGCGCTGGAGTTGCGCAACCGCCTGCGCATCGACATCGGCGACGCGCTGGCCGGAGCGCTGGAGTTGCGCGTGTATGCGGGGGAGGCGGCCTGGCGCGATCGCGCCGACGCCGCCAGCGCCGCGCTGTTGCAGCGCCAGCGCCGTCTCAGCGACCTGTCCGGGGCCGCCGCCGCCGCCGTCGGCCTGTGCGCCAACCTGGCGCTGGCCTCGGCCCTCGCGCTGCTGCTGCCGGCGCTGGCCGCGGCGCGCCTGCCGCCGGCGCAGCTGCCCATGCTGGCGCTGTTCGCGCTGGGCGCGTTCGAGGCGCTGGCGCCGTTGCCGCCGGCGTTCCAGATGCTCGGCGAGCTGCTCGCCGCGGCGCGCCGCGTGTTCGAACTCGCCGACCTGCCGCCGGCGGTGCCCGATCCGCCGCGGGCGGCGCCGCGGCCGGCCGACGCCACGCTCAGCCTGCGCGGCCTGCGCATGCGCTACGCCGCGGGCGCGCCGTGGGTGCTCGACGGCGTCGACCTCGAGCTGCCGGCCGGCTCGCGCCTGGCCCTGGTCGGCGCCAGCGGCGCCGGCAAGAGCAGCCTGCTGCACGTGCTCACCCGGTTGCGCGACTACCAGCACGGCAGTGTGCGCATCGGCGGCGTGGAGTTGCGCGAGTTGCCCGGCGACGACGCGCGCGCGATGTTCGCCGTGGTCGGCCAGGACGACTACCTGTTCCACGGCAGCGTGCTCGACAACCTGCTGCTGGCGCGTCCGCAGGCGACGCCGCAGCAGGTCGAGCAGGCCTGCCGCGCGGCGCGCCTGCACGAGGTCATCGAGGGCTTTCCGCAGGGTTACCTGACCCCGCTGGGCGAAGGCGGCGCGCTGCTGTCCGGCGGCCAGGCGCGGCGCCTGTCGGTGGCGCGCGCGCTGCTCAAGGATGCCCCGATCCTGCTGCTCGACGAACCCGCCGAGGCGCTGGACGCAGCCACCCAGCGCGAGCTCTACGAGGCGCTGCGCGAAGCCATGCGCGGGCGCACCGTGCTGCTGATCACCCACCGGCTGGGCGCGCTGGGCGCGCTGGTCGACGAGGTGGCGACGCTGCGGCACGGGCGCATCGCGCAGCGCGGCCCGTCGCCGCGAGCCGACGCTGCCGCGCCCGGCTGAGCGCCGCGCCGCGGCTTCAGCGCGGGGCTTCGGCGTCGGCGTCCTGCACGTCCAGCCAGGCGCCGCCGGCGGCCGCCACCAGCACCAGCATCACCGTGCCGACCAGCCACGCGAAATACCACGGCGCGTAATCGCCGAGGATCACGCCGAGCAGGATCGCCAGCACGGCCACCAGCAGGAAGACCACGAACTGTCCCAGGGTTTTCATGTCGATCCCCGCGTCTCAATAGGCGTGTTCGTCGTGTTCGAGTTCCTGCGCGTCGACCACGCCGCGCATGACCCAGAACGCCCAGCTCGTGTACCAGATGATGAGCGGCACGAACACCGCGGCGAAGCCCGTCATCCACAGCAGGGTGGTGCGGCTGGACACCGCGTTCCACAGCGTGAGGCTCTGCGACGGATCGCTGCTCGACGGCATCATGAACGGGAACAGCGCCACGCCGGCGGTGCCGATGACCCCGATCCACGCCAGCGCGCCGCTCCACCAGGCCAGCGTCGGGCGTGCCCGGCGCAGCGCCAGCAGCGCCAGCAGCATGCCGAGGTAGCCCAGGCCGGGCACGCACCACAGCGCCGCATGGGCGCGGTAGTTGTCCAGCCAGGCGCCGGCGCGCAGGCTCACCGTCTGCTGCAGCGGGGTCTGCGCGGCCGCCGCGGCCGGGCCGTGCTCGAGCACGTAGCCGTGCATCGACGCGACCCACACGCCGCCGATGCTGAACAGCGCCAGCGCCAGCAGCAGCGCGCCGGTGCCCGCCTTGCGCGCACGCTCGGCCACGGCGCCGCCGGCGCGGCCCATCAGCATCGACGCTCCCATGTGCACCGACAGCGCCAGCGAAAGCAGCCCGCACAGCACGGCGAAGGGGTGCAGCAGGCCGAGGAAACTGCCCGTGTAGTAGGAGCGCAGGTCCCAGGCGAAGTGGAAGGGCACGCCCAGCAGCATGTTGCCGATGCCCGCGCCGTAGACGATCATCGGCACCGCGCCGCTGACCAGCAGCGCCCAGTCCCACACCCCGCGCCACGCCGGCGACGCGATCTTGCTGCGGTACTCGAACCCGAGGGGCCGCACGATCATGGTCCACAGCAGCACCAGCATGACGATGTACAGGCCGGAGAACGCGGTGGCGTAGATCAGCGGGAAGGCCGCGAAAATCGCCCCGCCGCCGAGGATGAACCAGACCTGGTTGCCGTCCCAGTGCGGGCCGATGGCGTTGAGGCACACGCGCCGTTCGAGATCGCTGCGGCCGACGAAGCGCAGCAGCGTGCCGACGCCCATGTCCATGCCCACCATGATGGCCAGGCCCATCAGCAGCACGCCCAGCAACAGCCACCACAGCAGCTTGAGTGCGAGATACAGTTCCATGGCTCAGTCCTCCCGGCGCATCATCGCGCCCGCCGTCGCCAGCCCGGCACCGTAGCCGCCGAACGCGGGTGGCGCGCCGCCAGCGCCACGCTCGCTCGGCCCGCGGCGCACGAAACGCACCATCAGGAACATTTCCACGGCGATGAACACCGAGTACAGCGCGACAAAGCCGGTGAGCGAGAACACCATGTAGCCGACGCTGTGGGTCGACGCGCTCATCCACGTCGGCAGCAGCCCGAACACGGTCCAGGGCTGGCGTCCGACCTCGGCCGTCACCCAGCCCATTTCGCAGGCCAGCCACGGCACCGGGATCATCCACGGCGCCAGGCGCAGGAACCAGCGCTGCCTGTGCACGTCGTTGCGCAGGCTGAAGATGGTGGAGAGCACGAAAAAGCCCAGCATCAGCAGCCCGAACCCGACCATCAGGCGAAACGCCCAGAACACTCCGAACACGTCGGGGATGCTGTCCCAGGCGGCCTTGCGCACGTCCTGCGGGGTCGCCCTGGCGACATCGCCGTCGGGCGCATAGCGTTCCAGCAGAAAGCCGTAGCCGAGGTCCTGCTGGTGTGCCTGGAAGGTCGTCAGTGCCTGCGCGTTGCCGGGGTCGCCGCTGAGCACGTGCAGGGCCTCGACCGCGGGAATGCCGTTCTGCACCCGTTTCACGTTGTCGGCCACGATCTGGTCGATGCCTGGAACCTGCTGGCTCAGGGTGTGGGTGAGCAGCGGGGTGAGCAGGTACGGGACCTGGATCGCGAACAGGTTGCGGTGCTCCTTCTGCGACGGCCAGGCGATGACGTTGAACGCAGCCGGCGCCTTCTCGGTATGCCACATCGCTTCCATGGCGGCGAGCTTGGATGGCTGCGCGTGCGCGCCGACGAAGCCCAGCGCGTCGCCGAGGGTGATCACTCCGGCCGTGGACAGCACGCCGAACAGCGCGGCGACGCGGAACGAGCGCCGGGCGAGTTCCAGATGTCGTCCGCGCGCCATGTACCACGCGCTGATGCCGCAGACGAACACCGCCGCGGTGACGTAGCCGGCGATGCTGGTGTGCACGAACTTGGCCTGGGCGTCGGGGCTGAAGATCAGCGCCGGCAGGCTGCTCAGTTCCATGCGCATGGTCACCGGATTGAAATGCGCGCCCTGCGGGTCCTGCATGAAGCCGTTGGCGACCAGGATCCACAGTGCCGACAGGTTCGAGCCCAGGGCCACCAGGTAGGTCACGAGCAGGTGCTGCACCTTGCTCAAGCGCTTCCAGCCGAAGACCATCAGGCCGATAAAGGTCGACTCCATGAAAAAGGCCATCAGGCCCTCGATGGCCAGCGGCGCACCGAAGATGTCCCCGACGAAGCCCGAGTAGAAGGACCAGTTGGTGCCGAACTCGAACTCCATGGTCAGCCCGGTGGCCACGCCGAGTGCGAAGTTGATGAGGAACAACTTGCCCCAGAAGTCGACCATCTGCTTGTACACGGGCTTGCCGGTGGTGACGTAGATGGTCTCCATCGCCGCCAGCAGGAAACTCATGCCCAGGGTCAGCGGCACGAACAGGAAGTGGTACAGCGCGGTGGCGGCGAACTGCCAGCGCGACAACTCGACCACGGTAGGATCAATCATCCGGAACTCCCGGTCAGCTGCGTTTGCCAGCGCAGCGGACGGCGCACGCCGCAGCGCGGAAGGCTCCCACGAACCTCCTGCCCGAACCATAGGCAGGAGGCGGCGCGGCCGTGTTGACATATCGCAATTTCGCGGATTCACGGCGCCGCGCCGCAGGATACACCCGGGAGCTCCCGGCACAATACAATCTCGGGTATATGAAAAACAACACCCGATCGCCTTCCTCCGATACTCCCGCGGCGGCCGGCCCCGCGCCCGCGCCGGGCGGCGCCGCCGATGCGCTGCGCGCGCGCATGCGCGAGCAGGCGCAGGGCGCGATGGGCCTGAACATCGCCTACATCGGCGTGGTCAACGGCCTGTTCGAAACCCTGCACGGCCTCGGCAGCGCGTCCAGCGCCGAACTCGCCGCCGCCGCGCGCATGGATCCGGGCTACGTGCTGCGCTGGTGCGATGCCGCCTACGCCTTCGGCTATCTCGACGCCAGCGACGACGCCTTCACGCTGGCCGAGGCGGGCGCTGCGATGCGCCCGACGGCTGCCGGCACCCTGATGCCCATGGCGGTGCAGTCCGTGCTGTCGGCGCACATGGCCGAGCGCGCCGCCGGGCTCATGCGCAGCGGCGAGCGTCCGGGCGAACAGGTGCTGGCCGAGCGCGAGACCGTGCTGCCCTGGTTCGGCCCGATGCTGGAGGCGAATTTCGCGTCCATGTTCGAGCACACCATCTGTCCGGCGATTCCCGAGTTCGCCGACGTCGACGCCCGCGGCGGGCTCGCCGTCGACCTGGGCTGCGGCAACGGCTGGTACCTGCGCGCGCTGGCCCGGCGCTGCCCCGGGCTGCGCGGCCTGGGCATCGACGGCTTCGCGCCGAACATCGAGCAGGCGCGCGCCCTCGGCGAGGCCCAGGGGCTGGCGCATCGCCTGCGTTTCGTGCACGGCGACATCCACGGCCTGCGACTCGACGAGCCGGCCGACCTGATCGCCATGAACCGCGCGCTGCACCATGTCTGGGAGCGCGACACCGCGGCGCTGTTCGCCTGGCTGCGCGACAACCTCAAGCCCGGCGGCCATGTCATGGTGTGGGAGCCGGCCTGGCCGCAGGCACGCGCCGAGCTGCGCCAGCCGACGCGCCGCGGCATGGCGTTCCAGAACCTGGGCGAGCACGTGCAGGGCAACCACTTCCTGCGTCCGCAGGAAATCGTCGCCGCCTTCGAAAGCGTGGGCATGCCGGCGCGCGCCCAGCCCTTCGCGCAGGGCGCCGAGGTCGTGGTGGTGGCGCGGCGCTGACGCCGCGCCGGCCGGATTCCGGCCGCGTGTCGCGTGGCGCCGTGACGGCGCCCGCGACGGCCTTCAATACTGACGCCAGGCGATCGGCTTGTTCATGACCGAGCCGGCGAACACGATCGGATTGATCGACGCGCCATTCGACACCGGCTGGCTGGTTCCCGGGTAGATCAGCGTCTCCGTCTCGGTCACGCTGTAGCTGGGGGTGAACGGATCCCCGGTGCCGAGCGACACCACGCCGTTGGTGACCGCGTTGTTGCGGTAGGTGACCGGGATCTTCGGCAGGCTGCCGGCGAGCAGATCGAACAGGTCGTAGTAGGCGGTGCCGATCTCGCCGCAGCTTCCGGTGGGAGGCACGTACACCGGCACCACGAGCACGCCGTTGATCAGCGCCGGCAACGCCGACACCTGCCCGGACTGCTGCAATCCGGCCACGGTGTCGCTGCTGCTCAGGCCGCTGGAGCTCGCGGCATAGCCCTGCGGAGAGCTGCCGCCGGTGCTGGCCCACAGCGCCTGCGCGCCGCCGCCGCTGAGCACGAAGGTCTCGATCTCGCCTTGCGAGGCCACCCACAGGTAGGCCAGGCCGTTGTACTCGGTATAGCCGACGAAGTTCACCGGCGCGGCGATGTTCAGCGTCGCCTCGCCGCTGGCGCTCCCGGCATCGGCGGACGCGCTGCCCGAGATGTCGATGCTCCAGACCTTGCCGCTGGTGTCGCCGATCCACAGCGTGCCGGTCGACGGCACGTAGGTCATCGAGCTGTTCGCGGTGAACGGCAGCGTAGCGCCACTGGACGATCCCGCGCCGGTGGCCACGTTGACCTCGTACAGCGTGCTGTTCGTGGTCGTGGTTCCGTTTTTGGTCGACGTCGTGTTGACCACGAACAGCGCGTACTGGCTGCCGCCGACGGTGGCGATCACCGGTGCCTGCTGCTGCGGCGAACTGCCGCCTGGCACGCTCACGCTCCAGGGCTGCGTCGACGGCATCGGCGCGCTCGAGCTGTTGGTCGTCAGCCCCAGCGAGTAGTGCAGTTCCCCGCCCGCCGCGGTGCCGACCACGTAGGTGTTCCAGGTGCCGCTGGCGTTCACCGCGTCGGTGGTGGTGAAGCGGCCGTCGAAGCAGCCGCCGTTGACATTCGTGTTGCCGCATCCGGTACCGATGAGCCCGGGGTTGGCGGCCAGATAGGAGACGAAGGGCCGCGGCATCCAGCCCCACACCAGGTCGCCGGTGGTGGCGTCGACGGCATACAGGAAGCCGTCGTTGCTGGTGAACAGCAGCACCTTTTCACGCTTCGCGTTGTTCTGCGCGAAGCTCACGTAGCCGCTCAGGCTGAGCAGGCCGGCGTTGCCCGGCGCACCCAGGTAATGCGCGTCGTCCGAGCTGCTGATGGGCCCGAGCATCCAGCCCGAAAGCCGCGTGCCGAGGTAGCTGCAGCTCCCGCTCGTGTAGCTGGGATCGATGGTGTAGTTCTCGATGGTGCTCACCACGGTGCTGCCGCTGGGCAGGCAGCTGAGCGTGGGCGAGGAGCCGAAGGCGGTGGAATCGAGCCCGGTGAACAGCTCGGGTGCGCCTTTGCTCGAGGTCGAATACAGCGCGCCCGTGCGCGCGGCTACCGACATGTGGGCGGAGTCGCCGGCATCCCACAACGCGGAGCCGGAGCCGGTGCCGAGCGGGGAACTGGCGCTCGCCGTCGGCGCCGCGACGGTCTGGAAGGCCTGCACGTGTCCGGCGACCGGGTCGGGCGTGCTGCTCAGCGTGTACACGTAGCTGCTGCCGCTGATCGCCAGCGGCGCCACCGGCGATACCGCCGCCTGGGTTTCCGGGACCACCTGGAAGCAGGTGATCTCGTGCACGTTGTCGCTGCCGCCGGTCGAGCCGCCGAAACCGAACTTGAAGCTCGAGGGCATGGGGCCGAAATTCGTGGAATCGGTGATCGGCAGGCTCTTGATCACCTGCGCGCCGTAGCCGCTGGTGGTGTTGGTTGCGTTGTATTTATACCACAAACTAAGCAGGCCGGCGGGGGTGATCTGCAGCGTGTAGGTGATGGGTTTGGCGTCGGATCGCTTGTAGGCGCTCTCGTCGGCGATGGTCAGGCCGGTGGTGCCGTAGCCCGGGACGAAGGCGTAATCGTGCAGCTTGTGGCCTTCGTAGGATCCGCTATGACACGCAGATTGCACGTCCGACGGCGTGGCGTTGGGGTCGATCGCCTTCAGCGCGGGCAGATTGATGTCGCCGAAGCCGCGCACCCCGATTTCGCCGGGGTTCTGCTGATTGGTCGACCCCGGGTTGATCCCGGTGTCGGTGTTGTCGCCCTGGTTCAGGAAGTTGCCGTATTCGTCCATGCCCAGCCCGAGGTAGGCACCGGCCATGCCGTTGTAGGGACTGTTGGTGTTGGAGCAGCTGTATCCCAGGCTGCCGCCCCAGCCGCCGACATTCGGCCTGGCGTTGCCGTCCAGGATGTAGAAGGCCATGCCGTCCGCGCCGTGCCCGCCGCTGTCATCGCCGCCGTAGGTGTAGGTGGTGAAGGTGACCCGAATCCCCTGATCCGTCGGATAGGGGTTGTTCAGGAACACGGCTCCGTCCTGGCGGTAGTAGCAGACCCGTTTCGTGGTGGTCTTCCCGTCGCTGGTCGTGGTCACGTCGTGGCAGCCGTTGGTCAGCCGCAGCGCCCCCGAGCCCACCGGGTCGGCGTTGTTGGTCAGGCCGGTCTGCGTTTGCGCATTGTTGTTGAACGTGCTGTACGAGGTGTACCCGGTGCTGTAGTAGCTGTCGTCCTTGCACGCGGGAATGCCGCCCTGCGGCGCGTGCGTGACGCTGCTGCCGGAGGTGTAGGTCGGCCCGCTGCCGGTCTGGTCACCCGCGGTCAGGCAGGCGCCGTCGATGGAGACCCAGTCGCTGAGCAAGGGTTCGGCGCCGGTGAAATCCTCCTCCAGCACGTTGGTCGAACTGCTGGTGCTGGTGCTGGTGCTGGTGCTGGTGCTGGTGCTGGTGGTTTGCGCCAGCGCCTGCGGCGTGTAGGCGGCGCCGAGCAGCGCAAGGCCCAGGCCGAGGCACGACACCAGGATGCGCAGCAGCCGGCGCTGCGTCGCGCGCCTGCTGCGCGCCTGCAAGCGGTCATGGTTCATGGCGGTTCTCCCCCATCAGTTCGGGGTGCACAGTTTGAACACCGTCTCCGTGGACGCACCGGTGCTGCCGTTGGCCTCGACGGTGTGGATGAAGATGTCGTAGTAGCTTGCGATGTAGGAACTCGTCTGGCAGCTGTAGGGGTTGACCGGCAGGTTGGTCGGCACCACCGTCACCAGCGCGTCGTAGCCGCTGACACTGGAGTCCATGTCGCTGATGGTGTCGCAGGTCTTGTTGGCGTAGCAGCCGGATGCGCTGGTCGCCGACCAGTAGGTCGCGGCCGCGCTGGAGCCTGGCACCGTCCAGGCCGTGCTCGACGCGTTGGGCACGTAGAACCAGGGCTTGCCGCTGGCCGCCACTTCCAGCGGCACGTTGCCGGCGCCCTGCACGGTGTTGATGATCACCTGCTGCACCTTGCGCAGCACCAGGTCGCTGGCCTGCACGTCCTTCTGGCGCTGCAGCGTGTTGCCGGTGATCACGGTCTGCAGCAGCGTGCCGCGCATGGTGAACAGCACGCCGAACAGCAGCACCAGCAGCGACAGCAGGCTGAGCAGCAGCACATAGCCCTGTTGCCGGGGCCGCGCCCGGCGCGAAACGGTCAATGAGGCCATAGTGAATTGCGGATGGCGACTTCGGACTCGAGCACCGAGTAGCGGAAATTCGCGGCACTGCCCGGCACCGCGTAATCGGTGAAGCCGTCCGGGCCGGCGCCGCCGTTGTCCTTCGGGCTCGGGATGACGATGCTGGCGGGCGCGGTGTACTTCGGATCGGGGTGCAGGGTGCGCGTGACCACCGCGAACAGCACGCTGCGCACCGCCGACTGGTAGTTGCCGGCGACCACGTCGGCCCACGTCAGGTAGTGATCCACGCTGCCGCTGTTGCTCTCGTCGACACCGAACAGCACCTGCAGGCTGACCACCCCGGCGGCCACCGGACTGGCCGAGATCACCGCGTCGTTCTGCGCGTTCACGACCACGCGCATGAGCATCGGGAAGCTGACATTGCCGGCGTTCGCATAGGTCGCCTGGCCGACGTAGTACAGCACGCTCTGCAGGTTTCCCGCGCTCGCCGGGCCGAGATCGGTGAGCCGCGACTGGGTGAAGTCGGCATTGCTCAGCGCCCCGCCGGCGGGCAGCAGCCCGGCCGACACCAGCAGCGAGTCGAAGGCGCTGTAGGCCTGGCTCGGGAACAGCTGGGTGTTCTTGCTGTCGATGAAGGTCGACGACGGCGAGGTGCTCGGCCCGACATCGCTGACCGGCACGCGAAAGCATGCCAGCTTGCCGTTCAGCGGCATGCGCAGCAGCAGCGTGTCGCCCACCGAGATCCCGGCGGTGGAGCCCAGCGGCAGGACACTGCTGTTCAGCGCGCCCTGGCCGTTTTGCGACTGGGTGGTCGAGTTCCGCACCACGTAGGCGTTGGCGGTGCCGGAGCTGGCGGGCTGCAATGCGGTGGTCGCCGCGGTGATCTGGACGAGATCGGTGTATTGCGCCGATGTCGGGTAGCCGGGCATCGGCAGGATCGTCGGGTACGCCGCGGCGCTGCTGGCGCTGCTGGTGGGCAGCGCGGTGGGTTGCGCAGTGGCGCTCACCGGGGTCTCGGAAAAGCCGCTCGACAGACTCACCGGCATGCCCGAGTCGTAGGCCAGCAGCGTGTCGCAGGGCGCCTGTGCGCCGCCCAGCATGAAGCCCGCATTGCTGATGTCGCGGGTCAGCAGGTCCAGCGCGGCGCGCGCCTGGTTGTCCCGCTGCAGGGTGTCGGACATCTGCACGTTCTGGCGCGTCAGCGCCGCCTGTACGAGCAGGACGGAAATCGAGAAGATGAGACCGGCGACCAGCGCGACCAGCAACTCCACCAGGCTGAACCCGCGCTGGCGCGCGGCGTGGGGGTGGTCGGCGGCCTGTGCGGCGTGCAGGGCCATGTCAGAATCCGATCTGGTAGCTGTAGTTCTGCGTGCGGGTCGCGCTGCCCACGGGCTTCCACGCCAGGCTCATGGTGATGCCGCACAGCGTGCTGGTCGGGCTCGCCGCGCTGCAACTCGTCCCGTCGGCGGTCTGGCCGGCGGTGATGGTCACGCTGGCGTTCGGCAGCAGCGTGCCCGAGTTGTTGAACAGGTTGCCCAGCCACGGCTGCAGCAGGCTCGGCGCGTTCGTGTAGTTTGCCGCGGTGTAGGTCACGCTGCTGCCGGTGGACGGCGTGGACGAGCCGAAGATGCTGCTGATCACCGTCGGGTTGGCTTGCAGCAGCCCCCAGAACTGGTTGCCGAAGGCCGCCGTGTCCAACGCCTGCTCGTTCACGCTGAGGCTTGGAACCGCCAGCGAATAGATGGAGGCCAGGCTCAGCGTGCCCAGCGCGAACACCAGGATCGCGACCAGCACGCTGATCAGCGAGATTCCGGCCTGGCGCGCCGCGCGCCGCAGCGATCGGTGTTTCATGATGCGGTGTTGGCGTTGACCAGCACGCTTCCGGAGGCCAGCACCTGCAGGGTCCACGACTGACCATGGGCGTCCTGCAGCACGATGGTCGGCGACACCGGGTTGCCGCCCGCGCCGTCGGTGATGAAGCCCTGGCTGTCGAAGGCCAGCGTGCCGCTGACCGGCGCCCCGCTGATGCTGCAGCTGACGCCCGGATAGTCCGACGTGAACTGCGTGCTGCTCATCGAGTGCTCGGCGTCGGCCGGGTTGCTGGTGCCGTCGGCCGAGACCACCGAGGTGCTCCAGTTGCAGCCGTTGTCGCTCAGCGCGATCGACACCGTCGACTGCCCGGCCACCGCCTGGTTGCGCGCCCACGCCACGTCCTGCGGGAACTGGTTGACCAGCACCGAGGTCTTGCCCGAGTCCATCATGCTCACCAGATCGGGAACCGCCACCAGGCCCAGCAGCACCGCGATCGCGATGGTGACCAGCAGCTCGATCAGCGTGAATCCCCGGGCGTGCGGCCGCCGCATGTCAGCAAGCTCCACTCTGGTCGTGCACCCAGCAGTTCGAACTCGGAGCAGTCCAGCCGCTGGGTACCTGCGGCGTGCTCTTGGTGCCGTCCTGGTTGATGCTCAGCATCAGGGCCGAACCCCCGGTGGTCAGGTCGGGAGAGGTGGCGATGGCCTCCGCGGTGAAGGTGGTGGTGGTCGGCGCACCGATTCCGCTGGGCGAGCAGGTGTAGCTGAAATACTGCCCGGCGCCGAGATTGCCGCTGGCGCAGGGCCACGGATCGGGGCTGGACGAGCTCGTGACGTCCTTGTAGCTGCGATTGTCCTGGTAATACTGCTGCATCGACAGGCTCAGGCCCGACAGCTCGGAGTAGGCCTCGGCGAGCTTGCTGCGGGCCACGTAGTTGTTGTACGCAGGCAGCGCGATGGCGGCGAGAATCGCCACGATCGCGACCACGATCATCAGTTCGATCAGCGTGAACCCACCCGTCTTTTTCATGCTCGGCTTGCTCCTTGGTCTGGAAATTCTGGAGACCCCGAAAAGCCATTGCAAGATTTCCCGACGAGCGGTAGCTTTTTGCGCCTGAATGGTAGGGAGCAGCGCTGGCGCATCCGATCGGGCGGGCCCGCCGGGGTACCCGTGTCCTGTCCCGCGAATGCCTGGCATTTCGTGCGGGGGCCTGCGCGAGCGATCGGCCGCCGGGCGCAAGGGATTCAGACCGGACGCCAGGCCCCCTTGCGCACGGGCGGCAAGGGCCGCGTACCCGCGGCCTGCCTGCGTTCCGATACGCCTCAGCGAAAGCACAGGTATTTGCGGGACAGGACATTCGTCATGCGGCCCATAATGTGGCCGGCCGACGCCGCAGTCCAGTTATTCTCCTGGGCGCGGCACAGACGTTGCCGCCGCCTCGGCGAACGCCGCGGCGCACCTGACGCACACGCACCCGCCGGGGGCATACCAGCAAGGCACAGAACAGCCATGGAAAACGCAGGGAGGAGGCGCCATGCCGCGGCGAGCGCGGGCTATTGGCAATTCATGCGGGAATTCCTTCGCCATCCGCGGCAGATCGGGGCGGTGTGCCCGAGCTCCCCGGTGCTTTGCCGCTCCATCGCCAGCCTCGTGCCGCACGGCAGGGGGCTGGTGGTCGAACTCGGACCGGGCGGCGGAGCCGTCACCGCGGCGCTGCTGCGGCGCGGCGTCGCGCCGCGCGACCTGGTGCTGGTCGAGCGTTCCGAGGCGCTGGCGCGCCAGCTTGCCGAGCGCTTTCCGGCGGTGTGCCTGATCCGCGGCGATGCCGCGCAGCTCGCGGGGTTCGAGGCGCTGCGCCACAAGCGCGTGCGCGCCATCGTTTCCAGCCTGCCGCTGCGCAGCCTGCCGGCGGCTGACGTTCGACGCATTCTGGACCAGATCTCCGCGGTGTCGAGTCCGGGAACCGTGTTCATCCAGTTCAGCTACGCGCTGCGCCGCAGCTACGACGGCATGGCGCAGGGCTATGCGCGCGAGCAGGCGCGCGTGGTCTGGCGAAACATCCCTCCGGCGCGGGTCGAGGCCTTTCGCTTCAGCGCCGAATACCCGCAGAGCCTGGCCGCCTGAGCGCCCCAGTCGGCGAGCACCTCGGCGACCGTGCCGAGCAGTTGCTCGCGCAGCCAGGCATGCGCCGGATCGTGCTGCTGGCGCAGGTGCCACAGCATGGACATGGGCATGGCCGGGCAGTCGAACGGCGGCCTGCGGCGGGTGCGGCGAGATCACCAGGTCGCAGCCTCCGTCGCGCAGCTCCAGCACCGCGGCCGGCGCCATGGCGCTGGCCGCGGCGTGAACCCACCCGACCGCCGCGCTGCGCGGCGGCGCCCGCGGGCTCAGGCGCCGAACGCCGCGATGCCGGTGATCGCGCGCCCGAGGATCAGCGCGTGGATGTCGTGGGTGCCCTCGTAGGTGTTGACCACCTCCAGGTTGACCAGGTGGCGTGCGATGCCGAATTCGTCGGAGATCCCGTTGCCGCCGAGCATGTCGCGGGCGGTGCGCGCGATGTCCAGCGCCTTGCCGCAGGAGTTGCGCTTGATGATCGAGGTCAGCTCGGGCGACGCCGTGCCCTCGTCCTTCATGCGCCCGACGCGCAGGCAGGCCTGCAGCCCGAGGCCGATCTCGGCCAGCATGTCGGCGAGCTTTTTCTGCACCAGCTGGTTCGCCGCCAGCGGGCGCCCGAACTGCCGGCGCTCCAGCGTGTAGCGCCGCGCCGTCTCGAAGCACCACTCGGCGGCGCCCAGCGCGCCCCAGGCGATGCCGTAGCGCGCGCTGTTCAGGCAGGTGAACGGGCCCTTCAGCCCGCGCACCTCGGGGAAGGCGTTGTCCTCGGGGCAGAACACCTCGTCCATCACGATCTGCCCGGTGATCGAGGTGCGCAATCCGACCTTGCCGTGGATCGCCGGCGTCGACAGGCCCTTGCTGCCGCGTTCGAGCACGAAGCCGCGGATCTGCTGCTCGTCGTCCTTGGCCCACACCACGAACACGTCGGCGATCGGGCTGTTGGTGATCCAGGTCTTGCTGCCGCTGAGCGAGTAGCCTCCCGCCACCTTGCGCGCGCGCGTGCTCATGCCGCCGGGGTCGGAGCCGTGATCGGGCTCGGTCAGGCCGAAGCAGCCGACCCACTCGCCGCTGGCCAGGCGCGGCAGGTAGCGGCGCTTCTGCGCCTCGGTGCCGAAGGTCTCGATGGGCACCATGACCAGCGAGCTCTGCACGCTCATCATCGAGCGGTAGCCGGAGTCGATGCGCTCGACCTCGCGCGCCACCAGGCCGTAGCACACGTAGTTCAGCCCGGCGCCGCCGTAGCTCTCGGCGATGGTCGGGCCGAGCAGGCCGAGCGCGCCCATCTCGCGGAAGATCTCGCGCTCGACGCGTTCGTGGCGAAACGCCTCGAGCACACGCGGCGCCAGTCGCTGCTCGCAATAGGTGCGCGCGCTGTCGCGCACCATGCGTTCGGTATCGCTGAGTTGCTGCTCCAGCAGCAGGGGGTCGTTCCAGTCAAGGCGGGGTTGGCTCATGGGGGCTCCACAGGACCTGGCGCGGGCCGCGCGGCCGCGCGCGATGTCCGCCATTGTTCCCCAGAACGGCGGTGCGCAACGCGCAGGCGCCGCGGCTTGCCGTACCATGCAGGCCGCCTCGACCCATCCCCGAAGACCTGCCAGGCATCATGATGCTCCCTGCCGCCGCGTGGTGTCGCGCATGAGTCCCGATCTGCTCGCGCTCGCCGCCATCGCGCTGTGGGGTTCGCTGGCCACCCTCGGCGTCGCGCTGGCCAGCGTCCCGCCGTTCCTGCTCACCGGCAGCGGCCTGCTCGTCGGCAGCCTGATCGCGCTGCCGCTGTCGGGCTTCGACCTGCGTCGCTGGCGCGTGCCCGCGCCGACCCTGGCGGTCGGGGTGGGCGGGCTGTTCGGGTTCCATTTCCTGCTGTTCATGGCGCTGCGCCTGGCGCCTCCGGTGCAGGCCAACCTGGTGAACTACCTGTGGCCGCTCGGCATGGTCGTGCTGGCGCCCTGGTTCCTGCCAGGCATGCGCGTGCGCATCGGGCATGTCGCGGCGGCCCTGCTCGGATTCGCGGGCGCCTGCGTCGCCATGCTCGGCCGCGCCCCCGCGGCGCCGGCGCTGCATGCCGGGTTCCACTGGGGCTATCTGTTCGCGTTCGGCTCGGCGCTGATCTGGGCCGGCTATTCGCTGATGACCCGCCGCCTGCCGCCCTTTCCCACTGCGGCGGTGGGGGGGTTCGCCGCCATCGCCGGCGTGCTCGCGCTGCTGTGCCATGTGCTGCTGGAAGCGCCGACCCACCTGTCCGCGGCCCAATGGGGGCTCATCGCGCTGCTCGGGCTGGGCCCGCTGGGCGGAGCGTTCTTCCTGTGGGACGCCGCGCTCAAGCGCGGCGACCCGCGACGCATCGGCCTGCTGGCCTTTCTCACGCCGCTGCTGTCCACGGCGCTGCTCATGCTGGTGCGACGCCAGCGCCCGGACGCGTCGATCGTGCTGGCCACGCTGATGATCGTCGGCGCCGCGTGGTGGGGCAGCCGCGTGGGCGCGCGAGCCTGAGGCGCCGCCCGCCTCAGGTCTTCGGCGGCTGCCGGCGCCCGCGCAGCACGCCGAAGATCAGGTACCCCGACACCAGCAGGAACAGTCCGGCCAGCGCCGCCTGGCCGTAGCCGGCGAGGCCCGAGGGGTTCTTCCAGCGATGCCGGATCACCTCGCCGGCCAGCGCCTGCACCTGCGCGGCCGGCGCGAAGTCCAGCTTGGGATCGAGGCGGCGCGCGCGCTCGAGTTCCTGCTCGGCGAGTGGCCATTTGCCCTCCTTGGCGAGCAGGCGGGCATCCAGGTAATGGGCGCGCGCCGAATCGGGCTGTGCCGCCAGCACCTGGGACACCGCGTGGTCGGCCTGCGTCAGCCGCCCGGCGCGCAGCAGGCCGGCCACCTCGTCGAGGCTTGCCGCGTGCGCGGCGTGCAGGCCCGCGGCCGCGCCGACGAGCAGCAGCAGGAGCAACAGGAACTGTGGGCGGGTGGCAGTGGGCATGGGGTGCGGGCCTCGGCGGGAATGCTGCGGGCACCTTACTACAGCCGCGCGAATCCTTCAGGATCTGCGCCGGCGCATGCGGACCGGGCCGCCCGCGCGTGCCGGCCGACACCGCGCCGCAGCCGCACGCCGTCGCGCCATGCGCGCGGCCGGGCCCGCTGCGTCCCGGGCGCTGCCACCGCGCACCACCTTGGTGCGGGGCAGCGCCGCAGCCCGCGCACTGCCACGACGCTTACCAGTGCCGAGCCCCGGGCTGGAAGCAGCGTTTCCAGCAAGCGGCGCAGCGTCTCCCGGCGCAGGAGCGTGGCACGGATCGTGCAAGGAGTCCGCAGGACTCCCGCCCGGAGCGTCAGGAGAGCACGCGATGCCGCCCACCCCGAAGCACCCGCCCGGCGCGTTCGACGCGCGGGAACGCCGCTCGCTGGCCGGCTACGCCTGCGCCGTGGCCGTGCTGCACCTGCTGGGCTGGGGCCTGTGCCTGGGCTACCTGGGCCATCACCCGGCGATGCTCGGGCTGGGCCTGTCGGCCTACCTGATCGGCATGCGCCACGCGTTCGATGCCGACCACATCGCCGCCGTCGACGACACCGTGCGCCTGCTGCTGCACAAGGGGCGCGCGCCGCTGGGCGCCGGATTCTTCTTCTCCCTCGGACATTCGACGGTGGTGTTCGTGCTGGCGCTGCTCAGCGCGCTGTTCGCCGCCGTGATCCGCCCGCATCTGCCCGCGCTGGGAGCGCTCGGTGGAATCATCGGAGGGCTCGTGTCGGGCCTGTTCCTGTGCGGCGCGGGCCTGCTCAACCTGCTCGTGCTGCTCGACATGCTGCAGCTGTGGCGACGCCGTCGCGTGCCGCACGCGCACTGCCATCTCGACGCATTGCTGGCGCGCCGCGGCCTGCTCAACCGGCTGTGCGGCCGGCGCTTCACGTCGCGCATCGGCCACGCCTGGCAGATGTACCCGGTGGGCGTGCTGTTCGGCCTGGGCTTCGACACCGCGTCGGAGATCGCGCTGCTCGCGCTCACCGGCGGCGCCGCCGCCAGCCGCCTGCCGGCCGGCGCGGTGCTGGCCCTGCCGCTGCTGTTCGCCGCCGGCATGGCGCTGATGGACACCGCCGACGGCGTGCTCATGACACGCGCCTACGGCTGGGCCTTCCTCGACCCGGTGCGGCGCATGTTCTACAACCTGACCACGACCTCGCTGTCGGTGGCCGCGGCGCTGCTCATCGGCGGCATCGAGCTGGCGCAGGTGCTGGTGCGCGCGCTCGGCGTGCACGCGCCATGGGCGGATGCGCTCGGGCGCCTTTCCTTCTCCACGATGGGCTACCTGCTGGTGGCGCTGTTCCTCGGCGCCTGGACGCTGTCCTACGCCGCCTGGCGCCTCGGGCGCTTCGGCAGCGCTGCGGCGACCGGCGGGTAGCCAGCTGGCTGTGCCAGTGCGGCGTCGCCGAATTCGCCAGCGGCGAGGGCGGCGCAGCCGGCGGGAAGGCCGCGGCGCGCACCCTGGGGGATGCGCCGGCACCGCGCTGCGGCGGCCCTGGCGGATGGCCGCTGCCGGCCGCGGCGGCGCCGGCCGCCGGGCGCGTCAGCAGATGCGCGGCAACTGGTCGCCGACCAGCATGTCCATCACGCGCTCGCCGCCGAAGCGCGTGGCCATGCTCAGCCGGCCCGCCGGCGCCGCGCGCACGCTGCCGATGGCGCAGGCGTCGCGGCCGTCCGGATGCGCGCGCATCGCCGCCAGCACGCCATCGGCCGCGTCGGCCGGCACCACGGCGACGACCTTGCCCTCGTTGGCCAGGTACAGCGGATCGAGGCCGAGGATCTCGCATACGCCGCGCACCGCGTCGCGCACCGGCAGCGCCGGCTCGTCGAGCACGATGCCGCAGCCGCTGGCCTGGGCGAACTCGTTGAGCACCGTGGCGACGCCGCCGCGCGTGGCGTCGCGCATGCAGCGGATGCCGGAGCAGGCCCGCAGCATCGCGTCGATGAGCCCGGCCAGCGGCCGGCAGTCGGACTCGACGCCGCTGTCCAGCGCGAGCTCGCCGCGCGCGTCGACCACCGCCGCGCCGTGGTCGCCGATGAAGCCGTTGATGAGCACCACGTCGCCCGCGCGCGCGGCGTCGGCGCGCACATCGACGCCATGCGGGATCACGCCGATGCCGGTGGTGTTGATGAACAGCCGGTCGGCGCCGCCGCGCGGCACGACCTTGGTGTCGCCGGTGACGATGCGCACCCCGGCGGCGCTGGCGGTGGCCTGCATCGACGCGACGATGCGCCGCAGCTCGTCGATCGCCATGCCCTCCTCGATGATCATGCCGCAGCTCAGGTACAGCGGGCGCGCGCCGCCGACCGCGAGGTCGTTCACGGTGCCGGCGACCGCCAGCTTGCCGATGTCGCCACCGGGGAAGAACAGCGGCGTGATGACGTAGGAGTCGGTGGTCATGGCCAGGCGCGAGCCGGCTGCCACGAGCTCGTCCAGCGCCACGCGGGCCTGGTCCTCCAGCGGCGCCAGCAGCGGGTTGTCGAAGGTGTCGACGAACAGTTCCTGGATCAGCTCGCGCATCGCCTTGCCGCCGCTGCCGTGGGCCAGCGTGACCTGGCTGCCGGCAGCGAGACGGCGCTGTGCCTGCGGTTTCGCGGGGGTGCTCATGCGGGGTTCTCCAGGCGGGCCGCGATGCGCGCGTCGGGCTGCACGACGCGGGCCTGCAGGCCGTGGTTGTAGTAGGCGGCGCAGGCGCCCTCGGACGACACCATCAGCGCGCCCAGCGGAGTCTGCGGCGTGCACGGCGCGCCGTAGACCTTGCAGTCCCACGGCCGCAGGTTGCCCTTGAGCACCTCGCCGCACTGGCACGACTTGGGGTCGGCGATGCGCAGGTTCGGCACCGCGAAGCGGCGCTCGGCGTCGAAGCGCGCGAAGCGCTCGCGCATGCGCACGCCGGAGTGGTCGATGGAGCCGAGGCCGCGCCATTCGAAGAACTCACGCAGTTCGTAGACCTCGGCGATCGCCTGCAGCGCGGCCGCGTTGCCGTCGCTGGCGACCACCCGCGCATACTGGTTCTCGACCTCGCAGCGGCGCTCGGCGAGCTGGCGCAGCAGCATCCACAGCGACTGCAGAATATCCAGCGGCTCGAAGCCGGTGATGACGATCGGACGGGCGTAGTCGCGGGCCACGAACTGGAACGGCGCTTCCCCGACCACCATGCTGACATGGCCTGGGGCCAGAAAGCCGTCGATGCGCATGTCCGGCGAGTCCAGGATCGCCTTGATCGTCGGTACCGTCGTGATGTGGTTGCAGAACAGCGAGAAGTTGTCCACGCCCTCGCGCTCGGCCTGCAGCACGGTGAGCGCGGTGCTCGGCATGGTGGTCTCGAAGCCCAGCGCGAAGAACACCACCTGGCGCTGCGGGTTGCGGCGCGCCAGCTCGAGCGCGTCCATCGGCGAGTACACCATGCGCACGTCGGCGCCGCCGGCGCGCGCCTGCAGCAGGCTGCGCCGCGAGCCGGGCACGCGCATGGCGTCGCCGAAGGTGGTGAAAATCACCTCCGGGCGCTCGGCGATGGCGATGCAGTCGTCGACGCGGCCCATCGGCAGCACGCATACCGGGCAGCCCGGCCCATGCACCATCTCGATGCCTTCGGGCAGCATGCGCTCGATGCCGTAGCGGAAGATGGTGTGGGTGTGCCCGCCGCAGAACTCCATGATCTGCAGCGGGCGGCCCGGCTCGCGCCCGATCGCCTGCAGCGCGGCGCCGATCTCGCGCACCAGCGCGCGCGCCTTGGCGGGGTCGCGGAATTCGTCGACATATTGCATGGTCAGGCTCCTGCGGCGCTGCCGCGGTGATCCGCCAGCAGCGTGTGGGTCAGGTCCCACAGGATGTGATAGATGGACACGTGCACCTCCTGCACGCGATGGATGGAATCGGTTCGCACCACCAGGCAGTGATCGACCAGTCCGCCGGACAGCATCGCGCCGCCGTCGCCGCCGGCCAGCCCGAAGGTGCGCAGCCCGAGCTCGCGCGCCCTCGCGAACGCCTGCAGCAGGTTGTCGGAGTTGCCGCTGGTGGAAAACCCGATCACGCCGTCGCCGGCGCGCGCATGCGCCTCGAGCTGGCGCGCGTACACGTGGCGCACGCCGAGGTCGTTGGCCACGGCCGAGCACATCGCGCTGTCCATGACCAGGTTCATCGCCGGCAGCGCCGGGCGCCCGGCGGTCACCGGATGCTGGAATTCGACGCAGAAGTGCGCCGCGTCGCAGCTCGAGCCGCCGTTGCCCATCGCGAACATGCGGCCGCCTCCGGCATACACCCCGGCCAGCGCGCGCGCGCACGCCACCAGGGCCTCGGCCTGCTCGCGGTAGAAGCGCTCCTTCGCGGCCAGGCTGTCGCCGCTCTTGCGACGTACCGACTCGAGCAGCGCGGCGTGCTCGCGCGCCGGATCCTTGGCGCGCCCGTGCAGGAAGGGGTAGAGGGATTCGAGGGGGGAGCCCGCGCTCATGTCAGGCTCCCGCGCCGTGCCGCATGGCGTCGAGCTCGTCGCGCATGTCGTCGAGCTCGGCCAGCAGTTCGAGCGTCTTGCGCGCCTCGTCGGCATCGATGCGGCTCATCGCGAAGCCGACGTGCACCAGCACCCATTCGCCGACGCAGGCGGCGGGCGGGTGGTCGGCGTCGACCACGCAGGCGATGTTGATGCGGCGCCGCACGCCGCTGACCTCGACCAGCGCCAGGCTGGCGTCGGCGTCGACGATCTCGACGATGCGGCCGGGGATTCCAAGGCACATCTCGCAGGCTCCTTCAAGTTTGCAGCGCGCGCGCCGCGGCCACCACGGCCTGCCCGAGCGCGACTCCGCCGTCGTTGCACGGCACCTGTCGGTGCATCCATACCGGCACGCCGGGGTCGCCCAGCGCGCGCAGCAGCAGGCGGCTGAACAGATCGTTCTGGAACACGCCGCCGGACAGCGCGATCGCGGCGTAGGCGTGGCGCCCGAGTTCGCCGCGCAGCATGCCGGCCCAGGCCTCGGCCAGCCCGCGCAGGAAGCGCCGCGCCACCGCGGCAGGCGCGTGGCCGCGCCGCAGGTCGTCGAGCAGCAGCGGCCACAGCGGCGCCGGATCGAGCCGCGGCAGCGCCGCGTCGGGCAGGAGGGCGAAGGGGTACGCCGCGGTGTCGGCGCTGGCGCCGGCCAGGCGTTCCAGCGCCATCGCCGCCTGGCCCTCGAAGCTCTGCGCGTCGGCATGCAGGCCGAGCGCGGCGGCGACGGCGTCGAGCAGGCGGCCGGTCGACGAGGCCGGCGGCGCGTGGCGTGCGCTGCGCACCATGCGCGCCAGCGTGTCCATCGGGCGGCCCTGCAGGCAGCCCAGCGCCGCGTCGCCGGCATGCCGCGCGAGCAGCGCCGCGGCGTCCGGCAATGCCAGCAGTTGCGCCGCCAGGTTGCGCCACGGCTGGCGGCTGGCGGCGTCGCCGCCGGGCAGCGCCGACGCGCGCAGGCTGGCCACGCGCTCGCAGCGCGCGTAGCGCACGCGCAGCAGCTCCCCGCCCCACAGCGTGGCGTCGTCTCCCAGGCCGAGGCCGTCGAGCGCCAGCCCGAGCACCGGCGCGCCCTGCAGCGGGTGGCCGTGCTCGGCCATGCACGCCGCGATGTGCGCATGGTGGTGCTGCACCTCGGCCAGCGCGAGGCCGTGCGCGACGGCCATGTCGCGCCCGCGCTGCGTCGCCTCGTAGGCGTCGTGCAGGTCGACCGCGATGCATTGCGGCGCGTGGTCGAACAGCTGCGAGAGTCGTTCCAGGCCGCGCGCCGCGTCGGCCGCCGCGCCGGCGCCGCCGAGATCGCCGAAATGCTGCGACAGCACGGCACGCCCGGCGCCGAGCAGGCAGGCGGTGTTCTTCGACTGCGCGCCGAGCGCGGTGACGCGCGGTGCGTCGCCGAAGCCGTCGGGCAGCGCGAGCGCGCCGGGGGCGTAGCCGCGGCCGCGGCGCAGCGGCCGCGGCACCCCCGCGATGTCGCGCAGCACGGAGTCGTCGAGACGGTTGACGATCGGCCGGTCGTGCAGCACGAAGGCGTCGGCGATGTCGCGCAGGCGGGCGCGCGCCTCGTCGTTGTCGATGCACGGCGGCTCGCCCGAGGCGTTGCCCGAGGTACACACGAGTGCACCGTCGAAACCGGCCAGCAGCAGGTGGTGCAACGGGCTCATCGGCAGCATGAAGCCGAGCAGGTCGGTGTCCGGCGCGACGGCGTCGGGCAGGCGCCGCGGCCCGCGGGCCCGCAGCAGCACCACCGGCGCCGCCGGCGAGCCCAGCGCCGCCAGTTGGCGCGGCGTGGGCGCGGCATAGCGCCGCACCACCTGCGCGTCGCGCGCGATCAGCGCCAGCGGCTTGTGCGGACGGCGCTTGCGCTGGCGCAGCCTGGCCACCGCCTCGGGCTGCTCGGCGTCGGCCAGCAGGTGAAAGCCGCCGATGCCCTTGACGGCGACGATCTGCCCGTCGCGCAGCAGCGCCGCGGCCTGCGCCAGCGCGTCGCCCGCGAGTTCGCGGCCGTCGCGCTCCAGCCACAGCCGCGGCCCGCAGTCGGGGCAGGCCACCGGTTGCGCATGAAAGCGCCGGTCGGCCGGGTCCGCGTATTCGGCGGCGCAGCGCGCGCACGGCACGAAGCCGGACATGCTCGTGCTGGCGCGGTCGTACGGCACGCCGCGCACGATGGAATAGCGGGGGCCGCAGTGGGTGCAGTTGGCGAAGCCGTGCCGCCAGCGGCGCGAGCCCGCATCGAGCACCTCGCGCAGGCACTCGGCGCAGGTCGCGGCGTCGGCCGCGACCTCGGTGCGCGCGCTGCCGTGGTCGCTGGGGTCGATGCGGAACTGCGTCGGCGCCGCGCCGGCCGGCGCACCGAGCACGTCGATGGCGTCGATGCGCGCCAGCGGCGGGCAGTCGCGGCGCAGCAGCTGCGGCAGGCGCGCCAGCGCGTCGCGGGCGCCCCACGCGGCGATGGTCACGCCGCCGGGGTCGTTGCGCACGCTGCCGGTCAGGCCGAGCTCGCGCGCCACGCGCCACACCGTCGGCCGCAGCCCGACCCCCTGCACCACGCCGCGCACGCGCAGCAGCAGCGCGCCGTCGGCGACGCGCAGCGGGGGTTCGGCGCAGCTCATGGCGACCGGCGGCGTCAGTGCACGGTGCAGACCATGCACGGATCGAAGGAGCGCACCACGTGCTGCACCGCCACGCCGGCGCGGCCGTCGTCGGATGCCGGCGTGCCGACCAGCGCCTGCTCCAGCGCGCCGGGCGTGCCGGCCGCGTCGCGCGGCGAGAAATTCCAGGTCGTCGGCGCGATGATCTGGTAGCCGTGGATGCGCCCCTTGCGAATGCGCAGCCAGTGGCCGAGGCTGCCGCGCGCGGCTTCCACCAGCCCCTCGCCGTCGGCCTCGTCGGGCAGTTCGCTGGCGTGGCAGAACGGCGCGCCGGGTTCCAGCTGGGCGATCCACGCTTCCATCGCCGGCAGCACCAGCGCCAGCTCGAGCAGGCGCGCCACCACCCGTGCATGCACGTTGGAGCCGTCGCGCACGAGATCGCGCGCGAGGGCGTGCCCGTGCACCACCTGGCGCGCCAGCGCGCCGGTTTCCATGACGCGGCCGTCGAGGCGCGGCGCCTTGCACCAGCTGTAGGCCTCGGGGTTGTCCAGGCTGGGCACGGTGCTGCCCTGCAGCGGGTGCGCCGGCGCCGCCGCCTGCATCCAGGCGTGCGAAACGTCCTCCGTGATGCGCGTGGTGTCGAGCGTCCGCGCCGCGCCGTCCCAGACTCCGCGCCGGAACAGGTGCTGCTCGTCCACCGCGTAGGCGCCGTAGCTCAGCAGGCGCGCCGCGCCGCGCCCGAGCCGGCGCAGCCCGAGTTCGTCCGACAACTGCAGGAAGCGTCCGAAATCGGACGTCGCGTGCGCCCGCGCCCACTGCTGCAGCGCCGGCTCGGAGTCGAGCGCGGCGACGCTCTCCAGGCGATCGCCGAACAGCGTGCGCTCGGCGAAGCGGCGGAACATGCCGACCACGTTGCGCAAGCGGACCTTCTCCTGGGCCTCGATGGCGCGGGTCGTGCCGCCGGGTTGCAAGGCCAGGCTGTGCGGCCACTTGCCGGCCAGGATGCCGGTGAGGTGCATGAACGCGGCGCGCGCCGGGAGCATGTCGCGCGAGGCGCTGCCGGTCTGCGCGGCGAAGCGCTCGGCCACCACGTCGTGGCCGGCGCGCCACGCGTAGTCCGGGCGCGCGAAGTCGGGCATGAAGAACAGGTAGAAATGGGTCAGGTGGTCGGTCAGGTTCTCGCACGCCAGCACCAGGTTGGCGGCGAGTTCGCCGTTGCGCGCGGCGCGCACGCCGCCGGCCGCGCGCAGCGCGGCGGCCGCGGCCATCGACTGCGACACCGAGCAGATGCCGCAGATGCGTGGCGTGTAGACCAGCGCGTCGCGCGGATCCTTGCCGTGCAGGATGCGCTCGAAGCCGCGGTACAGCGGCGAGTTCACCCATGCGCCGCGCACCGCGCCGTCGGCGATGTCCACCTGCACCTCGAGGTCGCCCTCGACGCGGTTGAACGGGCCCAGGATGCGCCGCGTCATGGCGCCGGCTCCGGACGCCGGCGGCGAAGCAGGGGCTGGCGCGTCATGTCACTTGCTGCGCCGCGGCGACGGGCGCACCTCGATGTGGTCCGACACCGCGTTGCGGCGCAGGCGCTCCGGCGTGGCCGCCTTGGACAGCGACGCCAGCGCGACGAACCAGGCCTTGGGCATGTCGCTCGGCAGGCCGACCGGTATGCCGCCGATCTTGCGCGTCTCGGTGAACGTGCGCCCGGGCTCCTCGAAGCCCGGCGCGGTGCAGTTGATGCACGGGTAGCCGCCCTTGAGGCACGAGCCGCCGCCGTTCCAGTCGCGCAGGTTGCAGTCGGCGCGCGCCTGCGTGCCCAGGCAGCCCATGTGCTCCATCATGCAGCCCTGGTCCGACGGCTTTTCCGCGCTCGCCTTGAATTCGTAGAACTCGTTGCGCGGGCAGCCGTGGTGCACCAGGTGGTCGGTGTAGCTGCGCGGGCGCGCGAGTTCGTCCAGCGCATCCGGCGTCAGCTCGCCGTGCGCCAGTTGCGCCAGGGTCTCGGTGACCCAGCCCGGATGCACCGGGCAGCCGGCGACATTGAGCACCGGCAGGCCGCCCGGGCTGTTCCACGTGGCCGGCAGCAGCGCGCCGGCGCGCGCCCCCTGGTATTGCAGCCCGCTGGCCTCGCTGGCGTTGCCGCCGGCGGCGCTGACGCCGCCGAACGCCGCGCAACTCCCCACCGCCACCGTGTAGCGCGCGCGCGCGGCGAGGTCGGCGAGCCAGTCGCGCAGCGGGCGGCCGCTGCCGGCCAGCATGTGAAAGCGTCCGCTGCCGCCCGGGCCGTGCATCACCGCGCCCTCCAGGCACAGGATGTCCAGGCGCTGGCTGCCGTCGACCACGGCGTGCAGCAGCGCGAGGAATTCCTCGCCGCTGGCCTGGCTCAGCGAAGGGTGCCACAGCAGGTCGATGCCGGCGAGTTCCAGCGCGTCGTACAGTGCCGGGCCCTCGGCGTTGAGCAGCGACATGCTGCAGCCGCCGCAGCCGCCGGATTGCAGCCACAACAGGTTCAGGCGCTCAGCCATCGGCGTGCTCCAGCGGAAGCTCCAGCGTGAACTCGGCGCCGCCCTGCGGGTGGTTGCGCACCGACAGCGCGCCGGCGCATTGCTCGGTCGCCAGCCCGTAGCTGATGTACAGCCCGAGTCCGGTGCCCTTGCCCACCGGCTTGGTGGTGAAGAACGGATCGAACACGCGCAGCAGGTTGGGCTCGGAAATGCCCGGCCCGTGGTCGCGCACCTGCACCCGCGCCACGCCGGCGCCGGCGCGCACGACGATGTGAAGCCGCGGCGTGTCCATGCCGTCCATCGCGTCGAAGGCGTTCTGGATCAGGTTGATGAGGATCTGCTGCACGTGGCCCTCGCCGCTGTGCACGATCAGCTCGGACGGCATGTCGAGTTCGATCTGCGCCTGCGTGCGCAGCGCCTTGCTCACCCACGCCAGGCTCGACTCGACGAGCCGGCACAGATCGATGTCGCGGCGCTTCTGGCGCTGCGGCGTGGCGAAGCGCCGCAGGTTCTGCACGATGTCGCTGACGCGCTCGGCGCCTTCCAGCGAACCGGCGATCAGCGGCACCAGGTCGTCGAGTATGCGGTCGATGCGCTTGGCCTGGCGCGCCTGTTCCAGCGCCTCGGGCGCCGCGCCGCTCTGCACCAGCGCCAGGTAGTCGCGCAGGCGCTCGCCGTAGCGCTGCAACGTGTGCATGTTGCCGAACACGAAACTGATCGGGTTGTTCAGCTCGTGCGCCACGCCGGCGACGAGGCGCCCGAGCGAGGCCATCTTCTCGGATTGCAACAGTTGCTGCTGCGTGGTCTTCAGCTGCTCATGCGTCTCCTGCAGCGCGCGGTAGGCGCGCCGCAGCTCACCCAGCGGGCGCCCGGTGATCACCATGCCCGACAGCATGCCCTCGCTGTCGTGGCGCGGGCTGCAGTTCAGCGCCAGCGGCAGCGTCTCGCCGCCGGCGCCGAGCAGCTCGATCTCGCAGTCGAGGATGCCGCCGTCGCGCACATGCTGCTGGAACTGCGCGATGGTGGCGGTCTCGGACGGCGCGAACAGGGCCGACAACTCGCTGCCCACGAGCTGCCGCTCGCTGCGCCCGAGCAGATCGATCAGCGCCTTGTTGACGCGCTGGATGCGTCCCTGCACGTCGGCCACCACCAGCACGTCGGACATCGACGACAGCACGCTGTCGATGAAGCGCTGCGCCTCCTCGAGCTCGGCGTTCTTCTCCTCCAGCCCGACCTGGTAGCGCACGAGATCGGCGTAGATGTCGTCCATGCGCTGGATGACCTCGATCCAGGCATCTTCCGTCAGGCCGGCCGGTACCGGGCCGGTGGCGCCCAGCGCCGCGGCGTCGGGCAGCCGGACATGGCGCAGGTCAACCATGGCCGACCCACTCCGCGATCTGCTCGATCTTTTCCAGGCCGTAGCGTTCGAGCTTGCTGCGCAGGCCGACGCGCGACAGGCCCAGCTCCTGCGCCGCACGCGTCTTGTTCCAGCGGTGACGGATCAGGGTCTCCTTGACGATGCGGGCCTCGAGCGACTCCATGCGCTCCTTCAGCGAACCGTCGAGCCCGGCCAGCAGGTCGAGCGCGTCGGCGGCCTCCTCGGTGGTTCCCCGAAGGATGTGCGGGGAAATCCATTCCGCGCCGATTTCCTCGCCGCTGGTCAGCACCAGCATGCGCTTCACCTCGTTCTGCAGTTCGCGCACGTTGCCCGGCCAGTCGTAGGCCTGCAGGCAGCTCAGCGCCTCGGCGCTGAATCCGCGCACGCTCTTGCCCAGGCTGCGCATGGCGTCGCGCAGCAGCGCCTCGGCCAGCACCGGAATGTCGTCGCGGCGCTCGCGCAGCGCCGGGATGGCGATGTTGAAGGTCGCCAGGCGGTAATACAGATCCTGGCGGAAGCGCCCGGCGCGCACTTCCTCCTTGAGGTTGCGGTGGGTCGCGGCGAGCACGCGCACGTTCACCGAGCGCCGCGTGTTGCTGCCCAGCGGGCGGATCTCGCCTTCCTGCAGCACGCGCAGCAGCTTGACCTGGAACGCCGGCGAGATGTCGCCGACCTCGTCCAGGAAAATGGTGCCGCCGTCGGCACGCTCGAACAGCCC
Source organism: Pseudomonadota bacterium (assembly GCA_021815805.1). Classification (GTDB taxonomy): domain Bacteria; phylum Pseudomonadota; class Gammaproteobacteria; order Burkholderiales; family Burkholderiaceae_C; genus Thiomonas_A. The sequence goes on along the minus strand of JAKAZQ010000009.1, from coordinate 48,758 downwards.
GACGCGGTCCTCGACGGCGCCGGTGAAGGCGCCGCGCTTGTGGCCGAACAGTTCGGACTCGAGCAGTTCGTCGGGCAGCGCGCCGCAGTTCTCGGCGACGAAGGGCTTGTCGTTGCGCGGGCTGTTGTAGTGCAGCGCGCGCGCGAACAGCTCCTTGCCGGTTCCCGACTCGCCGCACACCAGCACGTTGACGTCGTAGCCGGACACCGTGCGCACCGTGTCGCATACCGCGCCCAGCGGGCTGCCCGGGGCGCGCACGATGCCCTTGTCCCAGTCGAAACGCTGCTGCAGGATGCGCCGCTTGTGCTGCAGGCTGTCGGTCAGCGTCGCCGGCTTGAGCTTGAGTTCGATCGACAGTTGCTCGTTCTCGCGCTGCAGGCGGAACAGCTCGACCGCGTTGTGCAGCTTGAGCAGCAGATCCGACGGCGTCCACGGCTTGCTGATGAACTGGTAGATGCCCGCCTCGTTGACCGCCTCGATGATGTCCTCGGAGTCGGTGTAGCCCGACAGGATGATGCGGATCACGTCCGGCCACTGCCGGCGCACCTGCGCCAGGAACTCGACGCCGGTGGTGCCGGGCATGCGCTGGTCGCACAGGATGACCTGCACCCACTCGCGTTCCAGCACGACCTGCGCGTCGGCCGCGCTGGCGGCGCGGTGCACGTCGAAGTCCTCCTCGAGCACGCGCTCGATGGCCTCGAGCGAGCGGATTTCGTCGTCGACGACGAGGACCGATGGTCTGGTGGACATGGCGCGCTTCAGGCCCGGCTGGCGGCGAGCGCGGCGGGCGACGGCGCGCGCCCGAGCTGGCGCGCCGCGCGCTGCAGGCGCAGCCAGTCGTACCACTGCGCCAGGCCTTCGCCGCTGCGCGACGACAACTGCAGGATCTGCAGTCCGGGGTTGACGCGCAGCGCGGCGTCGATGCAGCGCTGCAGGTCGAAGTCGACATGCGGCAGCAGATCGATCTTGTGGATCAGCATCAGGCTGGCGGCATGGAACATGTCCGGGTACTTCAGCGGCTTGTCCTCGCCCTCGGTGACCGACAGGATCGCCACCTTGTGCGCCTCGCCGAGGTCGAAGGCGGCCGGGCACACCAGGTTCCCGACGTTCTCGATGAACAGCACCGAGCCGGCGCGCAGCTCCAGCTGCGCCGCCGCGTGGCCGACCATGTGGGCGTCCAGATGGCAGCCCTTGCCGGTGTTGATCTGCACGCTGGGCGCGCCGGTGGCGCGGATGCGCTGGGCGTCCAGCGAGGTCTCCTGGTCGCCCTCGATGACGGCGAAGTCGAGTTCGCCGCGCAGCTCCGTCAGCGTGCGCGCGAGCAGCGTGGTCTTGCCCGAACCGGGGCTCGACACCAGGTTCAGCGCCAGCACGCCGAGGCGCTGGAACAGCCCGCGGTTGTCGCGCGCGTAGGCGTCGTTCTTGCCGAGGATGCTGCGTTCGATCTCGACCATGCGCGACGGGCTCATCCCCGCCGCGTGCGCGTGCAGCGCGCCGTGCTCGGCCGCGGCGTGCGCGTGCGCAGGATGTCCGTGATCGTGACCATGCGCATGCCCATGGTCATGGTCATGGTCATGGTCATGGTCGTGGTCGTGGTCGTGGTCGTGGCCGTGGCCGTGGCCGTGGGCATGGCCGTGCCCGTGCCCGTGGGTGTGGCCGCAGCCGTCGTCGTCGCGCCGCACCGCGCGCCCGTCGAGCCGGGCCTCGCCCGTGGAACATCCGCATACGGTACACATGTCAGTCGACCTCCAGTTCCTTGATGCGCATGTCCTCGCCGCCTTGCACCACCGTCTGGTGGCCGCCGCAGCGCGGGCATGCATCGTGGCGTTGCGCCACCTCCACTTGCGCGCCGCACGGCAGGCACCAGGCCAGCCCGGGCAGCTCGTGGATGTCCAGCGCGGCGCCTGCAGCCAGCGTACGCTCGGTCACGGCGTCGAAGCAGAAACGCAGCGCCCGGGTGTCCACCGCGGACAGCGCGCCGATCTCGAGCACCACGCGGCGCACCCGCGCGAACTGCTGCTCGCGGGCCTGTTCCTCGAGGATCTGCACAATGCTTTCGCACAGGGACATTTCATGCATGACCGGGCTCCAGCGCGGCGCCGGCGTGCTCCAGGTGCACGCTTGCGGCAACGCAGGGATCCACCGCCAGCATAACCATGCGAGCCTCGATGTGCACTGCGGGCGACGCGCCGGCGCCGATGCGTCCGAGCAGGCGCGCGCACAGTCCGCGCGGGTGGGTGTTCCATTCGGTCGGCGCGACGATGCGATAGCGCAGCACACGCCCCTGCGCATCGGTCTCGGCGTGGTGCAGCAGGCGCCCCCGTGCACAGTCGACCCAGCCCAGCCCGGGGGCCTCGGCGCGGGGTGCGACGACCTCGTCGCGCTGCAGCTCGAGCGCCGTGTGCGCGACGTCGAGCAGGCGTGCGGCGAAGCGCCCCAGCAGGCCGTGCCCGGCGCAGGCGCCGAGCAGCGCGTGCCGCCGCCGGCGCGCCGCGGGGCCGGTCTCGAGGCAGGCGCCCGCCAGCTGCGGCCGGTGCGCGAAGTCCATCGCGTCGGGCGCGGCCAGGCGCGCCCCGGGGACGTCGGGCGGCAGGTCCTCGAGCGCGTCCAGCGGCGCCAGGCAAGGCGTCGGCGTCCGCTCGAGCAGGTCACGCAGCAGGCGCGGCGCGGCGCCGTCGAAGCGCAGCGCCCAGCGGCGCAGGTCGTCGACGTGGTCCATTTCCAGCCAGCGCCGGGGCGGCATGCCGAGGGTGTGCCGGGTGATCCAGTCGAGCAGCGCGCGCAGCCCGGCGCTGTGGCCCGCTGACTGCACCAGGCGCAGCGCCTGCGCCGGCTCGTCGTCCGCCGGCGCGAGGTCCAGCGCGAGCGGCCAGTCGCGGTGGATGTGCAGCAGGTGCTCGCGCAGGCTTTCCAGGCGCGCCTGGCGGTGCAGCGTGTCGCGCGCCGGCGCGTCGGCACCCAGCGCGTGGCCGAGCGCGTCGGCCGCGGCGGCGCGGTGGGCGTGGGCGCACACGCCGAACACCAGCGGCAGCAGGCGCAAAGCCTCGGTCGCGCTGCGCCCCTCGGCCAGGCGCATGGCCTGCAGCGGGCGGCGGTTGACCAGCCGCACCTCGCGTCCGCCCGGCGTGGGCGGTCCGACATGCACCTGCAACGGGGCCTGCTCGGAAGTCATCGCCGGCTCAGGTGGCGCCGAACAGAAAGCCGCGGCGCGCGCGGTCGGGCGCCGGCGGCGGCGGCGTGAACACCATCTCGAGCGCGGCCTGCGCGGCCTGCACCGCCAGTTCGTGGCTGGCGAATTCGTGCATGGGCGAGAACAGCGAGCCGCTGAGGTGGTGGCCGAGCCCCTGCGTGTGCGCGGCCAGCAGCCGGTAGCTGCCGCTGGGCAGGCGCAGGATCTGCGGCGAGCCGACCGGCTGGCGCGGCAGGCTGCGTCCGCCGGGCAGTTCCAGCGCCAGCAGGTTCATGCACCACGGCGTCACCAGGACCCCCAGCGCCAGTTCGTCCCAGCGCCGCAGCCCGAGCATCTGCACGCGCAGGCCCGGCTGCACCACCGGCAGGCCGAGCATGTGTTCGCGGTGCACGCGCGCGTAGGCCTGCTCGACACCTCGTGCCAGCGCGGCCAGATGCTCGTCGGGCGGCGGATTCACGCGTCGTCCCCGACCACCATGAACTGCCACGCCTCGGCGTCGCAGCGCGGGCAGCGCCAGTGCTGCGGCAGGCGGCTGAACGGCGTGCCCGGCGCGACCTGCCAGACGTCGTCGCCCTGCCGCGGGTCGTACACGTACCAGCAGATGCGGCACTCCAGGCGCGCGTCGTCGCGCAGGCGCGACGCGTCGCCCATGTACGAGCCTTCGAAGGTGTTCATTGGAACAGCTCGAGGATTTCCCGCAGGCGCGTCGCGGTGTCGGCGAAATCCTCGGCCGCCGCCAGCGCCACCTCGGGCACGTCGACGACCTCGATGGTGTTGAGGATCAGCGCGTCCTGCGAGTTGAAATACTTGATCCACCATACGTTGGCCATGCGCGTGGCGCCGATGCGGCAATTGCCGTAGCCGCGCGACAGGATGGTCGCCGGGCCGACGCCGAGTTCGGCGCCGAGCCACGCCAGATCCTGCGGGCTCAGCGGCAGCAGCGACAGGTTGATCACGTGCGCGGGGCTGTGCGCGGTGTACGAGGCCATCCTGTCGGCGATCTCGCTGAGCAGCGCCGGCGCGTTCTGCACGCCGGGAATCGGCGGGCCGGGACGCAGGCCTTCGGGCGCGGCGTTGGCGAAGCCCAGTGCACGCACGCAATGCGGCACGTCGGCGACCTCGATGTGGTCTTCGAGCAGGGCCTGCGCGGCGTCGAGGCGACGCACCCGCCAGATGCCGGTGAGCACCGATTCCTGGGCGCGGATGGTGCAATCCGGCAGATCGATGCTGACGCTGACCTCGCCTTCGCCGAGGATCTGGTTGATGCAGTCGAGGTCGTCGGCGTCGAGGCGCGACAGGTCGTGCACGACGGGCTCGTCGCGCCGCGGCACGTAGGCCGCGGTCGTCGCCAGCATGTCCTCGAGCAGGTCGCGCACGCGCTGCTGGCGGCGCAGCGCCTGCGGCTCGGGCAGATCGATCGAGCCGTGCGTGAACATCTCCGTGGGCAGGGCCATGTAGTCCAGGGTGTCGTCGTCGACGGGCTGGCTTCCGGGGCCGGCGGCGACCACCGGGATGGCAATGGGTTTGGGCATGGCGAGGGCCTCAGGCAGGGTGAATGGCAATGCGCGGGCTCGGCGCGCGCACCGGGCCGGTGTCGAGAAAGCCCTGGATGCGCTGCAGGTAGTCGGTCCAGTCGCGGATGCGGCTGATCGCCCCCAGGTACTGCGCGCGGCGCAGGAACACCAGGGTCGGCCAGATCTCGAAACCGTACAGTTCCTGCAGCGCGCGCTCGTCGTCGCGCTGCACCACCCCGGCGCGCAGCCGGCCGTCGAAGTGGCGCACCAGTTCGGGCAGCACCACCGCGACGTCGGCGGCCTCCGGGAAGCGTGCCGGATCGCCGGGGAAGAACAGCACCGTGTCCGCCGGGTGGTCGAGCACGGCGTCGAGGTTGTGCGCATGGACGCGCGGGTAGCCCAGCTGCTCGCTGAGGCGTTCGATCAGGGCGATGGACATGCAGCGGACTCCTTTCAGTTCGGCTTGGCGGGGCGGCGCAGGTGCTCGGGCAGTTGCGGCTCGCGTCCCGCCAGATCGGCGAAGCACTCGTCGATGTCGGGGGATTCGCCGCGCATCACCGCGCCCAGCGCCTGCAGCGCCGCGTGCACGCGCTGCGCCTCCGCGGCGTCGAGCACGGCGCGCGCATGGCCGAGGAAGGCCAGCACCCAGGTGCCGGGCGCCTGCGCGCCGAGCAGGCTCATGTCGAGGCTCTCGCGCGCGCCGCCGGGGTCCTCGCACAGCGCGCTGAGGTCGTGCATCTCGAGGATGCGCAGGGGGCGTCCGATGCACATGGTCAGATGGGGCGTCGCGAGTCGATGTCGACGCTGATGCGCGGCCAGGCGTCGGACGGGGGCTTGGGGTCGAAGCGCAGTTGCGGGTCGGCGAGCACGCGCGGATCACCGTGGCGCGCCGCGGCGGCGGCGTCCGGGCGCCCCGTCTCGTAGGCGGCGAGGTCGAGCGCCTGCGCGGTCAGCACCTCGTGTTCCGGCGCGGGCGCCGCGCGCTCGCGCCCGCGCACGCCGAGCCCGGCCAGCCATTGCAGTCCGGCCGCCAGCGCCGGCTGCAACTGCGCCTTCACGCCGGGGCTGAGGCTGCCGCCGAAATCGTCCAGGGTCTGCGGCTGCACGCCCACCAGCGCCAGCTCGCGGGGCATGCCGCCGAGCAGTTCGGCGGTCAGCAGCACCTCCTGGAATCCGGTCTGGTGCAGGCTGACCTTGCGCGCGCCCATGAAGCGCGGCACGTCGTCGCCGTACACGCAGTGCAGCGTGGCCGGCGGCAGGCCGTAGTCGACGGCGTCGAACACCAGCAGCACGTCGGCGGCGCGCACGTGGTGCAGCAGGTACAGGCCCTGGGTGCCGCCGTCCATCAGGCATACGTTGGCGTCGAACGCATGGCTGCGCTGCAGGCTCTGCACGGCGCGCACGCCGAAGCCCTCGTCGGCCCAAAGCACGTTGCCGATGCCCAGCACCAGCACGCGGGGTGCATCGTGATCCACGTCGTCGTCTCCTCGCAGCGGCGTCGTCTTCGCGCCGGACCGGATCGCCGGGCCCGCGAAGCGCGCTTCTGGCCAGGCATCTTGCAAATGCGATGCCAGCCCGATGCCGGGCGCTGCGGCCGCGCTAAGTGCCTGATTGGATTCATGTCGTGCGCGCGGCTTGCGCCAGGTTCGGGATTCGCTGGAAGGCTGCCTTGCGGTTGCCGGCGCAAACCGGAACATGGGTTGGCGGCGCGGCCGCGAGGCCGCGTCGCGCGGCGCCGGTCAGCAGCTTTCCACCACGCGCCGGCGGCCGGCTGCGCGGCAGCCCGGGATAACCCGTAGATGGCCCGTCCCGTTTGCGCAAGTTGTTGAATTCACGAGGCTTGTTTCGTGGCACAGGCTTTGCTTCCGATTGGCCCACAGCCGGCTTCGCGGGAAGCGGCAGAACCAGGAGGAGGCGGACCATGCCGGTCACGGAAACGTTCTATGAGGTCATGCGGCGCCAGGGCATCTCCCGGCGCAGCTTTCTGAAGTACTGCAGCCTGACCGCCGCCGCGCTCGGGCTCGGTCCCGAATACGCCGGGCAGATCGCCTACGCGATGGAGAACAAGCCGCGCCTGCCGGTGCTGTGGCTGCACGGACTCGAATGCACCTGCTGCTCGGAGTCGTTCATCCGCTCCGGGCATCCGCTGGCCAAGGACGTGATCCTGTCGATGATCTCGCTCGACTACGACGACCTGCTGATGGCCGCCGCCGGGCACCAGGCCGAGGCCATCGTCGAGGAGGTGGTCAACAAGTACAAGGGCAACTACGTGCTCGCGGTGGAGGGCAACCCGCCGCTCAACGAGGACGGCATGTACTGCATCATCGGCGGCGAGCCCTTCGTCGAGAAGCTGCGCTACGCCGCCAGTCACGCCAAGGCCGTGATCTCGTGGGGATCGTGCGCATCGTGGGGCTGCGTGCAGGCGGCGCGGCCGAACCCGACCCGCGCCACGCCGGTGGACAAGGTGATCACCGACAAGCCGATCGTCAAGGTGCCGGGATGCCCGCCGATCGCCGAGGTCATGACCTCGGTGATCACCTACATGCTGACCTTCGACCGCATGCCCGAACTGGATCGCCAGGGGCGGCCGAAGATGTTCTACAGCCAGCGCATCCACGACAAGTGCTACCGCCGTCCGCATTTCGACGCCGGGCAGTTCGTCGAGGCATTCGACGACGAAGGCGCGCGCAGGGGCTACTGCCTGTACAAGATGGGGTGCAAGGGCCCGACCACCTACAACGCGTGCTCGACCACGCGCTGGAACGACGGCGTGTCCTTCCCCATCCAGTCCGGCCACGGCTGCATCGGCTGCTCGGAGGACGGGTTCTGGGACAAGGGCTCGTGGTACGCCCACCTCACCGACATCAAGCCCTTCGGCGTCGAGGCCAACGCCGACGAGATCGGCGCGGCGGCCGCCGGCGCAGTCGGTGGCGCGGTGGCCGTGCATGCCGTCGCCAGCGCCGTCAAGCGTCTGCGCGGCGATCCCCCCAACGGCGGCCAACGCGAAGGAGACAAGCAATGAGCCAGGTGGTCACTCCCAACGGTTTCACCCTCGACACGTCCGGCCGGCGCGTGGTGGTCGACCCGATCACGCGCATCGAGGGCCACATGCGCTGCGAGGTCAACGTCGACCAGAACAACGTGATTCGCAACGCCGTGTCCACCGGCACCATGTGGCGCGGCCTGGAAGTCATCGTCAAGGGGCGCGACCCGCGTGACGTGTGGGCCTTCGTCGAGCGCATCTGCGGGGTGTGCACGGGCTGCCATGCGCTGGCGTCGGTGCGCGCGGTCGAGGACGCGCTGGGCATCCGCATCCCGAAGAACGCGTACCTGATCCGCGAGATGATGGCCAAGACCCTGCAGGTGCACGATCACGTGGTGCACTTCTACCACCTGCACGCGCTCGACTGGGTGAACCCGGTGAACGCGCTGAAGGCCGATCCGAAGGCCACTTCGCAACTGCAGCAGACGGTGTCGCCGCACCACGCCAAGTCCAGCCCCGGGTATTTCCGCGACATCCAGTCGCGCATCAAGAAGTTCATCGACTCGGGGCAGCTCGGCCCCTTCAAGAACGGCTACTGGAGCAACCCGGCCTACCGGCTGTCGCCCGAGGCCGACCTGATGGGGGTGACGCATTACCTGGAAGCGCTCGACATGCAGCGCGAGTTCGTCAAGGTGCACACCATCTTCGGCGGCAAGAATCCCCATCCCAACTACCTGGTCGGGGGCGTGCCCTGCGCCATCAACATGGATGGCGATCTCGCCGCCGGCGCGCCGCTGAACATGGAGCGCCTGGAGTTCGTGCGCGCGCGCATCCAGGAGATGGTCGACTTCTGCCACAACGTGTACGTGCCGGACGTGATCGCCATCGCCAGTTTCTACAAGGACTGGCTGTACGGCGGCGGCCTCGGCGCGCACAGCGTGATGGACTACGGCGACTACGCCAAGGTCGCGTACGACAAGTCGACCGACCAGATGCCCGGCGGGGTCATCCTGAACGGCAACTGGAACGAGGTGCACGAGGTCGACCCGCGCGACCCGCAGCAGGTCCAGGAGTTCGTCACCCACTCCTGGTACAGCTATCCGGGCCAGGAGAACAAGGGCCTGCACCCGTGGGACGGCGTGACTGAGCCGAAATTCGAACTCGGCCCGAACACCAAGGGCACGAAGACCCGCATCGAGCAGATCGACGAGAGCGCCAAGTATTCGTGGATCAAGGCGCCGCGCTGGCGCGGCCATGCCGTCGAGGTCGGCCCGCTGTCGCGCTACACCCTGGCCTACGCCAAGGGCTACGCCCACCAGCGTGAGCAGGTCGACCGCAGCGTGGCGGCGTTCAACCAGCTCGCCGGCACCAGCCTGGACGCGCGCAGCGTGCTGCAGACGACCATCGGCCGCACGCTGGCGCGCGCGCTCGAGGCCGAGTATTGCGCCGACATGATGGTCGACGACTGGAACGAGCTGATCGCCAACATCAAGGCCGGCGACACGGCGACCGCGAACACCGACAAGTGGGATCCGTCCACCTGGCCGAGCGAGGCCAAGGGCGTGGCCACGGTGTCGGCGCCGCGCGGCGCGCTGGGGCACTGGGTGCGCATCAAGAACGGGCGCATCGAGAACTACCAGGCGGTCGTGCCGACCACCTGGAACGGTTCGCCGCGCGACCCGGCGGGCAACCTCGGCGCCTTCGAGGCGAGCCTGATGAACACGCGCATGGAGCGCCCCGACGAGCCGGTCGAGATCCTGCGCACCCTGCACAGCTTCGATCCCTGCCTGGCCTGCTCGACCCATGTCATGGGCGACGGCGGGCAGGAGCTGGCGCGCGTCACCGTGCGCTGAACCCGAGCACGGCGCCGGACCCGCGCGGGTGCCGGCGCCGCAACGACACCTGGAGACGAACATGAGCGCGGAGTCCCTGCAGCAGTCCCGCTTCGAGCCGGCCGTATACGTCTACGAGGCGCCGCTGCGCCTGTGGCACTGGATCCAGTTCCTGGCCATTTGCACGCTGTGCGTGACGGGCTTCCTGATCGGCCATCCGCTGCCCAGCCAGCCCGGGCAGCCCTACGACCACTTTCTCATGGGCTACGTGCGCTTCGCGCACTTCACCGCGGCCTACATTTTCATCGTCGGCTTCCTGTTCCGCGTCTACTGGGCGCTGGCCGGCAACCAGCATGCGCGCGAGATCTTCCTGCCGGCGATTCTTCGCGCCGACTACTGGCGCGGCGTCTGGCACGAGCTGAAGTGGTACCTGTTCCTGGAGCGCGAGCCCAGGAAATACTCGGGCCACAACCCGCTGGCGATTCTCGCCATGCACCTGATGTTCGTCTGGGGCAGCCTGTTCATCATGCTCACCGGGCTGGCGCTGATGGGCGAGGGCACGCTGGAGGGCTCGTGGCAGTACGACTGGTTCTCGTCGTGGATCACGCCGCTGTTCGGGCAGCCGCAGGACGTGCGCACCTGGCACCACCTGGCGATGTGGTACCTGGTGTGCTTCATCGTCGTGCACATCTACGTCGCCGTCCGCGAGGACATCATGTCGCGCCAGTCGATCGTCAGCTCGATGATCAGCGGCTGGCGCACCTTCAAGGACACCCGGCACGTCGACGGCGACGAGTTCTGAGCATCCGCCGCGGCTCAGCGCCGCGGCGCCGCGCCGGCGCGGCCGGTGAGGCCTTCCAGGCGCCCCTCGATGCGCAGCGCGGCGCGTCGCAACTGGTCGCCGATGCGCGCGTGCTCGTCGGCTCCGGTGCCCGCGTGCTCGCGCACCACGCCCAGGCTGCCGAGCAGCTGGCGCCCGGCGAACAGCGGCACCGCCCAGCCCTGCGCCTGGTCGTCCACCTCGGCCACCGAAACCTGCACCGCGTGGCGCCGGCACGCCTGCAGGCGGCGCTGCAGCGCCGCCAGCGAATCGGGCCAGCCGGCGCGGCGCAGCGCGGCAGCATCGTCGTCGACCAGGCGCTGCAGCGCGCGCGTCGGCAGGTAGGCGAGGATGGCGCGCGACGGCGCCCCGCGGTACAGCGGCATCGCGCGTCCGCGTTCGTAGCCGACCACCGGCGGCGCCGCGCTGCCGGCGACGCTGTGCACGCACATCACCTGCAGGCCGTACAGCCGGCACAGCAGGATGGTGCCGCGGGTGCGCTCCGACAGCGTGCGCGCGATGTCCGAGGCCGCCGCGATCAGCGGATCGGCGATGCGGATCTGGCGGTCCATCTCGACGATCGCCGGGCCCAGCGCGTAGAGCCCGGCGCCGAGGCTCTCGAGCAGGCCGGCGCGCTCCAGGTCCTCGACGCAGCGGTACGCGGTGGCCTGCGACACCCGCAGGCGCCGCGCCATGTCGCCGACGCGCAGCACCGGGTGCTGCGCGTCGTACAGGCGCAGCAACTGCAGGACCTTGGCGGTGCGCGACATGGTGAAAGTGTGCCGGATTTTCGCAATTTTCGAGAATGCATGCCCATCGGCCGGCGGCTTGCGCCGACCATGCGCGGCAGCCCGCGGCAGCCCGCGGCCGACCGCGACGCCCGAACCCGCGGCGCGCCCGGGCAGCCCCACTGTGAGGACCCGCATGCAATTCCACCTGAACGGCTTCACGCCGGGCGACCCGCGCGTGGCGCCCGCTCCCGCTCCCGCAGCGGAGCCTGCGCCGCAGCAGCGCGCGGCGCAGGCCGATGCGCTGCCCGAATCCACCGACGTGCTGATCGTGGGGGCCGGACCCGCCGGCCTGACCCTCGCCGCGCAGCTCGCCGCCTTCGCCGACATCCGCACCTGCGTGGTCGAGCACAAGCCGGGGCCGCTGCAACTCGGCCAGGCCGACGGCATCGCCTGCCGCACCATGGAGATGTTCCAGGCCTTCGGCTTCGCCGAGCGCGTGCTGCAGGAGGCCTGCTGGATCAACGAGGTCACCTTCTGGAAGCCGGATGCGCGCGATCCCCACCGCATCGTGCGCCATGGCCGGGTGCAGGACACCGAGGACGGGCTGTCGGAGTTTCCCCACGTGGTGCTCAACCAGGCGCGGGTGCACGACTTCTACCTGGAACTCATGCGCGATGCGCCGGCGCGCCTGCAGCCGCACTACGCGCGGCGCGTGCTCGGTCTCGAGATCGACGAGACGGCGCGCGACTACCCGGTCAGCGTGCGCATCGAGCGCGGCGATGCGCGCCAGGCCGCGGGCGTCGAGACCGTGCGTGCGCGCTACGTCGTCGGCTGCGACGGCGCGCGCAGCGCGGTGCGCCAGGCCATCGAGCGCCAGCTCGTCGGCGATTCGGCCAACCAGGCCTGGGGTGTGATGGACGTGCTCGCGGTCACCGACTTTCCCGACATCCGCTGCAAGTCCGCCGTGCAGTCCAGACACGGCAACCTGCTCGTGATCCCGCGCGAGGGCGGCTACCTGGTGCGCCTGTACGTCGAGATGGACAAGCTGGGCGACGGCGAACGCGTGAGCGCGCGCAACATCGGCCTGGACCAGCTGATCGCCGCCGCGCAGCGCATCCTGCACCCGTGCACGCTGGACGTGAAGGAGGTCCCGTGGTGGTCGGTGTACGAGATCGGCCAGCGCATCTGCGCGCAGTACGACAACGCGCGCGGCGAGCAGGCGCCGCGCGTGTTCATCGCCGGCGACGCCTGCCACACGCACAGCCCGAAGGCCGGCCAGGGCATGAACTTCTCCATGCAGGACACGTTCAACCTGGGCTGGAAGCTGGCGGCCGTGCTGCGCGGACAATGCCGCCCCGAGCTGCTGCGCAGCTACAGCGCCGAGCGCCAGTCGGTGGCGCAGGAGCTGATCGACTTCGATCGCGCCTGGGCGCGCATGTTCAGCGACCCCGCGCGGCTCGACGGCAGCGCCGGCGACGGCGTGGATCCGCAGGCCTTCAAGGAATACTTCCAGCGCCACGCGCGCTTCACCGCCGGCTTCGGCACGCGCTACCGGCCGTCGACGATCTGTGGCGACACGCAGCACCAGCAGCTCGCGCGCGGCTTCGAGGTCGGCACGCGGTTTCATTCGGCGCCGGTGCTGCGCGCCGCCGACGCCCGGCCGCTGCAGCTCGGGCATGTCGCCGCCGCCGACGGGCGCTGGCGCCTGTACGCCTTCGCCGGCGCGCACGACGCCACGCCGCCGCACGGGGGCATCGGCGTGCTGTGCGCCTTCCTGCAGGACGCGCAGGAGTCGCCGCTGCGTCGCTTCACGCCGCCGGGCGCCGACGTCGATGCGCTGTTCGACCTGCGCGTGGTGTTCCCGACGCGCCCCGCGGAGCTCGCTCCCGGCGCGCTGCCGGAGCTGCTGCTGCCGCGCAAGGGACGCTACGGGCTGCGCGACTACGAAAAGGTCTACGCCGCCGATCCGCGGCCCGGCTGCGACATCTTCGAGCTGCGCGGCATCGATCGCGCGCGCGGCGCGCTGGTCGTGGTGCGCCCGGACCAGTACATCGCGCTGGTGCTGCCGCTGCAGGCCTGCGCGCAGCTCGGCGCATTCTTCGATGCCTTCATGCTGCCCCCCGCGCGCCAAGACCGTGCCCCCAGTGCAGGTAACGAGTTGTAGACCACATATGCGGTAGTGTCTTTTTAGGATGGGGCATCGCAATCCGAAGACCAAAGGAACGCATGCCCAGTCCACGCACCTGTGTCACCCTGTTCGCGGCCGCCACGCTGTGCGGCCCTGCCTTCGCCGCGGCGCCCGCCGCCAGTCCCTGGAGCGGCAGCGCCGAACTCGGCGGCGTGGCGACCACCGGAAACTCGCGCACCTCCAGCGTCGACGGCAAGTTCAAGCTCGGCTATGCCAGCGGCCCGTGGACCAGCACCGTCGATCTCGAGGTGCTGCGCGCGTCGAGCGCCGGCAGCACCACCGCCAACCGCCAGTCCGGCCAGTGGAACACGCGACGCGCCCTCGACGCCGACGACTACGTGTTCGGCAACCTGCGCGCCAGCCACGACTCGTTCAGCGGCTATCGCTACCAGGCCTCGGCCGCGCTCGGCCTGGGCCGCGAGTTGATCCACACCTCGTCGGTGCAGTTGCGCGCCGAGATCGGCCCCGGCTATCGGCAGGCCGAACCCGAGGGCGGCGTGGTGCAACGCAATGCCATCGTCAACGCGCAAGGCGACTTCACCTACCGCTTCACGTCGAAGGCGCACTTCGACCAGACGCTGACCGCGATCGCCGGCAGCAACAACACGCAGCTCGAGTCCGTCAGCGCGCTCACCACCAGCATCACCGGTGCGCTGGCGCTCAAGCTGTCGTACACGGTGCTGCACAACACCCGTGTTCCGCTGGGTCGCGAGAAGACCGACACCTACACCGCGATCAACCTGGTGTACTCCTTCTAGTGTCCCGTCGCGTAAATACCTGTCATTTCGCTGGGCCGTATCGGGGCGCAGGCAAGGCGCAGGACACCAGCAGACGCTTGAAATCTCGCAGCGGGTCGCGTTGGCCTACCATGTCGCCTGCGTCCCGCGGCCTGCCGCGCGGCGGACGACCGGCGCCGCCGTGCCGGCGCTCCTGACAATGCGCCACGCGCGGGGTACGACATGGCATTGAAGGCGACCATCCACAAGGCCGAGCTGCAACTCGCCGACATGGATCGCAACCACTACGCCGACCTCGCACTGACCATCGCCCGCCACCCGTCGGAAACCGACGAGCGCATGATGCTGCGGGTGCTGCTGTACGCGCTGTACGCGCAGCCGGGCATGGCGCTGACCAAGGGCCTGTTCGACGTCGACGAGCCGGACCTCTGGGTGAAGGACCTGACCGGCGCGATCAAGCTGTGGATCGACATCGGCCAGCCCGACGAATCCCGCCTGCGCAAGGCCTGCGGTCGCGCCGAGCAGGTGGTGGTGGTCTGCCACGCCGCCAGCTGCGACGTTTGGTGGAAACAGATCGAGGGCCGGCTGTCGCGTCTGCGCAACTTGAGCGTGCTGCGGGTGCAGGCGCCCGCCGCCCAGGCGCTCGCGGCACTGGCCCAGCGCACCATGCGCCTGCAATGCCTGGTGCAGGACGGCGTCGTCACGCTGAGCAGCGACACCGCGGCGGTCGAGCTGGTGCTGCAGCGCCTGCGCGACGCGGCGGCCTGACGCGCGGCACGCGCAGCACGCGAATCCGCGGCACCGGACGCAACTACTGGCCGGCCGCCGGCGCGGCGTCGTGCAGATGCTCGCGCAAGGCCTGGCGCAGCAGTTCGAGCGCCGGCGCCTGCGCCCTGCGCGCCAGCGTGACCAGCCCGAACTGCGCACTCGCGCCGAGCCCCGGCTCGACCGGCAGTTCGTGCAGCGCCGGCGCCACCGCGCGCACCGCGAGCAGGATGGCGTCGCTGTGCGCGGCCACCTCCACCAGGCTGGGCAGATCGTCGCCGCGCAGCGTCACCAGGTGGTCCGGGTGGGCCTGCGGCCCATAGCGCTGCACCAGCGTGCGCGCGATCTCGTCGCTCAGCGGCGTGCACGCGATCGGGTACTGCAGCAGTTGCTCGAAGCGCACGCGCCGGCGCCGCGCCAGCGCGTGCCGCGGGCGGCACAGGAAGGCCCCGCGCATGCGCACCAGCATGTCGATGTGCAGGTCGCCGGACGGCGGCACCGACAACAGATCGACGACCAGCGCGTCCAGGCTGCGCGCGCGCAGGCGCTGCAGCAGCAGCGTGGCGCTGCCGCGCGCCAGTTCCAGGCGCATGCCCGCCTGGCGCGTGGCGAAGCCCGCCAGCAGCGGCCGGGTGACAAAGGCGGCAGGGCCGGAGCCGAGGCCCACCGCGAGCCGGCCGCTGCGGCCGTGGCGCAAGCCGGCGCCGAGTTCGGCGAGGTCGTGCGCGTCCTCCAGCAGGCGGCGCGCGCGCTCCAGCACGTCGCGCCCGAACGGCGTGAGTTCGATGCGGTGCCCGACACGGTCGAACAGGGCCAGCCCGAGCTCGCCCTCGAGCGCGCGGATGCTGCGGCTGAGCGCCGGCTGCGTGATGAACAGCCCGCGCGCCGCCTTGCTGAAGGAGCCGGCCTCGGCAAGCCCGACGAGATGGCGCAGTTGGGTCAGCTGCATGCCGCCATTGTATGCATCGAAGGCATGGATTCTCTGTCGACAATGCATTGGACACAGAGACCCGGCGGGCCTAGATTGAGCTGCGGAATCCTCCGCACCACACCGCCCCTGCCATGTCGATGCCGCTGCATGAACTCCTGCGGGACCCCGAGCAAGTCGCCGAATTCGTCGCGCTGCGGCGCGATCTGCATCGGCATCCGGAGCTCGCCTTCGCCGAGCATCGCACGGCCGGCGTGGTCGCCGAACGCCTGCGCGCCTGGGGCTACGAGGTCGAGCAGGGCATCGGCGGCACCGGCGTCGTCGGGCGCCTGCGCCGGGGCAGCGGGTCGCGGCGCCTGGGGCTGCGCGCCGACATGGACGCGCTGCCCATCGAGGAGGCCACCGGCAAGCCCTACGCGAGTCGCCACGCGCAGGCGATGCACGCCTGCGGCCACGACGGGCATACCGCCATGCTGCTGGCGGCGGCGCGCCTGATCGCGCAGCGCGCGCGCATCGACGGCACGCTGCACCTCGTGTTCCAGCCCGCCGAGGAGGGCGGCGCGGGGGCCTTGCGCATGATGGCCGACGGCCTGTTCGAGCGCTATCCCTGCGACGCCATTTTCGGCATGCACAACATGCCCGGCATCCGCAGCGGCCAGCTCGTGCTGCGCGACGGCGCGGCGATGGCCTCCAGCGACTACGCCACCGTGCGCCTGACCGGCGTCGGCGGGCACGGCGCACTGCCGCAGCATGCGCGCGACCCGCTGGTCGCCGCCGCCAGCCTGGTCATGGCGCTGCAGACCATCGTGTCGCGCAACGTCGATCCGCACGCCATGGGCGTGGTCACCGTCGGCGCGCTGCACGCCGGCAGCGCCAACAACGTGATCGCCGAGCAGGCGGTGCTCGAGATCAGCGTGCGCAGCCTCGACCCGGCGGTGCGCGAGCTGCTGCGGCGGCGCCTGCACGAACTGGTCGAGGCGCAGGCGCGCAGCTTCGAGGTCGACGCCGCGATCGACTGGCGCGACGGCTATGCCGTGCTGGTCAACGACCCGCAGCAGACCGAGTTCGCGCGCGGCGTGGCGCTCGAACTGCTGGGCCCGCAGCGCGTCGACCTGCAGGGGCCGGCGCTCAGCGGCAGCGAGGATTTCGCCTTCATGCTGCAGCGCATCCCGGGCAGCTATGTGCTGATCGGCAACGGCGAGGGCGGCGACGACGCCCCGGCCTGCATGGTGCACAACCCGCGCTACGACTTCAACGACGACATCCTGCCGGTCGGCGCGGCGTACTGGACGCTGCTGGCCGAGCGCTTCCTGGGCGCGCCCGCCGCGCCACGGCAGGGCGACGCCGTACCCGGCAACCCCAAACCTGCAACAAGCATCGAGGAGGAGACCTGACATGTTCATGAACATCTTCGGGCGTTCGCGCGCCCGCCTGGCCGCCGCGCTCGCGCTCGGCTTCGGCGCCGCCACCGCGGCCTGCCACGCCGCCGCGGCGCCGGCGCAGATCCGCATCGGAACCCTGTACGCCAGCAGCGGACCGTTCGCGGTGCCGTCGCAGGGCCAGTACGCCGGCCTGCGCTTCTGGGCCGACAGCGTGAACCGGCAGGGCGGCGTCTACGTGCGCGCCTTCGACAAGAAGATCCCGGTCAGGATCGTCGCCTACGACGACCTGAGCTCGACCGCGACCGCGACGACCCTGTACAACCGGCTGATCACGCAGGACAAGGTCGACCTGCTGGCCGCCGACTTCGGCTCCGTGCTCACCTCGGTCGCCGTGCCGCTGGCGGCCGAGCACCACATGCTGCTGCTCGACCAGAGCGGATCCAGCGAGAAGTTCTTCAGCCGCAAGACCGGCTACCTGGCCGACGTCAGCATTCCCACGACGGCGCCGGAGGGCGTGCTGCTGACCCGGTTCCTGTTGCAGCACAAGGTGAAGCGCGTCGCGGTGATCTACGACGCCAACGACTTCGACGCGCCGCTGGCGCGCAGCGTTCGACAGGCCCTGGCCAAGGCCGGGGTGCAGCCGGTGGCCTACCATGCCGTCGCGACCACCGAGTCCAACTACAACGTGCTGTTGCACAGCATCGCGGCGAGCAGGCCGCAGGCCCTGCTCGAACTGGGCTACCCGGCCAACGACATCGCCTTCCTGCGCACGCTGGCGCAAAGCGGCCTGCATTTCGACCTGACCCTGACGGTGTTCCCCGGGCAGATGCTCGGGCTCATCCAGCGCAACGTCGGCGCCAAGGCGCTGGCCTACACCTACACCTACCCGACGCCTCCGCTGGTGCGGTACGCCGATGTGAGCTTCGGGCTCGACACGGCCGCCTTCGCGCAGGCCTTCGCGACGGCGCAGCACAAGTCGCCGACCTATCTCGACTGCGTGGGCTACAACACCGGCCTGATCATGCAGGGGGTGCTGGGCAGCGCCGCCAGCTTCGACCAGGCGGCGTTCCACGCCGCACTGATGCGCCTGTCGGGAAAGACCCGCACCCTGCTCGGGGCCTTCGCCGTCAGCCCGCAAGGCGCGCAGACCGGGCAGTACTTCCCGATCGGCCAGATCCTGCCGGACGGCAAGGGCGGCCTGAAGGCCGCCGTGGTCTACCCGCCGGCGCTGGCCACGGCGCAGGCGGTCTACCCGGCGCCGGCGCACTGAGCCGGCGCGGCCTTCACGCCGCGGGCCAGCCGAGCAGCCCGAGCGGCGGCACCACCAGCGGCGCGCCGCGCGGCGCCGCGAGGCGCGCGAGCGCGGCCGGCGGCGTGGGCAGCACGACCTCGTGCTGCGCGAAGTTGAACAGCGCGGCGTGCTCGTCGCAGGCCAGCCCGAGCAGTTCGCGCGGCAGCCCGTCGACCAGCGCCAGCGGCGCCCGCGGCCTGCCGCCGGCGCGCGCGCGCGCCAGCGTCGCCAGCAGCGCGAAGGCCTGCGCGCCGCGGCCGCGGCCGTGGCGCGCCTGCTCCAGGCTCGCCAGGTCGAGGTGCGGGCGATGCAGCCAGCGCGTGTCGCCGTCGGCGCGCGGCAACGGGTTCGCCGCGTTGCGCTGCGCGATCTCGTCGCCGCTGTAGATCACCGGCAGGCCGTCGACCAGGTAGACCAGCCCGTACAGCAGCGTGTAGCGTGCCAGGGCGAGGCGCTGCTGGTCGGCGTCGCGCGCGGTGGCCAGGCCGACCAGCTCGGCGGTCATGCCGCTGGTGCCGCGAAACGGCGCGTTGCACGGCTGGCTGGGCAGGCCGTGCGCGAAACCGCCGGCGGGCGGGCTGTCCAGGCGCTGCGCCGCCCGTGCCATCATGGCGTGGGCGTCGAGCCCGGCGCGTTCGAGGTCGCCGCGCAGCACGTCCCACAACAGGTCGTCGTGGCAGCGCACGTAGGTCAGCCACGTGCAGCCGAACGGTGGGCGGCGCCGCGCGCCCAGCACCACGCGCAGCGCGCTGGTTTCCTCCAGCGCGAGGCTCATCCAGGCCGCCGCCATGAGCCCGGCGTCGTAGGCCATCGAGCACTCCTGCGGGGCTTCGTCGGCGTGCCCGAAATAGCGATGCACGATGCCGGCGTCGAACATCGCCTCGGCGTTCAGCGCGACCGCCGGCGCCGCGATGCGCAGCACGCAGCGGATGGCGCGCAGCACCAGGTGCACCTGCGGCAGGTCGCGGCAGTTCGTGCCGGCGGCCTTCCACAGGCAGGAGGCAGCGTCCACCCGGAAGATCTCCACGCCGAGGTTGGCCAGGCGCAGCACGGCGAGCACCATGTCCTCGAACACCTGCGGGTTGGCCCAGTTCAGATCCCACTGGTACGGCAGGAAGGTGGTCCAGGCCCAGCGCCCCAGGGCCGGCACGGCGGTGAAATTGCCGGGCGCCTGGTCCGGAAACACCTGGTCGAGTTCGCGTTCCCGCGCGGCCACCTCGGCGGCGCTGTCCAGCCACAGGAAACGCTCCTGGCAGGCGCGGTCGCCGGCGCGCGCCGCACGCGCCCACGGGTGATCGTCGGCGACGTGGTTCAGCACGGCGTCGGCCATCAGGCTCATGCCGCGCGCGCGCAGTTGCGCGCACAGCGCGGCGAGGTCGCGGTTGCTGCCCAGGCGCGGCTCGACGTGGCCGAAGTCGGACACCGCGAAACCGCCGTCGTTGTCGCCGCGACGCGCCGCCAGGAACGGCAGCAGGTGCAGCACGCGCACGCCGAGTTCCTGCAGCGCGTCGAGGCGCTGCGTCAGCGCGCGCAGGTTGCCGGCGAAACGCTCGACATAGGCGCTGTAGCCGACCAGCGCGCGGTCGCACAGCCAGTCGGGCTGGCGTTCGCGCCGGTCATCCAGCGCCTGCAGTTGCGGGTCGCGTCGCCGCTGCACCGCGGCGACCCGCGCCAGCAGGCGCGCGCACCACGCGTCGAAGTCCGGTCGGGTGCCGTACAGCGACTGCAGCAGCGCCCGCAGCTCGTCGCCGTGGCGTGCCATGCGCGCGCCGGCCGCCGCGCTCCAGCGCGCCGCCGCGGCCGGCCGCAGCGCAGGATGGGGTCGACGGGTTGCGCCCATGCCGGCATGCTACGCGGCAGTGCCGGCCCGCTGCTGCGCAGGGCCTCCGCCGCACGGCCGGCGGCGCCGGCGGCTCAGGCGCGGCTGCGGCGCCCGGCGCGCACCGCGTGCGCCAGTTGCTCGAGCACGTCCAGCGTGGTGTCCCAGCCGATGCAGCCGTCGGTGATGCTCTGGCCGTAGCGCAGCGCGCCGAGGTCGGGGGTCAGGCTCTGCCGCCCTTCGACCAGGTGGCTTTCCAGCATCACGCCGAGGATCTCGCGGGAGCCCGCCGCGAGCTGCGCGGCCACGTCGGCCGCGACCACCGGTTGGCGCCGGAAATCGCCGCCGCTGTTGGCGTGGCTGCAGTCGATCATGACGCGCCGCGGCAGCCCCGCGGCATGCAGCGCGGCGCTCGCCGCCGCCACGCTCGCCGCGTCGTGGTTGGGGCCCGATTCGCCGCCGCGCAGGATCAGGTGGCAATCGGGGTTGCCGGTGGTGGTCACGACGATGGCGCGTCCGTCCAGCGAGATCGACGGAAAGCGATGCGACTGCGCGGCGACGATCAGCGCATCCACCGCGGTCTGCAGCTTGCCGCTGGTCGGATTCTTGAAGCCCAGCGGCGCGGACAGGGCCGAGGCCATCTGGCGGTGCAGCGGGCTCTCGGTGGTGCGTGCGCCGATCGCGCCCCAGCTCAACAGCTCGGCGTAGTACTGCGGTGTCGCCAGGTCGAGGATCTCGGAGCCCGCCGGCACTCCCAGCCGGGCGCATTCGACCAGCAGCGCGCGTGCGCGCAGCAGGCCCTTGTGGATGTCGCCCCGCCCGTCGAGATCGGGGTCGTAGATCATGCCCTTCCAGCCCAGGCGAGTGCGCGGCTTCTCGAAATACACCCGCATCACCAGGAACAGCGCATCCTCCACGCGCCCGGCGACCTCGCGCAGGCGTCGCGCGTACTCCAGCGCCGCCTCGGTGTCGTGGATCGAGCACGGGCCGACGACCACCATCAGGCGCTCGTCGCGACCGTGCACGATGTCGCGCACCACGCCGCGCCAGCCGGCGATGCGCGCCGCCGGCGCGTCGGCCAGCGGCACCTCCGCGCGCAGCTCGCTCGGCGCCGGAAGCAGTTCCTCGCGGGCGATGTGCAGGTCGGCGATGCGTTCGGGCATGGCGGTGGTCGAGGCAGGGTCTGGCCGGGGGCGAAGGCCTCGAATGATAGTGGCGCGCCCGCGGGGCGCAGCCCCGGTGTCAGGAATTCGCGCCCACCGCGACCAAGCAGCAGAACGGGGTGCGGCACGGTGCTGCGCCCGTCACCGATTCCACCATCCAGAGGAGACATTCATGACACAGACAACGGCAGTCGCGCCGCGCGGCGGCTATCTCGACGGCAACATCATCGCACGCCTGTGGGGCCTTGCCGAGCAGGTGCTCGACTGGTTGCGCTCCCCGGCGCTGCTCGCGGCGCGGCTCTACGTGTCGTACGTGTTTTTCAACTCGGGGCTGCAGAGCCTGCGCGACTGGGCCGGCACGGTGTGGCTGTACCAGAACGAGTTCCATGTCGCGGTGCTGCCGCCGCATGTCGCGGCCGTGGTCGGCACCGCCGGCGAGTTGCTGCTGCCGCCGCTGGTCGCGTTCGGCCTGCTCGGGCGCTTCGGCGCGCTCGGCCTGTTCGTGGTGAACCTGGTCGCGCTGCTGTCCTACATGTACGCGCTGCAGGTGCCGGCGATCATGTTCCACTTCATCTGGGGCGGACTGATCCTGATGATCGCGCTGTGGGGCCCGGGTGCCTGGTCGGTCGACGCCTGGCGGCGGGCGCGGCGGGCGCGCTGAGCATGGGCGCGACGCCATCCGCCGAGCTGGCGCGGCGCCTCGACGGCGTGCCGTGGAGCCGCTTCCACACCACGGTCGCCGTCGCGCTGGGCGTCGGCTGGCTGCTCGACGCCTTCGAGGTGACCATCGTCGGCAATGTGCTCGGCGTGTTCAAGCGCCTCTGGCACCTGAGCAACACCGAGGCCGCGTGGGTGCTGAGCATCTGGTTCGTCGGCCTGATGATCGGCGCCTACGGCTTCGGCTTTCTCGCCGATCGCTTCGGGCGCCGCAGGCTGTTCCTGCTCACGCTGGCGCTGTACGGCGGCTTCACGCTGCTCACCGCGGCGGCCTGGAGCTACGGCGCGCTGCTGGCCCTGCGCCTGCTCACCGCCATCGGCGTGGGCGCGGAGTACTCGGCGATCAACGCGGCGATCGCCGAGTTCATCCCGGCGGCGCAACGCGGTCGCGCGAATGCCGCAGTGATGAACTTCTGGTCGCTCGGGGCGATCGCCGCGGCGCTGGTGACCCTGTACGTGATCCATGCGCTGCCGCCGCAGTACGGCTGGCGCGTGGCCTTCGGCTTCGGCGCGCTGGTGGCGCTGAGCACCGCGCTGATGCGGCGCAGCATCCCCGAGTCGCCGCGCTGGCTGCTGCAGCAGGGTCGCATCGACGAGGCCGAGCAGGTGGTGCGCGGCATCGAGCAGGGGCGCACGCGCTGGCCGCGCACCGCGTCGCGGCACGCCGCCGCGCCGGGCGTCGCGCCGCAACGCGGCGTATGGGCGCAGACGCGCGAGTTGCTGCGGCGCCATCCGGGACGGGTCGCGCTGGGCTGCGCGCTGGATTTCTCCGAGGCCGCGGGCTATTACGGGTTGTTCGCGTTTCTCGCGCTGTTCATCCTGCCGGCGGTGCATGCGCCCGCCGGCTTCGCGCCGTTCTTCTACCTCATCGGCAACCTCGGCGCGCTGGCCGGCGGCACCGTGGTGGTACTGCTGCTCGACCGCGCCGGGCGCAAGTCGACGGTGCCGGTGTTCTATCTGCTGGCCGCCGGCGGCGTGCTGTTGCTCGCCGCGTCGGTGCGCACCGGCTCGTGGGCCTGGGTGCTGGGCGCCTTCACGCTGGCCAACCTGCTGGCCACCGGGGGCTGGATCTCGGCCTACCCGACCTTCTCGGAGATCTTCCCGACCGATCTGCGCGCCACCGGCATCGGCATCTCGGTGGCCGTCGGCCGCATCGGCGCCTTCGCCGCGCCGCTGCTGCTGACCGCGGTGGCCGACCGCTTCGGCCTGGTTCCGGCGCTGCTGCTGCTGGCCGGCTTCTGGCTGATCGGCGCGGCCGCCATGCTGCCGTGGATGCGCTGGGGAGTCGAGGGGCGCGGCCGCGCGCTGGAGGCCATGGTGGCGCCGCAGGGGGTGCGATGAGCGCGCCGTCGCGGGCCGCGGACGCGGCGCCGGAGCAGCGCCCCGGGCGCAGCTGTCCGCTGGACTACCGCTACCGTCCGGCCGACATCGCCGCGGCGGCCGCGCTGCGCGTCGAGCACGCCTACGTGATCGGCGGCCTGTACGGCAATGTGGAGGCGCTGCAGGCGATCCAGGCGATGCGCGAGGCCGAGGCCTCGCAGGGGCGCGCGGTGGAGCTGGTGTTCAACGGCGACGCCCACTGGTTCGACGTCGATGCGGCGGATTTCGCGCGCATCGCCGGCGCGCTGCAGCAGCACGCGGCGTGCAGCGGCAACGTCGAGGCGGAACTGGCCAGGGGCGCGCAGGGTGCCGGTTGCGGCTGCGCCTACCCGGAGTTCGTCGACGACGCCGTGGTGCAGCGCTCCAACCGCATCATGGCGCGCCTGCAGGACACGGCGCGAGGCTTCGCGCCGCATCGCGAGGCGCTGCGCCGCCTGCCCAGGCTGCTGCGCCTGCGCCTCGGCGCGCACGACGTCGGCGTGGTGCATGGCGACGCCTGGTCGCTGGCCGGCTGGAGCTTTTCGCAGGAGGCGCTGCGGCAGGCGCAGCGGGCGCACTGGCCGGGCGGGCCGGCAAGCCTGCCCGCGGCGTGGTCCGAGGCCGGCGTGCGCGTGCTGTGCTCGTCGCACAGCTGCCTGCCCGCGGCGGTCGAGCTGGGCCTGCACGGCGCGTCGCGCGTGCTGATGAACAACGGCGCCGCCGGCATGCCCAATTTCCGCGGCAGCAGCCACGGCGTGATCACGCGCCTGTCGAGCGACCCGCGGCCGCCGCCCGACAGCCTGTACGGCACGCTGCTGGACGGTCTGCGCATCGACGCGGTGGCGGTGCGCTACGACCACGCCGCCTGGTGCCGGCGCTTCCTGCGCGACTGGGGCCCGGGCAGCGACGCCCACGCCTCCTACTGGCCGCGCATCGCGCACGGCCCCGACTACGCCGTCGCCGATGCGCTGTTCGGCGCCTTCGCCGCGCGGCGCGACGCCGCGCTCACGCCAGCTGCGCGCGCAGGAAGGCCACGTTCGTGACCAGCCCCGGCAGCAGCCACTGGAACAGCCGCGCGACGCCGAGCACCTCCTGCAGCGGCGCGTCCGCCGCCGCGGCCTCGCGCAGCGCGCGGCTGCGCAGTCCGGCCGGATTGGGCAGCGCGTGGGCCACGCGCTCGAGCACGTCGGCATGCAGCCGCGCGCAGATCTGCGCGTAGGTCTCGCCCGCGACATGCGGCGCGAGCTCGCGCCAGGCGCACGCGAAATAGCTCGGCCAGCGCGCCAGCGCACGATAGTCGGTGTTCACGAAGGGCAGCCCCAGCGTGCGCTGCAGCTCGGCATACACCGCGCGCGTCGGTGCATCGGCGTGGTGCGCCTCCATCAGCGTCAGCGCGACGCCGGGCCGCGGCCCGTGGCGACCCTCGAAAGGCGTGGCGTCGCCCGTGCCATCGAGTTCGACGCCCTCGAGCAGCAGGCGCGCGAGGCTGGCGATCAGCAGGTAGGGCTGGTTGCCATGCGAGAACACTTCCAGCAGCTCGCCGATCTGCTCCAGCTCGCGCGGCGCGTAGCCCATCGCCTGCAGCTCGGGCACCAGCGCGCGGGGGCGCAGGCGCGCGGCGGCCTGCTCGGCCTGCG
Source organism: Pseudomonadota bacterium (assembly GCA_021815805.1). Lineage (GTDB taxonomy): Bacteria > Pseudomonadota > Gammaproteobacteria > Burkholderiales > Burkholderiaceae_C > Thiomonas_A. The sequence continues at coordinate 23,702 of JAKAZQ010000009.1, read as the reverse complement.
CGCGCACGGCCCGGCAATGCTCGACGAACGCCGCACTGCGCACGATCGGCTGCAGGCCCTCCCACAGCACCCGGAAAAAGTTCGGGTAATGCGCGTAAGCCATGGTCACGACGCCCATCCACGGCACCTGCAACGCCTGCTTCATCGCCGCGTAGGCGGCGGCGCGCTCGGCGTCGACGCGGTACTCGGGCACCGGATGCAGCGCCGGCACCGGGTCGGGCAGCAGGCGTGGCAGCAGCGGTTGCGGCATGCAGGACTCCAGGTTGCGGATGCGGTTGCGGATGCGGTTGCGGATGCGGATGCGGATGCGGCGAGGCCGCGTGCAGGCCTCGCGCAAATTCTGTACTATGTAGTCCATTATTTGCCGCGTCTCCTGCAATGTCCAGACCTCGAACCTTCGACCAGCGCCTCGTCGTGGATGCCGCGATGCAGGCGTTCTGGAGCGGCGGCCTGGGCGGCACCAGCGTCGACGACCTGCTGCAGGCCACCGGCCTGTCGCGCTCGTCGCTGTACAACAGCTTCGGCAATCGCGAGGGCCTGCTGGAGAACGCGGTCGAACGCTACACCGACGAGCAGATCGCCGGCCTGCGTCGGCAGTTCGCCGAGCGTCCGCTGCACGAGGTGCTGGACGCGCTGCTGCTCGACGCCGCGACCAGCAACCACGACGGCCGCGGCTGCCTGCTGGTGAATGCCGTCAACGAACTGCACGAGTCCGCCGACCCGGCCGTCGGGGTCGTGCACGACGCCTTCGCGCGTCTCGCCGGCGCGCTCGAACAGGCCATCCGCGATTCGGCACCGGAAGGGGTCGATGCGCCGCAGCTGTGTGCCGCGCTGATGGCCGCCATCGCCGGGCTGCGCACGCTGCAGCGCGCCGGCATGCCGCTGGAGCAGCGGCAGCAGGCGGCGCGCAGCCTGGCGCGGGCGCTGGCGTCCGGCTGATTTTTTTTGCCTATTTTGGACTAATCATTCCATTTCTTTCGCACCCTGCGTGCGCATCCGCGCCCGAAGGCGCATTTCCACCGGAGAACACCATGAGCCAAGCCATCGCCCGTCTCGACCTGCCCACGCAGACCATTGCCTCGACCAGCGGCAAGGCCCGCGAAATGCTCGAATCCTCGCAGCGCAGTCTCGGCTTCGTGCCGAACATGTACGCCAACATGGTCAACTCCCCCGGCGTGCTGCAGACCTATCAGCTGGGCTACGAGTTGTTCCGCAGCGAAGGCAGCTTCACCCCGGTCGAGCAGGAGGTCGTGTTCCTGGCGATCAGCCGCTTCAACGGCTGCACCTACTGCATGGCCGCCCACAGCATGATCGCCGACAAGATGTCCAAGGTCCCGGCCGACGTGCTGGCCGCGCTGCGCGACGGCCGCGCGCTGCCCGACGCCCGGCTGCAGGCGCTCGCCAGCTTCGCCACCATCATGACGGAAAGCCGCGGCGCGCCGACGCCGGAGCAGCTCGCCGCGTTCAAGGCCGCCGGCTACACCGATCGCCACGCGCTGGACATCGTGCTGGCCATCGCTGTGAAGACCCTGAGCAACTACACAAACCACGTGTTCCACACCGAGACCGACGCCGCCTTCCAGTCCTACGCCTGGAACGCCGCGGCCTGAGCAGGCCTCGCCGGGGACGCACGGCGTCTGCGGCTTTCGTCCCCCATCGCATCGAGGAGTCCGTCATGCCCGCGGTACGCATGTACACCACCGCCGTCTGCCCCTACTGCGTGCGCGCCAAGGCGCTGCTGCGCCAGCGCGGGGTGGAGCACATCGAGGAGATCCGCATCGACGCCGATCCCGCCGCCGCGGCGGAAATGGGGCGCCTGAGCGGGCGGCGCACGGTGCCGCAGATTTTCATCGACGAGCAGCATGTCGGGGGCTGCGACGACCTGTACGCGCTCGACGCCGCCGGCGGCCTGCGCCCGATGCTCCAGGCCTGAGTGTCAGGAACGTCGCGCTCGCGCGACCAACCCTGAAAGCCCGCGTCGCGGGCTGGATATAGTGTGGCCGAATGATGTCCTGCGCGATGACGTTCAGGGCCGTCGCATGACGGGCCTCGGGCCGGCCGCCGTGGCCGTCGCCGCCCGCGGGCGGCGCGCGGCGGCCTGCCGTGCGCGCACACCGCAGGGGGCACGGTGAACGCCGCCGCCACGCGTGCGCGCGGCGAGGCGCTGGCCACCGCGCTGGTCGCGGCGGCCGCGCTGGCCGCGCGCGTCAGCGGCATCGACACCCTCATGTTCCCGGAACTCGGGGCGCTGGCGCACGACGTGTTCACGCGCCCGCAGGGCGCCTGGGCGCCCGCGCCGCGCATGCTCGTGCTCACGCCGGCGCTGACGGCGCTGATCGGCTTCGGCATGGCGCGCTGGCTGCCGTTCGGCCTTCCCGCCGTGGCCCTGAGCCTGGGCAGTTCGCTGCTGCTGCTCGGCCTGCTGCGCTCGCCGGTGGCGCCGGCGATCTCGGCCGGCCTGCTGCCGGTGGCGCTGCGCGTGCACAGCCCCTGGTATCCGCTGTCCATCCTGCTCGTCACGGCGGCGCTCGCCGGCGCCGTGCTGCTGCGCGCGGGGCGGCGCCACGCACCGCGCCCGGCGCCGCCCGCCGGCGCCGACGACCAGACCGAGGCGGCCGCCACCGGCTGGCGCTGGCTGCCCGGCTACCTGCTGTTCGCGGTGCCCGCCGCGCTGCTCGCGCAGCGCCTGCACCTGCTGCTGGTGCCGCCGCTGTTCGTGGTCGCCTACGAGATGTTCGCGCACCCGCAGGTCTGCCCCTGGCGCGCGCGCCCGTGGGCGCTGCTGGCGGCCTGCGTGGCCGGCGCGCTGTGCGGCCTGGCGAGCGTGGCGTGGCTCGGCGCCGGCCCGCTGTCGGCGGTGGCCGGCCTGCTCGCCGGCGTGCTGCTGCTGCGCGTGCTCGACCTGCACGCCCCGCCGGCCCTGGCCATCGGCCTGCTGCCGCAGATCCTGGCGCGGCCGGGGCCGTCATTCGTCGCCGCGGTCGCGCTGCTCTGCGCGTGGCTGATCGGCAGTTTCGCGCTGGCCGGCGTGGCCGAGCGGCGCCTTTTCACGGCGAGGAGAACCGCATGAGCGAGCAGGTGCAACGCATCGGGGTCATCGGCGGCAGCGGGCTGTACGACTTCGACGGCCTCGTCGACGTCGCCGAGCACGCCGTCGACACCCCCTTCGGCAGGCCCTCCGATGTCATCGTCACCGGCCGCCTCGGCGCCGCGCCGGTCGCCTTCCTGGCGCGCCACGGCCGCGGCCACCGCCTGATTCCGTCGGAAGTCCCGTACCGCGCCAACATCTACGCCCTCAAGCTGCTGGGCGTGCGCAGCCTGCTGGCGATCTCCGCCGTGGGCTCGCTGCGCGAGCCCATCGCACCCCTCGACCTGGTGCTGCCGGACCAGTTCCTCGACCTGACGCGCCGGCGCGACGCGAGCTTCTTCGGCGGCGGCGTGGTGGCCCACGTGGCGATGGCCGAGCCGACCTGCGCGTCGCTGCGCGAGCGCCTGGCACAGGTGTTCGACGCCGACGCGCCGCCCGGCGTGCACCTGCATCGCAGCGGCACCTACGCCTGCATCGAGGGGCCGTCGTTCTCCACGCGCGCCGAGTCGGCGATGCTGCGCACGCTGGGCGCCGACATCGTCGGCATGACCAACATGCCGGAGGCGCGCCTGGCGCGCGAGGCGCAGATCGCCTACGCCACGCTGGCGCTGGTGACCGACTACGACTGCTGGGACGCGGCGCGCGAGCCGGTCAGCGCCGAACTGGCGATCGCCAACCTGTTGCGCAATACCGCCGCGGCGCAGAAACTGGCCGCCGCGCTGATCCACAGCCTGCACGCGCAACCGCTGCGGTCCATCGCCCACCAGGCGCTGCGCAGCGCCCTGGTCACGCCGCTCGACAGGCTGTCCGCCGCGCAGCGCGAGCCGGTGGAGGTGCTGCTGCGCTGAGCGCCGGGCGCCGGCGGCCGGTGCGCCGCCGGCCGGGTGTCAGGATCCGCCGCGTGGTGCGACGAATCCGTATCGGCGGCCTTGCTGCCGCCCGCCGACAGGAGTCTTCCCGATGCACGCCACCGTCCATCTGCTGCGCAGCACCGATTTCCCGCCGCTGCAGCGGCGGGCGCTGCGCACCCTGCAGGTCAACCTCGGCTATCGCTGCAACCAGAGCTGCCAGCACTGCCACGTCAACGCGGGGCCGCATCGCAGCGAGGCGCTGGACGCCGACAACGTCGAGCTCGTCGTGCAGCTGCTCGGGCGCGGCGGCATCCAGACCCTCGACCTGACGGGCGGGGCGCCCGAGCTGCACGCGCAGTTCCGCACGCTGGTGCGCGAGGCGCGCCGGCTCGGGGTGCGGGTCATCGACCGCTGCAACCTGAGCATCCTGTTCGAGCCGGGCCAGCAGGACCTGGCCGAATTTCTCGCCGCGCAGCGCGTCGACGTCACCGCCTCGCTGCCTTGCTACACCGAGGACAACGTCGATGCGCAGCGCGGTGACGGCGTGTTCGACAAGAGCATCCGCGCGCTGCAATGGCTCAACCGCCTGGGCTACGGTGCGCCGGCCAGCGGCCTCGCGCTGGACCTTGTGTACAACCCGCTGGGCGCCCACCTGCCGCCGCCGCAGCAGGCGCTCGAGGCCGAATACAAGCGCCTGCTCGGCGAGCGCCACGGCATCGTGTTCAACCGCCTGCTGACCATCGCCAACATGCCCATCCAGCGCTTCGGCAGCATGCTGGTGTCGCGCGGCCAGTTCGACGACTACATGGCGCTGTTGCGCGCCAGCCATCGCGACGACAACCTGGACGCCGTGATGTGCAGGGACACCGTGTCCGTCGACTGGCAGGGCTACCTGTACGACTGCGATTTCCACCAGATGCTGGGCCTGCCGCTGGGCGCGCGCCGCGACGCGCGCGCGCGCATGCACCTGCGCGACCTGCTCGCCGCGCCGCAGTCCCTCGCCGGCCAGCCCATCACGGTGGCCGCGCACTGCTACGGCTGCACCGCCGGGCAGGGCAGCAGCTGCGGCGGCGCGCTGCAGGCGCCGTCGCGCGCCGCCGTCGCCTGAGCCGGGTGCGTCATGGCCGGGCCGGCTCGCTCCCCATCGCGCACGACGCCGCGCATCCTGCTCGCACTGGCGCTGCTCGGCGCGGCGCTGGCCGGAGTCGCCAGCCTGCCGCACGGCGCCGCCGGCCTGACCGAGCTGCACCAGCGCCTGGCGCAATGGCAGGCGCTGCGCGGCGCCCATCCGCTGCGCTTCGCCGCCGGCTTTTTCGGCGCCTACGTCGCGGTGGCGGCGTTGTCCATCCCGGCCGCCGCGCTGCTCACGCTGGCCGGCGGCGCGCTGTTCGGGCTCTGGCAGGGCGCGCTGCTGGTGTCGTTCGCGTCGGCCGTCGGCGCCACGCTGGCGTTTGCCTCGGCGCGCTGGATCCTCGCGCCATGGGTGCGCCAGCGCCTCGGCGCGCGGCTCGCGGCGATCGACGCCGGGGTGCAGCGCGACGGCGCGTTCTACCTGTTCGGCATGCGCCTGGTTCCGGTGTTTCCGTTCTTTGTCATCAACCTCGCGCTGGGCCTGACCGACATGCCGGCGCTGCGCTTCTACGTGGTGAGCCAGCTCGGCATGCTGCCCGGCACCCTGGTCTACGTCGAGGCCGGGACCCGCCTGGCGCAGATCCACGACCTGCGCTCCATCGCGTCGCCCACGCTGTGGCTGGCGCTCGCGCTGCTCGGCGTGCTGCCGCTGGCCGCCCGCCTGGCGCTGCGGCGCCTCGAGGCGGCGCGGCGCCTGGCGCGCTGGCCGCGCCCGCGCCGCTTCGAGCGCAACGTGGTGGTCATCGGCGGCGGCGCTGCCGGGCTGGTCGCCTCCTACGTCGCCGCCGCCGCCAGGGCGCGCGTCACGCTGGTCGAGTCCGGCGCGATGGGCGGCGACTGCCTGAACACCGGATGCGTGCCGTCGAAGGCCCTGCTGCACGTGGCGCGCAGCGTGCACGCGATGCGCCAGGCCGGCGCGCTGGGCATCGACTGCGCGCCGCCGCGCATCGACTTTGCCGCGGTGATGCGCCGCGTGCGCGATGTCGTCGCCGAGGTCGCGCCGCACGACTCGGAGGAGCGCTACCGCGGCCTCGGCGTCGAGGTGCTGCGCGGGCGCGCGCGCATCACGTCGCCGTGGACGGTGCGCGTCGACGGCGAGCAGGGCGCGCGCGAGCTGAGCACCCGCGCCATCGTCGTGGCCGCCGGCGCGCGCCCGCTGGTGCCGCCGATTCCCGGGCTCGAGCAGGTGGGCTTCGTCACGTCCGACACGGTGTGGGGCCTGCGCGAACTGCCGCGCCGCCTGCTCGTGCTCGGCGGCGGCCCCATCGGCTGCGAGCTGGCGCAGGCCTTCGCGCGTCTGGGCAGCCAGGTCACGCTCATGGAAATGCAGCCGCGCATCCTGCTGCGCGAGGACGCCGACGTGGCCGCGCAGGTCGAGGCGGCGCTTCGCGCCGACGGCGTGACGCTGCTCACCGGCCACAAGGCGCTCGAGGCCCGGCTGCACGAAGGCGCGCGGTGCATGCGCGCACAGGGCCCCGACGGCGAACGCGAGTTCGGCTTCGACGTGCTCCTGTGCGCGCTCGGGCGCGTCGCCCGCACGCAGGGCTACGGGCTCGAGGAGCTCGGCGTGGCGCTGCGCGCCAACGGCACCGTCGACGCCGACGCCGCGCTGCGCACCAGCGTGCCGAACCTGTACGTCTGCGGCGACGTCACCGGCCCGCTGCAGTTCACCCACGTCGCCGCGCACCAGGCCTGGACCGCGTCGGTCAACGCCCTGCTGGGCGGCTGGTGGAGCCTGAAATCCGACCTGTCGGTGATTCCGTGGACCACCTTCACCGATCCGGAGGTGGCGCGTGTCGGGCTCAGCGAGGACGAGGCGCGCGCCCGCGGCATCGCGGTCGAGGTCACGCGCCACGAACTCGCCGAACTCGACCGCGCCATCGCCGACGGCGCCACCGGCGGCTTTGTCAAGGTGCTCACCGCGCCGGGCCGCGACCGCATCCTGGGCGCGGTGATCGTCGGTGCGCATGCCGGCGAGCTGCTCGCCGAGTTCGTGCTGGCCATGCGCAAGGGCCTCGGCCTGAACGCCATTCTCGGCACCGTGCACGCCTACCCGACCTGGAGCGAGGCGGCGCGCGCCACCGCCGGCGCCTGGAAGCGCGGCCATGTGTCGCCGCGCCTGGCGGGCTGGAGCGAGCGCTTTTTCGCATGGCGCCGCGCATGAGCTGCCAGCGCACCTGGGCGCAGCGCCTGGCCGTCATCGTGCCGGTGCGCAACGAGGCTTCGATCGTCGAGCCGGCGCTGGCGCGCCTGCAGGCGCTGCGCGCGGCCGGCGTCGAACTGCTCGTCGTCGATGGCGACAGCCGCGACGGCAGTGCCGAACGCGCCGCGCCGCTGGCCGACCGCGTGCTGCGCACGCCCGCCGGGCGCGCGCTGCAGATGAACGCGGGAGCCGCGGCCAGCACCAGGCCGCTGCTGCTGTTCCTGCATGTCGACACCGAACTGCCGCAGGCGGCGCTGCCCGCGCTGCTGGCCGCGCTCGACGGCGGTTTCGACTGGGGGCGCTTCGACGTCGCCATCGAGCCGGCCACGCCGCTGCTGCGCCTGGTGGCCACGCTGATGAACCTGCGTTCGCGTGCCAGCGCCATCTGCACCGGCGACCAGGCGCTGTTCATGCGCCGCGAGGCCTTCGACGCGGTCGGCGGCTTTCCGCCGCAGCCGCTGATGGAGGACATCGAGATCACGCGGCGCCTGCGGCGGCGCGGCCGGCCTGCCTGCCTGCGCCTGCGCGTGCGCACCTCGGCGCGCCGCTGGCTGCGCCATGGCGTGCTGCGCACGGTGCTGCTGATGTGGTGGCTGCGCCTGCGCTATGCGCTGGGCGCCGAGCCGGCGGCGCTGGCCCGTGCCTACCGCGAGGCGCGCTGAGCATGCCGCGCACCGCGCTGCTGGTGTTCGCCAAGCCCCCGCTGCCCGGCGTCGCGAAAACGCGCCTGATCCCGGCGCTCGGCGCCGCCGGCGCCGCGCACCTGGCGGCGGCGCTGCTGGCGCACGCCGTCGACGAGGCGGCGCGCGCCGGGCTCGGGCCGCTGTCGCTGTACACGACGGCGCGCCACCCGCTGCTGGCGCGGCTCGCGCGGCGCCACGGCGCGCGGCGGCGCGTGCAGCGCGGCGCCGACCTGGGCGAGCGCATGGCGCAGGCGCTGCGCCGCGCCTGCCGCGACGCCCCCTGCGCGTTGCTGCTCGGCGCCGATTGCCCGGGGCTCGACGCCTCCACGCTGCGGCGTGCCGCGCAGGCGCTCGCGCAGGCCGAACTGGTGTTCGTGCCGGCGCACGACGGCGGCTTCGTGCTGGTCGGCTGCCGGGCCGCTGCAGCGGCCGCGCTGGAGCGCGTGTTCAGCGCGCAGGCCTGGGGCGTCGCCGACGTCATGCAGCGCATGCGCCTGCGCATGCGCGAGCTCGGGCTGCGCTGGATCGAACTCGAGGCCCTGGCCGACATCGACACCCCGGCCGACCTCGCCGCGCTGCCCGCGGCGCTGCGCCAGGCCCTCCACGACGGGTTCCCATGTGCCGCCTGCTGCTGATCGGCGCCGGCCACGCCAGCGCCGAACTGCTGCGGCGCTGGGCCGCCGCGCCGCCGCCCGACGTCGAGCTCACGCTGGTCACGCCCGACACGCTGGCGCCGTATTCGGGCATGGTGCCCGGCTGGCTCGCCGGCGCCTACGCCTGGGAGCAGTGCTGCATCGACTTCGCGCGCCTCGCCGAGCGCGCGCGCGCACGCCTGGTCGCCGATCGCGTGGTCGCGCTCGACGCGGCGCGGCGCGAGGTCGCGCTGGCCGGCGGCGGCACCGTCGGCGCCGACGTCATGGTGCTGAACATCGGCTCCACGGTGCGCCTGCCGCAAGCGCGCGACGGCGGGCCCGTGGTGCTGCCGACGCGGCCGCTGGGTGCGCTGCGCGCCGCCGTCGACGCGCTGGGCGCGGCATCGCGGCAGCGCGCGCGCGCCGTCGAACTCGTCGGCGTGGGCGGTGGCGCCGCCGGCATCGAGACCCTGCTCGCGCTGCGTCGGCGCCTGCTGCGCGCCGGCGCCGAGCCGCGCTGCACCCTGCTGAGTCGCGACACCGAGGTGCTGCGCGGCTTCGGCCCGCGCGCGCGCCGGCTGGCGTGCGACGCGCTGGCGCGCGCCGCGGTGGAACTGCGCGGTGGCTTCGACGTGCAGCGCATCGGGCCGCACGGGCTCGGCGCGCGCGACGGCCGCAGCCAGCCGGCCGACCTCGTCCTGTGGGCCGGCGGCGCCGCCGCCCACGCCTGGCTCGGCGGCAGCGGCCTGGCGCTCGACGCCGCCGGCTTCGTGCGCATCGACACCACGCTGCGCTCGCTGTCCCATCCCTGGCTGTTCGCCGTCGGCGACTGCGCGGCGTGGCACGCGCCGCTGCCCAAGGCCGGCGTGTACTCGGTGCGCATGGGGCCGGTGCTGGCGCACAACGTCGCCGCCGCGCTCGCCGGGCGCGCGCTGCGCGCCTACCGGCCGCAGCGCGACCAACTCGTGTTGCTGAACACCGCGGACGGCGCGGCCATCGCCAGCCGCGGCCGCGTCGCCGCGGCAGGGCGCTGGGCGATGCGCTGGAAGGACTCCATCGATCGCGCCTTCATCGCCCGCTACCGCTGACGCGCGGGCGCATCGGCGGGCGGCGCAGGGGTGTTGCGCGCAGCCGCACGCGTGTCGCGAGGCAGCGCAGGCGCAGCCGGTCGGTCGGCGGGCGCGTCGCGCCCGGCGCCGCGGCGCGACGGCGTCAGCCCACGCTGGCGAGCAGGCGCTTGAGCTGGGCGGCGCCGTGCGGCGTGCCGAGGAACATCTGCGCCTGTCCGGAGCGGTCGCGCCAGACCATCATCGGGAACGCGAAATACGCCCCCGCGGCATGCAGCACCTGCAGGTTGCGCGCCAGATCCTCGCGCGTCGCCGCGCGCGGGTGCGCCAGCGGCACCACGCCGCCGCCCGATCCGGCGCGCGGGTTCTCGTTGTAGTCGGTCTCGTTGCGCGTCAGCGCCTGGCGCGGGTCGGCGGCCTGCAGGATGGCGGCCGCCTTGCCTTCGCTGCTCGGCGCGAGCACCGCCACCGGAATCCAGCGCAGGCGCAGGCCCTGCCGCCCGACCCAGGGCTGCAGATCCTCGTACAACTCGTGGCAGTACGGGCAATTCGGGTCGAAGAACACGTCCACCACGCGCGCGCCGTGGCCGAGGGTCACCGCGCTGGTCTGCGACATGCGCGCCAGCATGGCGTCGGCGAGCTGCGAAGCCGTCGGCGCGGCATGCGCCGGGCCCCATGCGGCGGACGCCGCCAGCAGCGTGGCGGCAACGATGCGTCGAATCATTCCCTGTTCTCCTGGTTGCGGACGGCGTCGACGCCGTCGATCCAGCCGGCGCGCACCGCGGCGGCCAGCCACGCGCCGACGTCGAATGCGGCGTCGGCGCGTTCCAGCGCGGCGCCCAGCGTGGGAGCCTCGCGCAGCGCGCGGTGCCAGTGCGCCGCGGCGGCGTCCAGCGCCACGCAGCGGGTGTCGTAGCCTTCCCGCCAGATCCATGCCGACTCGCCCGCGGCGTGCAGGGCCCGCGTCACCGCGTCCACGTCCGGCGCCGGCGCGGCATGCAGTTCGCGCAGCGTGACCACCGCCCAGTCGGATTCCAGCAGGCAGGTGGACGGCGCCAGGCGCAGCACCAGCGCGTCGGGGTCTGCGGTGGCGAGGCGCTGCAGGTCGGCGTCGCGCAGCGCCGGCGGCGCCGCGAACTGCGCCTGCCACAGCGCCTGGTCGAGGCGCGCGCAATCCTCCAGCCAGGGCCACGCGGCGAGATCGTCGCGCCCGCCCAGCCAGGCCGGGAACTGCCCGCCGAAGCGTGCAAGGTCGCCCAGCGTCGGCGGGCAGGCCAGCCAGTGCGCGGTGGCCAGCGCATCGAAGCTCCTGTCGCCGAGCATCGCCAGCACGCTCGGATACTGCGCCCGCAGCACCTCGCAGGCATGCCCCGCGGCATTCGCGCGGTAGGCCGCCAGGCCGCGCGTCCAGCCCGGCAGCGCGTCCGGCGTCGGCGTCGGCGTCGCGGGCGGCTCGAACAGCGCGCCGAGCAACTGCTGCTGGCGCAGCGCTTCGCGCTGTCGCGCCGCTTCGCTCACGCCGCGCATGCGAGCTCTCCGCGGTTCGCCTGCGCGTCGCGCGCCGCGCACTCGTCGAGCAGCGCCTGGGCCTGCGCCGCCTCGCCGAGCAGCACGTCCAGCGCCGGCAGGTCGGTGTCCCACTCGATCAGCGTCGGCACGCCGCCGAAGCGTCGCAGCGCATGCGCGTAGGCCATCCACACCGGCAGCGACACGACGTCGGCGTGGTCGTCGACCACCAGGTCGTCCTGCTCGCTGTGGCCGGCGAGGTGGATCTCGCCGACCAGTCCGGCGGGCGCCTGCCCGGCCAGTTCGTCGATCCACGCGCACACGCTGCGCAGCGGGTCGGCGACGCGCGCGTTGCGCGCGTTCACCATCAGGTTGTTCACGTCGAGCAGCAGGCCGCAGCCGGTGCGCCGCCCGAGTTCGGCGAGGAATCCGGCCTCGCTCCAGTCGGCCTCGCGCCAGCCCACGTAGCTGCTCAGGTTCTCCACCAGCAACGGGCGGCGCAGGCGCTCCTGCACGCGTTGCACGTTGTCGGCCAGGATGTCCAGTTGCGCGTCAGTGAAGGCCAGCGGCAACAGGTCGTTGGCGTGCACCGGCGACTGCCCGCGCAGGCTGCCGCGGGCGAAGCTGGCGTGGTCCGAGACACGGCAGGGCTCGATGCGCCCGACCAGCTCCGCCAGCTGTTCCAGATGCGTGGCGTCGACCCCGCAGGCCGCGCCCAGCGACAGCCCGACGCCGTGCAGGCTCACCGGGTACACCTCGCGCACCCGCTGCAGCACGGCGCTGGCCGCGTCGAAGGGGTTGAAGAAATTCTCGGAATGCACTTCGACGAAGCCCAACGCAGGGCGACGCGCGTCGATGTCGGCGTAGTGCGGCTGGCGCAGGCCGATTCCGGCGCGTGTGGGGCTGGGCTGCATGTCGGGCTCCTCGTCGTGCGTTGTCGGTCCGGGGCCTCGCGGCCCCGGCGCCTGGGGCTCAGGACATGCGCTTGGCTTGCGCCGCCTCGAAGGCCTTGGTCTTCGCCGGGCTGGCGAGGATGGCCTTGGCCTGCATCATGTTCAGCCCGCCGAGCTTGGCGCAGGTGCCCGAGGGCTCGACCACGAAGTCGCCCGGGTTGTAGTTCATGTTGGTCTGGCCCTTGCACGAGTGCAGGCCCGACAGGCCGGCGCAGTCGTTGTGTCCGGCGGTGGCGACGCCGAAGCACTTGCCCAGGGTGTCGGCGTGGGCCGGCAGCGCGGCGCTGATGCCCCCCAGCGCGAGCAGGGAAGCGGCGGCGGTGTTCAGGAAGTGGCGCTTGTTCATGGTGATGCTCCTCAAGGTACGGTTGGGAAAGGTTGTATCGGACATTCGGCCCGGTCTTTGGTGGGGTGCTTCAGGGTCCGATGCTGCTTGGTCGGCGCTGGCGTGAATTCCTGACAGCGCCCGTGCAGCTTGCGTGGGGCCGGGGTTCTCAGTCGGCGCGCGCCGCGGCGACGTGGCCGGCGCCGGCCACGGCCGGCTGCACGAGCGCGGCGTGCGCCTGCCCGGGCACGAAGGCCAGCGCGATGGGCGACAGCGTGGTCAGCACGCCGGGAATCGACAACACGGCGATGGTCGCCACGCCGATGACGTGCCGCAGGCCGGAGCTTGCGTTGCTTGGGTTGTTCATGATGGTCTCCTCTCTTTGTCGGGAACAACGACACGGGGTCGTTGGGTCATGGCGCGTTGCATCCGTCCATGCCCGTTGGTCGGCGCACCCGCCGGTTCCTGACACCGACGCGTCGTGCGCGATGCACGCAAGGCGGGAGAGGGCAGGGAAGGTGGCTTGCGGACGGATGCGCGGGATGCCCGCCGGCATCATTTCTCGTTCCTGTGCCCCGGCAGAGATGCCGATGCTTCTCGGGCACGCGGTTCCGACACGGCTTTGCTCCAGGGGCCGAGGGGCCTGACGGTCCATCTCCTGATCGCGTCTTTTCGTCACCACGCTCATGGGGTTTCCAGCGAAAGGGAGTGCGGGCGCAGGGATTGGCTCAATCGTTACATTCGGTGACGTGTCTCGATCCGATTTGTTCCGCGCGTTCTCGATTCTTGTCTTTGCCTGGGCAGGTGTACCGGCACGCGCCGAAGCCGTCCTGCCTGCGCTGTCCGGCGAGGGCGCCCAGCAGTTGCAGGGTCAACGCGAGAGGCCAACGTGGCAGTCTCGGAGCCAGGTCTCCGATGCGCGGCTTCGCGGCGGCCCCGGCTCGGCTGCGAAGAGCCTGCCGGCCGACGAAAGACCCTGCTTCGCCATCCACCGCATCGTGCTGTCCGGCGCGATGGCCGAGCGATTTGTCTGGGTCGTGCGCGATGCACACCGCATGCGAGACGGTCGACGCGATCCATGGCAGGGACGCTGCCTGGGCTCGCGAGGCCTCAACATCCTGCTCGGACGCATGCAGGATGCGCTGGTTGCGCGAGGCCTGATCACCACGCGCATCGTCGTGGCTCCGCAGAGCCTCACGCGTGGAGTGCTGCATCTGCTGGTGGTGCCGGGGACCTTGCGCGCCCTGCGCTCCGATGGCAAACCCGGGCCGCGCAACGAACTACGGGGTGCGGTTCCGATCCGGCCCGGCGACGTGCTGAACGTGCGCGACATCGAGCAGGGCCTGGAGAACCTGCGCCGGCTGCCCACGGTCCGAGCTGGCGTAAGGATCGAGCCGGCCGGGGGTCCCGGCGCAACGGCCGGCCAGAGCGATGTCGTGATTGCACGCGAGCAGTCGTTTCCCCTCAGGCTCAACGCCTCCGTGGACAACTCCGGCACCAAGGACACGGGCATCTACAACGGCTCGGTGACCCTGTCGGCAGACGATCTGCTGGGTCTCAACGATGCCGTCTACGTCAACGCAACGCATGACATGGGCGGGGGCAACGCGACGGCCAAGGGGGCGCAAAGCCGGATACTGCACGTGGAGGTGCCGTTCGGGTACTGGATGCTCGGTGCCACAGCCAGCGCGAGCAGCTACTTCCTGACCGTGGCGAGCGCCGCGGCGCCTGGGCTGTTCAGCGGCGAAACCGGCTCGACCCAGATCACCCTCTCGCGCGTGGTGCAGCGTGGCCAAGCGACCAAGGCCACGATCAGCGGCCAGCTCTGGGAGCAGCACTCTCGCAACTTCATCGACGGCACGCAGATTCCGCTTCAGCGCCGCCAGGAGGCGGGCTGGCAGCTGGGCGCGGTCGGGCGCCTGATCCTCGGTCGGGCCGTGCTCGACGCTGACTGCAGCTGGAAACAAGGTACAGGGGCAGGCGGCGCGCTGCCTGCCCCCGAGCAGGCAGCAGGACTCGGAACCTCCCGCGTGCGCATCCTCACCGCAGGCACAAGCCTGCTCGACCGGTTCAAGTTCGGACATCAACAGCTGCAATACAGCCTCACGGTGCGCGGGCAGTGGAACGGCACGCCTCTGGCCCCGCTGGATCGCTTCGCGATCGGCGGTCGCTACACCGTGCGTGGCTTTGACGGCACGGAAACGCTGGCCGGCGATCGCGGCTGGACGGTGCGCAACGAGCTCTCGCTCGCGCTGCCCGCTCTGGCAGCGCAGCTGTACGCCGGGCTGGACCACGCAGAGGTGGGTGGCCCGAATGCGCGCTACCTGGTCGGCACACGCCTGACCGGCGCCGTTCTGGGCCTGCGCGGCAGCTTGCCCAGGGGCGTCTCCTACGACGTGTCGATGGGCATCCCGGTGAGCAAGCCCGCGGGCTTCATCACCGCACGGCAATCCTTCGCCTTCACTCTGAGCGTGAGCATCTGAGATGATCCACCGCACGACGTCATCCTCGCTGATCTGCTGGCAACGCGTGCGCGCGGGTATCGCCTTGGTCACGTCCGGGGCCCTGGTGAACTCGACGCTGGCCGGAAACATCGTGCCCGATGCAGGCGCCCCTGTCTCGCAGCGGCCGCAGGTGATCACCACGGCCAACGGTATCGATCAGGTCAACATCCAGACGCCGTCGAATTCCGGTGTGTCGATGAACCGCTACAGCCGGCTCGACGTGCCTGGCTCAGGGGTGGTGTTCAACAACTCGATGACCAGCGCGCAGACCAGGCTCGCGGGCTGGGTGTCGGGGAACCCGAATGTCGGCGCGCAAGGCGCGCGCATCATCGTCAATCAGGTCAACTCCAGCGACCCCAGTCGGTTGAACGGCTACATGGAGGTTGCCGGCTCCCAGGCGCAGGTGATCGTGGCCAACCCCGCAGGCATCACCTGCGCCGGGTGTGGCTTCATCAACGAAAGCCGCGGCACGCTGACCACCGGCACGTCGATGTTCTCCAACGGCCAACTCACCGGCTACAGCGTCACGCAAGGGCAGATCACGATCGCCGGCGCCGGGCTCGACGCCACCACGACCGACTACACCGACATCATCGCGCGCACGGTGCAGGTCAACGCGGGAATCTGGGCCAGGGCACTCAAGCTGACGACGGGGGCGAACCAGGTCGATGCCGGCAACACCACGGCCACCTCGATGGCCGCCTCGGGCAGCGCGCCCGGCTACGCCCTGGACGTGGCCGCGCTGGGCGGCATGTATGCCAACTCGATTTACCTGGTGGGCACCGAATCCGGGGTGGGTATGCGCAGCGCCGGGACCCTTGGCGCCACGGCGGGCGATTTGCTGGTCACCAGCGCCGGCCTGCTGACCAACACCGGGGCACTGGCCGCGCAGGGCGATGTGCAGATCCAGACTGCCGGGATCACGTCCAGTGGGCAGATCGGCTCCGGCGTCGACAGCGCAAGCGGCAAGGTCACTGGCAAGGCGGGCGTGGCCATCACGTCGAGCGCCGCAGCGGCGCTTTCGGGCACCCAGTTCGCCGCAGGCGGCATCACCGTCTCGGCCACCTCTGTCGACCTGGACGGCGGCAGCATGCAGGCGGGCGGTGACATCACCCTTGGCGCGGTCACGGGGGCCATCCGCAACCGCGCCGGGTTGGTGCAAAGCGACGGTGTCCTCCGCCTGGCGTCCGCGAGCGCCCTGGACAACACCTCGGGCCGGATGCTCGCGGCGAGCAACATCGCGATCAGCCTCGGCGCGGATCTCACGAATGCCAGGGGCATCATCCAGAGCGGCAGTCGTGCGCTGGCATCGACCCTGTCGGTGCGTGCGGCCAATGTCGTGAACGCAGCGGGCAGTCTGCTCAACCTGGGATCCGGAGCGACCACCTTGGGTGCGATGGGCAAGCTGAGCGAGGCCGCAGGCGGTGTGATTGGCGGCAACGGCCAGGTCACGATCATTGCGGGCAGCGTGTCGCAGACCGGCGGAAGGCTGGGCGCGGGGGCCGACCTGACAGTCACGACCAACGGGCAGACGCGGCTCGCAGGCAGCACGACCAGCGGCGGCAATCTCGCCGTGGTGGCGCGGCACATCGCGCTCGATGGTGGCGCCGTGAGCGCAGCCGGCAACGTCAATCTGAGCGCGAGCGTCACCGCGGGCGCGATCAGCAACCGCCAAGCCGAGATCAACGCGGGCGGCCGGGCGACGCTCCAGAGCGCCACTGTGGACAACACCGCGGGCAGGGTGATGGCCCACGGCATGCTCACCCTGCAGGCCGGCGCGACGCTCACCAACGCGAGCGGTCTTGTGCAAGCCGGTACCGGAAGCGGCAACTCGGCGCTGCGTATCGCGGCCGGCTCGCTGGACAATACCGGGGGCCAGATCCTCAATCTGGACCGTGGAGCGAGTCGCCTGAACGTCGTCGCAGCGCTGACCAGCGCTGCCAACTGCGGGCACGGTGGGATCATCGGCGGCAACGGTGCGGTCGACATCCATGCCGGGTCCGTCGATCAGCGCCGAGGGCGTATCAGCTCGGGCAGCGATCTGAGCATCATCGCGGCGGGTCGGGCGAGGCTTGCGGGCGACACGCTGGCAGGAGCCGGGCTCACACTTGTCGCCTCGACGCTGGCCCTGGATGGCGGCACCGAACAGTCGGGCGGCTCGATGAGCCTGAGCACGGGCCGCCTCACCAACATTCACGGCCTGGTCCAGGCCGGTACCGCAGGACAGGCTGGCCCCCTGAGCGTCAGCGCCACGAGCCTGGACAACACCGCGGGGCAGATGCTCTCGCTCGGTAGCGGCGCGGCACAGATCACGGTGGCGGGCCACTTGACCAACGCCAACCCCGCGGCGACGAACGGATCGGGACGCATCGGCGCCAACGGGGCGCTGAGCATACAGGCAGCCAGGCTGAGCAACGGAGCCGACGCCGAGATCGTCTCCGGCGGTGCGCTGGACGTCACATCCGAGACCCGTGTCACGAACAACGGGCTGCTGGCCACGCAGGCTGGTTCCACGGCGCCGATCACGCTGAACGTGCCGAGCCTGGACAACACGGGCGGCTCCATCACGGCCGACGGCAACGTCACCGTGACCGTGGCAGGAGCCCTCGCGCTGCCGTCGAGCAGTCGGATCGCCGCCGGCGGCAGGCTCGCACTGTCCACGGCTGGCAGGTTCAGCAATGCCGGAGAAGCCACCGCGCAGGGCGCCTCCAGCATCGACTCCACCGGCGACGCGGTCAATACCGGCTCCATCGGCGCTGGCGGACGGCTGATCGTCACCGCCCCCGACATCACCAACAACGCCACGCTGGTGGGCGCGAGCGTGGCGATGAACGCCACCGGCTCGATCCGGAACCTTGGTCCCGCCGCGCTCGTCGGAGCGACCGATCCGAACGGCTCCCTGGTGCTGCTGGCGCCCGACATCGAGAACCGCGACGACACCACCGCGACCGGCACGGCGCCGACCACATCGATCTACGGCCTGGGGAAACTCGTGCTCGCCGGAGGGCAGGACGGGGGCACGTACACGAATGCCGCCACCATCATCAACAGCTCGGGGCTGCTCCAGTCCGGCGGCAACATGAGCCTGCTGGCCGACACCGTGACCAACACCCGGCGCGAGCTCACGACAAGTGGCGACTACACCTCCGCCGTGGACGCCGGAACTCTGGCGGCGCTGGGGGTCGGTCTCTCCGGTCAGGTCGGCACCATCAACACCCCGAACCCGAACCAGATCGGGGGCGTCTACGTCGACCCGCCACACGGTGGCCTGTACAACAGCGACTACCTCTTCACCCAATACACCGGTACTGCAGGCCGGAACACCATCACGGGCATCAGTCCTGCAGCCGGCATCCTGGTCGGGGGCGACCTGGGTCTCGCCCCGGGCAGCCGCCTGCTGAACCATTGGTCGAACATCACGGCCGTCGGCAACATCGACCTGACCGGGGTGAGCCTGGACCAGAACAGCTGGTCCGGCACCGCGCCGCTGGCGGTTCAGGTGAACTATCAGGGCAACTACGTCTATCGAACCTACCGAGGGTGGATGGAGGTCGGAGGCTTTGGGGGAACACCGACCTATTGCTTCGGGTATGGGAGTTGCAAAAACCCAGCCGACGTGCGCACCTACGCTGTGGGCACGTACGACTCCACGTTGACGGCGGGTGGCACCATCGGTGGCAGCGGCGCCACGATCAACAACCCGGCGTCGAACGCCGGCGCGAGCCAGACTGCGCAATGGGGTGGCACCCGAGACGGTGACGGCGGCGTCGCCGCGCTCACCGGCCGAGCCGTATCGGAAAGCAGCAGGGTGGCCGGAGCCGTCGGTGGCGCGGGGGTGACCTTCAGCATCGACGGCGCGAGCTTCTCGCTGCCCGGCGGTGGCTTGTTCCATACCAACAAGTCGCCCACCGCGAAGTACCTGGTGGAGAGCAACCCGGCCTTCACGCACTACCAGAGCTGGGCCTCGAGCAACTACTACTTCCAGCTCCTGGGGTTCGATCCGAACCAGATCGGAAAACGCCTGGGCGACGGCATGGTCGAGCAGCAACTGGTGCAGAGCCAGCTGCTCGCGATGACGGGGCAGGCGTCGCTGGCCGGCTATGGCGGCACCCAGAGCGCTTACCAGGCGCTGCTCACCAGCGGGGCGGCGGCGGTCAAGTCCTTCAACGTCGCCCCCGGCGTGGCGCTCACGCCCGCGCAGGTGGCGCAGCTCACCAGCGACGTCGTGATCATGGTGTCGCAAGTCGTGGACGGGCAGACCGTGCTCGTGCCGCAGGTGTATCTGGCACCCGGAACCCCGACCCTTGTGAGGGGCAACGGCGGCCTGGTCGCGGCGGGCAACGTGAACCTCACGGCGCTCAAGGGCTTCACCAACGGCGGCACCATCCAGGCCAGCCAGAATCTGGTGCTCAGCGGCACGACCCTCGATGGCGAGGGCGGCGCCTTCAAGGCCGGCAGCCTGCTGTCACTGGCCACCGTCGGCGACATGAACCTGGGCTCGGCGCAGATCAGCGCCGGCGCACTCGCCTTGCGCGCCGGCGGCAACCTGGAGCTGAGTCCCGTCATCCAGACGCAGCACGTGCGGTCGGCGGCGGGGGGGAGCCTGAACCGCATCACGGACCGGCAGGCCACGAGCATCGACGTCAAAGGCGATGCGCAGATCGCCGCCGATGGGAATGTCACCGCCAACGGCGTCAGCGCCACCATCGGCGGAAACCTGCTGCTGAGCGCGGCGCAGGATCTGAGCCTGGGCACCGCGGTGAGCCGGCAGAGGGTGTCGCAGCTCACGACGGGCGGCCATGAGAGCGACCAGTTCAGCCAGCACCGGGGCACGACGCTGAACGTGGGCGGCGCTGCGAGCATGGCCGCCGGTGGCCATCTGAGCGGCACCGGCGCACAGCTCAACCTGGCGCATGGTGGCAGCATCCAGGCCGGGGGCAGCGTCACCCTGGGGGCAGCCCGGGACACGGCGCAGATCCACCGCAGCGGCGCAGGCGGCAGCAGCGGCAACAGCTACACGATGGTCTATTCCCAGCGCGACGACACGGTCAAGGGCAGCCGTCTTGCCTCTGGCGGCAACCTGTCCATCACCGCGGGCCGAGACGTGAACGTTCTTGGCTCGACGGTGAGCAGCACGGGCACCTTGAGCGTAGCGGCGGCGGGCAGCGTCAACGTGAGCGCGCTGGCCGAGCACCACAGCCGGCAGTCGAGTTGGAGCGGATCGAGCCACCACGGCTTCGGCAGCAGATCCAACAGCCACAGCGAGAGCGACCAATCCACCGTATCCGTCGCCTCGGCGCTTTCGGGATCGAACGTCAGCATCGTCGGCGCTGGCGATGTCGACGTGGTCGGATCGAGCATCAGCAGCACAGCGGCAGGCAAGGTAAGCGTGACGGCGGGCAACACCTTGAACATCGTCGCGGCAGCCAGCACCCGGAACGACCAGGACAGCCGCCAGGCCCACGGCGGCACCTTCAGCCGCACGGGCAGCAGCGGCGCAGAGCTGCAGAGCGCGACGGCGCAGGCCAGCCGCATCACGGGCGGTGTGCTGCAACTGCAGTCCGGCTCGGGCATGACCCTGCAGGCCGCGCAAATCCGGGGGCGTAGCCTGACGGCCGAGGCCGGAAGCATCAACGGGCAAGTGGTCGATCCCAACGCCACGCTGCATATCGACGCGGCGATCCAGGCTCTGCGTCAGAGCAGCAGCAGGTCCGGCCACGGGCTGCTCACCCGCAGTGCTTCCGGCCAGGGCCAGATTCGCGAGACCCTGCGGTACACCACCGTCGACGTGCCGGGCGCATCCAGGGCCGGCGGGCCGGTGCGTCTGCAGGCCACCGGCGGCATCCGCGTGGGGGCGAGCAGCCTGGGCCTGGTCGACAGCAGCTCAGGCGGCAGGTCGAACCGCATGTCAGGCGGCCCGGCAGGGGCCGGCGTGCCCGCGATCACCGTCGACCTGAAGCAGCAGGCGCGGCAACTGGGCAGCCAGCCAGGACTGGCCTACCTGGGCCAGCTGGATCAGCGCAGCGACGTGGCGTGGCAGCAGGTGCAACTGGCCAGTCAGAGCTGGAACTACCACCACTCGGGCTTGACCGGCGTGGGCGCGGCCATCGTGGCCGTGGCCGTGGCGGTGGCCACGGCCGGATCGGCCTCGGGGCTGAGCACATCCCTGATGACCAGCGCCGGAGCCACGACATCCGCAGGCGCGGGCGGCGCGAGCACGATTGCGGCGGCCGGCGCGGGAATGGCAGGCAGTGGCGTCGCCGCAGGGACCGTGCTGACCACCAGCGGGGCCGCGATGTCCGGTGCGCTGGCAGCGGGCATCAGCAGCCTCGCCAGCCAGGCGGCGGTGAGCCTGGCCAACAACGGCGGGGACATCGGCAAGACCCTGCAGGACCTGGGCAGCAGTCAGTCGGCAAAGAACGTCGTCGCAGCCATGCTTACAGCGGGGGTGGGCCAGGGTCTGGGCCACCACAGCGTCGGTACGCTCGCAGGAAAGACCGCAGTGGGATGCGCCGCCGGGTCGATCAGCGGCGCGGGCTGCCGAGGCGGCGCGGCGGGCGCCGCCATCGCGGGCGCGGCGGCTTGGGCGTACAACTCGGTGATCGGGTACGACGTAAATGCGGGGCCGGGGAAAACGCCCTCTGCTGGCACAAAAAATTATCCGTTCTATACGCCTCAGTTCAATGGCAGGCAGCCAGTTGATTCGTTCGGCAACAATGTCATTGGACTAAATAGATCGGGTTCGATTTTTTCGCAGGGCTCTGTTTTGAGTGACGCACTCAACCGAATTCCGTTCGTCAATGCGGTGGCAGGGGTTCACGATTGGTTTTTTAATGCGAGTCCAATTTTAAATTCAATATTTCCGATTGCAAATGTTCCATTGATGGGCGTGGCGGCGGCGGGAGCGATCCCCGCGGCATTTGGCAATAACAATTTATCTTATGTTTTGCCGCAGAGGTCGCGGGTTTTGGACGAAGCTTCGCAGAAATGATTATATCCGCGGCCCTTCATTTGTTTGTTGCTGCCGTCATCGTGGCAATCACCGGTTGCATGGAGATGCTCCCGGGATATCGTCATATTGAATGGGTGGATTACTCTTCGAAATGGGTTGGGCGTCGCGTTCGCCTTCCATTCATGGTTTCGTCTTCAGACCCTCGGGATAAGTTAATAAAAAATGTCTATTTGTCAAAATCCGAGAGAGAGGTCGAATTTTCTCTTGCTGTTCAGGGCTGGGGGCGGTGTCATTATTTCTACAAATACAATTCACTTGCAGGGTTGATCCTTGGTTTTAGGTACGTAGAGGCCGAGCCGGGAGATTGTCGTGCCCCTGTTTAACAGGCTGTTGAAATACCCCAGGGTGCCGCGCGCAGGCGCTGCGGGATGAGTTGCCAGGCGCCCAAGCCAAGGCCAGGCTGGGCGCCTGGCCTGCCTGGGCAACGCCGCAGATCGCCCGCAGCGCCTGCGCCCGAAGGTTTAGTGCAGAATCGGGCGCTGGCCGCACCCCCGATCTTGCGCGGGAGCCCAGCCCGCGCTGCGATCCGGCGCACGCCCATCATCCCGATTCTGCACCAACGCGACCCCCTGGGGTATTTCAACAGCCTGCAAAGGACTCCCGAGCCATTCCGAGCGCTCCAGGCGTTTTGTGCAGAGGACTGCTGATGTGGCCTGTTTAGAAGTCGGCCGCACACCGGGCGGCACGCCCCGTGAACTGCCGCAGTCGCCTTCTGAAAATGACAGGGCGGGTGAATGTCGTGCAAGCGCACACTTGCGCGACACGACAACACGGGCACCAGACCGGCGGTACCCCACAAAACACAGGGGCCAGACCCTTGAAGGATCTGGCCACTGCCTAGACTGAACAGTCAGTAGGAACCAAGCCTGGCTAGCGCAACGGCTCGGACCGCCGCTTTACGGCTGCGCGACCGTGACGGAGATGGGGCCACTTCCCGTGCCGACGGTGGGTGTGAACATCGGCGTCAACGCCCCGCCTGCCCCAATCGTGTACTGCGAAACCGTGCCGTCGCCGGAGTTCGCCACGTAGGCGTACTTGCCGGTGGGGTCGACCGTGACGGAGGTGGGGTTGCCTCCCGCCGGAACGGTCGGTGTGGCCATCGGCGTCAACGCCCCGCCTGCCCCAATCGTGTATTGCGACACGGTGTTGCTGCCGCCATTCGCCACGTAGGCGTACTCAGGTCTAGCCGCACAACTCACCGCGACATTGGTCACATTGGTTCATGCCCGTTGGTCGGCGCGTACGCCGAGCGTCGACGCGCCATAGCCGAAGTTGCCGCCCGAGCCCAGGAGCGCCCCCGCTGATCCCGTCTCGGCAAAGGAATTGGTCTTGAGTTGGGCGCCGTGCAGCCCGACAAAGGGCCCTACCCAGCACGCCTGACCATGGCTCGCCGGCAGGCCGACCCGCCAGCCGGCCTCGACGAAGGCTTCGAGGATCCCGCCGTCATAGCCCGCTCTGTCCAGGCCGGAAAAACCGGGGAAGGCGACATTGACCTCTGCGCTGCGAAGCCGCTTTGGAGGAGGCCGAGCCGAAGACATCGGTGAGCGGCATTTCTTGATGGAATGACATGACAGATCCAGCCAGATGTAAAGCAATTTGGCGGAATTTCCACTCATTTAAGGATGGTGTCCGAAATTGCCCGATGGTTGCCGCGACGGCGTGATGAAGGCCACGGGATGATTTCCGTCAGCGACAGTGAACGACTTGTCGGCCGCGATGCGCGCCGCGGAGGGCGGTTTGAGGCCGC
>JAKAZQ010000046.1 GCA_021815805.1 Pseudomonadota bacterium | reverse complement strand
CGCCGCGGCTCGCCGCAGGCCGCGACGCCGAGGCCGGGCGCGGCGCCGGTGCGACGACCGCGGAGGCCGCGCCGCGCGGCGCCGGCGCCGTCTGCACGGCGGCGCGCGGGTGGCTGAACAGGCCGCGCGCCTGCTGCAGCAGGCGCGACAGCCGATCATCGCGCGGCAGGTAGAACAGCAGCAGCGCAAGGCCGATCAGCAGCAGCGCCAGCCACAGCAGACGATGCTGGGCGCCCTGCGTGCCGACCGGCGCGGCCGGCCGCGCCGGCCCCAGCGTGGCACCTTTCGGCGGCAGGATCGGCGCGCCCGGCACGAAAATCGGAGGCAACGGATCCAGCACCATGTCGGCGTCGGCGTGCACCGCCTTCGCCGCCGCGCGCAACAGGCCGCGCGCATGCGCGCTGTCGTGCAGGCGGCTCCAGTCGCCGGCCTCGAGGGCGGCGATCTTGTCCGCCGAGACCTTCAGCTGCGTGGCCAGCTCAGGCAGACTGCGACCGGCCGCTTCACGCGCCGCGCGCAGCCGTTGCCCGGCCTCGGCGCGCGCCGCGCGCTCGGCGTCGCCGCCGGCCTGCGCCGGCGCTGCTGTCGAAGAGGAGTGTTCGGGAGTCGACACGGGCGGGTCAGTGCGGCAGCAGGATGGAATCGTCGTATTGCCCTTGCTGCGCTGCAATGGCTTCCCTGGAGTCCGGGAATTTCTGGATCAGTTGCTGCGACCACAAGGTGGCCTTCGCCGAGTCGTCGGCCTTGCGCGCGATCAGCACGCCCAGCCACAGCGTCTGGGCGCTGGCGTTGCTGCTCGCGTTGACGCGGCCGATGTAGAACATCGCCTGGCTGTATTCGCGCTGCAGGTACTGCACCATCGCCAGGTTCGTCGACACGGCCGGGCTCGCCGGATCCAGTGCGAAGCCGTCGCGCAGCGTCTTCTCGGCGCCGGCGAGATCGCCGGCGCGGTACTGGCAGACGCCGAAAGCCAGGTCGGTGCGCTCCACGTTGCGGTAGCCCTGCACCGCCAGCGCCCTGCGGAACATGCGGAAGGACTCCTGGTAGCGCCGGCGCGAGCACAGGAACCAGCCGTAGTTGTGCAGCGTGTCGGGATTGTCCGGACCCAGCGACAGCGCCTTCCGGAAACTGGACTCGGCCTGGTCGTTCTGTCCCAGGCTCATGTAGATCAGCGCCTGCATGGTGTAGGCCGGCACGTATTGCGGATCCTTGGCGAGCGCGTGCTGGATTTCGCCCAGCGCCACATCGGGCTGGCCGCGCTGGTAATAGCCCTCGGCCAGTTCCAGGCGGATGCGTGCGCTCTTGTCGGCCTTGGTCGGCTGCGCGCCAGGCGCGCTGCCGGCGTAGTTTCCGCGCCCTCCGGGCGCTGCGCAGCCGCCGAGCAGCGCCACCGCCAGCCCCAGCCCCAGCCACCAGCCGCGGCGCGAATGGGCACATCCCGAAACAAAGCGCTTCATGCTGTCCTTCCCGGAATCGCTGCGGACGCGGCGCCACTGGCCGCGATCGCCACCACGCGGTTGCCGCGGCGCGAGGTGCGGTCGAGCACCTCGCCGGCAAGCTGTCCGCAGGCGGCATCGATGTCGTCGCCGCGGGTCTTGCGAACCGTGGCGACGACGCCGGCCTCGGCGAGCGTGGCGGCGAACGCCGCCACGCGCTGCGCCGGCGAGCGACGCAGGCCGGAGCCTGGAAAAGGGTTGAACGGAATCAGGTTGCACTTCCAGGCGAAGCGCCCGCGCATCAGCGCGAGCAGTTCGCGCGCGTGCTCCGGCGAGTCGTTGACGCCGTCGAGCATGCAATATTCGAAGGTGATGAAATCGCGCGGCGCAAACGCCAGGTAGCGCTCGCAGGCGGCGAGCAGTTCGGCCAGCGGATATTTCCGGTTCAGCGGCACCAGCCGATCGCGAAGCGCGTCGTCGGGGGCGTGCAGCGACACGGCGAGCGCCACCGGACAGTCGCGGGCGAGGCGATCGATCATCGGCACCACGCCGGAGGTCGATACCGTCACGCGGCGCCGCGAAAGCCCGTAGGCGTCGTCGTCGAGCATGACGCGCAACGCCGGCACCAGCGCGCCGTAGTTCTGCAGCGGCTCGCCCATGCCCATCATCACGACATTGGAGATGGCGCGCTCGCCGTCGCCGAGACCGAGCGCGAGACGCTGCGTGAACTCGGCCCACCACAGTTGCGCGAGGATCTCGGAGGTCTCGAGATTGCGGTTGAAACCCTGCGCCCCGGTCGAGCAGAAACTGCAGGCCATCGCGCAACCGGCCTGGGACGAGACGCACAGCGTGTTGCGCGAGGCCTCGGGAATGAACACCGACTCGACGGCGTTGCCGGCGCCGACGTCGAACAGCCATTTCACCGTGCCATCGCGCGAGCGCTGCTCGGCAAGCACCGGCAGCGCGCGCACGCAGGCGTGCTCCAGCAACCAGGCGCGCAGCGGGCGCGCGAGCTCGGTCATGGCCTCGAAGTCGGCCACGCCGCGCTGGTGCACCCAGTGCATCACCTGGCGGGCACGGAACGCCTTGTGCCCGGCCTGCGCCAGCCAGTCGACCAGCGCGGCCTTGTCGAACTGCAGCAGGTTGACGGTGGACATCGCGGTCGGCGCGGTCGCGCGGCGGCTCAGCGCGAGAAGATCCAGTTCGACGGGAAAAAGAACGCGATCTCGGTGGCGGCGTTCTCCGCGCTGTCCGACCCGTGCACCGCGTTGGCATCGATGCTGTCGGCGAAATCGGCGCGGATGGTGCCGGGGGCCGCCTTCTTCGGGTCGGTCGCGCCCATCAGCTCGCGATTGCGCGCGATCGCATTGTCACCCTCGAGGACCTGCACCAGAACCGGCCCCGAGACCATGAAATCGACCAGATCCTTGAAGAACGGGCGTTCCTTGTGCACCGCGTAAAAGCCCTCGGCTTCGGCTCGCGAAAGGTGCATCATGCGCGCCGCCACGACCTTCAGGCCGGCGGATTCGAATCGGTCGATGATTTTGCCCATGCAGTTTTTCGCGACGGCGTCGGGCTTGATGATCGAGAGCGTGCGCTCCATGTGTTTTCTCTCCAGATTTCAAATGATTAAAGGGAAATTGTAAGTCCCCCTGCGAACCTCGCGCCGGGGCTCCGGCGGGAGCTGTCTCAGCGCGAATGGTTGCGTCGCTTCGGCGCCGCCCCGGGATACGGCGATTGTGGTTGCGCAAGGCCCAGCGCCGAGCGCGTCGGATCCGGTTGCGCGCTGCCCTTGCGCGCGGTCTTGCGCGAGCGTTCGCCGGGGCGCGGCCCGCGCGGGCGCCCGCGCCCGCCGCCGCCACCGCCGCCACCGGCCGATTTGCCGAACAGCGCATCCACCGCGCTCATCGCGTAGCTGTTCGGACCCGGCTCGCGCTCGGGCAACTCGGTGTCGTCGTCCAGCGCCGCGTTGCGCAGGCTGGCCAGGCGCGCCTCGCGACTGGCGCGTCCGAACAGCGCGTCCACCGCGCTCATGGCATAGCTGTTGGGCCCGGGCTCGCGCTCCCCGCGCGCACCGCCGCGGCCCTCGTCGCGCGCCGGTGCGCGCTTCTTGCCAGCCGGAGCCGGGGCCTGCGCCGGCGGCACGCCACGCCCGGCCTTGGCGCGCCTGGCGGCCGGCGAGGCGCCGAGGCCGGCGCGCGCCATCAGGGCCTTCACATCGTCGCGGTCGACCTCGGCGAAATCGCCGCGGCGCAGCCCGGCGGGCAGAGAGATCGAACCGTAGCGCACGCGAATCAGGCGACTGACGGTGAGATCCACGGCCTCGAACAGACGTCTCACCTCGCGGTTGCGGCCCTCGGAGATCACGGCACGCCACCAGCGGTTGGCGCCCTCGCCGCCGGCCTCCTCGAGGCTCAGGAAACGCGCCGGGCCGTCGCTCAGCTCGACCCCTTCGAGCAGGCGCTGGCGCTGCTCGTCGCCGAGCTGGCCGAGCACCCGCACCGCGTACTCGCGCTCCACGCCCTGGCTCGGATGCATCAGCTTGTTGGCCAGTTCGCCGGAGGTGGTCAGCAGCAGCAATCCTTCGGTGTTGATGTCGAGTCGCCCGACCGCCGTCCATTTGGCGTTGTGCACTCGCGGCAGGTTGCGAAACACCGTGGGACGGCCGTCCGGATCCTTGAAGGTCACGACCTCGCCGACCGGCTTGTGATAGACCAGCATGCGCGCCGGCGGCGGCGTGATGCGGATCTTCAGCGGCTTGCCGTTGACGCGGATCTGGTCGCCGGGCTGGATGCGCTGGCCGAGGTGGGCCGGCTCGCCGTTGACCGACACGCGTCCCTCCTGGATCAACTCCTCCATTTCACGGCGTGAGCCGATGCCGCCTTGCGCCAGCACCTTGTGCAGCTTGGGCGCCTCGGGCGATGGCGCGAGCACCCGCCGCACGCCCGGCTCGGCCGTGTCGGCCAATTCGACGGCACGGTCGAAATCCCCGGACACGACCTCTTCGATGCGCACCCCCGAGGCGCTGGCGCGTGCCCCGCCCTGCGACTCCCTGGGGCCTCGCTGGCGGCCGCCGCGGCGGCCGCGCGCCGCGCCCGCGGACTGCTCCGCGGGCTGCGTCTCCTGCGCGGCCTGCGCCGCGGGTTCGCGCTGCCCGCGAGCGCCGCGGCGACGGTTGCGACGGCGCCCGCCGTCACGTCGAGGCGCGCCCGCCGCGCCGGCCTCGCCGGTCGGCACAGCAGGAGAGGATTCGGCCGCCGGCGCGGCAACCTGGTCGTGTTCTTGATCGGACATGGGCGGTCTTGGGGAAAAGACGATTCAGCAACCGGGCGACGGCTCGATGGTCGTGCCAGCGGCGCTGTCGGAGGGGTCGGACGCATCGGCATGGCCGCACGCATCCGCTGTCGGGCTCGCCGCATGCGCGGCATCGGGTTCGGGTTCGGGCACGGATACGGACACGCCGGGTGGCGCCGCGGCGTCGGCCGCCACGGCCTCGACAGGGCCGGCCAGCAGCTCGATCTGCTGCGCGTCGGCCGCATCCAGCGCGGGCGCTTCCAGCTCGGCGAGACCGCGCAGGCCGAGATCCTCGAGAAACTGGCGCGTGGTGGCGAACAGCACCGGGCGCCCCGGCCCCTCGCGGTGCCCCACCGCCTCGATCCAGCCGCGATCCTCGAGTTGACGCAGGATCTGCCCGTGCACGCTGACACCGCGGATGTCCTCGATGTCGCCGCGTGTCACCGGCTGCCGGTGGGCGATGATGGCCAGGGTTTCCTGCACCGCCCGTGAATAGCGCGGAGGTTTTTCCGGGTTCAATCGTTGCAGGTAGGGTTGCATGTCCTCTCGACTCTGGAAGCGCCAGCCGCCGGCGACCGCGCGCAGCTCGACGCCGCGATCACGCCAGTCGTGCTGCAGCTCCTCGAGCAGCCCGCGCACGACGTCGGCGTCGAGCTGATCCTCGAACAGCCCGCGCAGCGCCGCAAGACTCAGCGGTTGGGTGGCACACAACAGCGCGGTCTCGAGGACCCGCTTGGCCCATGCAGTATCCATGCCTGAAGGAATCCGAGCGCAGGATGCGCCTGAGCCGGCCCTCCCGAGCCGGCATTGGTCATGAATTCGGTATTCGCCGTACTTCGTGGCGCCGCGACCTCAGGCCGCCGCCCCACCCGCAGACGCGCACGCCGCGTTGCTCACGGGCGCCGGACAGGCCGCGCACGGAGCCAACGGATGCAGCAAGCGCCACGCCCATCAACCAGGTCGCGCCGCGTGCTGCGCGGCTGCGACATCAAGCCCGGCCTCCAGGGCAGGAACGCCACGCATGCCGCTGCGGGCCTGCCGACCCGGAAGCCGCTCGCGGGACGGAGAAGCCTCCCGCGTCGCACACCACCGATCAGCAGATGCTGGATGCGAATTCTAAACCACCCGGCGCAAGGTGCTCGCAAAATCCGCGATCCTGCATGGATTCGTAACGCCCCGACAACGGCCGCGTGCCCGTGCCCGCCGCTCAATTCCCGGCCAGGCGTTGCACCGCAGGAGCGCGAAAGCTGTCGGCATGCACGTCGCCGGGCGCCACGCCGCGCTCCAGCAACTGCCTGCCGACCGCGTCGACCATCGCCGGCGAGCCGGCCAGGTAGAACTTGCCGGACGCGAAATCGTGCGCGTCGGCGAACAGCGCGTCGCCCACGCGCCCGGCGCGCATGCCGCTGCCGGCGTCGAACTCCACCACCACATGGAACTGGAAGTTGGCGTGGCGGCGCGCGAGTTGCGCCAGGCGCTCGACTCCGTAGACCTCGGCCACATCGCGAAAGCCGGCGTACAGCGCCACGACGTCGGTCTTGCCGTTGTCCAGCGCGGTCTCCACCAGCGACAGCATCGGCCCGAGGCCGGTGCCGGCGGCCACCGCATACAGCGGGCCCTCGTGCCGCGGCCGGAAATGGGCCGTGCCCATCGGGCCCTCGAGCTGCAGCTCGGTGCCCGGCACGATGCCGCGGCCCAGCAGGCCGCTGAACGCGCCGTCGGGCGTGCGGCGGATGTGGAACTCCAGTTCGCCGTCGTACTCGGCGCGTACCGGCGTGCCGGCCATGGAGAAGTCGCGCCCGACCCAGAGGCCGTCGGCCTTGCGCGCCTTCAGGTGGGCATACTGGCCGGCGGAAAACATGAACGGCGCCGCGTCGGCGCCGGTGTCGAGGATGCCCAGGCGCAGCGAGAAGACTTCCGGCGCCAGCTCGCACAGCTCCAGCACGCGGCAGCGCAGTTGGCGCCGCGGGTGCTCGATGAAGTCGTCGCTGTCCACGAGGCGCAGTTGTACATCGCCGACGACGCGGCTGCTGCATGCCAGGACCAGGCCCTGCTCGCGCTGCGACGCCGGCAGCGCCTGCGGCTGATAGCCGGACAGCGCCACTTCCCCCCGCTCGACCAGGCACTTGCAGGTGCCGCACTCGCCGCGCTTGCACGACCAGGCGATCGGCACGCGGTGGCGGCGCAGCACCTTGAGCAGGTTCTCGTCGGCGTCGGCCGACAGGCGCAGCCCGAGCGCGGGAATGGAGATGATGGGCATGACTCCGGCAGATGCCGGCGCGGGCGGCGCGCCGGGAAGCCAAATCGCGCATGATACGGGGATGGGATGCGTCGGACGCGCAAGCTCCGGGCCGGCGCCGCGCGGAGCCCGACCCCGAGCGCCAAACACTGCAACAATCCGAGGGATGTACCGTCCCCAGATTCAGCATTGCAATCAATGCGGCGCGCCGGTGGAGCATCGCGTCCCCGACGGGGACACGCATGCCCGCGCGGTGTGCACGGCTTGTTCGCACATCCAGTACGAAAACCCGCGCAATATCGTGGGCACGCTGCCGACCTGGCAGGACAAGGTGCTGCTGTGCCGTCGCGCCATCGAGCCCCGATACGGACTATGGACCCTGCCGGCCGGGTTCATGGAACTGAACGAAAGCACCGAACAGGGCGCGCGACGCGAGACCCTGGAGGAGGCGGGAGCCGACGTCGAGATCGACGCGCTGTACAGCGTGGTCAACGTGCGCCGCGTCAGCCAGGTCTACCTGCTGTACCGCGCGCGCCTGCTGCAGCCGCGCTGGGATCCCGGCCCGGAGACCCTGGAGGCGCGGCTGTTCGGCGCCTCCGAGATCCCGTGGGAGCACATCGCGTTCCGCGCCGTGGCCGAGACGCTGCGACGCTATTTCGACGCACTCGCCGGCGGACGCGGCTGGGACCTGCAGGCCTTCGACGTCGAATAGCACCCGGGCTCACACCGCGCAGTAGCCGTGGAGCGCGCCCAGGCCGCCGTGCAGCAGGCGCCACAGTCCCCAGGCGGCGAAGCCGAGCAGCACCAGGCCGGCGCCGAGCCGCGACGCGCGCGCGGTCGCGCGCTGGCTGAGCCGGCGCAGCACGTGGCCGGCCAGCAGCATGTGCGGCAGCGTGCCCAGGCCGAACGCCAGCATGGCCAGCGCTCCGGCCGCGGCGCTGCCGCCGAACAGCGCCAGCGACAGCGCCGAGTACACCAGCCCGCAGGGCAGCAGTCCCCACAGCAGGCCCGCGCCGAGGCGCCGCGGCGCACTGCCCAGAGGCAGCAGATGGCGCAGCAGGCGGGAGGCTGCCGCGGTGAGCCGGCTGCGCACGGCCTGCGTCCACGACGTGCGCAACAGCGAACGACGGCCGCTCGCGCCACCGGCGGGGCGCAGCGCCATGCGCACCAGCCACAGGCCGCTGGCTGCCAGCACCAGGTTGCCGAGCGTGAACAGCGCCACCTGCAGCCCGCGCACCTGCAGCGCCCACAGGCCCGAGCCGATGGCGCCGGCGAGCAGGCCGAGCACGCCGTAGGTGGCGATGCGCCCGAGTTGCAGTTGCAGGGAACGCCACAGCAGCACGCGCGCCGGCCAGAGCACCTGTTCGCGACGCGCCGGCAGCATCGCGCGCTCGCCGGCGACGACCAGCCCGCCGCACATCGCGGCGCAATGCAAGCCCCCCGTCAGGCCCATCAGCAATAGTGTGAAAAAAAGTCCCATGTGCATCACGAAATATCCGCCATTTTCGTGATATAACGGACTACAGATTGACGCGAGCCCGACGAATCATGAAAACCCTGCCCGCGGCATCCATCCACCGGATGGACAAGCCCCACCCCTGTGATGTCTGTTTCCAGAGCCGTTTCTGCCTGCCCATCGCGCTGCCCGCCGACGAGATGACGCGCATGCGCGACATCATGCAGAACACCGTGCGGATCACCAAGGGGGAACGGCTGTTCGAGAGCGGCGAGAGCATGGATAAGGTGTTCTCGGTGCACGCCGGCTCCTTCAAGTCCGTGGTGGCCAGCCCGGACGGCCGGCAGCAGATCGTCGGCTTCCACGTGCCCGGCGAGATGATGGGCCTCGAGGGTTTCTCCACGCGCGTGTACATGACCGACGCGATCGCGCTGGAAGACAGCGAGGCCTGCGAGATCGACGTGCGCACGCTGGAGCATGCGGCGCGCGAACTGCCCACGCTGCAGCACCAGATCCACTGCCTCATCGGCAATCGCCTGGCGCGCGCGCAGCAGGACCAGTTCGTGCTGGGCAGCATGCAGGCGGACGAACGCCTGGCGCGCTTCCTGCTCGACCTCTCCGAGCGCTACAAGGCCCGCGGCCTGTCCCCCGACGAATTCGTGCTGCGCATGAGCCGCGAGGAGATCGGCAGCTACCTCGGGCTCAAGCTGGAGACCGTCAGCCGTCTGATGTCGCGCTTCCACCAGGCCGGGCTGGTGCACGTGGCGCAGCGCCAGGTGCGCATCACCGATCGCGAAGGGCTGGTCGAGTTGCTGTCGCACGAGTCTTGAGTTCAGGCTTCGTCGCCGTCTTCGAACACGTCGTGCGCGCCGCGCGGTCGGCGCGCCAGCAGCCATAGTGTCAGCACGCTGGCGGCCCAGCAGGCCAGCCACTGCGCCAGGAACCCCAGCGAATACAGCACCTCGGGTGCCCAGCCATGCGCGGCGCCCGCAAGCTGCACATGCGACGGCGAGACCAGCGCGAAGCCCACCGCGCTGACCACCACGGCCACCAGGAACGACGGCCACAGGGCGCGCAGGTAATCGGATTGCCATCGGCGCATGAACGGACTCCGTGAAAGGACGCCGGCTGGCCGGCCGGCGCGGTCAATGCCCGGCGCCCGGCCCGGCTGCCGCAGGCGCCTGTTCCGCCGCGCGCGGCGGACCCATGTGGATCACGCCCGGCGCCGCCTGCATCTCGTCGTCGGCAGCGTGGCGCGCGATCCAGATCGTGGCCACGCTGGCGGCGATGACGCTGCCGAGCAGGCCGATCAGCAGCCACAGCACCGGCACGCGCCACCACGCGAAGCGGGCTTCGCGCGGCGCGCGCTCAGGGGACGATGAAGGTGCTGTCATGATGGACCACGACCGCATCGGATCCGTCGCTGCGCGCGGTGATCTCGACATGGTAGACACCCTTGCGCGCGTTGTCGGTGGGAATCGCCAGTTCCAGCGGACGCAGCAGGTTGCTCGAGGCCTGCAGGTCGACGCCTTCGCGCGGACGCACCACGACCAGCCCGGGCAGGCCCTGGACCTCGAAGCGCATGTGACGCGGCTGGTCCGAGGCGTTCATCAGCTGCACCTGGTAGACGTTCTCGAGCATGCCGCCGGGAATCTCGCGGGCGAGCACTCGGCGATCCCGCATGATGTCCAGCTTGACCGGTTGGCGCATGACCAGTCCGCCGACGAACAGGCCGATCAGCGCGACCAGGATGGCGCTGTAGATCAGGATGCGCGGACGCAGCAGATGCGCCCATTGCTGGGCACGGCTCCAGCGGTTCTCCAGCGCGTTTTCGCTGGAGTAGCGAATCAGCCCGCGCGGAGTGTTCATCTTGTCCATCACCTGGTCGCAGGCGTCGGCGCAGGCGCCGCAGCCGATGCACATGTACTGCAGGCCCTCGCGGATGTCGATGCCGGTGGGACACACCTGCACGCAGATCGAGCAGTCGACGCAATCTCCCTTGCCCTGCTCGCGCGCCGGCAGGTCGCGCCGGCGCTTGCCGCGCGGCTCCCCGCGTTGCGGGTCGTAGGTCACGATCAGGGTATCGCGATCGAACATCACCGACTGGAAGCGCGCATAGGGGCACATGTACTTGCACACCTGCTCGCGCATGAACCCGGCGTTGCCGTAGGTGGCGAAGCCGTAGAACAGGATCCAGAAGGTCTCCCAGCCTCCCAGCCCCAGCGTCGCCACCTCGCGACCCAGCACGTGGATGGGCGTGAAATAGCCGACGAAGGTGAAACCGGTCCACGCCGCCAGCGCGATCCACAACCCGTGCTTGAGCGCCTTGCGCGCCAGCTTGCGCGCGCTCATGCGCTGCGAGTCCAGGCGAATGCGCGCCAGGCGGTCGCCCTCGACCTTGCGCTCGATCCACATGAAGATCTCGGTGTAGACGGTCTGCGGACAGGCGTAGCCGCAGAACAGGCGCCCGGCGATCGCCGTGAACAGGAACAGTCCGTAGGCGGAGATGATCAGCAGCAGCGCCAGAAAGATGACGTCCTGCGGCCAGAGGATGAGACCGAAGAAATAGAACTTGCGGTGCACCAGGTCCAGCAGCACGGCCTGGCGCGCGTCCCAGCGCAACCACGGCAGTCCGTAGAAGATGATCTGCGTGATCCAGACCATGGCCACGCGCCAGCGCGCGAAAAAGCCGCGCACCGAGCGTGCGTAGATCTTGCGCCGTGCCTCGTACAGCACTTCCTCGGTGGTCTGCAGGTCGGCGGCTGAGGTCTGGGGAGCTGGGCTGTTCATGGTGCTGGAAGGGCCCGGGCGTGCGGCCCGGGTGTCGAGGAGGCCCTGGCCTGCGTCAGGGGGTGGCGGCGCGCCTGCCGTGGCTCAGGCCGTAGACATAGGCGGCGAGCACGTGGATCTTGTCGGCGTTGAGGTTGTCCTTTTGCGCCGGCATGTGGCCGGTGCGGCCATGCTCGATGGTGTGCTCGATGGTCTGCAGGCTGGAGCCGAACAACCAGTTCTGGTCGCTCAGGTTGGGCGCGCCGATCATCTGGTTGCCGCCGCCGTCGACGCCGTGGCAGGCGGCGCAGTTGGCGACGAACAAGGGCTTGCCGCGCGCGGCCAGGGCCGCGTCATGGGACAGGCCCGACAGGCTGCGCACATAGTTGGCGACGTCGACCACCGCCTGCCGGCTGCCCAGCGCCTGGCCCATCGGCGGCATCATGCCCATGCGACCGTCGGTGATGGTCTGCACCAGGGTCGCCGGCTGGTTGCCGTACAGGAAGGACTTCTCGCTCTGCATGGTCAGGTTGGGAAAGCCCTTGCTGCCGCCGGCGTCGGAGCCGTGGCACTGCGCGCAGTAGGTCAGGAACATGCGCTGCCCGGTGGCCATCGCCGCCGGATCCTCGGACAGCCGGGCCACGTCGAGCTTGTCGTACGCGGCGTAGATCGGTGCGATGCGCGCCTCGTAGGCCCTGGACTCCTGCTGGTACATCTTCTGGCTCGTGAAACCCAGCACGCCGCCCCAGAAGCCGAGTCCGGGATAGAGCACCAGATACAGTGCCGCGAACAGCAGGGTGAGCACGAACAGGCCCATCCACCACCTGGGCAGCGGGTTGTTGAACTCCTGCAGGTCGTCGTCCCAGACATGGCCGGTGGTGGCGATGACCTTGCCCTGGCGGTCGCGGAACACGGTCTGGCGCGCGGTCGCGCGCAGGAACACGAACAGGCCGATCAGCGAGACGATGGTCACCGCGCCGATCCAATAGCCCCAAGCGGGGGAAGTGAACTGGTTCATGATGGTTCGTGTTCGCTCAGGGGTTCGCGGCGGGCTGGTCGGTCGCGTCGTCGGGCTGCGCGACCAGTTGTGAGTCGAGGAAGGGGATCATCGCGTCGTGCTTGTGGCGGGCGGCGAAACGCGGCGCGTAGGCCATCCACGCGATGCCGATGAAGGCGAGAAAGGCAAGCACCGTGGTGATGCTGCCGAACAGGGCCAGTTGGTCGTTCATGGTGCGAGGCTCCGGCGGTTCAGGAATGCGCAGCCGACAGCGCGCGGCCCAGGCACTGCAGGTAGGCCACCAGCGCGTCCTCCTCGGTCTTGCCCTTGAGCGCGCCCGGCGCGGCGGCGATCTCGGCGTCGGTGTAGGGCACCCCGAGGTCGCGCAGGGTGCGCATGCGCTGGCGGATCAGGCCGTCGTCGGCCGGCTTGTGCTGCAGCCACGGATAGGCCGGCATGGTGCTTTCGGGCACCACGTCGCGCGGCTCGCGCAGGTGAATGCGCAGCCACTCGTCGGAGTACTTGCCGCCCACGCGCGCCAGGTCCGGGCCGTTGCGCTTGCTGCCCCACTGGAACGGGTGGTCCCACACCGATTCACCGGCCACCGAGTAGTGGCCGTAGCGTTCGACCTCGGCGCGCAGCGGGCGGATCATCTGCGAGTGGCAGAGATAGCAGCCCTCCGAGACGTAGACGTCGCGCCCGGCCAGTTCCAGCGCCGTATAGGGCTTCATGCCCGGCAGCGGCGTGGTCGTGGCCTTGTCGAAGAACATCGGCAGCAGTTGCACGAAGCCGGCGACGCTGACCACCAGCGCGACCAGAACGATCATCAGACCGACGTTTTTCTCGATGGACTCGTGGGAGAGTTTCAGGCTTGCCATGATGGCGTTGCTCCTTGTCGTCGGGTTGCGCGCATCAGGCGTGGGCCGCCGCGAGCTGCGGCACCGGGGCATCCACCGCCTGCCCCTGGCGGATGGTGCGCCACGCGTTGTAGACCATCAGGCACATGCCGAACAGGTAGATCACGCCGCCCAGCAGGCGCACGTAGTACAGCGGCTTGACGGCCACGATGGACTCGATGAAGCTGTAGGTCAGCGTGCCGTCGGGTTGCATGGCACGCCACATCAGGCCCTCGGTGACGCCGGCCACCCACATCGCGGCGATGTACAGCACGACGCCGATGGTGGCGGTCCAGAAGTGCCATTCGATCAGGCGCACGCTCCACATGCGGGTCTGGCCCCACAGCCGCGGAATCATGTAGTACAGGCTGCCCATGGTGATCATGCCGACCCAGCCCATGGCGCCCGAGTGCACGTGGCCGATGATCCAGTCGGTGTAGTGGGCCAGGCCGCTGACGGTCTTGATCGACAGCATCGGACCCTCGAAGGTCGACATGCCATAGAACGACAGCGCGGTGATCAGGAACTTCAGGATCGGGTCGTCGCGCAGCTTGTGCCATGCGCCCGACAGGGTCATGATGCCGTTGATCATGCCGCCCCAGCTCGGCGCCAGCAGGATCAGCGAGAACACCATGCCGAGGGATTGCGCCCAGTCCGGCAGCGCGGTGTACAGCAGGTGGTGCGGGCCGGCCCACATGTAGACGAAGGTCAGCGCCCAGAAGTGGACGATGGACAGGCGGTAGGAGTAGATCGGGCGCTCGGCCTGCTTGGGAATGAAGTAGTACATCATCCCCAGAAAGGAGACCGTCAGAAAGAATCCGACGGCGTTGTGCCCGTACCACCACTGGATCATCGCGTCCTGCGCGCCGCCGTAGGCGGAGTAGCTGCTGAACGACAACAGGCTCACCGGCAGCTTGATGTTGTTGACGATGTAGAGCAGCGCGATGGTGATGATGTAGGCGCCGAAAAACCAGTTGGCGACGTAGATGTGCTGGGTCTTGCGCTTGATCACCGTGCCGAAGAACACGATGGCGTAGGCGACCCATACCAGCACGATGAGAATGCTGATCGGCCATTCCTGTTCGGCGTATTCCTTGCCGCTGGTGTAGCCCAGCGGATAGGTGATGGCGCACAGCACGATCACCGCGGTCCAGCCCCAGAAGGTGAAATCGGCCAGGCGCGGCGCGAACAGGCGTGTCTGGCAGGTGCGCTGGACGATGTAGTACGAGGTGGCGAACAGGGCACTGCCACCGAAACCGAAAATCACTCCGTTGGTGTGCACGGGGCGTATGCGCCCCCAGCTCAGCCACGGAATGCCGTAGCTCATGTCGGGCCAGATCAGCTGGGCCGCGATGACGATGCCGACCAGCATGCCCACGACGGCCCAGACCAGGGTCATCACGGTGAACTTGCGGACAACCGCGTAGTTGTATGTCTGCGGACTCAAGGCTTGCGCGCTCATTGGATCTCCATCCCCGCGGGAATTGCTTATTGATGGGTGTTTTGCAAAACCGGGCGCGCACGAGGCGCGATGCAGAGAAGGTATCCGAGCGTTACTCGCCCCCTGTTGACATGTATCAAGGCGCTATGGATTGCGACGGCGCGCGTCGAGACGTTGCATCCTGTTCGCGCGAGACGCCGCCGGACGCGGGCGGCGCGGACCCGGCGCGCGGATCGTCGTCGTCCATCAGGATGGCGTGCGCCGGCCCTTCCAGGTCGTCGAACTGCCCGCTGCGCGCGGCCCACCACAGCACCCCGAGGATCAGCGCC
Organism: Pseudomonadota bacterium; assembly: GCA_021815805.1. Lineage (GTDB taxonomy): Bacteria > Pseudomonadota > Gammaproteobacteria > Burkholderiales > Burkholderiaceae_C > Thiomonas_A. The sequence goes on along the minus strand of JAKAZQ010000046.1, from coordinate 8,188 downwards.
ACGACCAGCACGCTGGTCGGAATCAGCACCATCAGCGACGCGTCCATGCGATCTCCTCGGGCGCGCGCCAGGCCAGGCGCGCCGAATTCAGCACCACCAGCAGCGACGAAGCGCTCATGCCCAGCGCCGCCCACAGCGGCGAGATGCGCCCGGCCGCCGCCAGCGGCACGAACACGACGTTGTAGAGCAGCGCCCAGGCCAGGTTCTGGCGCATCACCTGCTGCGTGCGCCGGGCCACGCCGCGCAGCAGCGTGAGCGCGCGCATGTCGTCGCAGACCAGCACCACGTCGGCCCCCGCGCGCGCGATCGGCGCGGCATCGGCGAAACTCACCGAGACCTGCGCCGCGCCCAGCGTAGGCGCGTCGTTCACGCCGTCGCCGACCATGGCGACCTGACGCCCGTCACGCTGCAGCTCGCGCACGCGCTGCAATTTGGCCTGCGGCAGCAGCCCGGCGTGTGCGTCGGCGATGCCCACGCGCTGCGCCCAGGCCTGCACGCTGTCCGGCTTGTCGCCGCTCAACAGCAGCAGCGCGGCGCCGTCGGCGGCCAGCGCGGCCAGCGCCTCGCGCGCGCCAGGGCGCAGGCGCTCGCGCACATCGATGCGTGCCAGCAGTTCGCCCGGCGCGCCGCCCTCCCACGGCGAGACCGGCGGCGCACCCGCGTCGGGGCGGGCCAGGCGCAGCAAGTGCAGGCGCACCGCGGACCGATCGGCATCGGCGTCGCACAGCTCCCCGGGAGCCTGTCGGGCGCGCCCCAGCGCGTACCACTGTCCGGCGATGCAACCGAGCACGCCGCAGCCCGGCACCACGCGCACGTCCTGCACCTCGTCGGCGCCGGGCGCGCGCAGTCCCGCGGCACGCGCATGCTCGAGCAGCGCTCGCGCCAGCGGATGCTGCACGCCCTGCTCCAGCGCCGCGGCGACCACGCTGGCCTGCGCCGCGCTCGCGTCGTCCGCGGCATGCACCTCGACCTCCTGCCCGTGGCCGAGGGTCAGGGTGCCGGTCTTGTCGAACACCCACGTGCCGACGCGCGCCACGGCGTCCAGTGCGTGCCCGCGCGCCACCAGCACCCCGGCGCGCGACAGGCGCGCGGTGGCCGCGGCCAGCGCCGCCGGAATGGCCAGCGACAGCGCGCACGGGCAGCTCACCACCAGCACGGCGATCACCGCCGGGAGCATGCGCGACGCATCGACATGCGCCCAGAACGCGGCGGTGGCGGCGGCCACGCCGAGCAGCGCGGCGGTGAACCAGCCTGCGGCGCGGTCGGCCAGCGCCGCGGCGCGCGGCTTGTGGGCCAGCGCGCCATTCAGCAGCTCGACCATCTGCGCGATGCGCGTACCCTGCCCGGCGGCGCGTGCGCGCACGATCAACGGCGAGTCGAGAACCATGCTGCCGGCCAGCACCGGATCCCCGGCGCGCTTCGCCACCGGCCGGGCTTCGCCGGTGAGCAAGGCTTCGTCGGCGTGGCCCTGCCCCTCGAGCACGTCGCCGTCGACCGGCACCAGCGAGCCGCTGGGCACCTGCACCACGTCGCCTGCGCGCAGGCGCGTGATCGCCACCGTCTGCCAGGCGCCGTCGGCATCGCGTCGCCGCACCGCCGCCGGCAATTGCTGCAGCAACTCGTCGGCGGCATTCGCACTGCGATGGCGCAGCCGGCTCTCGATCAGGCGCGCCGTCAGCACCAGCGCGAGGAACATGCTCACCGAGTCGAAATACACCGGTCCGTGGCCGCGCAGCACGCTCGCCGCACTGGCCAGGAAGGCGCCCCACAACCCGAGCACCACCGGGATGTCCATGCCGAGCCGGCGCATGCGCAGGTCGCGCAGGCTGCCGCCGAGAAAGCTCCAGCCCGAGAACAGCAGCGCCGGGAAGGTGATCGACAGGCTGGCCCAGCGGAAGATCGCGGTCTCGGCGGCATTGAGCTGGGCGGCCGCGCTGTAGCCCGGCCACGCCAGCATCATGACCTGCATCATGGCCAGCCAGGCCACGAGGGTGCGCAACAGTTCGAGGCGGGAAGCGCGCCGCTGCTCGGCCTCGCTGGCGTGACGCACGTTCGGCGAAGGCTGGTAGCCGATGCGCGCCAGCGCCTCGAGCAGCTCGCCCAGGTGCACGCGGCGGTCGTCCCACTCGAGCAGCACGCGACGCGTGGCATAGTTGACGGCCGCCGTGCGCACGCCGGGAATGCCCAGCAGGTGGCGCTCGATCAGCCAGACGCAGGCTCCGCAATGAATGCCCTGCACCGCGACCATGGTGCGCCACGCTCCGCCGCCGAGGTCGGTGGCGAAGGCGCGCAGGAACTCCGGGTCGCTCAGCGCCTGCCACTGCTCGCGCAGGCGCTCGATGGCGGCGGCGGGAAGCGCGGGCGATGCGCTGCCGCTGTTCTTGTCGTAATACGCGCACAGGCCGCCGGCGGCGATGACCTGCGCCGCCGCGGCGCATCCGCCGCAGCAGAACCAGCGCGTGCCGCCGTCGATGGCTGCCGACGCCGGCTGCCCGGGCAGGCCCGCGCCGCAATGAAAACACGTGCCGGCGCCCTGCTCCGGCGCCGCGTGCGTCGGTGCGTTCGCGTGCGTCCAAGCCGCAGGCGTCGTGCCGGCGATGCTGTCGAGCCCTTGCATGCCGGCATGCTAGGCATGCACCGGCCCGGGCATCTTGCGTTGTATCAATGCCTCGCGATGTGCCGCCGCGGCTGGCGGCCGGCACATCGCGGGCGTGCAGGCCGGCGGCTCAGCCCGTGTTGCCGACCACCACTTCGCTGATCTGCAGCACCGGCTCGAGGTCGGTGTAGTTCGGAATGTCGGCCATGATCTCCTGCGCGTGCGGCCCGAAGGACGACTGGAAGGCCTCCACGGAGTCGCAGAAGATGTGGCAGGAAGCCACGTAGGTCGCCGGCGCGCCCGGCGCACCGCCGGCCAGGCCGCGATCCACCGTGTAGAACTTGCACGCATCGCCCATGCGCGCCTTGACCAGCGGCATGTGGCGATTGGCGTAGTAGGCGTGGTCGAAGCGCGCACCTTCCTGGTTCGGGTACAGCACACTGACCTTGATCATGGATGGTCTCCTCAGGGCTTTGTTGTCGGCAATGGCCGGGGCGCGCGCCCCGACAGCTGCAAGCCTACCGGGGCTTGCGCCGCAGTTCGCGCAAAGGCCCGCGAGAATGTCTTTCCGTTTGTAACCATCGTATGGCCGTGCGTCTCAGCGATCCCGCCGCGCCACCCGCGCGAAGGCTGCCGCCATCGCCGATTCCACCTGCGGGCGCGCCTGTCGCGCCGCCTGCTGCGACCGCGCGCCGGCGCCGCGGCGCTGGCCCCCGGCGGCCTCGGCAGCGGCGCCGCCGGGCAGCGGATTGCGGCGCATGCTCAGACCGATGCGCTGGCGCTGCACGTCGACATCGACCACCGTGACCTGCACGATGTCCCCCACCTTGACCACCTCGGCGGCGTCCTTGACGAAGCGGTCCGCGAGTTGCGACACGTGCACCAGACCATCGCAATGCACGCCGAGGTCGACAAAGGCGCCGAAGGCGGCGACGTTGGTCACCGTGCCTTCGAGCCGCATGCCGGGACGCAGGTCCTTGATGTCCTGCACGTCGTCGTGCAGGCGCGCGACGCGGAACTCCGGGCGCGGATCGCGGCCGGGCTTCTCCAGTTCGCTCAGCACGTCGCGCACCGTGAACAGCCCGAAGCGCTGGTCGACGAAATCCTCGGCGCGCATGGCGCGCAGCCGCTGCGCGTCGCCCATCAGCACCTGGATCGGCTGCCCCGCCGCGGCCAGGATGCGCTCGACCAGCGCATAGCTCTCCGGGTGCACGGCGGAGCGATCCAGCGGATTGTCGCCGTCGGTGATGCGCAGGAAGCCCGCCGCCTGCTCGAAGGTCTTCGGCCCGAGGCCCGAGACTTCCAGCAGCGCGGCGCGGTTGGCGAAGGCGCCGGCCTGGTCGCGCCGACGCACGATCTGCTCGGCGATGCGCGTGTTCAGCCCGGCCACGCGCGCCAGCAGCGCCGCGGATGCGGTGTTCACATCCACGCCGACGCGGTTCACGCAGTCCTCGACCACGGCGTCCAGGCGACGTGCCAGCAGCACCTGATCGACGTCGTGCTGATACTGGCCGACGCCGATGCTCTTCGGGTCGATTTTCACCAGTTCGGCGAGCGGGTCCTGCACCCGCCGCGCGATCGACACCGCGCCGCGCAGGCTGACATCCAGCTCCGGCAGTTCGCGCGTCGCCAGTTCGCTGGCCGAATAGACCGAGGCGCCGGCCTCGCTGACCACCAACTGGATCAGGCCGAACTCCGGATGGCGTCGCGCCAGTTCCGCGGCCAGACGCGATGTCTCGCGGCTGGCCGTGCCGTTGCCGATGGCGACGATGCCCACGCCGTGGCGCCGGCACAGCCCGGCCAGTTGCTGCAGGCTGCCGTCCCAGTCGCGCCGCGGTTCGTGCGGGTACACCGTGGCCGTCTCGAGCACCTTGCCGGTGGCATCCGTCACGGCCACCTTGACCCCGGTGCGGATCCCCGGGTCCAGGCCCATCACGGTGCGCGCCCCGGCCGGCGCGGCGAGCAGCAGATCGCGCAGGTTGGCGCCGAACACGGCGATCGCCTGCGCCTCGGCCTGCTCGCGCAGGCGCGCGAACAATTCGCGCTCCAGCGACAGCGACAGCTTGACGCGCCAGGCCCATTGCACGCAGCGCTGCAGCCAGTCGTCGGCGGCGCGCCCGGCATGGGCCCAGCCGACGTGCGCGGCGATGCGCTGCTGCGCCGCGTGCAGCGGGGCGGCCGGGGTCGATGCCTCGGGCAGTTCCAGCGTGACATCCAGCACTTCCTGGGCGCGCCCGCGCAGCACCGCCAGCGCGCGATGCGACGGCACGCGCGCGATGGCCTCGGAGTAGTCGAAATAGTCCTGGAAATTCGCCCCCTGCTGCTGCCTGCCGTCGCGCACCACGGAGCGCAGCACGCCGCAATTCCACAGCCACTCGCGCAACGGCCCGACCAGCGCCGGATCCTCGGCCCAGCGCTCGACCAGGATGTCGCGCGCGCCGTCCAGGCAGGCCTGGGCGGTGGTGAAATCCGAGCCGTCCTCACCCTTTTCGGCGCGCACGAAAGGCGCCGCCTCGGTCGCAGGATCACGCGTCGGATCGGCCAGCAGCGTCTCGGCGAGGGGCTCCAGCCCGGCGCCGCGGGCCTTCTGCGCGCGCGTCACCATGCGCGGCTTGTACGGCAGGTACAGGTCCTCGAGCTGCTGGCGCTGCGTCGCCTGCTCGATCGCCTGCTGCAACGACGGGCTCAGCTTGCCTTGCTGCGCCACGGACTTCAGGATGGCCGCGCGGCGCTGTTCGAGCTCGCGCAGATAGCCCAGTCGCTGCTCGAGCGTGCGCAGGTGTTCGTCGGTCATGCCCGCGGTGGCTTCCTTGCGGTAGCGCGCGATGAAGGGCACCGTGGCACCGCCATCGAGCAATTCCACGGCTGCCGTGACCTGGGCGACGCGCAGTTGCAGCTCCGATGCGAGCTGCGCCAGGATTTTCCCCTGCTGGGCAGCGGGATCGTGCGTGAACGCCGCTGCCGTGGACGGCGCGGTGGCGGACGGATCGGGCGCAAGCGTGCTCGCGGATTCAGGCAGGCTCATCGGTAGCTGGACTGGAAAAAAAGCACGCAGTCTACGGCCTGGACGGCACGCGCCGCCGGCGCTGCCGGCGGCTCAGCGCGCGGGCGGCGCCGACAGGTACTCGACGACTGCGTCGCGATGCCGCTCGCGGGCGAGGTCAAGCGGAGTCTGCGCGTCACGCGTGCGCGCCCGCGCACCCGCACCGAGCTCGAGCAGCAGGCGCACCATCTCGTAGCGGGCTGTTGAAATACCCCAGGGGGCCGCGCCGGCTGTCGGGCATGTGCCGAACGCGAACCCGGGCACAAGACCCAGCACCAGCGCCAGCCGCGCCACCAGGCTCATGCTGGCCATGGACACGCCCTCCCGACGTGCGCGCCCGCGCGACGACTGCGCCGCGCGGCATCGAGCCCGAGCCGCAGGCCACGCCGGCGCGGCGCCGCACGCACGGATCGGGCGCAAGCTGCGGCGCCGCCCACGGGTTCAGACGGCGTTGATCGGCACCTTCAGGTAGCTCACGCCGTTCGCCTCGGGCTCGGGCAGGCGCCCGGCACGCACGTTGACCTGGATGGACGGCATGATCAGGGCCGGCATGCCGAGCCCGGCGTCACGCTGCTTGCGAAAACGCACGAAATCCTGCTCGTCGACTCCGTCGTGAATCTGCACGTTGCCCTGGCGCTGCTCCTGCACCGTGCACACCCAGCGCGGCTCGCGCCCGCCGGGCATGTAATCGTGGCAGAGGTACAGCCTGGTCTGCGCCGGCAGTTCGAAAATGCGTTGCACCGAGCGATACAGCGCGTGGGCATCACCACCGGGAAAATCACAGCGCGCCGTGCCGTAGTCGGGCATGAACAAGGTATCGCCGACGAATGCGCAGTCGCCGGCCACGTACACCACGCACGCCGGCGTGTGACCGGGCGTATGCATCACGCGGGCCTGCAACTCGCCGATGGCAAAGCACTCCCCGTCCCGGAACAGATGGTCGAACGGCCGGCCGTCGTGGGCGATGCCGGGGTCATGGAACAGTTCGCCGAACACGCGCTGCACGTCGCGAATGTGCTCGCCGATGCCGATGCGTCCCCCCAACTGGCGCTGGATGTACGCGGCAGCCGACAGATGGTCGGCATGCGCGTGGGTTTCCAGCAGCCATTCGAGGCGCAGCCCCTCGCCACGGATGTAGTCGATGATGGCATCGGCGAACGCGGTGGCGGTGCGTCCGGAGGCGTAGTCGAAATCGAGCACGCTGTCGACCAGTGCGCAGCTCAGGGTTTGCGGGTCGCGCAACAGGTGGCAGGCGGTGTTGGTGGCCGCGTGGAACCAGCTGCGTACCTGGGGGCCGGCGGCCTGGGCCTGCGAAGCTGCCGATGAGGGCTGCGACATGGGCATGCGGAATCTCCTGGGTTGCTGTGCACACCGAAGTATCGCCCAGCTCGCGGAAATACCCTATAGGGCATATCGCTACGCCCGCATGCCCGAGGCCCGGCTCAGCGCGCGACGGCTGCGCCCAGCCGGGTTGAAGCGCCCACCCCGCTGCACCATCCAGCTGCAGCACAACACGCCGCAGACGCCGATCACGCGGGTGCCCAGGGCTCGCCCGCGCGGCGCCGACGCCTGCGCCCCAGCCAGGCCCGTGCGCTCCAGCACCCGCAGGCGGGCCGATCCGGCCAGGCAGGAGAACAGCACCACCGACCTGAGCAAGGCGAGCAGCTGCTTGCAGGCGGGAAACCGCAGCAGGAACGGCAGCCCCACCGCGGCATCCATCCACGGCGCGGTCGCCGGACTGGCGCGACGGTTGAGGCGCGTCAGCAGACCCCCGCCGCGCAATTCGACACCACGGGCGTACAGGATGCGCGCGGTGACGGCGGCGTGCACATTCGCCGTACCCATCGGGGCTGCCACGGCGTCGACCGGCAGCACGCGCATGACCACGCCCAGGCCGAGCGTGGAGACCAGTCCGAGCAGCGGCGCGGCGGAGCTGATGAGGGAGTGAGCGGCCTCGGGCAGCACGGCCATGCGGCTTGCCGAGAGCACGTACCGGCCGTCCGGCAGCAGTTCGTGCGCAGGCCACGCGCCCGAGCAGCGTCGATCCCGGACGGGGCACGATGCCGGCGCCGCACGCGGCGCGGCAGATGCACGGGTTCACGCGCCCGCGGGGCGGGCGCGCCGTCCGGCGTGCGCCCGTGCGTGCCACGCAGAAACCCGCGGCCCGCATGCAGCCATCCGTGGCCGGCGCTGCACCCTTCGGCAGCGGCGCCGCGCGAAGCGCTCGCGCCTGGCCTGCCGGCCGGCAGCATCGGGACGCGCAAGCCCACCATGCCCGACCGGGGCATGGCAGACCGGGCCGGGCCTCAGGAGCTGGCGCGCTGCTCCAGCAGCTGCTCGCGCAGGCGGGTCTTGAGGATCTTGCCGGTGGCGCCCAGCGGAATGGCCTCGACGAACTGCACGTCGTCGGGAATCCACCACTTGGCCACCTTGCCCTCGTAGAAGCCGAGCAGTTCGCGCGCGTCGACCTGCGCGCCCGGCTTTTTCACCACCACCAGCAGCGGGCGCTCGTCCCACTTCGGGTGCGGCACCGCCACGCAGGCGGCCAT
>JAKAZQ010000045.1 GCA_021815805.1 Pseudomonadota bacterium | reverse complement strand
GTGTCTGCTCGAAAGGGACGTCGGGCCCGGTGGCCGCGGTGGACGCTTCCAGACGAAGCTCATTTAACATAATGCAAATATGCGCCGTTTCGTGGAATGGACCACGGCACGGCGCCGTGTGTCTGCCGGGCCCGATGCATCAACCGGCACCGGCCGGCACGCGCGCCGCCCGCTGTCGCGTCGGGCGGCGCCGCCTGCTTTGCGCGCAATCAGCTGCAGAGCTTGCCGCTCGCTGCGTGGTCGCCGGCAGCCTGGGCTGCCGCCTGCGTCATGTACTGCCCGGAATGGGTCTTGCCGTAGTAACGGTCGCCGGAGCAATGGTAGGTATGGGTCGGCAGGTTGACCCACACCCGCGCTTGCGGGTTGCCGCCGCGGGAACTCGAGCGCGCGTGCGCCGAGGCCTTGGTCGCCGTCGCGGGCGCCTGTGCGGGCGCGGCGCCCGGCGTGGCGGCTGCATGCGCATGGTGCCCAAGCCAGTGGTGCTTCGGTTTCGGTTGCGCGCCGGCCTGCGCCGCCGGCGCCGGTGCCTTGGCCTGTGCGCGGCGCTGTGCCACGCAGGTCTTCAGGAACTGGCTGCGCGCGTGGCCTTTGAGGTGCTGCTCGGCGGCCTGGCGCTTGCACAGGCTTTTCGCGCTGGGAGTCTTGCTCCACGCGGGCGTGGCGCCGAGGGCGCAGGCCAGGCTGAGTGCCGCCGCGGCGATCAGGGGGATGCGGGAATGGTTCATCGAAGACATGTCGGCAAGGGAGTCAGGGGAAGCGGTGAAGTTCTGCGCATGCAGGAGCATGAATCGTCGAAATATACGCACACATGTGCTACAAAGGAAGGCTTAAACGACGTCGAGCCAGAGCAAAGTTGCGCGAACCTCTTTGCATGGCGACCTTCTGCCAACGTTCGGCAGCGCCGCCGCGACTCCGGTCGACGCGGCCCGCTGCGACCACCACGGGGATGCACCATGAGCCTGTTTTCCGACGCTTTTTCCGCCCTTCAGGGAGCCACGCAGGGGGGCCAGGGCTCGCTGGCGCAGGAAGCGATGTCGCTGATCAGCCAGCAGCCCGGTGGATTGTCCGGCCTGTTGCAGCAGTTCGAATCCAATGGCCTGGGTTCGGCGGTGCAGTCCTGGGTCGGCAATGGCGCCAACCAGTCGGTGTCGGGCGACGACATCCAGCAGGCGCTGGGCAGCGATGTCGTGCAGCAGCTCGCCGGCAAGCTGGGCATCGATCCGGCGCAGGCCGCCTCCGGACTGTCGCAGGTGCTGCCGCATCTCGTCGATCACCTGACGCCGAATGGGCAGGTTCCCGAAGGCGACATGCTGTCCGAGGGGCTGGGAGCGCTACGCAGCAAGTTGTTCGGCTGAACACGGCGCGGCGCGGTCAACCATTTGTTGGCGCGACGCGTTACAGGTGCGTCTGGTGGTGACTTTTTGCGCTGCCGACGTAAGTGCTATTCACAGACCATTCAAGGAATCCCATGAAAAAGCTTCTGCTCGCCGCCCTGCTCTCGCTGTTCGCCAGTGTCGCGATGGCGCAAAACGCGCCCAGCCATCCGCTGCCCGCGCGCGACGCGCATGGCCGCTTCGTCAAGTCGGCCACGCACAAGGCCAAGCGCCACCATCACCACCGTCGTCACCATCATCACCACCACGCCAAGAAGGCGACGAAGAAGTGATGGGCTGAGTGTCCACGCGGCGGCGCGTCTCCCGAAGCAACGGGTTTCGAGCCGCCGTCGCCGGGCCTGAGCAAGGCCCGGCTGTGTGGCGTACCCGGTATCGAACACCCGCGGATTCGCCCCGGCTCCGGCACGACCGGACTGCCGTTTCTACCCTTCCCCGCTGTCTCACTGTCCCCCTGCTCCATACCGCCTGACCATGAATACCACCCTGCGTCGCGCCCTCGTCACCCTTTCCGCCGCGCTGGCCGGCGCTGCCTTCACCACTCCCGCGCAGGCCATCGGCTGCCTGTCGGGTGGTGCTGCCGGTGCGGTGGCCGGCCATGTGGCCGGCCACCATGCGGTGCTGGGAGCGCTCGGCGGCTGCTTCCTCGGCCATGAACTGGCCGTCAAGAAAAAACGCGAAGCCGAGGCCAACAAGCTGATCGCCGACTATTCGGTGGCTCCCGAGGGCAGCCAGCGCCGTGCACGCGACCTCGCCGGCATCGACCACCTGGCGCGCAAGCACGTGGCGGTGGCCATGCAGTTCGAGCAACAGCACGGCGTGGTGCAGCACTGAGTCGGGTTCGACGAGGTCCGCGCGCACGCGCGGTCGCCGCAATGCGGCCGCCGAATCGCCAGCGCAGCCCGCGCCGCGCGGCTCACCACTGTCCCGGCTTGCGTCCGGCGTCCAGCGCGCGGCCCAGCGCTTCGGCGGTCTGGTGGTGCTGGCGTTGCATCGCCAGATCCATGGCGGTGAACCCCTGGGCATTCCTGAGCCGCGGATTCGCGCCGGCCGCCAGCAGGCTGCGTAGCGCGGCGGTGTGGCCGAAATACGCCGCCATCATCAGCGGTGTCGTGCCGTTGGCGGCGGGCCGGTCGACGCGGGCGCCATGCGCCAGCAGGAACTTCACCATCGCGTCGTCGCCGCCGGTGGCCGCGTAGGACAGCGGCGTCCAGGCCGCGGCATCGCCTGAAGGATCGACCCGCGCGCCGCGCGCGACCAGGGCCTCGGCCAGCGCGTTCTCGCCGCGCAGGCAGGCGATCATCAGCGGGGTTTCACCCACGCTGTTGGGTTGGTCCAGGCGGATTCCAGGTTGTGCCAGCAGCAGCCGCGCGACCTTGGTCGCGCGGTACTGCAGGGCCAGGTACAGCGCGCTGTTGCCATGCGCATCGACGGCGTCGGGACGCAGGCCCTGGCGCAGCAACTGGCGCACGGCGCCGACATCGTCGTTCGGAAGATCCCGGACAAAATCCGCCAGCGGGTCGGCACGTGCCACACCGGGCATCGCGGCGGCGCCACCGAGTACCGTCGCCACCGCCACCGCGCGCAGCAGTCGCCGGCGCTGCGCGCTCGGGGCGGGGCAGGTGTCCGGGGCTTGCGGGAAGGATGCGCGATCCATGCTCACTCAATGCGCCGGCGGCCTGAAAAGCCTGTCGAAATTCGCTTCCGTGAACTCCTCCACGCGGGCTTCGTCGCAACCGCGAAGCTGTGCCAGGAAGCGCGCCACGTAGCGGGTGTAGGCGGGCTGGTTGGTCTGTCCGCGGTGCGGCACCGGAGCCAGATACGGGCTGTCGGTCTCGACCAGGATCCGATCCTCCGGAAGCCTGCGCGCCACGTCCTGCAGGTCGCGGGCGTTCTTGAAGGTCAGGATGCCCGACAGCGAAATGTACAGGCCCATGTCCAGCGCCGCGCGCGCGACCTCCCAGGATTCGGTGAAACAGTGCAGCACCCCGCCGACCTCGGACGCCGCGTGCTCGCGCAGCATGCGCAGCGTGTCGTCGGCGGCGGCTCGGGTGTGGATCACCAGCGGCTTGCCGACCTCGCGCGCCGCCGCGATGTGCACGGCGAAGCGGTCGCGTTGCCATTGCATGTCGCTCGGCGAGCGGCCCTCGAGGCGGTAGTAGTCGAGTCCGGTCTCGCCCAGCGCCAGCACGCGCGGGTGGCGCGCGCGCGCCACCAGAGCGGCCACATCGACCTCGTCCGGCCCGGGGGGCGTATCCGGATGCACGCCGACGGTGGCCCAGACCTCGGGGTTGCGCTCGGCGCAGGCCAGCACCTGATCGAATTCCTGGACCTGGGTGCTGATGTTCAGCGCGCGCAGCACGCCATGTTCCAGCATGGCGTCGAGCACGGCGCGCTCCTGCTCACGCAATCCGGGGAAGTTCAGGTGGCAATGCGAATCGGTCAGCGGCATGGGCAGACAGCGGTGCGGGTGCACCGGTCGGACGGATGCGCCGCGAAGGCGGCGCCGGGCCTCACAGGGTATGCGTGGGACGGTTGTTGGCCTCGGCCGCGGGCCCGAGGATTTCCTCGATCAGCTGCTTGAGCTGCTTGGCCTTTTCGTCCGACGGGAACTGCACGCCGATGCCCTGGGTGCGATTTCCCGCCGCATTCGCCGGGGTGATCCAAGCCACCTTGCCGGCGATCGGAAATCGCTGCGGGTTGTCCATCACGGTGAGCAGCAGATAGACGTCGTCTCCAAGGCGATGCTCGCGCGGCGTGGGAATGAAAATCCCTCCATCCGGGAAATAAGGAATGTAGGCCGCGTACAGCGCCGGCTTTTCCTTGATCGCAAGCTGGATGACACTCGGACGTGTACCCGAGGAAGCGCCGGTGGAGTTCGCGTGCGCATTGGCCATGTCAGTTGTTCCCCGAAGTGCAGAGTCGCGACCATTCTACGACCCAGGCCTGCACGGCGAGCGCGCCGTGCAGCGGGAACTCCGCCGTTCGCGCGGCTTGCGCCAGGCGCTGCCACCATTGCTGCCACGCCGCGGCGTCGCCGCGTGCGCCGAGGCGCTGCAATTCGCGCTCGAGGCCCGGCAGGTAGATCGGTGCAAGCCCCGCGCGCGCGCGCAGCACGTCCAGCGTGGCCTTCTGCAGCGACTCGATGGCCACCGCCGGGGTCACGCCGTCGCTGCTCGCCGGCTCGCCGGCGGCCAGCTTGCGCAACAGGCGCCGTGTCCACTCGAGGCCGCGGGCCGGGTCGGGGTCGAACACCGCGTGCCGGCACCAGCAGGCCACGGCCCGCGCATCGGACTCGCCTCGGCGCTGCAGTTCGTCGCGCGCCGTCGCAGCGTCCGGACGCGCCCATGCTTGCACTCGGCAGCGGCTGCGCAGCGTCGGCAGCACGCGGTCGAGCTGGTTCGTGCCGGTCAGGAAGCACACATGCGCAGGCGGCTCCTCGAGAACCTTCAGCAGCGCGTTCGCCGCCGCCGCCGCCATCGCGTCCAGCGGGTGCACCAGCGCGACCTTGACCCCCCCGCGGTGGCTGGTCGCGTGCGCCCATTCGTTCAGCGCACGCACGTCGTCGATCGTGATCTCGCGCCCCGCCGCGCTACGCTTGTCGGCGCCGGATTCGAGCGCCGCCGGCGTCACGCCGAGTTCCACGCCGAGCGCCGGTGGCAGCACCATGTGCAGATCGGGGTGGCTGCCCGAGCGCAGCAGGCGGCAGCCGTCGCACTCCCCGCAGGCCTGCGTGCGCCACGGCTCGGAGGCTGCCGCCACGCGCTCGCACAGCAGGCCCGCGGCGCCCTGCCGCAAGGCCTCCCACAGCCCGGTGCCGCGCGCTCCGTGCAGCAGAATCGACGGGAAATCGCGATGATCCATGAATGCCTAGTGTCCTGTCCCGTAAATACCTGTCATTTCGCTGGGCCGTATCGGGGCGCAGGCAAGGCGCGGGCGCGGGTCCGGGCTGGGCGCCTGGCCCCGTGGCCGCAACGCAGCCTGCGCCCCGATACGGCCCAGCCCGCAGGGTTCGGCGCCTGCGGGCGGCCGGCGATCGCTCCCGCAGGCACACGAACGAAATGCCAGGTATTTGCGGGACAGGACACTAGATGAAGTCCTTCAGGTTTTTCAGGAGATCGACGCGGACCTGTTCCAGACCCCCGGAGGCGTCGATCACGCGCCAGCGCGTCGGCTGCTCGCTCGCCAGATCGAGATACTGCTGGCGCACCCGGGCGAAGAATGCCTCGGACTCCTGCTCGAAGCGGTCGGCGATCCTGGCCTGCGCGCGCAACCGCTGCGCGGCGCTGCTCGCCGGCAGATCCAGCAGCAGGGTCAGATCCGGCTGCAGGCCCGGGTGCACCCAGTGCGCGAGCGCCTCGAGGCGGTCGCGCGGAACCCCCTTGCCCGCCCCCTGGTAGGCCAGCGTGGCGTCGGTGAAGCGATCGCAGACGACATCCTGGCCCTGCAGCAGCGCCGGCTCGATCACCTTCAGCACATGCTCCTGGCGCGCCGCGAACAGCAGCAGCGCCTCCGTCGATGTCGACATGTCCTGGCTCAGCAGCAACTCGCGCAGGCGTTCGCCCAGCGCGGTGCCGCCCGGCTCGCGGGTCGTGACGACCCGGCGCCCGAGGCCGCGCAGCGCCTCGACCACCGCGTCGAACTGGCTGCTCTTGCCGGCGCCGTCGATGCCCTCCAGCGTGATGAACAATCCTCGGGATGGGGTGGTTTTCAACTCGGTGCCTCAGGGAGAGTGCGACTTGCGCGTCGCGCGCGACGCGACGGCGGTAGCCGCCGATGCGGCTCCCGGCTTGTCGAGCAGGTAGCGCGTGACCGCCGCGTCATGCTGGGCCAGCGTATCCGAGAACACGCTGCTGCCGTCGCCGCGGGCGACGAAGTACAGCGCATGGCCGCGCGCCGGATGCACCGCTGCGTACAGCGCCGCAGCGCCGGGCAATGCGATAGGCCCCGGCGGCAGTCCGCTGTGCACATAGGTGTTGAACGGCGACGCCACCTGCATGTCCTTGTGGGTCAGATGTCCATGGTAGGCGCTGCCCAGCGCGTAGATCACGGTCGGGTCGCTTTGCAGCGGCATGCCCGCGCGCAGGCGGTTGATGAACACCTCGGCGATGCGTGCGCGGTCTGCGGGATGGCCGGTCTCCTTCTCGATCATCGACGCCAGCACCAGGACCTGGTGCGGGTCGGTCAGCGGCAGGTCGGGGGCACGGCCGTCCCAGGCCTCGGCCAGTTCGAGCTGCATGCGCCGATAGGCGCGGCGCAGCAGGCGCAGCTCCGAGGTGTTGCGCCCGTAGAGGTAGGTGTCGGGAAAGAACTCGCCCTGCGGGGCAAGTCCGGCGGGAGCGCCGATTCGCTGCATGATCTGCGATGGCGTCAGCGCCGCCGCATCGTGGATCAGGCCGGGGGCCTGATTCGCCGCGGCGAGGAATTGCGCGAAGCTCCAACCCTCCGGCACGGTCAGGCTGAGCAGCGACTGGTCGCCGCGCGCCATCTTGCGCAGCAGTTGCCAGGGCGTGATGCCCTGCTCGATCTGGTAGCTGCCGGCCTTCAGCCGCGTGCCCTGGCCGCTGAGGCGCGCGAGCCAGTAGAACAGCGTGGGTGACAGGGCCACCCCCTGCGCGCGTATCTGTGACGCGGCGCTGCGGGCGGCGCTGCCGTCGCGCACCGAAAAATCCAGCGGGGACTCGGCCAGCCGCAGCGGCACGAAGGCCCAGGCCGCGAATCCGGCGGCCACGCCGGCGACGATGGTCATGCCCAGCGCGGCGAGGCGCGCGAACCAACGCGATTTCAATCGATGTTCCCGGGATCGGACGACGGCCCGCGCAGGCCCTTGCGCAGGCTTTGACAGAGCTTTCTATACTAGTTCACCCGAAGTGTTCCCCGGAAAACGCCGCCCTGCCCGATGTCTGCAACCCTGGTCGAACTGAGCCATACCGGCGTGATGCTGGCGCGCGGCGCGCAGGCCGCCGATCTGCTGCATGCGCAACTCACCCAGGAACTGCGCGACTGGCCGGCCGATCGCGCGCGCATGGCCGCGATGTGCACGCCGCAGGGGCGCATGCTCGCGGATTTCCTGCTCTGGCGCGAGCGCGACCAGAGCATCGCGCTGCTGCTCGATGCGCAATTGCTCGAAGCGGCGCTGAAACGCCTGCGCATGTTCATCCTGCGCCTGCAGTGCACGCTGGAAGACGCGCGCGAACGCCGCCGCGTGTTCGGTCTGCTCGAGCCGCTCGCGGCGGCGGCGCCGGGGGCCTCGAACGATGCCGGGCTGGCGGTCTGGCAGGTCCGGCACGAGCCCGGCGTGACGCACCTGCGCCTGCCCGACGCTCCGGGCTGGCGCCGCGTGCTGCTGGTGGCCGAGGACGAAGCGGGCGTCGCGGCGCTGCCCGGGTTGCCGCGCGGCAGCCTCGACGCCTGGCGCCTGGCCGAGATCCGCGCCGGCATCGGCCATGTTGCGCAGGCCACGACGCAGCAGTTCGTGCCGCAGATGCTCAACTACGAATTGCTCGGTGCCGTGGATTTCCACAAGGGCTGCTACCCGGGGCAGGAAGTCGTGGCGCGCACCCAATATCGCGGCAGCATCAAGCGCCGCACCTTCCATGTTCTCGCCGACGCCCCGCTGCAGGTCGGCGACGAACTGTTCAGCGCGGCCGATCCCGGACAGCCCTGCGGCATGGTGGTGGCGGCCGCGCCGGCCGGCGACGGCGCCTGGGAGGCGCTGGCCGAGCTCAAGCTGGCGGCGCAGGGCGACGAACTGCATCTGCGGGCCGGCGACGGCCCGCGCCTGCGACTCGGGCACCTGCCCTACGCGCTGCCGACGCCGGACTGACCCATCGTGCTGCCGCGCCGGGCCCGTGCGCATGCCCAGCGGCCGCAGGCACGACCATGTGCCTGATGGCCTGGTCCTGGCAACCCGGCGCGCCGCGCAGCCTGCTGCTGGCGGCGAATCGGGACGAGTGGCTGCGGCGCCCGTCCGCTCCGATGCACTGGTGGCCGAGCGCCGATGCCGGCACCGCGTCGCTGCTCGCCGGACGCGATCTGCAGGCCGGCGGCACCTGGCTCGGGTTGCGTCGCGACGGTCTGTTCGCGGCGTTGACCAACGTGCGCGAGCCTGACGGACGCGATGCCCGGCGGCCGTCACGCGGCCAGTTGCCGCTGCGCTTCCTGCAAGGACTGCATCCCTGCGAGCCGCACGCGTGGCGCGATGCCGGCGCGCACGCCTGGGCCGCCGAACTGCAGCGCGACATGCATCGCTACGCCGGCTTCAACCTGCTGCTGGCCGACCTGCGACGCGGCGAGATGGCGTGGGTGTCGAACCGCGCTCCGTCGGCGCCGGTGCCGCCGGGCATTCACGGCCTGTCGAATGCGGCACTGGACACGCCGTGGCCCAAGGTGCGTCGCCTGAAGCAGCGCATTGACGCGTGCGGCGCGCGGGCATCGCCGGACTTCGAGTACCTGCTCGCCGGGTTGTTCGACGACACGCCGGCGGACGACGCCGAACTGCCCCCGCTGCCGGTGGGTCTCGAACTGCCGCCGGACTGGAACCGCGGCCTGTCGGCGCCGTGCATTCGCCTTCCCGACTACGCGACCCGCTGCTCCACGCTGTTGCAGGTCGACGCGGACGGCAGCGTGCATGTGCTCGAGGTGCAGCACCAGGGAGGCGCGCGCCGCGAATTCCGCTGGAACTGGCGCGCAGCGGCCTGATCAGACACTGCGCGCCGCGGCATGCGCGCTGGCCCACGCCCACTGGAAGTTGTAGCCGCCGAGCCAGCCGGTGATGTCGACGACCTCGCCGATGAAATGCAGGCCGGGAACGCGTCGTGCCTCCAGGCTGTGCGGCTCGAGTTCGTGCGTGGCCACGCCGCCGCGCATCACCTCGGCCTTGTTCCAGCCTTCGTCGCCGGCGATCCCGGGTGTCCAGTCGGACAGCGACGCGGCGAGCCCCTGCAGCGCGGCACGCCCCATCTCGGCGATGCGCCGTGCGCCGTCGAGGCCCTGGCGCGCCAGCCAGGCCTGGGCCAGGCGGCGCGGCACGGCCTGCGACAGCGTGCCCAGCAGGGACTGCCGCGATCCCTGCTGCGCCTGCGCCAGCAGCGGAGCCAGCGCGCGACCCGCCGCCAGGTCGATGTGCAGTGCGTGCCGCGCTTGCAGGTAACTGGAGATCTGCAGGATCGCCGGTCCCGACACGCCGCGGTGGGTGAACAGCAGATCCTCGTCGAAGCGCTGGCCCGCGCACTGCACATGCACCGGCAGCGCCACCCCGGCGAGGCTCGCCAGCGGCGCCAGTTCGTCGCGCGTCAGGCGCAGCGGCACCAGCGCCGGCCGCGGGGCTTCGACGTCGAGGTCGAACGACTGCGCCAGACGCAGCCCCCAGTCGGTGGCGCCGATGGCCTGCACCGGCAGGCCTCCGGTGGCCACCACCACGCGCGTGCTGCGCCAGGTTCCTGCATCGGTGTCGAGCTCGAAGCCCCGCGCATCGCGACGCACGGCGCGCACCCTGCAGGGGTGCAGCCACTGCACGCCGCCGCGGGCGCATTCGGCGCGCAGCATGTCCACGACCGCGACGCTGCTGTCGTCGCAGAACATCTGCCCGCGATGCTTTTCGTGGAACCCGATGCGGTGGCGCCTGAGCAGGGCCATGAAATCCCGCGGCGTGTAGGCGGCGAGCGCGCCGGCTGCGAACGCCGGATCGCGGCCGACGTAGTGCCGCGGGCCGCTCGACAGATTGGTGAAATTGCAGCGCCCGCCGCCGGAGATGCGGATCTTCTCGCCGATGCGTCGGGCATGCTCGATCAGCAGCACGCGCCGCCCGCGCTGCGCCGCCACCGCCGCGCACATCATGCCGGCGGCGCCGCCGCCGATCACCGCGACGTCGCAGCTGGCGGCGCCCGCGCCCTGCGCGCCGCGCGCCGTCACCGCAAGCCCCGCGGCGGGACTGCCGGGGCGGCAGGTGGTGCAGCGAAAACGGGCCGTGGCGAGGCAGTCACGATGGCAGGATGCAGGTGCGGCGGGAACAGCCCGCCATTGTCGCGCATGCCGCGCGGCGCGGGCTGACGCCAGCCCGTGGCGTCGATACATTCCCTCACATGAGTCAGTCCCGCTAGGCTTGCGCCTGCTCCGAATGCACCGCCTGCCACGCACCATGAATGCTTCCAGCGCCAGCGCCGACCCCGCGGCCCCCCACGCCGCGCCGATGCTGCACCGCGCCTTCCTGCCGCTGATGGCGGTGGCCTGCGGAGTTGCGGTGGCCAACATCTACTACGTGCAGCCGCTGCTGCAGCAGCTGGCATCGAGTTTCCACACCTCGGTGGCCGGCATCTCGTCGGTGCCCGCTGCCACGCAGATGGGCTATGCCGCCGGGCTCATCGCGCTCGGCCCGCTGGGCGATCGATACCCTCGGCACCGCGTGATCATGGGCATGGGCGCGGCGCTGGTGCTGGTGCTGCTGGCGGCGGCCCTGTCCGTCTCGGTGACGATGCTGACCATCGCCAGCCTGGGGGTCGGCCTGACGGCGTCGATCGCGCAGCAGATCGTGCCGCTGGTCGCGCACCTGGCGCCGGCCGAGCGCCGTGGCCGCGCGGTCGGCCTGGTCATGAGCGGGCTGCTCATCGGCATCCTCGGCGGTCGCGTACTCGCCGGCCTGCTCGGGCAGTGGCTGGGCTGGCGCATGGTCTACGGCCTCGCCGCCCTGCTCAACCTGGCCTCGCTGGCCATGCTGTGGCGCGTGGTGCCGCGCCTGCCGCCCGACGATACCTCGGCGCGCGGCTACGGCCAGCTGGTGTGGTCCACGCTGGTTCAATTCACGCGTCACGCCGAACTGCGCTCGGCCGGTCTGGTCGGCGGCCTGTTTTTCGGCGCCTTCAGCGTGTTCTGGGTGGGGCTCACGCCGCTGCTGGCGTCGTCCGCCTACCACCTGGGCCCGGCGGTCGCCGGCCTGTTCGGCGTGCTCGGACTTTCCGGCGCCATCGTCGCGCCGCTTTCCGGCCGGCGCTCCGATCGACCCGGCGGGCCGCGCCGCGTGATGTTCGTCGCGCTGGCCGCCGTGCTGGTCTCGTGGGCCGCGTTCGCGCGCGGGGCGCACGGCCTGGGCTGGCTGGTGCTCGGCGTGGTGGTGCTCGACATGGGCGTGCAGGGAGCGCACATCGCCAACCAGACGCGCATCTTCGCGCTCGACGCTGCGTCACGCAGCCGCATCAACGCGGTGTACATGACCCTCTACTTCCTGGGGGGCGCGCTGGGCACGCTGGTCGCCGGGCAGGCCTGGGCGCTCGGCGGCTGGTCCGCGGTCGCCGGCGCCGGGGCGGCCTTCGCCGCGCTGGCGCTGGCGCTGCACGCGGCGTGGAACCCGCGCCGCGACGTGGCGGCCGCCTAGTATTTCGCTGGGCCGCATGCGCCCCGAACCGGCCCAGCCCGCCGGGTTCGGCGCCTGCGGGGCCCGCGCCGCCCTTGCGTCCAGCCGCCGATCGCTCCCGCAGGCATCCGGACGAAATGCCAGGTAGTCGCGGAACAGGACGTTACTGGAACACCAGGTGCAGACGCAACCCGGCGATCCACGCCGGGGCGCCCTGCCCGCCCGGATTCCATACCCGCTGCAGGTCCGGCTGCAACGCCACGTCCGACGAAACGCGCCAGGAATACGTGGCTTCGGCGACCGTCTCCGCATGCAGCGTGGTCACGCGCACCTGGGTCAGGCCGACGCTGGCGGCGTCATGCGGGCGTTCGGCGAAGGGGTGCGTGAGCAACACGCCGGCGGCCACGAACCGGCGCACCTGGTTGCCCTGCGCGGGGGCGTCGCCTGCCAGCACGAAGCTGCCCCAGTGGCGCCATGCCTGGCGCCAGCGCAGTTGCTCGACCAGGTACGCGCCGGAGCTGTCCGCGCCCAGTGCGGGATCGGGCTGGGTGTAGCGCCAGACGCCCACCTCGACGTCGTCGGGTGTCGCGCCGCCGGCCACCGGCCCCCACGCGTGTTCCAGTTCGAGCACGCGCAGCGCGCCGCGGCGCAATGCGCCGCGCAGCCCCGGCGGATCGCCCTGCCAGATGCCGGCGCGCGCGCTCCACGCCGCCGCCGGCCGCCACTGCACCATCGCGCCCAGGCCCGGGTTGGGAAAGGACGGATCGTTGAAATTCGCGGTGAACGTGGGGGCCAGGCCGAACGAGGCGTTGTGCAGCAGGTCCGCGACATCGCTGGACTCGAAGTACTGGTTGATGTCCATGATGCCGGCACGCACCAGGGTGTCCTGCCAACGCTGGCGCACGGTGAACTGGTACACGCGCAGGAAGTCGGGCGCCCATTCGTTGTCGGGCCATTGCAGCGCGCGCGTGCCGGCAGCCGGGTCGCCCGCCGCGCGCACGCCCTCGAGCTGCATCGTCAGGGCGCCGCCGCGCCACCACCCGGCCCGTCCGGTGTCCAGGTGCGCGCCGGCCTGCAGCAGCGCGGAGGATTCGGTGCCGAGCTGACGCGTGCCTGCGAAACCTCCCATGAGGTTCAGATCCAGGTGCCCGCCGGTGGTCAGCGCCGCGGCCCGCGCCGGCCGTGCGGCCTGGCCTGCGCAGGCCAGCGCCAGCCAGGCGCCGAACCAGGCGGCGCGCCGCGCACGAGCCAGGCGGCGGCGCGTCATGCGCGGTCGCCGGACATGCCCACGGCGCGTGTCAGGCGGATTTCTTGCGCATCCATTCGGCGAAATTGCCGTGGCGATCGAGCGCCAGATCCAGCGAACCCAGGCGCACGTCGGCAAGGCCCAGCGGCGCGGCGCGTGGGTTGCGCGGCGCGGCCGGCGCCCGGTGCGCCGCGGATTCCTGTTGGAGGCGCTCGCGGCGCGCAGCGCCGCGGCAGCGGAACAAAACGTGAGACAACATGCCGTTCATCCTGCGTCGAAGCAAGGGGGGTGGAGCGCGAACCCGGACATGGCGGGTTCGCAGCACCGATCGGCACGAAAGAGGGGGTTGGAAGCACGGCGCTGCTCGCGCCGACTGGCCACCGCGCGCACGCGGCGGACGCCACCGCCGGCCCGAAGGCGACGGCGGCGCAGAACGGGTCTGCTGTCGATACCGCTGGCGAAACCTTCAGGAACTCACTTTCGCGATCGACAACTGCCACTGTCCATGGAGAGATGCGGGCGACCAGGGCCCGTGAGCCAAAACCCGTCAATCGTAGGAGCGCAGGGTATCCAGGTCAAGGTCACGGTCAAGGGCTCAGCGCTGGGCCACGCGCGCGTTCAGGAACACGTCCTGCGCGCCGCGCGGCGCGGCGCGCCAGTAGGGTGCCGGGACATCGAGGCCGGCGCCCAGCGCGGCCGCCGCGTGCCAGGGCCAGCGCGGATTCCACAACATCGCGCGAGCCAGCGCGACCATGTCGGCGCGCCCGCTGGCGACGATGTCCTCGGCCTGTTGCGGCTCGGTGATCAGTCCCACCGCCATGGTCGGCACGCCGGTGGCTTCGCGCACCGCCTGCGCCAGATGCACCTGGTAGCCGGGTCCCACCGCAATCTTCTGGCGCGGCGAGACACCGCCCGACGAGACGTCGAACCAGGCGCAGCCGCGGCGCGCCAGTTCCAGCGTGAACGGCAGCGTCAGCTCCAGGTCGAGCCCGCCGTCGACCCAGTCGGTGGCCGACAGGCGCACGCCCACCGCAATGCCGGGATCGACGGCCTGGCGCACGGCATCGAACACTTCCAGCGGGTAGCGCATGCGCCCTTGGGCGCTGCCGCCGTAGGCGTCGTCGCGGGTGTTCGACAGGGGGGAGAGAAACTGGTGCAGCAGGTAGCCGTGCGCGACGTGCAGTTCAATGGCCTGCAGGCCCAGGCGCTGCGCACGCAGGGCCGCCTGCACGAAGGCTTCGCGGATGCGCAACAACCCGGCGCGGTCGAGCGCCGCCGGCGGCGTTTCGCCGTCGGCGTGCGGCAGCGCCGAAGGCGCCACCGTGGGCCAGCCGCCGTGGGCCGCGTCGAGCAGCGCCCCGCCCTGCCATGGGCGCGCGCTGGAAGCCTTGCGGCCGGCGTGGGACAACTGCACGCCCAGCGGGATGTTCCCGGCCAGACGCACGCTGTCGAGAGCCCGGCCGAGCGCCGCCTCGTTGGCGTCCGAGTACAGCCCCAGGCAGCCCGGGGTGATGCGCCCGATGTCCTCCACGGCCGTGGCCTCGAGCAGCAGCAGCCCGGCTCCGCTTTGCGCCAGCTGCCCCAGGTGCACCGCATGCCAGGCCGTGGCGCTGCCCTGCTCCGCGCTGTACTGGCACATCGGGCTGACGATGATCCGGTTGGACAACGTGAGGGGACCAACCGATACGGGCGTGAACAAGACGCTGGACATTTCGCAAGGCCTCGTGAATCGTGCAACTGTCAATGGGTAGCCCGCAACTATATCGGGCCTGCCACCGATCTGCCGACGAGCTGGCGCGACGCAGGCGCATCGCACGCGTCGCGCCGATCCGCCGGAAAATGCAGGGTGCACCCTGCTGCGCGGCGCTCGCCGCGCGGCCCCCACGACCGCCGCCATGTCCTCCCATCCTCCAACCGGTTCGGCACGCCAGGACGTGGCCCGCGAGCGCCATCGTCGACGCCGCTTGCAACGTTTTTTCGTGCGCACATGGCCGATGCTCGCGCTGCTGCACGTCTACATCGGCATGCAATTGCTGCCAGGCTGGGATGCCGGCGGGCGTCTGGCGGGCGCCGCCGTGCTGGTTTTGTCGAGCGTGCTGATTCCGGCCGCGTTCGTCAGCCGGTTTCGCGACGGCGGCGCCTGGGATCTGGTCGCATGGGCAGGCTTTCTCGACCTCGGGCTGTTCTCGTCGACCCTGGTGTTCACCATCGTGCGGGAACTCGTGCTGCTGCTGCCGCACACCGCTGGCTGGGTGCGTCCGAGCGCGCTGGCGGTGCCGGCGGCGGCGCTGCTGGTGTCGCTGATCGGGTTCGTGCAGGCACGGCGCACCGCGCGCGTGGTCGACGTGCAGGTGCAAATCGCGCATCTGGCGCCGGCACTGCACGGCTTCACCATCGCCCAGATCAGCGACATCCATGTCGGCCCGACCATCAAGGCGTCGACCGTGCAAGCCATCGTGGAGCGGGTGAATGCGCTGCAGCCCGACCTGATCGCCGTCACCGGCGACGTGGTCGACGGCACGGTCGAGCGCCTGCGCACGCACACGGCGCCGCTGGCGCGCCTGCGCGCGCGCCACGGCGCATGGCTGGTGCCGGGAAACCACGAGTACTACTCCGGCGTGCACGCGTGGCTGGCCGAATTCTCCCGGCTCGGGCTGCGCTGCCTGCTCGACGAGCACGTGGTGCTCGAGCACGCCGGCTCGCGCCTGGTGCTGGCCGGCATCACCGATCCGCAGGGGCCGGCATTCGACCCGGCGCATCGCAGCGATCCGCACAAGGCGATCGAAGGCGCGCCGGCCGGCGTTCCACGCATCCTGCTCGGGCACCAGCCGGTGTCGTCGACCCAGGCGGCGCAGGCCGGCTTCGACCTGCACCTGGCCGGACATACCCACGGCGGACAGTTCTGGCCGTGGAACCATGTGGTGCCGCTGCAGCAGCCCTTTGTCGCCGGCCTGCACCGCGTCGGGCGGCTGCAGGTCTACGTCAGCCGCGGCACCGGGTACTGGGGCCCCCCGAAACGCTTCGGGGCGCCGTCGGAAATCACGCGCATCCGTCTGGTCGCGGCGGCCTGAGGCGAACCCGCGCGGCGGCCGGCAGGGCACGCCACGCGGGCAGGCACCCCCGTGCCGGGCGCGGTGCGTCCGCGCCGGGCTGCATCGCCGGGCCGGGGCGGGGTTCGGCGAAATGCAAGCGCGGTGTCGCAATTCGGCGCAAATAGGCGACATTGTTGCGCGTTTCCAGCATCTTTCGGCACTTTTCACGCGCCGGAGCCTGCTTTGCAGTATGGTTCCGAGGCGCTCGTCGACCTGTGCCCTGCACAGGCCCGTCTCTCTCACCGGCTCCCGGCATTCCGTGACGCAAGCTCGATTCCCGATGTTCCGGCGGCTGCTTGCGGCCGTGCTGGCGCTGCCGATCCTGGCGCTGGCCGGGTGTGGCGGCGGAGGTTCCGCGGCATCGTCGTCGACCGCGGCGGCGACGATTCCCGGCTCCGCTCCATCCACCGGCGCGGGGGGATCCGCCGCAGCCGGCGGTTCGGCAGCGTCGGCGGGAGCAGGCACCGGCGCATCGTCCACGCCGCTGGTCCTCTATACCGACGTCACGTCCGGGCCGACCAGCGGCGGCGAGCACAACGATGGCATGTACCTGTCGATCTTCGGCCGCAACTTCGGCTCGGATCCCGCCCGTGTGCAGGTCACCATCGGGGGACATGCGGTGGCCCGCTACCTGTATCTCGGCGCATCGCGCGGACGCCCCGATGTGCAGCAGCTCACCGTGCAGGTAGGCTCGCTCGGCGGCGCGGCGCAGGGCACGCCGCTGCCGATCGCCGTGATCGTGAACGGAGCGGTCTCGAACAGCGGCCTGACGTTCACGCCCAACCCCGGACGCATGCTGTACGTCAGCCACGCCGGCAACGATGCCACGGCGGTGCCCGGCGACATCGCCCATCCCTATCGCTACGTGCAGAACGGTGGCGACGGCGCGTTCGACGTGGCACAGGCCGGCGACACCATCGTGCTGATGGGCACGCCGCTCGCCGGCGCGGCCATCACCAGCGACCCCACGCCGGACGCACAAGCCTGGACGGATCTGTACCAGGGCTATTTCCTGCGTTTCATCAACCTCGACGGCAGCGCGCCGACCGGGGCATCGGGCACGGGGCCGATCCGCCTGATCGGCTACCCCGACGACGATGTCTACATCGACGTGCCCTACAGCACCACCAGCGGGGCCAAGGGAGCGATCACCGGCATCGACACCCAGAACACCTATTTCAAGGGCGGGCGCTACGTCACCATCGCCGACCTGCGAGTGGAGTCCGGGGGGCCGGCCGGGGTGATCAACGAGCAGATCGCCGGGGATCACTGGCGCGTGGTCAACAACGAACTCACCGCGCGCAGCGGGGCCGGCGACCCGAATGACCTGGCCGGAGGCATCACCGGCAACGGCACGAATTCCTACTGGGTCGGCAATGACATCCACGACATCTACGGGGGCTCGCCGATGGAGATGCACGGCATCTACATCGACGGCGACGGCTCCTACACCGTCGAGTACAACATCATCGACAACGTGACCGACGGCAGCGGCTTCCAGATCTATGTCAACGGCGGCAACGGATCCACTTCCTGCTGCTCCGGCGGCCTGCACTTCGATCACAACCTCGTGGCCGATGTCGCGAAATACGGCGTCAACATCGCCGATGGAAGCCAGCAGGGCATCGTGCTCTACGACAACGTGGTCTACGCCTCGGCGGTGAGTTGCCTGCGCTTCAACACCGACACGCTGCAGGACGCGAAGATCTACAACAACACCTTGTTCCACTGCGGCTCCACCTATGGCGCGGTGGACAACGACTGGCAACTGCCGTCCGGCGCGCTGGACATGCGCAACAACATCATCTACGCGGGCACCGGGCAGCCGTACACCGCGGGCTCCGTGGGCATGGACGGCAACATCGCGACCACCATCGGCAGCATCACGAACAACCTGTTTTTCAACGGCACGGGTTCGGCCGGCTGGGATTCCCACCCGATCTTCGGGGATCCGCTGTTCGTCAACGCCAGCACCACCTCGCCGGACTTTCATCTGCAGAGCGGCAGCCCCGCGATCGCCGCTGGATCGACGGCCGTGGCGTCCGTGGTGCACGACGACTATGCGTTCACGCCGCGTTCCTCGACGTCCATCGACATCGGCGCCTACACGCATTGACTCCTGATCCCGCGATGCGGGGCGCCGTCGCACGGTCGCTGGCGCGGTCTGCGCAGTCCTCAGCGCATCGCCTTGCCGCGAGCACGTGCTGCGCTTTGCGGCCTGCGCGCAGGCCCGGTGCCGCCGGCACTGCAGCGCTGATGCGCGTGACTCCGACGCCCAACCCGACAGCACCATGCTCGCATCGGTGCCGCTGCCGCTGCCGCAGGCAGGGGCAGCATCCGGCGCCCGCGCGCCGGCCCTCGGCCGCCCTCCCCCGGACGCGCCCTGCCCTTGCTTCCCCTGGACAGGCGAAGTGTGGCCGCGATCTCGTCGCTGCACGAGTTCGCGATGTCGGGTACGCCAGGCGCCGGCAGCATGGCATCCATGGTTTGATCACGCATCGTTACGAATTCATCGCGGCGCCCCGCATTCGAGGGGTGGAGCGGCAAGCGAGCCAGGCCAATACTGTTACCCGACAACATCCGGTGGAACACCGAAACGCCCTGAAACCTGGGGAAAGCGCACTTGTGATCGTCGAAGTGCGTGCTGCGCGGATCGGGGCGCGCCGATCCACTGCCCGCCGCAATGCGCATGAAGGCATTGGCGCACGCCGCTGCTTGCTCGTCGCACAACCATGCGCACCAACCGCGTGCCGATGCCATGTTCCGGCCTGTCCGGCTGTCATGTGTCCCTCGAGCGCCATGCCTGTGCGCGCGCGCGCCGGCGCAGCATGACGCGCTGTCGGTCTGCGCATCGGTCTCGGCATGCGCTGCTGCCGGTCGCATGCTGTTGCTGCGAATCGACGCCGGTGCGGCATTCGGCGGCACGTTGATTCGCGCGGCCCGTGAACTTCGGCAACGGAGCCCGTTTGCGTTGGCGGGCGTTCCGCAGCGCTTCCAAGACGCCTGGACCGCGGGCCCCAGGCTTGGTTGCCCGCAGGTGTGCCCGGCACCGCGGGAACAGCAGGCATGCAAACCATGAGGCTCCGACCACCATGAACCGCGTCCTGAAATCCATTGCGCTGACTCTGGGATTCGTGTGCCTGGGCGCTGCCGGAGAGGCGATCGCCGCGCCAGCAGCGCCCGCCGAACTGCAGTGCATGCGCCTGCTTTACGGACCGGGCTACAGCAGACCGGGTTCGGTGGTGCAAACACCGGATCCCCGCGGTATCCGTGTCAACAAGCCGTCCGGGTACCAGCACATGATCACGGAGTACGTGACTCCCTGGAAAACGGCCACGTTCGTTCTCGGCGGAACAAGATACTTCGTGGCCACGGGCCAGGGCCACGCCGTCGAGGATCCCGGGCATCCCAGCCAGGCATCGCACGCGCAGGCTGCCTACATCAGCGCCATCTGGTTCGCCCGGAAAGCCGGTCATTGGGCGATGGTCGGCAAGGAAATCAATCTGAGCGCCGACGGGTCCTTCGGCCAGGTCGTGGGCAGAGCGTGGACTGCGTTTCCGAGCGTCACTGCGCTGCGGGATACCGTGATCCTGGTCGCCGACGAGGGCGGCTACATGAACCAGGGCTACGCCGTCCAATGGTTCCCGATCTATGAATTCACGGCGCGAGGGCTGCGCGCCTTGGGCAATGTCCCGAGCGGCGCGGATAACACGGGATCCGGAATGAAGCCGTTGATATCCTTCAAAGGCCGCGTGACGAATATCGGGCTGGACGCTCACGCGCGGCCGGAGATAAGCGTCCTTTTCAATGGCAGGAGCAGCGTCGGAAGCAGGCCCGTGGCGCTGCACGACACTCGCTGCGCCTTTGATTATGTCGGCAACCCCGCGGGCTCGATGGGGCGGAGTTTTGAAACAACCGGCCCGGAGTGCGCTGCCATTTTGTCCAATCAATGATTCTCCCGCCATGCGAGAGGCCATGGTGTGCGCCGCGTCGCCTGCCGTGGCTCAGGATGCTGCCACGCATGGCGGGTCGCCCGTCGGGCGTCGTGGCGAGCGAGACAGGAGTGCAGAAATGAATCGGGCCGCCGAGCCGGCCATGCGAGGCGTCGCCCCGGGCGCCTGCCAGGCCTTCGTCCCGGTGCCGCAGGCGATGCTGATCGTTTGAAGCGCAGCCGAAGCATTCCGGTCCGACATTTGGCTGAGAACGACAGGCTGCGGCAAGCGCGAGTGCCGGGTTCATCGACCGATCGCTTGCTTTCTCCGACGGGTTGGTATCACTGCACAGAGGCCCGTGCTGGAGACGACGGGTCTGCATGCATGGCGGATGACCTTCCGTTGAGCATGCGGTTTTCGGTGGCATGCGATTTGCCGACGCAAGGAGATCTGGCCATGTCGAAGAATGTCCTTATATTTGCACTGCTCTTGCTCGGCGTGGTGGTCTTGCGGACCATTGCGCCGAGATACAGGAAGGTCTTGTCGTTCCACGCTTTGTTCTATCTTGTCGAAGCCTTTGCCGTGTGGCTGCTGCTGTTGTGTTCGGTGGCCGGCACGATCGTTATGGTCTTCAGTCTCTGGGTGGGCCTCTTCATGTTGGTTGGCGGCCTTATCGGGGGTTTTGCGCTGAAGGCGGATGTCGACAGGCGAAGGGACATTCTTCGCAACTACGTCCCCGGACAGCAGATCGACCGGGATGCGTCGGGCGATGCTCCAGATTTCCCGTCGCATCGGGGACTTGATCCGGCGCCCGGGCCCAGCAAATGTTCCGCATGCGGCGGCAGCGGCAGGCGGCCCTGCCCGTCGAGTACGTGCAGGGGGGGCTATGAATACACCGGTGGCGAAACATCGTTGTCACGATACTGTTCAACCTGCCTGGGCCGCGGAGACATAAGCTGTTCCTCGTGCGGTGGGAGCGGCCATGGCTGAGGCGCTGCCGCCAGGTTTCGTGGTGGGCTGCAGTGGAGTGCTGCGTCGGCGGGCCGTCGATGCTCGGCGCCGTCGGATGCGCGGGGGTTCGTGCGTCGGCGAGTCGGTGTCGCATAGCCCTGCCGGCGCGCAAGGCGCCAAGGCAGGGTCGGATCGAAGCTAAAAAGGGAACATGAAACACCGGTTCCGACCCGCATGCCCGTTTCATCCATGACCCGCCGCCGACGCCGCCCTCAGCCCTCAAACCTTGAAGCCCTCCTGGCACTGCCCTGGTGGGGTCGCGCCCTGGCCGGCCTGGTGCTGTTCCTCGGCATGCGCATGGCCGCCGCAGCCTTGCAGCGCAGCCCCTTCACGGTTTTCGCGGCGTCGCTGATCCGCGACCTCGGCGGTTTCGCGCTCGCGCTGTTCGCCCTCCTCGCTGTCGTGGGACTGCTGCAGGAAGTGGTCGCGAGCCGGCGGACGGTCGACGCCCCGAAGCCCGTCGATCCGTGGCACAACGTCCCGTGGGACGATACAAGACCGTTGCCATCCCTGGACAGCGCACGCGCGCCAGTGGCAGCGCGCAGCCAAGCCGTGGCGCCACCACCGAAGGCGGCCGCAACGGCCTGGTCGCTCGACCTGTTGCGGGAGATTGAGTGGCACCGCTTCGAGGAGCTCTGCGCGGCGTACTGGCATGAAGCCGGAATGATCTCGACCACCACGCCATTCGGCGCGGACGGTGGCGTCGACGTCGAGCTCCGGCAGGCTGGCGCGGACACGCCTGACGCCCTCGTGCAGTGCAAGGCGTGGAATGCAACCCAGGTCGGCGTGAAGCTCGTGCGCGAACTGCTGGGCGTGGTCACCGCTCGCAAGGTGGAGCGCGGCATCTTCATGACCACCGGATCCTTTACGACGGACGCCGCGGAATTCGCGCGAGGCAACCGTCTCGAACTGATCGATGGCTCCGATCTCGTGCGAAGGATCAAGGCGCTGCCCGCCGACGCTCAGGCGCGGCTGCTCGCCGTCGCCACCGACGGCGACTACACGACTCCGACCTGCCCGGCGTGCGGGATCAAGATGGTGTTGCGGGAAGGCCAGGACGGCAGGCGACCGTTCTGGGGATGCCGGAACTTTCCGAAGGGGTGCCGACAGACGCTGCAGCTTGCACGGTCCGGCCACTGAGCGGCGATCTGCCGGGCGCCCCAGACCCGCGACTGTCGGGGATCCGCAACGCCAGCGGCAACGGCCGCCGCCGATGGGCGACAACAGCTTGGCAACACATCGGCGCCCACGAAAAAGCCCGCGCATGACGCTTCATGGCGGGCTTCTCAGGACTTGGGGCCAAGTCCTTGATGCTCTTTCGGTCTCAATGGTCGGGGCGAGAAGATTCGAACTTCCGACCCCCTGCACCCCATGCAGGTGCGCTACCAGGCTGCGCTACGCCCCGACAGACCCAAAACGAAAAGTGTAGCAGATCCATGCACGCGCACTGCGCCGTTTCGTGCACCTGCACGCACCCGCGGCCTCCCCCCCGGCACGCGTCGCCATAATCGGGTTGGGCCTATGCGCCGGGTCCGAGCTGCTCAGGCATGCATCATGGGCAGCGCGCGTTCGGTCAGGTCGATGCCGTTGCTGAAATCCTCGAGGAAGATCCGCCCGGAAAGGTCGTCGAAAAGCCGCGGCGTGTCCAGGTATGCGTATTCCAGTGCAAAACCGCCGGTCGTTCTGATGCAAACCCGCCACCCAATCTGATTGAAATCCGCCAGCGTCCAGGCGCCGATCCTGCAGCGTCTTGCCGATGTCCCCGCCGTTGTTGGGCAGGCTCACCGCCGCCTCGCTGGCCAGGCTGCTCATCCCCGCCGCCAGCGCGCTCGACATCGCCGCCCCGGTGGTCGTCAGCGCGGTCCCCACAGCCACTCCGCTGCCCGCGATTCCAGCGCCCGCCGCCGCAACCGTGCTGGCCCCGGCCGCGCCCGCGGCCGTCGTTGCCCTGGCGCTGGTCATCAGCGAGGCGCTCAGTGCCGAGGCAGCCCCGGCCGTGCACACCGCCACCGCGATGGCGATGATCGTGGCCGCCGCCCGGTCAGACCCGACTGGCCGCCCCCGCCGGCCCGAAGGCGCAGTGGCCTCCCGTCAGCCCGGCCTCCGCGCAGCCCAGCATCCCATGCGCCAGCGCCTGCGCCGCCGCGTTGGGGTCGCTGCCCGTGGCCCCGTAGGTGCCGCCGATGCCGTTGGCCCCGATGGCCGAGGCGTCCGCCACCACGCTGTCCACTAACA
>JAKAZQ010000065.1 GCA_021815805.1 Pseudomonadota bacterium | reverse complement strand
GCCCGCACCGGGTCAAGACTGGGCGTCTTGACCCGGTGCGGGCGGCCGGCGAGGGCCCCGCAGGCGCCGAACCCTTCGGGCTGGGCCGTATCGGGGCGCAGGCTGCATTGCGGCCACGGGGCCAGGCGCCCAGCCTGGACCCGCGCCCGCGCCTTGCCTGCGCCCCGATGCGGCCCAGCGAAATGCCAGGTATTCACGGGACAGGACACTAGCGCCTGGCGCCGCGCCGCCACAGGCGCAGCAGTTCATCGTGTTCGCCCGGGCGATGTCCGCGCCACAGCAGCACGCCGTGCGCCAACCCGTCGGAGCCCCCGCCGCGCGACAGCTCGAGCACGTAGCGCGCTCGGTCGGCCTCGGCGCCACGCCCCGGCAGCACGTCGATTCGGGCCCAGTAACCGAGCAGCGCCTGCTGCGCCGGGTTCAGCCCGAGCGCCTGCACGCGCGGCTGCGGCCCGGCCCGTTCGCGGTGCAGCGTGCGCGCGATGTCGTGCCCGAGCGCGCGATAGCTGCTGGCGTAGTCGAGCACGGGCAGCCACAGCGTTCCGACCAGCAACCAGACCAGGGTCACTCCGCCGGCGGACAGCACCATGCCTTTCCAGATGGGGTGGCGATGACGACCCGCGCGCCAGGCGACGACGGCGGCCCAGGCCAGGCTCGCCAGCAGCGCCAGCAGCAACGGCAGCGCGCGCAGATGGGCGTGGTAGCCGGGAGCGAGTCGCTGGATGTTCATCGCCGGATGCGCCGGCACGCCGGTGAGCAGGGCGACCCACAGCACCCACACGACAAGCGCCAGCAGACTGAAGAACATCAGTGCGAACCAGTCCAGCGCGGCCAGGCTGCCGCGGCGCATCACCGGCAGCGCGAGCGAGCCCAGCACCGCGGCCGCCGGCAGCACGAGCAGCAGCGGCGCGCCGCCCGGGCGGCTGAGCAGGGCCGACAGCAGGCACAGCAGGCCGAGCGCCAGCGGCGCCAGCACATGCCAGGCGCCGAGCGAGGCGCGCCAGCGCCATACCGCCCAGCAGGCGAGCGGCCAGGCCGGCCAGAGAAACCACGCCAGCACGCTGAGAAAATGCCGCGCCGACGCCGCGCTCGGCCAGCGCGCCGCCGTGGCGCCGTGCACATGCACCAGCACCGCGACGCACAGCAGCGCGCCGCAGGCCAGCGCCAGCGCCGGCAGGCCGCGGCGTTGCGAGGCGACCGGCAGCGCCAGCAGCACGCCGCACAGCAGCGCGGCGAACAGTCCCAGCCAGGCGGCGCCGGCGAGGCCGAGCGCGAACAAGCCGCTGAACAGCGCGAGTCCGCACGCCAGACTGCGCCGGGGCAGCAGCGCGAGCCCGAGCAGCAGGCTGCCTGCGCCGGTCAGTTGCACCAGCGCCGGCGTGCCCTCGTGTCCGCGCACGAGCAGCCCGAGACACGCCACCAGGCTGAGCAGGGCGCCGTCCGCCATGGCGCGCGCATAGGCGTACCGCGGCACGGGCTCGCCGAAGGCCGGCCGCACGGGCTGCGCCTCGTCGCGCAGCGCGAGAAAGTAGGCCGCATGCCAGGTCTGGGCAAGGCACAGCGCGAGCAGCGCGATGAACGGAATGCGGCTGGCCGCTGGCGCGCCGAGCCAGGCTCCGAACAGCTTCACGCCGAACGCGCCCAGCCAGTAGGCGAGCCAGCCACCGCCCATCGGATGGCCCCACAGCGTCGGGTGCAGCCAGCTGGAGTGCCCCTGGGCGATCAGCCAGGCGACGCCGAAGGTCGGGCCGTCGCCCGTCCATGGGTCGCGGCCGATGAAGCCGGGCAGCACATAGGCGCTGCACAACAGCCACAGCGGCCAGCGCGGAAGACGCGCCACGCTGTCGCTGCTGACCACCGGCCGGGGCGCCGGGACGCGCGTGGTTGCGGCGGAATGGTTCATGGGCGCGACAAGGCGGACGATGGCGGGGCTGGCCGGAAGCCGGACGAAAAAACGGGCAGCCAGGCTGCCCGTCGCATTCCCCGTGGGGACGGGCCGGCCGCGCCGGTCCCGCGAAAATTTACTTCTTGCTGTTCGCGGACGCGGCGGCGCGCGCGAATTTCTGGCGGAACTTGTCGACGCGGCCCCCCAGGGAGTCGATGCTCTTCTGGGTGCCGGTGTAGAACGGGTGCGATTCCGACGAGGTATCGAGCTTGAACAGCGGGAGTTCCCGGCCGTCGTCCATGGTCACGGTCTCGCGCGTCTGCGCGGTCGACGGAATCACGAACTTGCTGCCGTTGGACAGGTCGACGAAGCAGACGTCGCGGTATTCGGGGTGGATGCCGGGTTTCATGATGGGTTTCCGAAGAATTTGGGGCCAGCCGCAGCGCAACCTTGAAGCATCGTGGCCGCTGTACTTAGCCAAAGACATGCATTATCGCACGAAGTGATGCGTGGTCGAGGCGTTGCGTTTCTGCAGGCTGCTCGGATTCGGCTCCGTCCAGGCTGCCGCAGGGCAGCCTGGAGCCGCGGGCCTGCCTCCACCTCGCAGCCTGCAGGCTGCTCGGATTCGGCTCCGTCCAGGCTGCCGCAGGGCAGCCTGGAGCCGCGGGCCTCATCCCCCCCGGCGCATGAGGTCGAAGAACTCGGCGTTGTTCTTGGTCTGCTTCATCTTTTCCAGCAGGAACTCCATCGCCTCGACCTCGTCCATCGGATACAACAGCTTGCGCAGAATCCAGGCCTTCTGCAGGATGTCCGACTTGAGCAGCAGTTCCTCGCGGCGGGTGCCCGAGCGGTTGAGCAGAATCGCGGGATAGACGCGCTTTTCCGCGAGCCGCCGGTCGAGGTGGATCTCCATGTTGCCGGTGCCCTTGAACTCCTCGTAGATCACCTCGTCCATGCGGCTGCCGGTGTCCGTCAGCGCGGTGCCGATGATGGTCAGCGAGCCGCCTTCCTCGATGTTTCGGGCGGCGCCGAAAAATCGCTTCGGCCGCTGCAGCGCGTTGGCGTCCACGCCGCCGGTCAGCACCTTGCCGGAAGCCGGAACCACGGTGTTGTAGGCGCGCGCCAGACGCGTGATGGAATCGAGCAGGATGACCACGTCCTTTTTCAGCTCGACCAGGCGTTTGGCCTTCTCGATGACCATCTCGGCCACCTGCACGTGACGCAGCGCCGGCTCGTCGAAGGTGGAACTGACGACCTCGCCCTTGACCGAGCGCTGCATCTCGGTCACTTCCTCCGGGCGTTCGTCGATGAGCAGCACGATCAACACGACTTCCGGGTGGTTGGCCGTGATCGCATGCGCGATGGATTGCAGCATCACGGTCTTGCCGCTTTTCGGCGGAGCCACGAGCAGCCCGCGCTGGCCCTTGCCGATGGGCGCGATCATGTCGATCACGCGGCCGATGATGTTTTCCTCGGCCCGAATATCCCGTTCGAGTTTCAGGTGCTCCGTGGGGAACAGCGGAGTCAGATTCTCGAACATGATCTTGTTCTTGTTCTGCTCCGGCGACACGCCGTTGACGCGGTCGACCTTGACCAGCGCGAAATAGCGCTCGCCGTCCTTGGGCACGCGCACCTCGCCCTCGATGGAGTCTCCGGTATGCAGATTGAAGCGCCGGATCTGGCTGGGCGAGATGTAGATGTCGTCCGGCGAGCCGAGGTAGTTGGACTCGGGCGCGCGCAAAAAACCGAAGCCGTCGGGCAGGACCTCCATCACGCCATCGCCGAAGACCTGCTCGCCGGTGCGTGCCCGGCGCTTGAGGATCGCGAACATCAGCTCCTGCTTGCGCAGGCGGCTGGCGTTTTCGATCTCCAGGCCGGTTGCCATCTCGAGCAACTGGGAGACGTGCATCGCTTTGAGTTCGGACAGGTGCATGGTGGAGCGGGTTGCGAGAAGAGGCGAGGGCGCGGCGAGAGCCTGCGCGTGCTGGATGCCGGCGTGGCGGCGGAGGTGGGATCAGTGGCCGGGCGTGCGCGGGGGTTCGCGTGCGCCTGAAGGGGGTGACCGATGCGGCTTGCGCGCCGCACGCAAAGCGGGCTTGAGGGCTTCGGCGACGTCACCGGTGGCGCATGCCGCTGGGCGCGGGCGCCGCACCGGGGCGGCCGTGTTGCAGGACGAAGGGGTTCGCAGCGGGCGGGCCGTGGCCTGGCGGATCACGCGAAGGTGGCGGCCTGGTTCCCGCGTGGATATGCGGGTTGTTCACGCCGGACGGCCGCGATGAGCATGGGGTTTCCGGCGCGTTGCGAACGCCGATGACGTTCGCAGCGCGTGCTCGATTATATGTTGGCGTCGAGAAAGGACGTCAGTTGGGATTTGGACAACGCGCCGACCTTGGTCGCGGCGACCTGTCCGTCCTTGAACAGCATCAGCGTCGGGATGCCGCGAATGCCGTATTTCGCCGGCACGTTGCGGTTTTCATCGACATTGACTTTCATGATCTGCAGTCGACCCTGGTACTCCCCCGCGATTTCGTCCAGGATCGGAGCCACCATGCGGCAGGGACCGCACCACTCGGCCCAGTAGTCGATGAGGACGGGCGTGGACGATTTCAGCACGTCCTGCTCGAAGGACGCATCGGAGGTGTGTTTGATCAGGTCGCTCATGACTATTCCAGGTCGTTTCAGGGCCGCAACGCGGCCCAGGCTCCATTGAAACCCGAATTTCGCTCGAAGGCGCACGCGGGGTCGTCGCGCTGCGCTGTCGAGCATGGTACGTCGGGAAGCCCCTGGGGGTGTGCGCGGCCGCAGCGTTGGACGCTGCCGCAGCGAATCTCCGCCCCCATGCAACCGGGCGCGCGGCGCGATGCTGCCCGCGCCCGGAGAAAGAGGTGACGAGCCGTACCCCCGGCACTTGCGGGGAACGGCTGTGGCTGCTCCGTTCCCGG
>JAKAZQ010000064.1 GCA_021815805.1 Pseudomonadota bacterium | reverse complement strand
CGGCGGGTGCGGCGCCCGGCTGCGCCGCGGGCGCGGCGGCCGCCGGCGGCGGCACGGCCTGCGCCAGCTGCGACAGGCGCCCCTGCGGCTCCTGCAGCAAGGCCTGGGTCGGCACCTCGCCCTGCACCCATGCGGCCAGATGGCTCTCGTAGAACAGGCCGCTGCTGCGCACGCTGTTCGCCAGCGCGCGCGCCAGACCCGGCGTCGCCGTGCCGTCCGGCTGCTGCCACAGCGGCTGCGTCGCGCGCAGCTCCTGCGTCGGCTGCTGCTGCAGGCGCGCGAGCAGTTGCGCGGTGGACGACAGCTCCGACTGCGTGGCCGGCGCCACCGTCTGCGGTGCCAGCAGCAGCGCCGGCTGCGAGCCCGGCTCGCTGAGCACGATCAGCGGCAACTGCTCGCCCACCGGGTGCTCGCCGGGCAGCTGCGCGGCGAGCAGGGTCTGCCCCAGGCGCAGCAACACCTGGCCGTCGGTCTGCGACTGCACCACCTCCGCCACCACGCGCGCGCCAGCGGGCAACGCCAGCGGCACGCTCTGGCTGCCGGCAAGCGGCGCGAGGCGAGCCGGAAACGACGTGCCGCCGAGTTGTGCCGGCAGCATCGGAGGCAACGGACCCGCGGTGTTTCCCATGCCCGTGCGCGATCGGGATCAGCGGCGGCGCGGCGCGGCGCCGCGGTCAGTCATGCGAGCTCCCGTGCAGGCTCAGCATGAGCTCCGCCTCGGCTTCGCTGAGCCCGCAGCGCGCCGCGATGTCGCGCACGCTCAGGCCCTGGTCGACCAGCTGGCGCATCAGCCCGAGCATTTCGCCGCGCAACTCGGCCGGATCCACGCGGGCTTCAGGCTCGCTCACCGCAGCGGTCGGAAAAGCCGGCACAGGCGGCAAAGGCGGCGCGGCCGGCGCAGGCGCGGCTGGCGGCGCCGCAGCCGTATCCGGCGGCCGGCGCGGCGCCGCCGGCGGCGCCTGCGGCGTCAGCGTGGGCATGAAATCGGCCATGCCGCTGGCCGAGCGTGCCACCGCCCGCTCCAGCTTGTCGAGGCGCGCGCGCTCGACCTCCAATTGCTGCGCCAGCCGGCGCACCAGGGTCATGACACCGAGCTGCAGCAGCACGATGAACAGCCCCAGCGCGAGTAACACAGCGACCATGTTCAAGTCCAGGCTCCGTCAGTTGGGTTCATGGCGGCTCAGGCCCGCTCGTCGATGCGATGCCCCGGTTCGCCCTCTTGCGGGCGCGCTGGCGGTGGCGGTGCCGGCTCCCGCTCGGCTTGCGCGCCGGGCTGCGGCTTGCCGGCGTCCCGGCGCGGCGGCTGGCGGCTCCTGTCCTGGGCGCCGCCAACCGCAGGCAGCGGCTCCGCGGGGACGATGCGCGCCACGCCGTCCAGGCCGCCGCTGTCCGCTGCTTCGCTCATGCCATGCCCTCCTCGCCAGGTTCATGATCGCCCGCTCAACGTGCGAAGTATCCCTGCAGACGCCCCTCGATCATGCGCGGATTCTCGCCCTCGGCGATGCCCACGAGGCCGTCGACGATCAACTCCTGCAGCTTGGCCCGCTCATGCACGATGCTCTTCATCTTGTTCGCAACGGGCAGAAAAAACAAGTTCGCCGAGCCCACGCCATAGATCGTGGCCACGAACGCGACGGCGATCCCGGCACCCAGCTTGCTCGGATCCGCCAGGTTCTCCATGACGTGAATCAGGCCCAGCACCGCTCCCAGGATGCCCACCGTCGGCGCGTAGCCCCCGGCCGACTCGAGCACCTTCGCGGCCTGCAGGTCATGGTGTTCGACGGCCTGGATCTCGTGCTCCATGGTGTTGCGGATTTTCGCAGGATCGGCGCCGTCGACCAGCAGTTGCAGGCCGCGGCGCAGGAACGGATCGTCGATGCCGTCGATCATCGACTCCAGCGCCAGCAGGCCGTTGCGCCGCGCCACGTCGCTGTACTGCACGATGCCGCGCACGGTCTCGCCCGGATCGATGGCGGGCGGGCGCAGCACCCACGGCAGCATGCGGATGCAGCGCAGGAACACCGGCAGCGGGTACTGCAGCATGGCGGCGCCGAGGGTGCCGCCGATGACGATCAGGAACGCCGTCGGCTGCAGGATCGAGCCGAGGTTACCGCCCTCGAGGAACTGCCCCACCACGATCGATCCGATGGCGATCGACAGGCCGAGGATGCTGAGGAAATCCATGGCGCGCCCGCGGCTTGCCGGATCAGCGGGAAGGGGCCGCGCCGTGCTCGCGCAGGCTCGCGCGCAGACGCATCACCGCCTGCTTCATCAACTGGCTGACGCGCGACTCGCTGACCTCGAGCACGAGCCCGATCTCCTTGAGCTGCAGATCTTCCTGGTAGTACAGCGACAGGATCAGGCGCTCGCGCTCCGGCAGGCGCTCGATGGCCGCCTGCAGGTCGCGTTCGAGCTGCTCGTCCTGCAGCGCCTGGTCCGGCCGCGCGATCGACTCGTCGGCGTGGCGCTCCATGAAGTCCTGGCCGTCCGCCGGCCCGAGGTCCTCCAGGTACAGCAACTGCATGCTGGTCTGCGCCAGCATCGCATGGTACTGCGCGAGGCTCCAGCCCAGGCGCTCGGCGATCTCGTGGTCGTCCGGCGGGCGCCCGAGGGCCTGCGTCAGCTCCTGCATGGACTTGTGGATCGCCCGTTCCTGCGCCCGGCTGCGCCGGGGCAGCCAGTCCTGACGCCGCAACTCGTCGTAGATCGCGCCGCGGATGCGAATCGCCGCGTAGGCGCCGAATTGCGCCGGCGCATGCTCGTGCCCGCGCTCCAGCGCATCCCACAGGCCGATCATGCCGGCCTGCTCGAGATCGGCGACGTCCACCGACGCCGGCAGTTGCGCGGCCATCTGCGCCGCGATGCGGCGCACCAGCGGCAGGTGCCGGCCGAGCCGCTGCTCGCGGGTTTCCTGGGGGGCGTAGACCACCGTTTTCATCGTTCGGGATGGCGCGCGCGGGCGATGCGCCTCAGGCCGACGGCGCGGCGGCGTCGAGCTGCAGCCACTGCGACATGAAGAACTCGAGCTGGCCGCCCGGCGCGCCGGGAAGCGGCCACGTGCGCACGCGCTCGGCCAGCGTCTCGAAGGCCTGCGCGGACGCGCTGTTCGGCGCCGACTCGACCACCGCGCGCTGCGCGCGCACCGCCGCGCGCAGCGCCGGATCCAGCGGAATGCTGCCGGCGAGGTCGAGCGACACGTCGAGATAGCGGTCGCTGACCCCGGCGATCTTGGCGAACAGCGCCTGGCCCTCGCGCGCATCGCGCACCATGTTCGGCAGCAGATGAAAGCGCCGCTGTCCGTATTGCTTCGACAGCACCTTGATCAGCGCATAGGCGTCGGCCACCGAGGCCGGCTCGTTGGACAGCACGACGATCAGGTCCTGCGCCGCGCGGCTGAAGGTCAGCACGTCGCCGGCGATGCCGGCGGCGCAGTCGACGAGCAGGAAATCGAGTTGCAGGTCGACCGCGCTGACGGCGTCGATCAGGCGCGAGCGGCTGCGCGCGTCGAGTTCGGCCATCGCGCTGACGCCGCTGGCCGCGGGCAGCACCCAGATGTCCTGCGGGCCCCGAACCAGCACCTGCTGCAGGGTCTTTTCCCCCGACAGCACATGCGAGATGTTGTGGCGCGGGGTCAGGCCCAGCAGGATGTCGATGTTGCCCAGGCCGAGGTCGGCGTCGAACACCATCACGCGGCTGCCGCTG
Organism: Pseudomonadota bacterium; assembly: GCA_021815805.1. GTDB lineage: Bacteria > Pseudomonadota > Gammaproteobacteria > Burkholderiales > Burkholderiaceae_C > Thiomonas_A. Next base: position 1,215 of record JAKAZQ010000064.1, on the reverse strand, counting down.
CGCGCCAGGCTGATCGCCAGGTTGGCCACGACGTTCGTCTTGCCCACGCCCCCCTTGCCGCTGGCGACCGTGATCACCTTGGTGGCGCGCCGGTGCAGGCGGCGCAATCCTTCGGCTTGATCCATGGCAACGTCCTCTCGAGATGCGCCGGACCGTCCCGGGTGTTCCGGGCCCCCGCGGGGGCCCGGCCGGGCGTGGCCTGGTCGCAGGGGCATTCAACGACTGTTGGCGACAGCGGCGGCGTCATCGCGGCCCGGACGCAGCGTGGCGCCGTCGGCACGCGCCGCGGCCGGACCGCGTTGCAACAAGGCCTTCATGTTAGCGACCGTCGGCGCGTGCAGGTCCTCGGGTACCCGCTGACCGTCGGTGTAGAACCACAGTGCGGCGTGCTTGCGCTGCAGCCATTGCAGCGCGGCGGCGAACGCGGGGGCCTCGTCGAGCTTGGTCAGCACGCACCCGGCCAGCGCAAGCTCCCGATGCAGCTGCCACGCCTGCTCGTAGGCCGCCTCGCTCATGCCGGCGCCCAGCAGCAGCAACGGATGCACGACATCGCCGAGTCCGCGCAACCACTGCAACTGCTCGTCGAGGCGCGCATCGCGCGGGCTCAGGCCGATGGTGTCGACGAGCACGAAGCGTCGCCCGGCGAACGCCTGCAGGTGGGCGCGCAGCTCGGCGGCGTCGCGCGCGAGCGCCACCGGCACGCCGAGAATGCGCCCGTAGATGCGCAACTGCTCGGCGCCGCCGATGCGGTAGGTGTCGGTGGTCACCAGCGCCACCGCCTGCGTGCCGTGGCGCAGCACCAGACGCGCGGCGATTTTCGCGAGGGTGGTGGTCTTGCCCACGCCGGTGGCGCCGACCAGTGCATAGACGCCGTCGTCGAGCATCGGCTCGGCGCGCAGGTCGAGCCGCCCCAGCCAGGCCTCGAGCGCGCTGTCGAGATCGCCACCCTGCGCCGCCACCTCGCGCGCCGCCTCGGCATCCAGGCCCATCGCCTGCAGGCGCAGCTCCATCGCCGACGGCGACCCCACCGGGGCGCGCGCGACGCTGGCATGCACCCAGTCGCGCAGGGCCTCCAGCTCGTCACGCAGATCGCGCAGCTCGCCGGCCCAGACCGGCGCCGCGCCCTGCGCCGCCGCCGGCGCCGCGCCGACGCTTTGCTGACGCGGCGTCGGCTCGCCGGCGCCGCTCGGCGCGGCGCCGCGGCGGATTGCCGGC
>JAKAZQ010000044.1 GCA_021815805.1 Pseudomonadota bacterium | reverse complement strand
GCCCGCGGGGCGCGGCGGGTCGTCCCGGCGCGCGCACGCGCTGGCGGCGTCGCCGGCGCAAGCGGCGTCGGCCGCATGTTCGCGCGCCCGGACCACGCGCACCTGCAATGCGCCCCAGGCGGTCGCCACGACGCGCCCCGTGCCGCCGACCACATGGTGCTCGCCCGGACGCAGGAACAGATCGTCGATGCAGCCCTCCTCGGTGAGCCACAGCAGCCCCGGGGGCGCGGTGGATCCGGGGTCGGCCAACACGTGCAGTCGGGTGCCGACGCTGCCCTGCAGATGCAGGCTGTCGCCGTCGAGGAGGCTGATGCGCTGGCGCTGGATGCGTACGGCGGGATCATTCTTGAACATCATGCTGATCTCCCTCGGGTTGATCACCACAAAACCCTGCTCACATTGCTGGAATGCGGGAAATTCAAAGGACTTACAGCACGATATTAGGGACAACCCCGATCCCTAAAAAGCGGTATTTCGACATGGCTATCATGCAGCCGATACATGATCGAGCCTGACCATGGTGCAAGATCCTCGCGGTTTTCCGACGCATCCCACCCGGCGCATCGACACCGGGTTCCTGCGCGCATTCGAGGCGGCGTCGCGTCTGGGCAGCTTCACCGCCGCGGCGCGCGAGTTGTCGCTGACGCAATCGGCGCTGAGCCGGCAGATCCAGTCCATCGAGCAGGAAGTGGGCCTGCGCCTGTTCGAGCGCGAAGGCCCGCGCGTGCATCTGTCGCCGGCAGGTGAGCGCCTGGCCGCCGCGCTGCGCCCGGCGCTGGCGTCGCTGGACGCGACCGTCGACGAACTGCGCCAGTCGCTGCGCCGACCGCGGGTGCGCATCACCACCTTCGCCTCGTTCGCCAGTCTGTGGCTGATGCCGCGCCTGCCGTTGTTCCAGGCCGAGCATCCGGAGGTCGACATCGCCGTGGAGGCCTCCGACCAGATCGTCGATCTGGATGTCACCGGGCAGGATCTGGCGCTGCGCCTGGCGCGCCCCGGGCAGCAGGCGGCGCGCCTGCCCAACGCGCAGTCGCTGTTCGAGGAGCGCATGGCGCCGGTGTGCAGCCCGCGTCTGCTGCAGGAACTGGAGCGCAGGGGCACTGCGCTGCGCTCGCCGCAGGATCTGGCCTACACCACGCTGATCGCCGAGGTCGGGCCGAACGGCGCGTCCGCGCAATCCTTCGCATACCTGCGGGATCTGTCGTGGGAGGCGTGGTTCCGCTGCGTGGGGCAGCGCGATGTGCAGCCCCTGAGCTGGCTGGAGTTGAATTTCACCCACCAGACGGTGCAGGCTGCGCAGGCCGGCATGGGCGTGGCGATGGGCCAGCTGTCGCTGATTCGCCCGCTGCTGTCGGACGGCAGCCTGGTGATGCCTCTGGGGGCTCCCCAGCGCACCGGGGTCCACCTGTGCATGGTGCTGCGCGAACGCGCCGCCGAACGCCCCGAGGTGCGTGCGTTGTGGGAATGGCTGCGCGTGGAATTGATGCGCGACGCGGCCGCTTCGTGAAGCGACGTGCGCCGCCCGCGTCAGCGCGCGGCAGGCGGCGCGGGCTCGGCCTCGGGCTGCTCCGGCGGACGCGGGTGTCGCGGGTCGCCGGGAACCTCGGGTGGCAGCGCAGCCGGGTCGACCGGCTGTTGCGGCGCCTGTGCCTGTGCGCGGCGCGGTGCCTGGCGCGCGTCGCGCGCATCGGCTGCATCGCCCGCGTCGGGAGCGTCGGGAGCGTCGGGAGCGTCGGCGGCGAGTTGCGGGTCGCGCACCGGGAACAGGCCCTCGGGCGTCACGGCCAGCGGATCGCCGGCGGGGAAGGATTCGATCAGGGCGTGGTCGAGCTGCTGCTCGATGTGGCGGTTGCGGCGCAGTTGCTCGCGTTCGTGGTCCATGCGCTGACGCCGCGCGGCGAGGTCGGTGGCCGGGCGCGCCGGGCGCTTGGGGCTCGCGGCGGCGTCGTGTTGGCGCAGCGGGCGTGAAGGGTCGGAGTGCTGGTTCATCGTCGGGGCCCAGGTTCCTGGTGAAGGCGGATTCTCGCGGCATGCACGGGGCACGCTGCGGCGAATCGGTGGCTCGACGGTTCACTGTAGGTGCGCCGGCGCGCGCGCGCCGGCGCCGCCGCCTTGCCCCTGCGCGGCCCCGAAGCTTTTCGGGCAGGGCTTGCAGGCCTTCGCCGGCGCGAGGCGGCTGCAGGCGCAACGCGTGGCGGCGGCCCGCCACGACGCCAGCGCCCGGGCCGTGTGCGGCATGCGTCGGCAGCGGCACGCGCGGCGTCCAGCGCTGCGTGCCGCTGCGCGATGGCGTTGGCAGGCTGTTGAAACACCCCAGGGGGTCGCGTTGGTGCAGAATCGGAGCAGCGGCCAGCGCCCGATTCCGCACCAACCGATTCCGCAGCAACCCTTCGGGCGCAGGCGCGGCGGGCGATCCGCGGCGTTGCCCAGGCAGGCCAGGCGTCCAGCCCGGCCTTGGCTCGGGCGCCTTGCAACTCAGCCCTCGGCCCTCAGCGCCTGCGCCCGGCCCAAGGGGTATTTCAACAGCCTGCAAGGCCCGGGTTGGGTGCGGGCGTGCGTCCATGGCGTGTCGAGGAGGCTGGATATGTGCGAATTGTTCGCGGTCAGCAGCGCGCGTGAGGCGCGCGTGCGCCTGCGCTTTGCGGAGTTCGCCACGCATGGAGCGCCGCGCGAGCCGCTGACCGGCGTCGCCGGCAATCCGGACGGCTGGGGCGCGGCCTATTTCGACGGCGTCGACGCGCATGTGCTGCGGGAGCCGGTTCCGGCAGTGCGCAGCGTGTTCGCCCAGGTGCTCGAGGACCATGATTTCCACAGCCCGCTGGTGCTGGCCCATGTGCGCCGCGCGTCGCGCGGGCCGGTGAGCCTGGCCAACACCCAGCCTTTCGTGCGCGAACTGGGCGGGCGCGTGCACGTGTTCGCGCACAACGGCGACCTGCCCGAGGTGCAGCAGCAATGGCCGCTGCTCGACGAAGCCTGCGCATGGCATGCGCGTCCCGTGGGCCAGACCGATTCCGAGCATGTGTTCTGCCAGTTGCTGCGCATGCTCGAACCCCTCTGGGGCGATGCGCGCCAGCCGCCGAGCCGGCAGGCGCGCCTGCAGGTGGTGCGTGCGTTCGCCGAGCGCGTGCGCCCGCTGGGGCCGGCGAATTTCCTGTACAGCGACGGCGAATGCCTGTTCGCCCACGCGCATCGGCGCCGCCAGGCCGACGGCGTGGTGCGCGAGCCCGGGCTGTACCTCTGGTTGCGCGAGGCGGCGACCGCGCACGATCATGTCGCCGCCGGCCTGCAGGTGCACGGCGACCATGCGCAGGCGCATCGGCTGGCGCTGCTGGCCAGCGTGCCGTTGGGTCGCGGTGACTGGCAGGCCCTGCCCGGCGGCACCGTGCTCGGCCTGGCCGACGGCGAGCGCTTCGCCTGAACGCGTCCGCGGCGGCGCTTGCGCGGCGACACCGCCCGCGCCGGCGCCCGCGACTCGCGCCGCAGACCCCCATTCACGGGATGCCGCAAGCGAGAAACTTGTTAAGATTTGCATTGCAAGCCGTTGGATTTGTTTGTCTTTCAGAAAGGCTGCAGCGTGGCGCGAATTTCGTTCGGGCGCTCGTCCCGAGTTCGTGCCTTCCCGAGTCCCGCCCGTCACGCACCGCCATGCCATGCCAGCCAGCGCCTTGAGTACCCAGCACACCGTCGAGCAAGCCAAGGCTCTGGCATTGCGGGCCGTGGACTTTCTGCTCGAGCACGACGTGGCGCCGATTCCGTTGAGCTACGGCGTGGCTTACGAATACCTCAGCGGGGGAAGTCCCGATCTGTGCCGCACGCTCGACGAGCACCTGCACAACGGGCGCAGGATCGACGCCTTCCTGCTGCGCGACCTGCACGAGCGCCACCTCGCCGTCGACCGCTCGACGCCGCTGCGCACGGTAGGCAACGACCTGCAGCAGTTGCTCGGCGAGCTCACCCACAACATCGAGGAGGCGGGGCGTGGCGCCGAGGAATTCGGCACCGCGCTGGACACGACCCTCGGCCACCTGGCAGGCGATCGGGACGCGCAGTCCCTGCGCGAGATCGCCGCCAGCATGGTGGTGGCCACGCAGAAGGCGCGCACCCGCAACGAGCACCTGCAGCAGCGCCTGCAGGTCACGATGGCGGAAAGCGAGAAGCTCAAGGTCGAGCTCGAGCGCCACCGCCGCGAGGCGCTGATCGACCCGCTGACCGGGCTCTGGAACCGGCGCGCCCTGGATCATGAGCTCGACGAACTGATGGCCGTCGAGCCGGATGCCCCGCTCAGCCTGCTGATGCTGGACGTCGACCACTTCAAGCGCATCAACGACACGCATGGCCATGCGCTCGGCGATGCCGTGCTGCGCCATGTCGCCGAAGCCATTCGCAAGTGCCTGCGCAGCGACGATCACGCGGTGCGCTACGGCGGCGAGGAGTTTCTCGTGCTGCTGCCGCGCACCTCCCTGCTCGAAGCGGCGCAGGTCGCCGAGAGCATCCGCGCGCGCGTGGCCTCGCTGCGCCTGCGGCGGCGCAGCGACAACCTGATGCTGGAGCCGTTCACGGTGTCGCTGGGCGTGGCCAGCCGCAAACCGGGGGATACGCGCGATACCCTGCTGCGCCGCACCGACAGCGCGCTGTACCGCTCCAAGGGCGCCGGGCGCAACCGCGTCAGCATGGACGGCGACCACGGCCTGACGCCCGGCCACGCCTGAGCCGCGGCGTCGGCCGCGGCAGGCTCAGTGCGCGCCGGCCGCCTCCGACGCGCCGGCCCCGCCGCTCGAGCTCGGTCGCACCAGCCACACGAGCACGATCATGCCGACGAACAGCCAGGCGCTGAGCCGGAACATCTCGTCCACGGAAATCGTCGATGCCTGCACGTCGATCAGGCGGTTGAGCACGCCGAGCGCCTGCTCGTGCGACAGTCCGCCCGCCTGCATCATCTGCAGCGCGCGCATCGCGCTCACGTGGCCCGGGCTGATCGCCATGGCGAGCTGCTCGTGGTGCAGGGTCGCGCGGTTGTCCCACAGCGTGGTGTAGATGGACGCGCCGAACGAGCCCGCCGTGATGCGCACGAAGTTCGACAGTCCGGCCGCCGACGCCACGCGCGACGGCGCCAGGCCGCCGAGGATGATCGCCAGCAGCGGGATGAAGAAGGTCGCGGTGGCGATGCCCTGCACCACGGTGGGCAGCGAGTACTCCCAGAACGTGTCGCCGGCCGTGAAGCGCGAGCGCATCCAGAACACCACGGCGAACACGAGGAAGGAAAACGAGGTCACCCACCGCGTGTCGACGCGCTGGGAGTAGCGCCCGACCAGCGGCATGAACAGCAGCGCGAACATGCCGACCCAGGCGAGCACGCCGCCGGCCTCGGTCGCGGTGTAGCCGACGTATTCCTGCAGCCACAGCGGCAGCAGCACGAGCGAGCCGAAGTACATGCCGTAGGCCAGCGCGAGCATGACGGTGCCGAGGGTGAAGTTCGGCAGTGCGAACAGCGTCAGGTCGACCACCGGATGGGTGTCGGTGAATTCCCAGATCATGAACAGCACGAAGCCGACCACGGCGGCCACCGCCAGCGCGACGATGGTCGGCGAGCCGAACCAGTCCAGTTCCTGCCCCTTGTCCAGCAGGACTTGCAGCGAGCCGACCCAGATGACCAGCAGCGCCAGTCCGGTCCAGTCGATCGGCAGCTTGCGCGTGGGGGTCTCGCGTTCGCGATACACCGCCAGCGTGACCACGCTGCACACCAGGCCGACCGGGACGTTGATGTAGAAGATCCAGGGCCAGGAGATGTTGTCGGTGATCCAGCCGCCGAGCAGCGGCCCCGCGATCGGCGCCACCAGCGTGGTCATCGACCACATGGCCAGCGCCATGCCGGCGCGCTCGGTGCGATAACTCGACAGCAGCAGGGTCTGCGACAGCGGGATCATCGGCCCGGCCGCGGCGCCCTGCAGCACGCGGAACAGGATCAGCACGCCGAGGGTCGGGGCCTGTCCGCACAGGAACGAGAACAGCGTGAACAGCGCGATGCTGGCCAGGAACGTGCGAACCGCGCCGAAGCGCTGGGTGAGAAAGCCCGTCAGCGGCACGGCGATGGCGTTGGCGACGCCGAAGGAGGTGATCACCCAGGTGCCCTGCGAGGCGCTGACCCCCATGTCGCCGGCGATCGACGGAATCGACACATTGGCGATCGAGGTGTCGAGCACGTTCATGAACGTGGCCAGGCTGAGGGCGATGGTGCCGACCACCAGGGTGGTGCCGCTGAGCGGCCGCAGGTGCGCGGGCGCGCTCGCTGCGGGCGCCTCGCGGCGCGGCTCGGCGGGCGCGGAGGCCGTGTCGGCCGGAGGATTCTGAGGCATCGGGAAACGGTGTTATTGATATCAGATGTTATCATTTCGGGGAATTTCGCGGGTTCCTCGCAGAACGCCTTCCGCCGCGGCCCGCCGCCCCATCGCCGATGGATCGACTGCGCAATTTCGGATTCCTGCTGGCCGAACTCGAGCGCCGCTACGTGCGCCTGTTCGAGCAGCTCGCGCAGGGCACCGGCCTGACCCTGACCACCTGCCGCGTGCTCGCCTACCTGGAGCGCCACGAGGGCGTCAGCCAGACCCGGCTCGCCGAGCTGACCGCGCTCGAGCCGATGGCGCTGGTGCGCGTGCTCGACCGTCTGGAGACCGACGGCCTGGTGCGCCGCGAGCCCGACCCGGAAGATCGGCGGGCGCATCGGCTCGTGCTCGGCGCGGCGGCCCAGCCGGTGCTGCGGCAGATCCGTACGCTGTCGCAGCGCGCCCGGGAGCAGGCCTTCGCCGGCGTCGACGCGGGCGAGCGCGACATCTTCCTGCGCGTGCTGGAGCAACTCATCCGCAACGTCGAGGCCTGCGGCGACGCCGCGCAGCCGCGGCGCCTGCGCAGTGCACGCGACGACTGACGAGCATGTCGCCGCGGCGCCCCGGGCCCGGCGGCCGAGTCGCGTAGCATGTGCGGAGTGCACGTGGCTCGGCAGCGCGAGTTCGTGCGCGCGTGGCGCGCTCGTGCGCCGGACTCCCGCCATTCGCTCCGAATCGAGACGCAGCTCATGACATCGCGCAATCGCCTGCTGGCCTGGCTCGCGGCGGCATTTCTCGGCCTGCTCGCGCTGACCAGCGCGGCGCGTGCCGCCGCACCCGTCTACACGGTGGCGGTCGTGCCGCAATTCGCGCCGGTGCAGGAATACCAGGACTGGCGTCCCTTTCTCGACGCGCTGCAGCGCGCCACCGGGCTGCGGCTGCGCCTGCTGACCTACTCGAGCATCCCCGCCTTCGAGGCCGCCTACGGCCAGGGGCGTCCGGATTTCGCGTTCATGAATCCCTACGACGTCGTGGTGGCGCATCGCCGGCACGGCTACGAGCCTCTGGTGCGTGACGCCAAGCCGCTCAGCGGCATTCTGGTCGTGCGCAGCGACTCCGCGATCCACGGCTTGCGCGGCCTCGCCGGCCGGCGTGTCGGCTTCCCGGCCCCCAACGCCTTCGGCGCATCGCTGTACATGCGCGCGCTGCTGGCGCGCCAGGGCGTGCACGTGCAGGCTGTCTACCTCGGCTCGCACCAGAACGTGTACCGCGCCGTCGCGCGCGGCGACGTCGTGGCCGGAGGCGGCGTGCGCGCCACGCTGATGCGCGAGCCCGCCGGGCTGCGCAATCGCCTGCGCATCATCTACGACACCCCGAGCACCGCGCCGCATGCGCTGACCGTCAATCCGCGCGTGCCGGCGGGCGTGGCGCGGCGCGTGCAGCAGGCGGTTCTGGCGATGGCCGCACGCGCCGCCGACGCGGCGCTGCTGCGCGGCGTGCAGATGCCGCACCCGGTGGCGGCGCGCTACGCGCGCGACTACGCGCCGCTCGAGCGCCTGCGCCTGGAGCGCTTCTATGTGTCGCCCCAGGCCACCGGCGCGCCCTGACCGCATCCGGCTGCACCGGGCATGACGGGCCTCTGGACGCGCCTGCGCGATGCGCTGAATCCGCGACGCTTCGGCGTCCAGATCGGGCTCGGCGTGCTCGGTCTCGCCCTGGTCAACCTGGTCGTCGTCGGCGCGTACATCGGCAACCGCTTCGTCAAGCTGCAGGTGAACGACACGGCACGCCGCTTCGAGGCGGTGGCCGACAACCTCAGCCTGGGCGCGGCGCCGCTGGTCATCACGCGCGATTACGGCGCCCTCGACCAGATGCTCGACTCCGCGGCCCGCTTTCCAGGGGTGCGCTCGCTTGCCGTCACGGATCCGGCGGGTCGCGTGCTCAGCCAGGTGCGGCGCGTCGCCGGCGCGCGCCCCAGGGTCTCGTTCTCCTACGGTTCGCTGGCCGCGCCGCGCGGCCCGGGCAAGCAACTGCACTGGCTGAACGCGCGCGAGCAGCCGGTCGCGGCGGGCCGATTCTCGATTCCGCAAGGCATCGGGATCTGGTATCCGATCGAATCCGGGCGCCTGGGCTGGCTGTACCTGCGCGCGTCGGTGGCGCAGATCCGCAGCGAGGCGGCGTTGCTGGCCCGCGACAGCGTCGCCGTGCTGCTCCTGCTGACCCTGTCCGGCGTGGGTCTGCTGTTCGCGCTGCTGCGTCCGCGCGTCAGCGCGCTGGCGCGCGCCACCGCCTTCGCGCGTCGCCTGGGCCGGGCCGACGCGGGCACGCTGAGCGTCTACGCCAGCACCCTGGAACTCGAGGTGCTGGGCAACACGCTGAACCAGACCTCGCGCACCCTGTTGCGCCAGGAGGCGGCGGTACGCGCGCAGCAGGTGCGCATCGAGGCCATTGTCGAGAACCTCGTCGACGGGGTCGTGCTGACCGAGTCCTGCGGCATGGTGATCAGCGCGAACAGCGCGTTCTGCAGGCTGTTCGGCGTGGCGCGCGAGCAGGTGCTGGGCGCCAGCCTGCAGCGCTTTCTGCCGGAGCTTCCGGTTCACGTCGACGACGGCGAGTCGCAGCTCGACCTGGCCGCCTGCTGCACCGGGCAGGGAGCGGCCAAGCAGCTCGACGGCCTGCGCGCCGACGCCACCCGGCTGCCGGTGGCGCTCGGCCTGAACCGCTTCGACATCGAAGGCCAGGTGTTCTACGTCGGCGCGCTGCACGACCTGCGCGAGCGCAATCGCTGGATCGCCGAATTGCAGCAGACACGCGACGCGGCGCTGGCGGCGAGCCGCGCCAAGTCGGATTTCCTGGCGGCGATGAGCCACGAGATCCGCACGCCGATGAACGGCATGATCGGCATGCTCGACCTGCTGCTGCAGAGCAGCCTGAACGAACAGCAGGTGCGCATGGCACAGATCAGCCGGAGTTCCGCGCTGTCCCTGCTCGACATCATCAACGACATCCTCGACCTAGCGAAGATCGAGGCCGGCAAGCTGAGCATCCTCGACGAGCCGCTGGAACTCGAGCCCCTGGTGCTCGAGGTGGCCCTGCTGTTCGACCAGCTGGCCCAGAAAAAGGGCATCGAACTCAGCGCCTGGGTCGACCCGGCCTTGCCCAGGACCCTGCAGGGCGACGCGCTGCGCATCCGCCAGCTGCTCACCAACCTGCTCAGCAACGCGGTCAAGTTCACCAGCGGGGAGCAGGGCCGCGGGCGCGTGTGGGTGCGCGCCGAGCCTTGCCCCGAGTACCCGCATCGCCAGTTCTGCCTGAGCGTGCGCGACAACGGCATCGGCATCGGCCCCGAGGTGCTCGAGCGCCTGTTCCTGCCGTTCGAGCAGGCCGACAGCTACACCACCAAGCGTTTCGGCGGCACCGGCCTGGGGCTGTCCATCTGCCACCATCTGGTGCAGATGATGGGCGGGCGCATCGACGTGCACAGCACTCCCGGCAGCGGCAGCGAGTTCCGCATCGTGCTGCCGCTGCGTGTCGACGGCGACGTGCAGGCGAACGTATCGACGGCGCTGGCGGGGCAGGTGTGCGCGCTGGTCGGGCCGTCGTCGCAGCTGGTGCACGATCTGCTCGCCTGCCTGCGCGCCAGCGGCGCCCAGGCGCTGCGCGTCGACCATGCGGCGCAGGCCCCGGCCGGCGCCGCGCTGCTCTGGCTGGGCGCGCCCGAGCCGGCGGCGCCCGCCGCCCCCTGGCAACTGCTGCTCGGCGAAGGCCGCCGCCGCGAGCCGCGGCTGTTGCGCCCCGGCGTCGTGCAGTTCGACGCCAACCTGCTGGGCTGCAGTCTGCTGGAGCAGGCGGTCAGCCTGGCCATGCACGGCGACCGCGCCCACGGCGACACGCTCGGGCAACCGCAGGGCGCCGCCGACGTGCCGCAGCCGCGCGACCGCGCGGAGGCGCTGCGCCAGCGGCGCCTCGTGCTGGTGGCGGAGGACAACGAGACCAACCAGCAGGTGATCCGCCTGCAGTTGCAGCGCCTCGGGCTGTGGGCGGACATCGTGCCGGACGGCGAACAGGCGCTGGCGCGCTGGCAGCAGGAGAGCTACGCGCTGCTGCTCAGCGATCTGCACATGCCGCGCATGGACGGCTTCGATCTCGCGCTGGCGGTGCGCGCCGCGGAGGCGCGGCTGGCGCGTCCGCGCACGCCGATCATCGCGCTGACCGCGGCAGCCCTGGCCTCCGAGCTCGAGCGCGCGCTGCAGGCCGGCATGGATGCGCACCTGACCAAGCCGGTGGCCCTGGACACCATGCGCGAGACCCTGCGCCGCTACATGCCCGCGCTGGCCGAGGCTTCGACGTCAGCGGCGCAGCCGGCGCCGAGCCCGGCGACGGAATCGTCCGGGCAGCGCGTGTTCGATCCCTCCGTGCTGCGCGAGCTGGTCGGCGACGACGATGCCACGCTGCAGGTGCTGCTGGGCGAATACGCGGCGGATCTGGGCGGCGCCTGGCCGGCGCTGCTGCAGCTGGGCGGGCAGGCGCAGCTGCCCGAGCTGGCGCAGCAGGCGCATCGCCTGAAATCCTCCTCCCGCGCGGTCGGCGCCGCGGCGCTCGGCGACCTGCTGGAGCGCATCGAGCATGCCGCGCGCAGCGGGCACAGCGCGCAGGCCGACGAGGCGCTGCAGCAGCTGCCCGGGCTGGCCGCGAGGGTGCTGCAGGCGCTCGGCTGCGCCGCCTGAGGAGGGGGCGCTTCAGGCCTTCGCCGGCAGCGGGGCGAGGCGCTGCGCGACGACGCGACCGCTCCACGCATCGTGCCATCGCGGCACGTCCGCGGCAGGCATCGGCCGGCCGATGAAGTTGCCCTGCGCCAGATGCACGCCGTGGCCGCGGCAGAACTCCCAGTCGAGCCGGTCCTCGACCCCTTCCGCGACCACGCGCATGCCCAGGCGCCGGCCCAGCGTGGCGCTGGAATCGAACAGCACCTTGCTGCGTAGCGATTCGTGCGCCGCGTGCGTGAAATCACGGTCGATCTTGATCTCGTCGAAAATCACGTCGCGCAACTGGGACAGCGAGGCGTAGCCGCTGCCGAAATCGTCGATCGCCAGCTCGAAGCGGCGCAGCCGCAGGCGGCCCATGACCTCCGCCAGCAGGCGCGGATCGCCGCCCAGCTGACTTTCCGTGACTTCGATGACGACGCTCGCGGGAGGCACGTCGTGGCGGCCCGCGCAGTCGCAGACAAAGTCGACGAAGCCCAGATCCGCGAGGTCACGCGCCGCGGCGTTCACCGATACGCTCACATCCAGTCCGCGGGCACGCCACTGCGCCTGCTGCGCGAAGGACGCCTCGAACACGCGCCGGGTGAGTTCGGAGATCGCCCCGCAGCTCTCCGCCAGCGGCACGAAGCGTCCCGGCGGCACCAGTCCGTGGCTCGGGTGGCGCCAGCGGGCCAGCGCCTCGAAGCCGGCCAGCGCACCGGTGTGCACGTCGACCTTGGGCTGGTAGAAGCATTCCACCTGGCCTTGCGCGAGCGCCTCGCGCAGGTCGGTCTCGGCGGGCTGCCAGGCCGGCTCGACGGCCGGCTGCTGCAGGCCGCGGCCGGCGCATGCCCACGGCAGCGCCTGGAGTTGTTCCCGGCGCGGCGGCTTGCTCAGCGCGCCCGCGACATGCAGCCCGTGGGCGCGCGCCAGTTGTGCGACGGAATCGAGCACCTCGGGAGCTTCGCCGCTGAACGGCACGACGCAGCCCGCATAGCCGATCTGCGCCAGATGGCGCAGAAACGCCATGCCGTCGACCCCGGGCATGTTCAGGTCCAGCACCACCGCATCGAAGCTGTCGCCGTGCTCGCGCACCGCGCGCAGCGCCACCTGGGGATCGCTCTCGCCGCGAATCTCGAAATCCCCGAGGCGCGCCAGCATCGTCGCCAGCAGCCGGATCATGAAGGCGTCGTCGTCGACGATCAGCACGCGCACCGCGCCGTCTGAGGCGCGCGGCTTGCCGGTCGGCTCGAGCGGGATGGGGATGTCGGTGTGCACGATGGAATCCGCGGAAAAGGCAAGCGCGCGGCGGGGCGGCACGGCGCTGAACGCTGGATCCAGACCCAGCTTAGCGCATCGAGCCCCTTGCGCGCAGGTTTGCTTCGAGGAAAAACCGCGCCACTGGTGAACTATTGCACGGCGCGCCTCGCGGCGCTGTCGCCATCGGCGTCAGGCGCGCGCGCGCGCCGCCTCCAGCGGCGCCGCCCCGGGCTCGGCCTGGTCCTCGCCGGCGGCCGCGCCCATGCTCCAGCTGAGCTGGTGCAGCGCGCGCACCAGGCGATCGGAAGCACGATCCAGCGCTCCCGCACCCAGTCGCGCATGCACATCGTCGCCGCGCTCGTGCTCCTGCGCCTCGCGCAGCAGCTCGCCGGCCTGGCGGTGGAATTCCGCGTGCAGGGTCTGCGCGCGCTGGAACACCGCGCGCGTGGACGGCCAGATGGTGTCGGCGTGGCGCCGCATCCAGCGTCCCAGCAGGCAGGAGTCGTCGCGACACACCACGTGCCATTGCATCGGCGGGCCTTCGCCATGCAGGCTGCGCATCAGGGTTTCCCGGTACTGCTGGTGCGACACGATGATGCGCTGCCAGTCCAGCGGCGCGACATCCCGGCTGTACAGCAACGCCTGGCGTCCCAGCGCGGTGTCCGGACTGCCGGGATCGAGCTGCCAGTTCCAGCTGCGCAGCCACGCCGCGAGTTGCTCGGCCGGCATCGGGCGCGCCAGAGCGTAGCCCTGGCCGCGCTCGACGCCGAGCGCCAGCGCCATTTCGACCAGGTCGGCGGTCTCCAGGCCTTCCATCGTGACCTGCATGTTCAGGCCCTGCGCCATGCGCACCAGCGCGCCGACGAAGGCGATGGTCTTGACCGGCTCCTCCTGGGCCTGCTGCACGATGTACTGGTCGATCTTCACCGTGTGGAACGGCAGGCTGCGCATGCGCCGCAGGCTGCTGTAGCCCGAGCCCAGATCGTCCATGATCATGCGCACGCCCAGGCTCGACAGGCTGGCGATGGCCTCGTCGCGGCGCTGGCTGTCGAACTGGTCTTCGTGGGTCTCGAGCAGTTCGAGGTGCAGGCGCGACGCGTCGACGCGGGTCTGCTCCAGCGCCTGCGCGATCCAGTGCGGGCATTCCGGGTCCATCAGCACGCTGGGCGGCAGGTTCAGGCTGGCCCCCAGGCGCAGACCCTGGGCGTCCCACACGCGCAGCCAGTGCAGCGTCAGGTCGAGGCCCTTGCGGAACAGGATGCGCAACTCGTGGTGGCCGAAGGCGTCGAGAAAGGCCCCCGGGTGCAGCACGGTGTCGCCGTCCTGCAGGCGCGCGAGCACCTCCACCTCGTCGGGCTGGCCGGTCAGCAGATTCACCAGCGGCTGCACGTGCAGGCGCAGGCCACCGCCGTACAGCAGGTCGTGCAGACGGCTGCGGCGCGTGGCCGCGATGGGGTACTGCGCGGGGCCGCCCAGCGCACGCTGGAACGCGGGCCCCAGGTGATGCTGCGCCGACTCCAGCCACATGCGCATCGCCGGTGCATCGAACTGTCCCGGGTGGCGCCCGAGCAGCGTGATGACCTGGTGCACATGGCCGTGTCGGTCCAGCAGCGGGATCGCCGCCGTGCTGCGGATGCCGAAGCGCCGCGCGATCGGCCCGTGCTCTTCCATCGTCGCCTCGTTGGCCTCGGTGGCGATCACGCCGCTGCTCCAGGCGCGCTGCGTGGAGCCCGGGCGGTTCAGCACGCCGCGGCGGAAGTCGAGGTCGAGGCCGGCATCGCGCAGGGCCTGCTGGAACGCCTGGGCTTCGCCGAAGCCGAACTCGAGCACGTAGCGATTGTCGGCGTCGGGTCGCCCGCACGACACACCGCACACCCCGGGCAGCTCGCCAAGATGGGCGACGACATGGCGCGGCAACTGTCCCGACTGCTCCCAGGCGCCAAGGCGCATCTCCAGACTTGCCAGGTGGGATTGCAGCTGGTGCTGCAGTTCCAGCGCGCCCTGCTGCGTGGCCTGCAACTCCAGCGAAACCCGCTGCTGCAGCAGGGTCTGCAGGCGCACGCGGGCATCCAGGCGCATCGGCAGGCGCTGGGTGGCGCGCTGCAGCGCCGCGCCGTACAGGCTGAGCATGGTCATGGCGGCGCTGCCGTCGACCCCGATGAGCCCGTGCACGCGCCCCAGGCGCAGCGCCGCCTGCTCCTGTTCCAGGCGCTGCAGCGACGGCAGCAGCAGACGCCGCAGGTGCTGGCGCTGATGCTGCTCGAGCCCCCGCAGTTCCTCGTCGCCGAGCATCGCGAGAATGCGCGCGTTGGCGCCGTCGGCGGGCATCTGGCGCCAGTAGGCGGCGAGGAACTCCTCGTCCACGGCGAGAAGCTCGGCATGCACCTTCTCCAGCAGCGCGGCCGCTGCGCTGCCGTAAGGCTCGATCTCCGCATCCTCGGCGTCGTCGACCTGCTCGCCGCTGAGCAGCCACCAGCGCTGGCGCCGCGCCTTCGCCGCCTTGGCGGCGTACAGCGCGCCGTCGGCCTGGCGCAGCAGGCTGTCGGGCTCCTCGCCGTGCTCGGGGTACAGCGCCAGGCCCATGCTCATGCCGACCACCACCGGAACGCCCGGGCCGAGCTCGAAGGCCTGCTCCACGGCGCGATGCAGGCGCGCCAGCACCGTGGCCAGGACCTGGCGCGGGTGTTTGGCGTCGAGTTCGTCCAGCACCAGCACGAATTCGTCGCCACCGAGGCGCGCCAGCAGATCCGACTCCCGCAATTGCGCCTGCAGGCGCGCGCCGAGCTGCTGCAGCAGGCGATCCCCCGCGGCATGGCCGTAGGTGTCGTTCACCGGCTTGAAGTCGTCGAGGTCGAGCACGCCGATGGCCAGCTGGTGGCCGCCGCGTCGCGCGCGGGCCATCGCGTGCGGCAGGTGCTGCTCCAGCGCCAGCCGGTTGGCCAGGCCGGTCAGCGCGTCGTGGCGCGCCAGATAGGCCTGCTCGGATTCGCGCGTCTGCAGCAGCTGCTTGAGATCGATCTCGGTCAGCGCCTGGCTGATCAGCTCGGCGGTGCGCACCAGCGTGTCCTGCACGATGGCATCGAGGTCGGCGCTGTCGTTGGCGACCAGCACGAGCATCGCCCACAGCTTGCCCGAGCGCCGCAGCGGCAGGGTCATCGCCTCCTGCGTGCAGCCGGCCAGCGCGTACGCCTGCCAGGGCCGGATGAGCATCGATTCCGGGTCCGTCTCGATGGCCCGGGCGGCGTCGCGCCAGGTGCGCGACAGGGCGTCCGGCGCGTCGTCGCGCACCTCGAGCGTCAACGGCTCGAGGGTCTCCCGGGCATGCCCGGCCGCGGCGACGATCTGCACCCGGCCCTGCTCGTCGGGCTGGCCGATCCAGGCGGCCGCGAACAGGCCGCCCTCGAGCAGGCGGGTGCAGGCGGTTTCCAGCAGTTCGCTCTCGCTGCGCGACGCGATGAGCACGTCGATCTGCGAGAACACCGTGCGCATGAGCTCGCCCTGGCGCTCGTGCGCGCGCAACGCGTCTTCCTGCGCCGCCACCAGGTCGAGCCGCTCGAGGCCGCGTCCGATGTACTCGCCCAGGTCGCGCAGCAGCCCGGCGAACTCGGCGTCGAAGTCCAGCGCCTCGTCCCAGTACATCGAGAACACCGCGTCCAGGCGTCCGTGGCGGCGCAGCGGCAGCGCGGCGCAGGCGTGCAGCGCGTGCGCCGCGGCGTGCGCGCTCCAGGCGCCGCCGGCACGCGCCAGGTCCTGCAGAAACTGCGGATGCGCGCTGTTCCACGCAGCCTCGAAGGGCTGCGCGGCCTGGTTCACGGACTCGCTGCGTGGAACGGCGCCGCGCAGATACTCCGTCACGCCGGCGCTGGCGATGATCTGCTCGCCCTGGCCCGCATCCGCCCTGCCGACCCAGGCCAGGCGCACGTCGCACAGCGCGACCGCCGCCTCGCAGATTCCCTGCAGCAGTTCGTCCTCGTTGGCGGCCGTGGCGATCAGCTCCTGGGTCCGCGCGCGAAACGCCTGGAGGCGCGACATGCGGGCGAGCGTGCGCACCGCCTGTTCGCCGGATTGGCGCATGCGTCGCGCCTGGCGCGAGGTCATCACCATCAGCCATGCGCCCAGCAGGCCGACCGCCAGCAGCAGCCCCAGGTAAGGCAGCACATCGCGCAGCCACAGCGCCAGCAGCGCGCGGCGCGGCACCGCCGCGATGACCAGGAAGGGCAGGCCCGCGACACGCACCCAGGCGCCGAGCGAGCGCCGCGCGCCGCCATCCAGCGTGCCGTGGAAGGCTCCGCTGCCGGCCGCGAGCAGCGAGCGCAGCGGCAGATCCAGGCGCTGCGGCCGGCCGTACGGCGTCAGGCTTACCGGGTAGCCGGCCTGCGGCAGGCCGTCCACGTCGCGCACCACGGTCAGCGTCGTGCTCGGATAATCGGCGAGCAGCTCGCGCAGCGCCGGCGACAGGCGCTGCACATGCATCACGACCAGCCAGCCGCCGTCGCGCAGTCGCAGCATTTCACCGCCCAGCCATTGCCCCGGGTGCGCGGCGTCGGGCACCGGTGGCAGTGCGCAGCGTTGCGCGCTGCCCGCGCACCCGGCCCAGGCCGCGCGCGTGCTTGGCGACAGCCCCGGATCCGTGGCGGGGTACCGCGTGGCGTCGCGCGCCGCCGCGACGATGCGGCCCGCGCCGTCGAGCAGCAGCAGATTGGTGTTGCCCGGCGACAGCGCGAGCGCGCGGCGCAGCGTGTTCGTGGCATCGGTGCCGGGCTTCAGGCTGGCGGCGATCCGGCGCAACTGCGCGGCACGCGTGTCGAGCTGTTGGCGCATGTCCTGGGCGTAGACGTCCGCCCCCGCGCGCAGCACCGACAGCGCGCGTTCGCGCGTGACGCGCCAGCGCTGCCACGCCAGTCCGGTGGCCGACGCCAGCAGCAGCGCCGCGAACACCACCACGACGCCCGCGCGCACGGGAAGCGTGTCGGCGAGGGCGGCGCTGTCTGGCTGGCGGGCTGGCGGCTGGGACATCGAGTCGTCGGAGAGGCCGCGCCCCGATCTGGCGAGGGCGCGGCGCGGCACGCCGCCGCAGCGCGATGTCCGCAGCAGGCATCCTCACATTGTGACAGTGCCGACGCGCCCGCGGCACGATCCGTGACCCCGGATTCGGGGGGGGCGGCGGCGCTCGCCGCCCCCGGCGTGCCCTCACTGGAACGCGAAGGACGCGGTGGTGCCGTTGATCGCGTTGTACGCGCTGGTGTAGTCGGCGGACACGGTGGCCAGCGCCGCGCTGTTCCAGCTCAGCAGGTTGCTGCCCTTCGGATCGTCGACGACGGCGGCGCCGGTCACAAGGTAGTCTTCGATGCCGCGCAGCGCCAGATCCTGCGCATCGCCGCTGCCCGGCGCGGAGGTGATGGACAAGGCGCCGAGCTGGAACTCGCTGGCCACGTGCGCCGCGGCGGCGGCGTAGTTGCTCATGGTCAGACCGCCCGGCATGTTCAGGGCGATCGCCGTGGCGATGGTGGTCAGCGGCGACACCACCACGTTGACGGTGCCGCCGCCGCCCACGAAGACCACCGCCTGCAACGCGGCGTTGGTGCTGCCCAGCGCGGACAGCGACGCGCTGCCGCCGGTGGCGCGGTTGACGTAGCTCCCGCCGGTGATCTGCACCAGCACCGGGCCATAGAAGGCCGGCAGCGCCTGCGCGAACTGGCCCTGGGCGTTGGTGTTCAGGCAGCCGGTGGCCAGCAGGGTACCGGTGTTGGCCGGCGGAACGACCGCGGTGTTGAGCGGATTGCCCTGGCCGTTGGCGATCGCGTACAGGCAGACGTTGGCCGAGCCGCTCACCGGCGCGGAGGCCTCCATCAGCACCTGGCCGTCCAGCGTGGAGCCGGAGAACTTGCTGTTGGTGCCGCCGCCGCATGCGGCAAGCGCCAGGCACAGGCTCAACGCGGCAGAAAGGGCGCCGCGGCGCGGAAGACGGGACATGGGTCTGGCAGCTCGGGAAAGGGGCTTCAATGCACCACGCGATCCGTGGCTTCGACGAACAATTCGTCCAGGATCAGCGCGTCCGGCTCCTCGTCCAGGCGCCAGAAGACCATCAGCACGATGGTCTTGAGCTGTTCCAGCGGCAAGTGCTTGATGCCGGTGGCGACCGCGCGCTCGATCACCAGTTCGCGCAGGTGCGGCTTGATGGTGCCGGCGGATTCGAGAAAGTTCAGGTATCCGACGGCGTCCACGCCCAGGCACTCCAGCTCGCCGGCCTCGTACAGCCGGATCGCGCCTTCGGCGGGAGCGCCGACGGTGCGGCTGTCGGCGACGGCGAGATCGAGCCCGCGCAGCCAGTCCAGCGCATCGCTGATTTCCTCGGTCTCGAAACCCGCCGCGCTCAGCTTGCGCGAGAGCTGGCCCGGCTCCGGACAGGCTTCCGGATGCCAGTAGGTCTCGTAGACGTACATGAGAATATCGAACATGGAGGGCATTCTATGCACAAGCGAGCGGCGCGCGACGGGGCCCGGATATCCCGTGCCCCAGCGCCCGCGGCGCGCTCAGCCGCGCTCGATGCGCTGCAGGCGTCCGCCCGGCAGGCGTGCAACGTACCCGTCGAGTTCGAGTTCGAGCAGTTGCTGCTGCAGCCAGGCCGCCGGGCGCCCGCTGCGCGCCAGCAGTTGATCGAAGTCGATGGGCTCGGAGCCCATGTGCTCGAGCAGGCCGCGCGGCATCGCGGCGCCCGCTGCGGCAGGCGCCGCGTCGCCGGGCCGCGGCGCCTGCGCCTGCCAGCCGAGCTCGTCCAGCACGTCGTGCACGCTCTCGACCAGGCGAGCGCCGTCGCGCAGCAGGCGATGGCAGCCACGCGCCGTCGGGTTGTGGATGCTGCCGGGCAGCGCGAGCACGTCGCGCCCCTGGTCGGCCGCCAGGCGTGCGGTGATGAGCGAGCCTGAATGCAGCGCCGCCTCGGTCACCAGCACGCCCGCGGACAGGCCGCTGATGATGCGGTTGCGGCGCGGAAAATGCTCGGCGCGGGCGCCGAGGCCGAGCGCGAACTCGGATACGAGCAGGCCATCGCGCGAGATGTCGCACGCCAGTTGTCGGTGGGCCGCCGGGTACACGCGGTCGCAGCCGGTGCCGAGCACCGCAAGGGTCCGGCCGCCGTCGCGGCCGGCCTCGAGCGCGCCGCGGTGGGCCTGCGCATCCACGCCGCGCGCCAGCCCCGATACCACGGTGACACCCTGTTGCGCCAGCGCATGGGCGAACGCGAAGGCATCGCGCAGGCCCTGGGCCGTCGGGTTGCGCGTGCCGACCATGGCGAGCATGCGCGGGCGCTGCAGCAGGCGCGTATCGCCGCAGGCCCACAGCAGCGGGGGCGGGTCGGGGATGTGCAGCAGGCGCTGCGGATAGCGCGCGTCCGCCAGAGTGATCAGGTGGTGCCCAGGTTCGGCCAGCCACGCCGGCGCGCGTGCCAGCAACGCGCCGAGGTCGGGGCCGGGCGGGCCGCGCAGCGCGGCCGCCGCCGCCGCCGGCAGCAGGCGTTGCAGGCGCGCCGGCGCGCAGCCGAACACCTGTTGCGGAGTGCCGCATGCCTGCAGCACGCGGCGCACTCCGACCGGGCCGATGCCCGGGCTGTACACCAGACGCAGCCAGGCGAGAAGGTCGGCGTCGCCGGCCGCGTCGGTGGGCCCGTGCGGGTCCATGCCGGCGCGCGCCGTCAGGCCGTCATGGCTGGGTCACGGTGTCCGGGACCTGGACCTCGCTGCGAGCGCGCAGCACGAGGCCGAAGCTGACGTGCTGGAAGGTGCGGAACACCATCAGCAGTCCGTCATGGCGCGCCGGCAGCACGATCGCCGGCTTGTTCGGCAGGGTGGTGTCGATCACCGCGCGCGGCAGTTTGCGGATCGCCAGCACGTCGCCGCGGCGCAGGCCGTCGGCGCTGCCCAGATCGATGGCCACGACGCTGTCACGGCCCGCCATCTGGCGTCCGTCATAGATCGAGATGATGTCGCCGTGCACGGCATGCGCCGGCGCCCTGGGGGTGAAGTTCAGGTCCTGGCGGGGCGGGATCGCGATCAGGCGGTCGCCCACCATCACTTCGCGCGCCATGGCCAGGGCCCGCGCGGTGGCCACGCCGTCCGGGCCCTGCGGGCCGTGCACGATCTCCAGGCTGCCGACGTAGTCGGATTCGTAGGCGATGATCTTGTGCGTGTGCGGGTTGCGCAGGGCCTGCGCCGGACGGTAGACGTCGAAGCGGGTGTGACCGCCCAGGTTGCCGCGCACGTAGGCCAAGCCGCCCGGCGGGAGAATCACGTGTCCCGGCGCCAGCGCGACGATGCGCGGCGAACGCGCGAGCTGCGAGGGCTCGACCAGCAGCGGGCGGGTCAGGAACGGGCCGAGCAGCGCCGGGTCGAGCGTGGGCACGCCGCTGGGCGGCAGCGCGCGGTACTGCACGCCGGGTTCCATGCGCACCGTCGGGATCGCGCCTTCGCCCTGCAGGCTCAGCGTGGCGCGGCCGCCGGAGATGGTCAGCACCAGCACCTGGCCGGGAAAGATCCAGTGGGGATTGCGGATGCGTCGCAGGTTCATGCCCCACAGATCGGGCCAGTTCCAGGGCTTCTTCAGGTAGATCCCTGCGATATGCCACAGCGTGTCGCCCTTGCGCACCTCGTAGCGCGACGGTGCTCCGGCGGCCAGTTCGCTCACCGGAACGCCGCGCTGCGCGGTGGCCTGCGCGCGTTCACGCTGCTGCGCCGGCACCGGATAGTCGGGCAGGCCGTTCAGCGGCGGTGCCTGTCCGGCAAGCGCCTGCGCCGCGGCCGTGCCCAGCCAGAACACCACTGCGAGCGCGCGGGCATGGCCAAAGAGCTTGCGTTGCATGAAAGGGCCCCCAAGAAAGACGACAATAGTCAAAGGAACGCTCGGTTCGCGCAGCGCCCCGGCGGATTCCCGATTCTGGCATCTGACGCTTCCCGGCGCGACGTTGTCCGGGCGGCGCCACGGGGCTTGTCGCGGCGGCAGGCGGCCCCATCTGGGATCCAGCGCAGGCTGCTGCGGCGACGCGAGGCCGGCGCACCCTGGACGGCAGGCGCGATGCGCTCCGCGAGTCCGGGCAGAACGAGCCCCTCCACGTGGAAAATCCGCAACATCGACTCCTGTCTCGAGCCCTGCCCGGCCGACCTCGGGTCGGATCCGCCGAACCACCCGCCGGGCGGTCGCGCGCTGTGGCCCACGCCGTCGTGGAACGCCGACGCAACGGCCCCCGGCACGCAAAACCTCGAATGCTTGTTACATTGTCTCCATAAATCCGCGACCGTCGCAATCAAATTCCCGGTTTGGACCCACGCAAAGTTGCATGAATGCCGCGTGCCGACCGGGTTTGCCGCAAGGCATTTGACGCCGGGAGTTTCGTCATGGCCCTACTCGATATCCTGCAATACCCCGATCCCCGTCTGCACAAGGTGGCCGCTCCGGTCACCGCCGTCGACCAGCGCGTGCGCGCCATCGTCGCCGACATGTTCGAGACCATGTACGCGGCGAAGGGGGTCGGGCTGGCCGCCACCCAGGTCGACATCCACGAGCGCATCATCGTCGTCGACACCTCCGAGCAGCGCGATCAGCCACTGGTGCTGATCAACCCGGAGATCGTCCGGCACAGCGACGAGCGCAAGGAGTGGGAGGAGGGCTGCCTTTCGCTGCCCGGCATCTACGACAAGGTGACCCGCCCCGATTCGATCCGCGTGCGCGCCCTGGATGCGCGCGGCGAGGCCTTCGAGATCGACGCCGACGGCCTGCTGGCGGTGTGCGTGCAGCACGAGATGGATCACCTCGAGGGGCGCGTGTTCGTGGATCACCTGTCGACGCTGAAGCGCAGCCGTATCAAGGCGCGCATGCGCAAGCGCCAGCGCGAAACGCAGGCCGCCTGACTCTCGACGCCGCCAGCCTTGGATCCCTCGGCCAAAGCCGCAAGCGCCGCGCCGTTGCGCGTGGCCTGCGCCGGAACCCCTGAATTCGCCGCGGTTGCATTGCGCCGCCTGCTGCGCGCCGGCCACGACGTGCCGCTGGTGCTGACCCAGCCCGATCGTCCGGCCGGCCGCGGATTGCGCGAACAGCCCGGCGCGGTCAAGCAAGTCGCGCTGCGCGAGCGGCTGCGGGTCGTGCAGCCGCGCGGATTGCGCCTGGACGGACGCTTCGCCGACGATGCGCAACAGGCGCGCGCGGCTCTTCTGGAAGCCGCCGCGGACGTGCTGGTGGTCGTCGCCTACGGACTGATCCTGCCGCAGTGGCTGCTCGACATGCCGCCGCTGGGCTGCCTGAACATCCATGCCTCGTTGCTGCCGCGCTGGCGTGGCGCGGCACCCATCCAGCGCGCCATCGAGGCTGGCGACGCGCAGACCGGCGTCAGCATCATGCGCATGGAGGCCGGACTGGACACCGGGCCGGTCTACTGCATGGAGCAACTGCCCATCCATGCCGGCGACACCGGCGGGTCCTTGCACGACCGCCTCGCCGACGCCGGCGCGAACCTGCTGTTGCGTGTGCTGCGGGATCTCCAGGATGGCGTTGCCGAGCCGACCGCGCAGTCGAACGACGGTGTCAGCTACGCCGCGAAGATCGACAAATCCGAAACCTGGCTGGATTTCACGCGACCCGCCATCGAGCTGGAGCGCCGCATCCGCGCCTTCGCGCCGCACCCGGGCACCCGCACGCGGCTCGGCGAGGTGTCGTTCAAGGTGCACGCCGCATGCCTGGGCG
Organism: Pseudomonadota bacterium; assembly: GCA_021815805.1. Lineage (GTDB taxonomy): Bacteria > Pseudomonadota > Gammaproteobacteria > Burkholderiales > Burkholderiaceae_C > Thiomonas_A. Next base: position 1,329 of record JAKAZQ010000044.1, on the reverse strand, counting down.
ACAGTGCACGGCGTGCCGAGCCGGGCCAGGTGCTGCGGGCCGACGCCGCCGGCATCGAGCTGGCGTGCGGTGAGGGTTCACTGCTGCTGACGCGCTTGCAACGAGCCGGCTCCACGCCGGTCGACACGGCCGCACTGCTGCGCGGCATGCCCATCCATCCGGGGCAAGCTTTCGCAAGCGGAGCGCCGGACGCCTGAACGCGTCGTCCGAGCCCGTGCCGGCGGCTTCGCTCCTGCCGGCGCGTGCAACGGTCGCACATCGTCATCCGACGCGGTGCTGGTGTCCTATTCCAGCGTGCGATAGCATGTGACATCCAGGTTTCAAGAAGTAATTCTTTTCGCGTAAAGGTGTCGGATGCATAACGTCCTGCGCACCACGTCGCTGCTCGGCGGTCTGGTCCTGCTGCCCGGGCTGCCCGGCTGGGCCCTCGCCGGTGGCGCCGGCGCGTGGCTGGGGCTTGCGCTCGGCCTGTGCTGCGGCCTGCTCGCGTACCTGTATGGAGCTGCGCTGGTGTTGCGTCTGTACGACGCGCACGAAGTCGGCGCGCAGGCGGCGCCGCACCTGCTGGCCATGGTGCGCGAACTGGCGTCGCGGGCGTCACTGCCGGCGCCGCGGGTGTTCCTGCTCGACGACATCGCGGCGAACGCCTTTGTCGTGGGGCGCACGCGCGGCCACGCGAATCTGGTGCTGACCAGCGGCATCCTTCGCCTGCTCGACGAGGTCGAACTGCGCGCCGTGCTGGCCCACGAGTTCGCACGCATCCTGAATGGCGACATGCTGCCCGGCACCCTGGCCGCCGCCGTGGGTGGCCTGCTGGCGCTGGCGTCCGAGTCCGGCCTGGGCCTGCCCGGACACGACGGCGCCGCCGCCCGGCGGGCTCCGCTGTGGTGGTTGCTGGCGCCGCTGGCGGCCGCGCTGGCAAGGCTCGGTTCCGCCGGACGCCGGGAATTCGCCGCCGACCGCACCGGCGCGCGCCTGTGCGGCGATCCGGCGGCGCTGGCGCGCGCGCTGCAGCACCTGCATGCCGGGCCCGCGAGCCGCCACGGGCTCGCGCTCGCCGGGCGCTTCCCCGCCGGGGCGCAGATGATGGTGTGCGATCCGCCCGGGCGCACCGGTCTGCAGCGCCTGTTTCACTGTCACCCGCCGCTGGCGCGGCGCGTGCAGGCCCTGCGCGCCGAGGCCGAGGCGGCTTAGTGTCCTGTCCCATAAATACCTGTCATTTCGCTGGGCCGTATCGGGGCGCAGGCAAGGCGCGGGCGCGGGTCCAGGCTGGGCGCCTGGCCCCGTGGCCGCAACGCAGCCTGCGCCCCGATACGGCCCAGCCCGAAG
>JAKAZQ010000063.1 GCA_021815805.1 Pseudomonadota bacterium | reverse complement strand
CACGCCCGATTCCGTTGTCGTGGATCTCGCACAGCTTGATCTGGCCTTCGGGGTTGATCAGGAAGGTGCCGCGCAGCGCCAGGCCCTCTTCCTCGATCATCACGTCGAAGTTGCGGGTGATCGCGCCCGTCGGGTCGCCGATCATCACGTACTGCACCTTGCCGATGGCGTCCGAGGTGTCGTGCCAGGCCTTGTGCGCGAAGTGCGTATCGGTCGACACGCTGTAGACCTCGACGCCGAGCTTCTTGAATTCCTGGTAGTGGTCCGCCAGGTCCTCGAGTTCGGTCGGGCACACGAAGGTGAAATCGGCCGGGTAGAACACGACCACCGACCAATGGCCCTTCAGCGTGGCCTCCGAGACCTCGATGAACTTGCCGTTCTGGTACGCGTTAGCCTTGAACGGCTTGACTTCGGTGTTGATCAGAGACATTGGTAGATTTCCTCATGAGTTTCGAAGAGCTTTCATGCTAGCGAGGCGCCACTGATCAATCCAATTGATTTTTGGGATCACGGCGATTTGCCAGGGCTATCGCGCGCAACCAGGCAGCGCAGTTTGCGATGCGCCCGGCGCATACTGTGCAGCGCGCCGGGGTGCGCAACGTCCCGGCTTTCGCGCGGCGCCCTGCCGTGGAACAATCCAGCAGCGCGCCGGCGCCTGCCTGGCCCCGGCGTCGTGCGCTGGCATGGTTCTTGTTCCTTCGGCGGCAGAAGCACCGGGCGCGCCAGCGCCGAACACGACACGGAGACAAGCTTGTACCCACCGCATCCCGAAGCGCGGCGCGCCGCACGCCGCTCGAAGCGCCTTTGCGCCGGCTCGGCCAGACGCCTGCTGCTCGCACTGGGCAGCGCAGCGCTGCTGGTCCTCGCACCGGCGACCGGCCTGGCGCAACCCGCGCCGGGTGCCTCGTCGGCATCGGCCGCCGGCGCCGCGTCGACCCCGGCCGGCGCCGCCGCGTCGAACCCGGGCAGAATCCCGATGCCGGCCCAGGCTGCGCAGCAGCAGCCCTCCGCGGGCAACCCCTACGGCCTGGGGCCGATGTGGCAGCACGGGGACTTCGTCGCGCGCACGGTGCTGGTGATCCTGGTGCTGATGAGCCTGGCGAGCTGGTACGTGATCGTTTCCAAGCTGCTGGAACAGTCGTGGATCGCGCGCCAGGGCCGACGCGTCGCCGACGGCTTCTGGCGCGCGGCCGACGTATCGGCGGCCAGCGCAGCGCTGCCGGCCACGAGCCCGTTTCGCCAGATCGCCGACGCCGCGCTGCAGGCCAGCAGCCGGCACGAGGGCCTGCACGCCCGCGTCGAGCTCGCCGACTGGATGGACATGTGCCTGCTGCGCGCCACCGACAAGGTGCAGCGCCGACTGTCGTCCGGCCTGAGCCTGCTGGCGACGGTGGGCTCGACCAGCCCGTTCATCGGGCTGTTCGGCACCGTATGGGGCATCTACCACGCACTCACCGCGATCGGCGTGGCCGGCCAGGCCAGCATCGACCGCGTCGCCGGTCCGGTGGGCGAGGCCCTGATCATGACGGCCATGGGCCTGGCCGCCGCGGTGCCGGCGGTGCTCGGCTACAACTGGCTGCTGCGGCGAAACGTCGTTCTGCTCGGGGAGGTGCGCGACTTTTCCAGCGAACTGCAGGCGGTGATGCTGTCGTCGCAGCAAGCTCGCTGAAGCCGCGCGGCGCCAGCCAACTGCTTCCGTCATGGCATTGCATCTGCCCGGTCCCGCGGACGACGGCCAGGAACAGGCGCTGTCGACCATCAACACCACGCCGCTGGTCGACGTGATGCTGGTGCTGCTGATCATTTTCCTGATCACCGTGCCGGTGATCCGCTACCCGCAGCATGTCGATCTGCCGCGCCAGGCGGCGCAGGCACGGCATCCGCGCGCCAGCGACGTGGTGATCAGCGTCGAGCGCGACGGGCGCCTGTACTGGGGCGACACCGCGCTGGCCGACTCGCAGGCGCTGCGTTCTCGCCTGCGCGCGCTTGCCGCGCAGCGCCCGCAGCCGCGGGTGCAGATCAGCGCGGATCGCGCCGGCACCTACGCCGCAGTGGGCGCGGTGGTCGACGCCTGTCGCGACGCCGGCATCGCCACGCTGGGCTTCGTCACCCAGCCGCCTGCGCGATGAGGAGCGACGCTTGAACCACCGTCGACGACGCGAGCGCCTGCAGGCGCAGATGCAGGAGATCGCAGCGCCCGAGATCAACACCACGCCGCTGATCGACGTGATGCTGGTGCTGCTGATCATGCTCATCGTCACCATCCCGGTGCGCCTGGACGCCGTCGACATGACCACTCCGCCGGCGCAGGCGCAAACGCCGCCGAAACCACCGGTGGTGGTCGACGTCGAGATCGGGCCCGGGCGGCGCGTGCTGTGGAACCGGCTGCCGGTGCTGTCGCAGGCGCAGTTGCAGCAACTGCTGCGCGACGCGGCGCGCTCGACTCCGCCCGAGGAGGTGCACCTGCACCCCGACGCGCGCGCCAGCTACGACACCTTCGCGCGCGTGCTGGCGACGGCCCAGCGCGAAGGCGTCACGCGCATGGGAATCGTCGAGGAGACGGCCCGGTGAACACCTACGCCGCGCCGGCCGAGCGCGTCGACGGCGCAGCGCTGCTGCGTCGCACGCTGTCGGTCGGGCTGGTCGTGCTGCTGCACCTGGGCCTGCTGTGGGCGCTGGTACGTGGCCTGCGCGTGCAGCCTGCGCCCCCGGCACCGCCACCTGCGGTGTACCTGCGCATCCTGCACGTGCAGGCGCCGCGTCCGGTGCTGCGCCAGCCGCCGCCCAAGCCCGAGGTCAAGCCCAGGCCCAAGCCGGTGGCGAAGCCGCTTCCCACGCCGAGGCCGAAGCCGCGCCCCATCGTGCGCCACGCGCCACCGCCGCGCCCGGTGCCGCCTCCGCCGGTGCCGGCTCCCGCGCCACCGCCGCCGGTACCGCAGCCCGCGCCCGTGCAGGCGCCGCCCGCCCCGCCGCCGGCGCCGCAGCCTCCGCCCGCCCCGCAGCCCGCCCCCGCGCCCACGGCGCAGGCGCCAGCGGCACCGGTCGCGGCCGCGCTGGTGTGCCCGCACCAGGTGCGCCCGCGCATGCCCGACCTCGCCGTCGAGGAAGGCCTCGGCGGCACGGTGCTGGCACAGGCCGTGGTGCAGGGAGGGCGCGTGCGTTCGGTGAAGATCCTGTCCGGCCCGCAGGTGTTCCACGACGCGGTGCGCCGGGCCATGCGCCAGTACCGCTGCGACGACCACGGTACGCAGCCGGTCACGGTGGTCCAGGAATTCCGCTTCGCCGTGCAATGAACGCCTGCGCGCAGCGCGCACGGCGTAGGCGCGACTTGTCGCGCAAGCGCCTGTCGCATGCGCGCCCGGACACGGCGATGTCGCGATACGCGACATCCGCCTGTCGCAATAGCAGCCTCATCCGATCTCGAGCCACCACGGGTAACACCGGACGGCGCGTTGCAAGCCCTTGTTTTTGCTGCGTTCCTGCGCTGGCGCAAAAAGACCATGAGGCTGGCACGGTTCCTGATATGTGCTTGGCATCGAAGTCCCGCATGCCAGCAAGGAGGAGCCAGCAGCCACCAGCCGTTCGACCAACAAGCCACAGCCGGATGGTGCGCAGACGCGCCGCCCACGCCCGCCGAGGGCGATCGCGCGCGCAGTCGCCCAGACCAGGCCCGAAAACCGTGGAGAGCAAGGAACATCCCATGAAAAATCGCAACACCGTTCGCAAGCACAAGTGGCTCACGCCGCTGGCCGTCGCCACGCTGAGCGTGGCCTTCGCGTCGGCCGCCCAGGCCGACTACCCCGCCGTGACCCAGTCCCGCCTGGACCAGGCCGGCCAGAGCACCGACTGGCTGACCTACTACCACGGCTACGGCGGCGACAGCTATTCGCCCGCCAAGCAGATCGACGCCGCCAACGTCGGCAAGCTGAAAATGGTCTGGTCGCACAAGTTCCCGGCCAACCTGACCGAGGGCTTCGAGGCCACGCCGATCGTCAATGGCAACTACATGTTCGTGACCACCCCGCGCGACCATGTGTACGCCTTCGAGGCCACCAGCGGCAAGAAGCTGTGGAGCTTCGATCCCCAGCTGCCCAAGATCGCGTACAAGACCGTCTGCTGTGACGTGGTCAACCGCGGCGTGGCGCTGTACGGTGACAGCCTGTTCGTGGCCATGCTCAGCGGCGAAGTGGCTTCGCTGAACGCGCAGACCGGCCAGATCGAGTGGAAGAAGCAGATCGTCGACCCGGGCATCGGCTACGCGTTCTCGCTGGCCCCGCTGGTCGCCGACGGCAAGCTCTACGTCGGCAGCGCCGGCGGCGAGTACGGTGCGCGCGGCTTCATCACCGCGCTCAACGTGAAGAACGGCGACAGCGAGTGGAAGACCTTCACGGTGCCCTCGCCCGAGGAAAAGAACGGCGACACCTGGCCCAAGGGCATGTACCTGCACGCGGGCTCCCCGGCGTGGCTGACCGGTACCTACGATCCGCACAGCAAGACCCTGTACTGGGGCGTGGGCAACCCCGGCCCGTGGCTGGCCGAGCTGCGCCCGGGCAAGAACCTGTACTCGGACTCGCTGCTGGCGCTCAACGCCAACAACGGCGACATGAAGTGGTACTTCCAGTACACCCAGCACGACACCTGGGACTACGACGGCGTGAACACCGCGTTGCGCGCCAACGTGCACTACAAGGGCAAGGACTACGACGCGCTGATCCACGCCGATCGCAATGGCTACTTCATCGCCATCGATCGCGAGACCGGCAAGCTGATCTACGCCAAGCCCTTCGTGAAGACCACCTCGGTGCTGGGCTACAACGCGCAGGGCGAGTCGATCAACAACCCGAAGTCCTACCCGACGGTGGGCAAGACCATCAAGACCTGCCCGCAGTTCCTCGGCGGCAAGAACTGGTGGTCGATGGCCTACGACCCGACGTCGCACATCGCCATCGTTCCGTCGCTGCACGCCTGCGGCAGCTACAACGGCACCAAGGTGAGCTACATGCAGGGTCTGCCGTACCTGGGTGAAGGCTTCGCGATCTTCCCGGAAGCCGGCAGCAAGGGTTACGGCGAAGTGCAGGCCATCAACGTCGATACCGGCAAGAAGGTGTGGGGCCACTGGAGCAAGATGCCCTGGAACGGCGGCGTCACCGCCACCGCGGGCGGCGTGACCTTCACCGGCTCGCTGCAAGGCCATCTGTATGCCTTCGACACCAAGACCG
>JAKAZQ010000008.1 GCA_021815805.1 Pseudomonadota bacterium | reverse complement strand
CGGCTTGCCACGCGGGGTCGCGCCGCGTGGCGATTGGGGCGCGCGCGCGCCGCGCTCCCGGTCGAGAGTGGGTTCCGTCATGACAACCGCGCATGATAGCCGTCGACGCGATCACGCAGCCGGCCTGGCGACGACGAGCCTACCTCGCGCCCGCCCCTCGTCGTCGGCGGGCGCCTCGCGCCGTATGCGCACGCCGCGCCCCACCGCCGGATTGCGCGCGGCGTCCGGCGCTCGTTTGCCGCATCAGCGGCGCGCCGAGCCCGGCTTCAACGATCGTCTTCGTAGCGCGGCGGCGGGGGCGGCACGTAGCCCGACCGGGGGTAGTACACCGGGGGCGGCGCGTAGCGCGGCGCGGCATAACCGGGAACCTGCGCCCCCTTGGTGTACATGCATTGCTTGTAGGCGATGTTGTACGCCTGCTGGGCGCTCATCTGCTGCTGGTTGTAGGTTCCGGCGCCGCCGGCCGAGCCGGCCAGCAGGCCGATGCCGGCGCCGACCCCGGCGCTGCCCTGGTTGCCGCCGATCAACGCGCCGGCGGCCGCGCCGAGCAGCGCGCCGGCAGCCCCCGAGACCACGCCGGACTGACTGGCGCTGTTGGCGTAGCCGGCGCTTTGCTGCTGCGCGAAGCTGCGGCAGGTGGCGTCGATCGCCTGGAACTGCTGCAGGGGCATGCCGGGCGCCGGCATCACGGCCACGGTCGGGCCCATCGGCGGGCTGGCGCAGCCGCCGAGCAGCAGGGCGGAAACCAGCATCGCCGGAACAAGGGGTTTTCGCAGGGTCATGGCATCAATGGTGGGCCGGCGCGCGCGGCGCGGGAGGCTGGGCCGGTTGCGCGGGAGGGTGGGCCGGCGACGCGGGCCGCGCCGGCACCGGAGTCCAGCCTCCGGGACAGTACGGTACCTGAGGATAGTAGCCAGCCGGGTTGTAACAGTAATACCAGAACGACGGCGGAGGTGGGCCGAGCGGCGCCGCAACGGCCGCCGCCGGCGGCTGCCACGGCGCATAGACGACCGGCGGCGGCGCGACGATCACCGGGGCACCGTAGACGTAGCCGTAGTCGTTGTCGTAGGGCGTGTACGGCGCGGCCCACCAGCCCGGGCCCCAGCCCGGGTAGTAGCCGGGCACGCCAATGCCCACGCCGACCGACCAGCGGACATGCGCGACCGCGGGAACGGCCGCGCCGAGCCCGCCGGCCAGCAGCGCGCACAGCGCGATGCGCCGCAAGCGTGCGCGCCGGCCGCAACGCGGACCGCGACAAAGCGATGGCATGTTCACCTCGACAGTTCGGCAGATCACCTCATCGAGCCGGGGCCGCGGGATCGGCTCGGCTGTCCATGCTCCAACGCACGAACCGGGGATTTTGCCGACACCCGCCCGGCCCCGGCGGCTCAACGATCCTCGCCGCGATCACGGCCGCGCCAGCCGTCGTGACCGCGACCATGCGGGCCGCCGCGCGGCCCGCGCTCGGGGGGACGCGCGTCGTAGCCGCGGCGCGGGCCCATGTCGCGCATCGGCGCCGGACGGAACTGGCGCCACTGGCGCTGCCCTTCATGTTCCCGCGCCATGCGCTGGTAGCGATCCCAGTCACGATCGTGGAAGCGCCGCAGCACCCCCGGCGGCGGGCCGGCCGGGCGCCACGGACCGCCATAGCTGGGGCCCGCGTACCAGCCGCCGCCGGCAAAGTGGTAGTACACGCCGCCGAGGTAGAACACGGGCTGCTGCAGGCCCAGCGCGACGTAGGCGCCGATCTGGGGCAGCCAGACCATCGCCGGCGGCGCGTACACGGGCGCCGGCGCGTACACGGGCGGCGGGGCATACACCGGCGCCGGCGCATAGACCGGCGGCGGGGTGCCGACGGTGATGGAAAAGCTCACCGGCGGTCCGTCGGCATGCGCCGACGTCGAGATGAACAGGCCCAGGCCGAGGACCAGGCCGGCCGAACCGAGGTAATTGCGACGCATCACGGGGCCCTCCCGGGCGAAGCGGCAGCCGCACCTGTCACGACGCGGCAAGACCTTGTGGACGATGGCACAGGGTCACGGGATTCACATCTCGTGACAAGTGCCCTGTCGCGAATTATCCACAGCAGCATTGCTCATTTGTTGCTGCGACCGGCGCAGTCATGCCGCGCAGGTCAACCGCGGGGTAGGCTGTGGCGTTGCATTTTCAGCAGCGCCTTCGTGGGGTCTGCCACCGCCGTCGCTTGCGCGACCCCGCCGTCTCCGCCGGCCGATGCTCGGCATCGGCGGGCTTCTCCTGTCCCAGGTCGCATCATGCGTCGTGACTTCCTGCGTCGTGCCGGGGCTCTGGCACTTTCCCCACTGCTCGGCCGCGTGGCGTTCGGCGCGTCCGACGACCCGGATCGGGTGGTCGTGCTCGACTCCGCCGACGCGTCCGTCACGCTGATCGACCAGACGACGCGCCGGCCGCTGCGCACGTTCCCGGTGGGCAAGGAGCCGCACCACCTGATGCCCACGCCGGACGGGCATTCGCTGATCGTGGCCGACGCGGTGGGCGGCAACCTGCTGTTCCTGGATCCGGCCAGCGGCGCGCTGCAGGGCGTGCGCAACGACATCGAGGATCCGTACCAGATCGGCTTTTCGCCCGACACGCGCTGGTTCGTCGCCAACTGCCTGCGCCTGAACCGGGTGGATCTGTACGCCTACGGCGGCGGCCGGACGCTGCGCCTGGTGCGCCGCATGCCGCTGGACGCGGTGCCCAGCCACATGGCGTTCAGCTCCGACAGCCAGATCGTGTTCATCAGCCTGCAGCAGACCGGCGAGGTCGCGGCCATCCACCTGCCCACGCAGACCCTGCTGTGGACCATGAAGGTGGGAGACACACCGGCGGGGGTCTGGCTGACGCCGGGCGACGCCGTGCTGCTGGTGGCGCTGACCGGCTCCAACGCCGTGGTCGCGCTGGACTGGCGCCAGCGGCGCATCGTGACCCGCATGGTCACCGGCGACGCCGCGCACAACTTCCGCTCGCTCGCCGACGGGCGCCACGTGCTCGTGACCAACCGCATCTCCGACAGCATCAGCATTCTCGACATGCAGGCGCTGCGCAAGGTGGGGGACATCACCGGCCTGCGCCCCGGCCCCGACGACATGGAGCTTTCGGCGGATCGGCGCTGGCTGTGGACGACCTTCCGCTTCGACCGCGCGGTCGGGGTGATCGACATGCGCAGCCTGCGCCTGGTCGACGTGATCGGAGTCGGCAAATCGCCGCACGGCATCTACTTCCGCGATCGCGCGCCGTTCTACGACAACCTGCCGCCGATCTCCCCGGCCTCGGCGCGGCAGCCGCTGCCCGCCTGAGGCCTTCGCGAGCGACCCCTGCCATGTTCGACACCGTGCTGCGCCTGTGCAACGCCGCCGTGGGCGACCTGCAGACCTGGCTGTTCGTCAGCTGCGTGCAGCCGATGCTGTGGCACCTGCATCTGATGGGCCTGGACGATCTGGCCTACGACAACCTGATCTGGGTCATCGCCGGAGCGCTGCAGGTGATGCTGATCTACGCCGTGCTGCGCCCGCTGGAATGGTTGCTGCCGCTGGAACACTGGGAGAACCGCCGCGGCATCGGCGTCGACGTGATCTACACGCTGATCAACCGGCTGGGCCTGGTGCCGCTGCTGCTGTTCCTCACCCTGCAGCCCTTGTTCGACCAGTCGCTGGCATGGCTGCGCCTGCACGGCTGGGTCAACCTGAACCTGGATGCGTTGTGGCCGGGCATGCGCCTGCACCCCCTGCTGGGCTTCCTGGTGTATCTCGTGGTCCTCGATTTCGCCGGTTACTGGTACCACCGCCTGCAGCATCAGGTCGGCTGGTGGTGGGAACTGCACGCCGTGCATCACAGCCAGCGCAAGCTCAGCCTGTGGGCCGACGATCGCAACCACCTGCTGGACGACGCGCTGCAGGCCGCCTTTTTCGCGACCCTGGCCTTGTTCATCGGCCTGCCTCCCGGTCAGTTCGTGGCCCTGAGCCTGGTCGGGGGAGCGCTGCAAAGCCTGCAGCACGCGAACATCCGCTTCGACTTCGGACGCCTGGGCGAACGCCTGCTGGTGGGACCGCGCTTCCACCGCCTGCACCACGCCGTGGGCTTCGGCCACGAGCTCGGGCACGGCAACCGCGCGCGCCTGTACGGGTGCAATTTCGGCGTGCTGCTGCCGTGGTGGGACCAGCTGTTCGGCTCGGCCGATTTCGACACCCCGCTGCAACCTACCGGAGTGCGTGCGCAACTGCCCGCGCCCGCAGGCCGTGGCGAGGACCTCGGCCGCGGATTCTGGGCCCAGCAGTGGCTGGGCCTGCGCCGCATGACCGAGGCACTGCTGCGACGGCGCGCACCTGCGATGCCCGACTGAAGCGGCCGCCACGCGGGCGGACGCCTCGGCGGGCTGCGCCGCAACGCTCTACACTGGTTGGAACCGCAGGCCACCGGACTGCGGCGCCACCATGCCACGAGCGTATTGCGCGCACCCCCCATGTTGATCTCCGAGCAAGCGTCCGACGAAGTCACCGAGCAGCAGGCCGAGGAGGCCGTGCGCACCCTGCTGCGCTGGGCTGGCGACGACCCCGCGCGCGAGGGCCTGCGCGACACGCCGCGGCGCGTGGCGCGCGCCTATCGCGAATGGTTCGCGGGCTACGCGCAGGATCCCACCGCCTACCTGAACCGCACGTTCGAGGAAGTCGCCGGGTACGACGAGATCATCGTGTTGCGCGACATCGACTTCGAAAGCCATTGCGAGCATCACCTGGCGCCCATCATCGGACGCGTGCACGTGGGCTACCTGCCGAGCAACCGCGTGGTCGGCATCAGCAAGCTGGCGCGCGTGGTGGACGCCTACGCCCGCCGCCTGCAGGTGCAGGAAAAGCTCACCGCGCAGATCGCGCAGTGCATCCACGACACCCTGCAGCCGCGCGGGGTGGGCGTGATCGTCGAAGCCTCGCACGAATGCATGACCACCCGCGGCGTACACAAGCGCGGCGTGAGCATGGTCACCAGCACCCTGCTGGGAACCTTCCGCAGCGACCCCAGCACCCGCGCCGAATTCACCCGCCTCATCGGGCGCTGAGGGCCCCCCGGGCGGCTGGCGCCCCCCCGGGGGGCGGCGTGCGCAGCGCGCGCGCCGGGGGCTGTCACCCGCCCAGCCGCCCGCCGGGCCGCTCCCAAGGGCGGCTGGCGCCCCCCCGGGGGGCGGCGTGCGCAGCGCGCGCGCCGGGGGCTGTCACTCACCCCGCGCTGAACACGAACATCGCCTCGGAGGCGAGCAGGTTGGGCAGGCTGTGCACCTCGCGCCCGGCCTGGATGCCCAGAGCCTGCCGCACGCGCAGGCCGCACTTGGCGGCGAGCACGGAGAAATCGGCATAGGTGGTCACACGCAGGTTCGGCGTGTCGTACCACTCGTACGGCAGTTCCTCGGTCACGGGCAAGCGTCCGCTGGCAACGCGCAGGCGAATACGCCAGTAGGCGAAATTGGCGAAGGTCGCCACCCCCATGCGCCCGACCCGCGCCGCCTCGCGCAGCGCGCGTTCGGTGTGGCGCAGATTCGGCAGCGAATCGATCATGAGCACGATGTCGAAGCTGTCGTCGGCGAACATCGACAGGCCCTGCTCGAGATCGAGCTGCAGCACGTCGACACCGCGGCGCGCGCACGACACCACCTTGTCCGGGTCGATCTCCACGCCCTGCACCGAGCAGCCGCGCCCGTCGCGCAGGTGCGCCAGCAGCGCGCCGTTGCCGCAGCCCAGGTCGAGCACGCGGCTGCCCTGCGGCACGCGCGCGGCGATGATGTCGAAACGCGGGTTCATGCCGGCTGCTCCAGCCCGAGCTGCTCGCCGATGCGCGCGAAATACGCGCGCACCACGTCGTGATAGTGCGGTTCGTCCATGAGGAAGGCATCGTGCCCGAACGGCGAATCGATCTCGGCGTAGCTGACCTCGCGCCGGTTGGCCAGCAGCGCGCGCACGATCTCGCGCGAACGCTCGGGCGAAAAGCGCCAGTCGGTGGTGAAGCTGGTCAGCAGGAAGCGCGCGCGCGCCGGCGCCAGCGCCGCCGCCAGGTTGCCGTCGTGCTCGCCCGCCGGGTCGAAGTAGTCCAGCGCACGCGTCAGCAGCAGGTAGGTGTTGGCGTCGAAATATCCGCTGAATTTCTCGCCCTGGTAGCGCAGGTAGCTCTCGATCTCGAAGTCGACGTCGAACCCGTAGTTCAGCGCGCCGCCGCGCAGGCTGCGCCCGAACTTGCGCGCCATCGCGTCGTCGCTCAGATAGGTGATGTGCCCGATCATGCGCGCCACGCTCAGCCCCTGGCGCGGCACCACGCCATGCTCGTAGTAGTTGCCGTCGTGGAAGTCCGGGTCGCTGATGATGGCGCGGCGCGCCACCTCGTTGAAGGCGATGTTCTGCGCCGACAGGCTCGGCGCGGTGGCGCTGGCCACGCAGTGCGCGACCCGCTGCGGATGCCGCGTGGTCCAGGCCAGCGCCTGCATGCCGCCGAGGCTGCCGCCCATCACGGCGGCCAGGCGCTCGATGCCCAGGCGATCCAGCACGCGGGCCTGCGCATCCACCCAGTCCTCCACCGTGACCACCGGAAAGCGGCTGCCCCAGGGTTTGCCGGTCGCCGGATCGATGCTCATCGGCCCGGTCGAGCCGAAGCACGAGCCGAGGTTGTTCACGCCGATGACGAAAAACCGCCGGGTGTCCACGGGCCGCCCGGGACCCACCATGTTGTCCCACCAGCCGCGGCTTTTTTCGTCGTCCGCGTAGCGCCCGGCGACATGGTGGCTGGCGTTCAGCGCGTGGCACACCAGCACGGCGTTGCTGCGCGCGGCGTTGAGCTCGCCGTAGGTCTCGACCATGAGCTCGTACGCGGGCATCACCGCGCCGCCCTTGAGGCGCAGCGGGGTGTCGAATTGCATGCGCTCGGGCCGCGGCTCCGGCGCTTCCGGGGGGAGTACCATGAATGCTCGAACAGGGATTGCGAAGCCGACGCGCAGGCGCCCGGGGCAGTGCCGGGCCGCCAGTATAAGGTTGGGCCTGACCGGCCGTTCGGCGTTTCGCCGCCCTTCGACACGCGCCGCCGCGCGGCGCGCGCCGCGTCATGCCGCGAGCCGACGGGCCCCCGCCCGCCCCGCTGCGCATGGCTGCCCGCCACGTCCGCCCCAGGGAGGAACGCGATGTCCATCCACCACCATTCCCGGTCCGCCACGGCCTGCGTCGCGGCGCTCGCGCTGGCGACATGCTGCCTGCCGGCGCGCGCCGCACCGGCGCCGCGCACGCTGCAGCAGGCCGTGCAGGCCGGCGCCCGCAGCTTCGCCACCGATGCGTTCGGCGGACACGGCAGTTGCATCGCCTGCCACAGCCACGGCGGCGTCGGCCCCGGCGCGCTGCCGTCGGGTTCGCCGCTGCCGTCGCTGCAGGGGGCCGCGGCGCAGTTCCCGCGCTGGCGCGGCGGACGCCTGGTGACGCTGGACATGCAGATCGCGCACTGCATCCGCGGCGCGCTCGGCGGCACCCCGCCGAGCCCCGACAGCGCGCGCATGACCGAGCTGGTGGCCTACCTCACGGCGCTGTCGCGCGGGCGCCCGATGGGCCTGCAGCTGCCGAGCATCGCGCCGCCATCCGGCCACGCCGCGGCGCCCTGAGCGCACCGCGGGCGGGCCGCGGCATGGCCGCCCGGGCGCCGCAGGCGGGCGCGCGTGCATGCCGGGCGCGCTACAGTGCGAGCATGTCCAGACACCATCGCGATGCGCTGCGCCAGCGCAATTTCCCGAGCGCGCGCGACGAGGCCTCCGAGCAGCAGGTTCCGTCGCGCTACGCCGGCCCCGAGAGCAGCTATCGACTGGCGTTCACCGATACCGCGTTCCTGCTGCAGGACGACCTGCGTCCGGTGCGCATGCAACTCGAGTTGCTCAAACCCGAGATGGTGCAGCGCGAACACGGCATCGACGCCACCGTCGTGCTGTTCGGCAGCGCGCGCATCCTGTCCCCCGAACTCGCCGAGCAGCGCCTGGCACAGGCACAGGCCGACGGCGACGCGCAGGCCTTGGCGCGCGCGCGCCAGGCCGTGAAGCTGTCGCGCCACTACGACCAGGCGCGGCATTTCGCGGCACTCGTGACGCGCGCCAGCAAGCGCCTGGAGCGCCCGCTGACGGTGGTCACCGGCGGCGGCCCGGGCATCATGGAGGCGGGCAACCGCGGCGCGCTGGATGCCGGCGGCCCGACGGTAGGCCTGAACATCGTGCTGCCGCACGAGGCCGAACCCAACCCGTACATCACGCCGGAGTTGTGCTTCCGCTTCCACTACTTCGCGATGCGCAAGATGCATTTCCTCATGCGCTCGGTCGCGCTGGTGTGCTTTCCCGGCGGCTTCGGCACGCTCGACGAACTGTTCGAGGTGCTGACCCTGACCCAGACGCGCAAGGTGCACCGGCGCCCGATCCTGCTGTTCGACCGCGAATTCTGGAGCAAGCTGATCGATTTCGACCACCTCGTGCAAACGGGAATGATCGGTGCCCGGGACGTCGAGCTGTTCCATTTCGTCGAGACCGCCGAACAGGCCTGGGATCTGCTGCAGCGCGAACTCGGCATCGAGCCGGCGGATTCCGCGGCGTCCTGAGACGGGCCACCCGGCGATGGCTTTCGGACGCTTCGAGCGCACGCCCGACGAGGCCCCGCTGAGCGACATCAACATGACGCCGTTGATCGACGTCATGCTGGTGCTGCTGGTCATCCTGCTGCTCACCGCGCCGCTGCTCGACGGGCGCATCGCGCTGCAATTGCCGCGCGTCGACGCGGCGGCCGACGCGCCGGCCGCGGGCGCACTGGACCTGGCGCTGCTGCGCGACGGGCGCATCGAGCTCGACGGGCGCGCGGTGGCGCCGGACCGACTCGCCGCGCTGCTGCGCGCGGGCGCGCGGCGCCGGCCCGATGCGCAGCTGCGCATCCGCGCCGACCGCGCCGTGCCCTACGGCGACGTCGCGCGCGTGATGGCCGCCGCGCAGGCCGCCGGGCTGGCGCACATCGGCCTGATCACGCAGCCCGCGTCGGACCCGCGCTGAAGCCCGCGCCGCGCCGCCGGCGCGCCAACTACCATGAGGGTTTGCGCGCGCCGCGCCGGCCCCGGTGCAGTCGCGCGCCCGACCCCACCCCTCCAGCCGACATGACTTCCAAGTACGACGCAGCCGCGGTCGAGCAGGCCGCCCGGCAACACTGGCAGGCGCACGACGCCTACCGCGTGCGCGAGGACGCGCCCGGCACCAAGTTCTACGCCTGCTCGATGCTGCCCTACCCCAGCGGCAAGCTGCACATGGGGCATGTGCGCAACTACACCATCAACGACATGTTGACCCGCTACCTGCGCATGAACGGGTACAACGTGCTGATGCCGATGGGCTGGGACGCCTTCGGCCTGCCGGCGGAGAACGCGGCGATGAAAAACCGCGTGCCGCCGGCGCGCTGGACCTACGACAACATCGCCACCATGAAGCGCCAGATGCAGGCCATGGGCCTGGCCATCGACTGGAGCCGCGAGGTGGCGACCTGCTCGCCGGAGTACTACCGCTGGAACCAGTGGCTGTTCCTCAGGATGCTCGAGAAGGGCATCGCCGAGCGCCGCACCCAGGTGGTCAACTGGGATCCGGTGGACCAGACCGTGCTGGCCAACGAGCAGGTAATCGACGGGCGCGGCTGGCGCAGCGGCGCCCCCGTGGAGCGGCGCGAGATTCCCGGCTACTACCTGCGCATCACCGATTACGCCGAGGAGCTGCTGGCCGCGGTGGCCGACCCCGAGCACCCGAACTTCCTCGCCGGCTGGCCCGAGCGCGTGCGCCTGATGCAGGAGAACTGGATCGGCCGCAGCCAGGGCGTGCGCTTCGCCTTCGAGCACGACATCCGCGACGCCGGCGGCCGCCTGATCCAGGACGGGCGCCTGTACGTGTTCACGACGCGCGCCGACACCATCATGGGCGTGACCTTCTGCGCCGTCGCCCCCGAGCATCCGCTGGCCGCGCACGCGGCCGCCGGCAACCCGGAGCTGGCGGCGTTCATCGAGCGCTGCGCGCAGGGCGGCACCACCGAGGCCGAACTGGCGCTGAAGGACAAGGAGGGCATGCCCACCGGCCTGCACGTTCGCCACCCGCTGAGCGGCGAGGCGGTGCCGGTGTGGGTCGGCAACTACGTGCTGATGAGCTACGGCGACGGCGCCGTGATGGGCGTGCCGGCCCACGACGAGCGCGATTTCGCGTTCGCGCGCAAGTACGGGCTGCCCATCCGCCAGGTGGTGGAGGTGCCCGGCGAGCGCTTCAGCGACACCGTGTGGGCCGACTGGTACGCCGACAAGCAGCGCTGCCGCTGCGTGCACTCGGGCGCCGACTTCGCGTTCCTGGACGGGCTCGACCACGCGCAGGCCGTGGATCGCGTGGCCGCGCTGCTGGCCGGACGCGGGCTCGGCGACAAGCGCACCACCTGGCGTCTGCGCGACTGGGGCATTTCGCGGCAGCGCTACTGGGGCACGCCGATCCCGATCATCCATTGCGAGCACTGCGGCGCGGTGCCGGTGCCCGAGCGCGACCTGCCGGTGCTGCTGCCGGAGGACCTGATTCCCGACGGCAGCGGCAATCCGCTGGCGCGCTGCGAGTCGTTCCTGAAGGTCGACTGCCCGCAATGCGCACGTCCGGCGCGGCGCGAGACCGACACCATGGACACCTTCGTCGATTCGTCCTGGTACTACATGCGCTACACCTGCGCCGACAACCACGCCGCGATGGTCGATGCGCGCACCGACCAGTGGCTGCCGATGGACCAGTACATCGGCGGCATCGAGCACGCGATCCTGCACCTGCTGTACGCGCGCTTCTGGACCAAGGTCATGCGCGACCTCGGGCTGGTGCGCGCCGACGAGCCGTTCAAGCGCCTGCTCACGCAGGGCATGGTGCTCAACCACATCTATTCGCGCCGCGGCGCCAACGGCGGCATCGAGTACTTCTGGCCGCACGAGGTCGACAACGTGCTGGACGCGCAGGGCCACATCGTCGGCGCGCGTCTCAAGCGCGACGGCAGCGCGGTCGACTACGGCGGCGTGGGCACGATGAGCAAGAGCAAGAACAACGGCGTCGACCCGCAGGAGCTGATCGACCGGCATGGCGCGGACACCGCGCGCCTGTTCACCATGTTCGCCGCGCCGCCCGAGGCCACGCTGGAATGGAACGACTCGGCGGTCGAGGGCGCGCAGCGTTTCCTGCGCCGGGTCTGGGATGGCGCGCAAGGGTTCGCCGGCGCGGGCGAAGCGGCGAGCGGGGCCTGGAGCGAACTGCCGCGCGAGCTCGGCGCGCTGGCCGACGCGCGGCGCGAAATCCACCTCGCGCTGCGGCAGATCACGCACGACTACCAGCGCATGCAGTACAACACGGTGGTGTCGGGGTGCATGAAAATGCTCAACCAGATCGACCAGGTCGCCGCGTTCGAGGCGCCGCCGCAGGCGGCGGGCTGGCGCGCCCGCCTGCTCGACGAGGCCTGGGGCATCCTGCTGCGCACGCTGTATCCGGCGACGCCGCACATCTGCCATGTGCTGTGGCAGCAGCTGGGTTTCGCGCAACGCCACGGCGAACTGCTGGATGCGCCGTGGCCGCAGGTCGACCCGCAGGCGCTGGAGCGCGACGAAATCGAACTGGTGCTGCAGATCAACGGCAAGCTGCGCGGCAGCCTGCGCGTCCCCGCGGCGGCCGATCGCGCGGCCATCGAGGCCGCGGCACTGGCCAGCCCGGAGTTCGCGCGCCATGCCGAGGGCCGCGCGGCGCGCAAGGTCGTCGTCGTGCCGCAAAGGCTGGTCAATGTCGTGCTCTGACCCCGCCTCGGCAGCCCGTCGCGGCGCGCTGCGCGCGCTGCTGCTGGCCGGCGCGCTGCCGCTGGCGGCTTGCGGCTTCCACCTGCGCACCTCGACCCGCCTGGCGTTCAGCAGCCTGTGCGTGCAGGGCCCGCCGGGCCCGTTGCTGGAGTTGCTCAAGCGCACCATCGCGGCGACCACCGGCACGCGCCTGGTCGACGACCCGCGCCAGGCACAGGCCGTGTTCACGCTGCAGCAGGAATCCATCAGCCAGACTCCGACCGCCTACAACGCCGACGGTACCGTGGCGCAGTACACGCTGCACGACTCGGTGCGTTTCCAGCTCAGCACGCCGGACGGTCGCCTGCTCATCGCGCCGACCACGATCAGCCGCAGCAACCGCCTGAGCTACAGCACCGCGGCGGCGCTGGGCAAGGCCAGCGAGGCCGACATGCTGTACGCCAGCATGCGCCAGTCGCTGGTCGACCGCATCCTGTTCCAGCTCGGCAACTTCCACCCGCCGGCCGAGGCGCCGGCGGCGCGCTGAGCCGCTCCCGCGACGTCCCGCCATGCCGCTGATCGCTCACGAACAACTCGCCGGTGCGCTGCGCGCCGGGCTGCGCGGGCCCTACACCGTGTTCGGCGACGAGCTGCTGCTGGTCATGGAGGCCGTCGACGCGATCCGCGCCGCGGCCGTGCAGGCGGGGCACGCGATGCGCGAATCCCACCAGGTCGAACGCGGTTTCGACTGGCAGGTGCTGCTCGCGCAGATGGACGAGCGCAGCCTTTTCGGCGAACGCAAGCTGGTGGAATTGCGCATGCCCGGCGGCAAGCCGGGGCGCGACGGCGCCGCCGCGCTTGCCGAACTGGCGCAGCGCGAGCAGGGCGATGCCTTGCTGCTGTTGCTGCTGCCGCGCCTGGATGCGGCGACGCAGCGATCCGACTGGTTCTCCGGGCTGGCGCGCCACGGCACCGCGGTACGCGTGGACACCGTCGAGCCGGCGCAGATCGGCGCCTGGATGCGCAGGCGCCTGCAGGATCGCGGCCTGCGCCTGCCGGCCGGCGCGGCCGGGCAGGCCTGCCTGGATCTGCTGGCGGCACGCTGCGAGGGCAACCTGCTGGCGGCGCACCAGGAAGTGGAGAAGCTGGCGCTGCTGGTGGAGCCCGGCGAGCTCGACGCCGAACGCATCGAGGCGCTGGTGCAGGATGCCGCGCGCTACAACGTGTTCCGGCTGGGCGAGACCATCCTGGCCGGCGACGCGGCGCGCCTGCTGCGCATGCTCGAGGGCCTGCAGGGCGAAGGCGTGGCCGCGGTGCTGGCGCACTGGACCCTGGCCGAGGAACTGCGCGCCTGGCTGCGCGTGCGCCAGGGGCTGGACGCCGGCGAAAGCTTCGCCACGCTGGCGCGCGCCAACCGCATCTGGGGAGCGCGGGAAAAGCTGCTGCAGCGCGTGCTTCCCGGGCTCGGCCTGGCCGCGCTGGAAGGCCTGCTGCTGCGCGCGGCCGCCTGCGACCGTGCGGTCAAGGGCCTGCGCCCGCCGGGGCTTGCGCACGAGCCCTGGGAAGCGGTGCGCCAGCTCGCGCTGGCCATGGCGCAGGCCGTGGCGCCGGTGGCGCGCACCAGCCCGCTGGGCGCGCGCCTGGTGCTGCTGTAGGCGCGGCCGCGCGCTTCAGGCCGCGGCCGGACGCTCGAACCATTCGCGCAAGCGGGCCGCTTCGACGACCCCGCTCCACGGCGCACCGCCGACCTCGCCGCGCGCCGGTCGCGCGGGCTCGCCGAGGCCGTCGAGCAGCACCCAGGCGCCGTCGAAGCAGGCGTCGGCCGAGTACACGCCGCGCGTGATCAGCGTGCGCATCCCGGCCGCCCGCGCCGCCTGCAGCCCCGGCGGCGAATCCTCGATCACGAGGCACTCGGCGGGCTGTCGTCCGAGCCGGGCGAGCACCCACGCGTGTATCGCCGGGTCGGGCTTCTTGCGCGGCACGATGTCGCCCGCGCCGATGCAGGCGAACAGGCCGTTCGCCGCGTCGCCCAGCGTCGCCCGCAGCAGGGCCTCGACATTGTGCGGGGTGGTCGTGGTGGCGATCGCCAACTGCAGCCCGGCGTCGCGCGCCTGCTCGAGCAGGCGGCGCACGCCGGGGCGCAACGCCAGCGCGCCGGCCTGCACGAGCTCCACGTAATGCCGTGTCTTGCGCCGGTGCAGCTCGGCGATCAGGCTCGCCGCGCCGGGCGCCGCAGCGGCCTGCGGGTCGACGCCGCGCCAGTAGTGCAGCATGCGCTCCTTGCCGCCGGTGACGGCGAGCAGCGCGCCGTACGACGCCTCGTCCCAGTGCCAGTCGAGGCCGCATTGCGCGAAGGCGCGGTTGAAGGCCACGCGGTGGCCGTCGCGCTCGGTCTCCGCGAGCGTGCCGTCGACATCGAACACCAGGGCGCGCAGGGCCGGGCGCCGGCTCATGCCCGCGCGGGCTCGCGCCACTTGATGGAGCAGCCGATGCTCGGCCACTGCTCGTCCGGCGCTTCGCCGGTGTCGGCGATGCGCCGCATGGCATCGAACAGTTCGCGGCGCGTGGTCGGCGAAGCCGGGCCGAGTCGCGCGGCGTCGAGCCGGCCGCGATACTGCAGGCGCAGCGCGGCGTCGAAGCCGAAGAAATCGGGCGTGCAGACGGCGCCGTAGGCGCGCGCCACCTGCTGCGACTCGTCGAACAGGTAGGGGAAGCCGAAGCCGTGCCGGCGCGCGAACAGCTTCATGTTGTCGAAGGAATCCTGGGGATAGGCGCGGGTGTCGTTGCTGTTGATGGCCACGCTGTGCACGCCGAGTTCGCGCAGCGCGTCGCAGTCGCGGCGCAGGCGCTCGACCACCGCCTGCACGTACGGGCAGTGGTTGCACAGGAACATGACCAGCAGGCCGCGCGGTCCGCGCGCCTGCTCCAGGCTCCAGTTGCGGCCGTCGACGCCGGGAAGATCGAAGTCCGGCGCGGCCATGCCGCGCCGCACCGCATCGGTGGTGGTTTCCATGCTGCCGCTCCTGCACGACGCGCCAGCGCGCGCCGCGGCGTACCGAAGGAAGCCGGGCGCGCGCGGCGCCGGCGGGACAGGGCCGGGCCGGGCCCGGCCGCACGAGGCGATTACCGCACCTTGGGCGCCAGCTCGCCCCGCTCGTAGCGCTGGCACATGGTCTCCAGGCTCAGGGCACGGATCCGGGATGCATGGCCGGCGGTGCCGAAGGCTTCGTAGCGCGCCTTGCAGATCTGCTTCATCGCCTTGGTCGACGCGGCGAGGAACTTGCGCGGGTCGAATTCCTTCGGGTGCTCGACCAGGAACTTGCGGATCGCGCCGGTGGACGCCATGCGCAGGTCGGTGTCGATGTTGACCTTGCGCACGCCGTGCTTGATGCCCTCGACGATCTCCTCCACCGGCACGCCGTAGGTCTCGCCCATGTCGCCGCCGTTTTCATTGATGATCTTGAGCCAGTCCTGCGGCACCGACGAGGAGCCGTGCATCACCAGGTGGGTGTCGGGAATGCGGGCGTGGATCTGCTTGATGCGATCGATGGCCAGGATGTCACCGGTCGGCGGCCGCGTGAACTTGTAGGCGCCGTGGCTGGTGCCGATGGCGATGGCCAGCGCATCGACTCCGGTCTTGTGCACGAAATCGGCGGCCTCCTCGGGGTCGGTGAGCAGCTGGCTGTGGTCGAGCTTGCCCTCGGCGCCGATGCCGTCCTCCTCGCCCGCGGTGCCGGTCTCGAGCGAGCCCAGGCAGCCGAGCTCGCCCTCCACGGACACGCCGCAGGCGTGCGCCATCTCGACCGTGCGGCGCGTCACGTCGACGTTGTACTCGTAGCTGGTCGGGGTCTTGCCGTCGGTGCCCAGCGAGCCGTCCATCATGACCGACGAAAAGCCGAGCTGGATGGAGCGCTGGCACACCGAAGGGCTGGTGCCGTGGTCCTGGTGCATGCACACCGGGATCTCCGGGAACTCCTCGATCGCCGCCAGGATCAGGTGGCGCAGGAACGGCGCGCCGGCGTACTTGCGCGCGCCGGCCGAGGCCTGCACGATCACCGGCGAATCGGTTTCGGCGGCGGCCTCCATGATGGCGCGCATTTGCTCCAGGTTGTTGACATTGAATGCGGGCACGCCATAGGCATGCTCGGCCGCGTGGTCGAGCAGCTGGCGCAGGGAGATCAGGGCCATGATCGGGGTCCGGTTCGAGGGTGGTTGCGTGAAGGGGAGTGGGCTCAGGCCGCGGCGCCGCGCTGCTCGCACGAGCGCTTGTGCAGGATCTCGAAGGCCGGCAGGGTCTTGCCCTCGAGGACTTCGAGAAACGCCCCGCCGCCGGTGGAGATGTAGCCGATGCGATCGGAGATGCCGTACTTGGCGATCGCCGCCAGGGTGTCGCCGCCGCCGGCGATGGAAAAGCCCCGGCTGTCGGCGATGGCCCGCGCCAGCACCTCGGTGCCGTGCGAGAACGCGTCGAACTCGAACACGCCGACCGGACCGTTCCAGACGATGGTGCCGGCGGCCTTCAGGCGCTCGGCCAGGCGTTGCGCGGTGCGCGGGCCGATGTCGAGGATCAGCTCGTCGGCGCCGACCTCGCGTGCGTCCTTCACGATCGGCGCGGCGCTGGCGCTGAATTCCCGCGCCACCACGACGTCGTCGGGCAGCGGCACCTCGGCGCCGCGCGCCTTCATCTTGTCGATCACGCGGCGCGCGTCGTCGACCAGGTCGGGCTCGGCCAGGCTCTTGCCGATGGACAGTCCGGCCGCCAGCATGAAGGTGTTGGCGATGCCGCCGCCGACGATCAGCCCGTCGACCTTGTCGGCCAGGCTCTGCAGGATGGTCAGCTTGGTCGACACCTTGGAGCCGGCGACGATGGCCATCAGCGGGCGGGCCGGCTGCGCCAGCGCGCGCTGCAGTGCGTCGATCTCGGCGGCCAGCAACGGGCCCGCGCAGGCGATCGGCGCGTACTGCGCGATGCCGTAGGTGGTGGCCTCGGCGCGGTGCGCGGTGCCGAAGGCATCGTGCACGAAAACATCGCAAAGCGCCGCGATTTTGCGCGAAAGTACAGGATCGTTTTTCTTTTCGCCCTTGTTCAGGCGACAGTTCTCGAGCAGCACGACCTCCCCGGGGCGCAGCTCGAAGCCGCCGTCGACCCAGTCGGCCACCAGGCGCACGGGCTGGCCCAGCAGGTCTGCGAGGCGGGTCGCCACCGGCGCCAGGCTGTCGGCGGGGCGGAACTCGCCCTCGGTCGGACGCCCCAGGTGGGAGGTCAGCATGACCGCGGCGCCGGCATCCAGCGCCATGCGCACGGCCGGCACCGAGGCGCGCACCCGCGTGTCCTCGGTGATCCGCCCCTGGTCGTCCAGGGGCACGTTCAGGTCGGCGCGGATGAACACGCGCTTGCCGCGCGCCTGGCCGCGCTTGCAGACCTCCGCGAAGGTCAGGATATGCATGGTTGTCGGCTCCTCGGCCGCCGCGCGCCCGGCGTGTCGCAGGGGCGGCGGCGCGTCCGTCAGGGTGTGGAAGGGTGCGTCAGCTCGACGCCACGTGAAGGGCGAAACGCAGCATGTTGCAGGTGTAGCCGTACTCGTTGTCGTACCACGACACCAGCTTGACGAAGGTCGGGTCGAGCGCGATGCCGGCTCCGGCATCGAAGATCGACGGCAGCGAGCAGCCGCGGAAATCGGTCGACACGACCATTTCGTCGGTGTAGCCCAGCACGCCCTTCAAGGCGCCCTCGGAAGCCGCCTTCATCTCCTTGCAGATGTCCTCGTAGCTGGCGCCGCGCTCGAGTTCGACGGTCAGGTCGACCACCGACACGTCGGAGGTGGGCACGCGGAAGGCCATGCCGGTGAGCTTCTTGTTGAGCGCCGGGATCACGCGGCCGACGGCCTTCGCCGCGCCGGTCGAGGACGGGATGATGTTCTCCAGGATGCCGCGCCCGCCGCGCCAGTCCTTGGCCGAGGGCCCGTCGACGGTCTTCTGCGTGGCGGTGGCCGCGTGCACCGTGCTCATCAGGCCGCGCCGGATGCCGAAGCGGTCGTTCAGCACCTTGGCCACCGGGGCCAGGCAGTTGGTGGTGCAGGAGGCGGCCGAGACGATGCGCTCGCCGGCGTAGCCGGCGTGGTTCACGCCGTACACGAACATCGGCGTGTCGTCCTTGCTCGGCGCCGACTGCACGACCTTCGCCGCGCCGGCGTCCAGGTGCTTCTGGCAGGACTCGCCGGTCAGGAACAGCCCGGTCGACTCGATCACCAGGTCGGCGCCGACGTCGCCCCACTTCAGGTTGGCCGGGTCGCGCTCGGCGGTCAGCCGGATGCGGCGCCCGCCGATCACCAGCTGGCCGCCGTCGACCGTGATGTCCTGGCGGAAGCGTCCGTGCACCGAGTCGTACTGCAGCATGTACGCCAGGTAGTCGGGCTCGAGCAGGTCGTTGATGCCCACGACCTCGATGTCGCCGAACTCGGCCTCCTGCGTGATGGCGCGCAGCGCCATGCGGCCGATGCGGCCAAATCCGTTGATTCCAACGCGAACGGTCATCAAAAAACTCCTTTTTACTTGAATCGGATCGGGTTTCCCGGTCGCACGCTCACGCCGCGCAGCCCTCGCGCACGGCGTCGCTCAGCGCGGCCATGGTGGCAATGATGCGATCGGGGTGGCTGTCGGCCACCGGGCGGCCCATGTTGTACCCGTACGGCACCGCCCACACCGTCACCGCGGCCGCGCGCGCCGCCTGAACGTCGAGTTGCGAATCCCCGACGAACAACGCTCGCTCGCGCCGCACCCCGAACGTATCCAGGCAATGTTGTACCGGAAGTGGATCCGGCTTCTTCGCCGGCAGGCTGTCTCCGGCCACCACGAGGTCGAAGAAATGCCGGATGTTCTGCGCCAGCAACACCGGGGTGGTGAAGCGCCCCTCCTTGTTGGTGACCAGCGCCAGACGCACCTGCCTGGCCCGCAGGTCCTGCAGCGCCTGCAGCACGTCGGGATAGAGCCGGCTGCGCGTGCCGCAGCGTCGCTCGTAGTGCGGCGCCAGGCGCGGCATCAGCTTGTCGGCGGTCGCGGCGCGGCGCACGCCGTCGACGTCGAGCCGCGCCGCGTGCGCGTAGGCGTGGGCCAGCAGCTCGCGCGTGCCATGGCCGATCCAGCTCTTCACCAGCTCCTCGTCCACCGCCGGCAGGCCGAGTTCGCCCAGCAGGTCGTTGACGGCATCGGTGATCTCCGGCGCGGTCTCCACCAGCGTGCCGTCGAGGTCGAACATGACCAGGTCGAACATCGCGCGCCCCTCAGTCGAGTCCGCCGCCGGCCCGGCCCAGCACCTCGCGCGCGACCTCGGCGGTGCGCTGCGGGGTGATGCCGAAATGACGGTACAGCTGCGGCGCCGGCGCCGATTCGCCGAAATCGGCGATGCCCACCACGCCGCCGGACAGGCCGACGTATTTGTGCCAGAGGTCGGGCTGTGCCGCCTCGACCGCGACCCGCGGCACGCCGGCGGGCAGCACCGCGGCGCGCCACGCCGCGTCCTGGCGATCGAACACCGAGGTGCTGGGCATCGACACCACGCGCGCCGCGACGCCTTCGGCGGCCAGCAGCTCGCGCGCCGCCAGCGCGATCTCGACCTCCGAGCCGGTGGCGATCAGCACCAGCTGCGGCGCGCCGGAGGCGGCCTCCGCGAGCACGTAGCCGCCGCGCGCGATGCGCGCCTCGGCGTCGTCGCCGTGCTGCAGGCGCGGCAGGTTCTGGCGCGACAGCAGCAATGCGCTCGGACCGTCGCGACGCTCCACGGCCTGCTGCCACGCCACCGCGGTCTCCAGCACGTCGGCCGGGCGCCACACGTCGAGCCGCGGGATCAGGCGCAGGCTGGGCGTCTGCTCGACCGCCTGGTGGGTCGGCCCATCCTCGCCCAGCCCGATGGAGTCGTGCGAGAACACGTGCACCACGCGCTGGCGCATCAGTGCGCTCATGCGTACGGCGTTGCGCGCGTAGTCCGAGAACATCAGGAACGTCCCGCCATAGGGCAGGAAGCCGCCGTGCAGCGCCATGCCGTTCATCATCGCCGCCATGCCGAACTCGCGCACCCCGTACGACAGGTAGTTCACGACCTGGCCGTGCTGCGCCGAGGCCCAGGCATGCGAGGACTTCACGGCGGTCAGGTTCGAGCCGGTGAGGTCGGCCGAACCGCCGAACATCTCGGGCAGCGCCGGCACCAGGGTCTCCAGCGCGATCTGCGAGGCCTTGCGCGTGGCCGTGGGCGCGTCCACCGCGCGCGCCGCCGCGAACAGCTCGCGCACGACCTGCGGCCATTGCGCCGGCAACTCGCCGCCCAGGCGCCGACGCAGCGCCGCGGCGGCCTGCGGATGGGCGCGCGCGTAGGCGTCGTAGCGTTCGTTCCAGGCCTGCTCGAGCCTGGCGCCTTGGGCGCGCGCATCCCAGGCGTCGTAGATGTCCTGCGGGATCTCGAAGGGTCCGTGCTGCCAGCCCAGCGCGCGGCGCGTGGCCTCGACCTCGGCGGCGCCCAGCGCGGCGCCGTGCACGTCGTGTCCGCCGGCCTTGTTGGGCGAACCCCAGCCGATGGTCGTGGTGCAGATGATCAGCGACGGGCGGTCGCTGGTCTTGGCCTGTGCCGTGGCGCGCTCCACGGCCTGCGCGTCGTGCCCGTCGATCGGCCCGATCACGTTCCAGCCATAGGCCGCGAAGCGCTTGGCGGTGTCGTCGCTGAACCAGTGCTCGACATGGCCGTCGATGGAAATGCCGTTGTCGTCGTAGAAGGCGATGAGCTTGTTCAGCCTGAGCGTTCCGGCCAGCGAGCAGACCTCGTGGCTGATGCCTTCCATCAGGCAGCCGTCGCCGACGAACACGTAGGTGTGGTGGTCGATGATGTCGTGCCCGGGGCGGTTGAACTCACGCGCCAGCATGCGCTCGGCCAGCGCCATGCCCACCGCGTTCGCCAGCCCCTGGCCGAGCGGGCCGGTGGTGGTCTCGACACCGGGGGTGTAGCCGACCTCGGGATGCCCGGGGGTCTTGCTGTGCAACTGGCGAAAGCGCTTGAGCTCGTCCAGCGGCAGCTCGTAGCCGCTGAGATGCAGCAGCGCGTACAGCAGCATCGACGCGTGTCCGTTGGACAACACGAAACGGTCGCGGTTGGGCCAGTCCGGGTTCGCCGGGTTGTGGTGCAGATGCCCGCGCCACAGCACCTCGGCGATGTCGGCCATGCCCATCGGGGCGCCGGGGTGCCCGGACTTCGCCGCTTCCACGGCGTCGATGGCCAGGAAACGGATGGCGTTCGCCAGGCGGCGGCGCTGGGTCGGATCGATCACGGGAAAGAGTTCGTTGTGGGCGTTCATCGTGGCATTCTCGCAAGGGTTGCGCGCGGCAGACCCGACATTTCAGCCGGCTCTGCGCTTCATGTCCATCAATCGAAGAATCATCGGCGTCAGAATCAGCTGCATCGCCAGGCTCATCTTGCCGCCCGGCACCACGAGGCTGTTCGGCCGCGTCATCCAGGAATCGTGCAGCATCGACAGCAGGTACGGGAAATCGATGCCGTGCGGGTCGGCGAAGCGGATCACCACCATGCTTTCATCCAGGCTCGGGATGTCCTTGGCGATGAACGGATTGGAAGTATCGACCGTCGGCACGCGCTGGAAGTTGACGTGGGTGCGCGAAAACTGCGGCGTGAGATGCTGCACGTAATCGGGCATGCGTCGCAGGATCGTATCCATCACGGCCTCCTGGGAGTAGCCGCGCTGGTTCTGGTCGCGATGCAGTTTCTGGATCCACTCCAGGTTGATGATCGGCACCACGCCCACCAGCAGGTCGACATGGCGCGCGACATCGACGCTGGCGTCGGCGTAGCCGCCGTGCAGGCCCTCGTAGAACAGCAGGTCGGAGCCCGGCTGCATGTCCTGCCAGTCCGTGAAATGCCCGGGCTCGACGCCGAATTCGGCCGCCTCGGCGGCGTCGTGGATGTACTTGCGCACCCGGCCGCCGCCGCTGGCGCCATAGTCGCGGAACACCTGCTCGAGCTCGGCCAGCAGGTTCGCCTCCGGGCCGAAATGGCTGAAGTGGGTGTTGCCCGCCAGCTCCTGGCGCTTCATTTCCTCGCGCATCCCGGCGCGGTCGAAGCGGTGGAACGAATCGCCCTCGACGATCTGGGCATGGATTTTCTCGCGCCGGAAAATGTGCTGGAAACTGCGCATCACGGTCGTGGTGCCGGCTCCCGACGAGCCGGTGATCGCGATGATGGGGTGCTTGGCGGACATGGCGGTGGGGGGGGGCGAAAGGACAAGGGGAGGTCGCGGCGCGCCGGTGACGGCGATCCGCGCGGGGAAACCCGGCAGACGCAGCGGGCGGAGCGGCGCGCCGAGACGGCGCGCCCGCCTCAGACGCGCGCGCTGTCGCCGAACAGCGAGCGGTCCTTGAACAGCGGCGAGGCGAACGGCTTGTCCTGCCCGCTATCGTATTCCCGGTGGTAGCGCTCGAGACGCTCGATCTCATGCTTCGAGCCGAGCATCACCGGCACGCGCTGATGCAGCGATTGCGGCTGCACCTCGAGCATGCGCTGGCGCCCGGTGGACGCGGCGCCGCCCGCCTGCTCGACGATGAACCCGATCGGGTTCGCCTCGTACAACAGGCGCAGGCGGCCGGGACGCGCCGGATCCCGGGTGTCGCGCGGGTACATGAAGATCCCGCCGCGCATCAGGATGCGATGCACGTCGGCGACCATCGAGGCGATCCAGCGCGTGTTGAAGTCGCGGCCGCGGTCGCCCGTGCTGCCGGCCTTGCACTCGGCCACGTAGCGCTGCACCGGCGGCTCCCAGAAGCGCTCGTTGCTGGCGTTGATGGCGAACTCGCTGGTCTCCTCCGGGATGCGCAGGTCGGGATGGGTGAGGATGAAGTTGCCGATCTCGCGATCCAGCGTGAAGCCGTGGGTGCCCTTGCCGACCGACAGCACGAGCATGGTCGCCGGGCCGTAGATGGCGTAGCCGGCGGCCACCTGCTCGACCCCCGGGCGCAGGTAGTCGGCGGTGCCGGGCTCGCCGATGCGCGCCATGCGCAGCACCGAGAAGATCGTGCCGACGGACACGTTGACGTCGATGTTGGACGAACCGTCGAGCGGGTCGAACACGAGCAGGAACGGCCCGCGCTCGAAGCGCTCGGGCAGCGCGTAGGGCGCCTCCAGCTCCTCGGACGCCATGCCGGCGACCAGGCCGCCCCATTCGCAGGCCTGGATCATCACGTCGTTGGACAGCACGTCGAGCTTTTTCTGCGTTTCGCCCTGCACGTTCTGGCTGCCCAGCGAGCCCAGGAAGCCGCCCAGCGCGCCCTTCGCGGTCATCGCCGCGATCGCCTTGATGGCCGCGGCGACGTCGACCAGCAGCGCGGCCAGGTCGGACTGGTCGTCCGCTCCGCGCAATTGCTCGATGAGGAATTTGGAAAGGGTGGTACGGCCCTGCAGCATGATGCGTCTCCCCAAGTCTGTCGATTCCGGTGCGGCGTGGCGAGGCGATGCGCGGCTGCGCGGCCGCGGACGGCCCCTTGCGGCGGCGACCGGGATGCCCCGGCGACCCGCTGACGCCTGTCTTTTTCAAACGCCCTGGGCCGCGACAGGACGCTTGAAAAAGCCCGCAGTCAGAAACACGGAGACTCGCATGAACGTGAAGGCACTGCGACTGCGGAAAAAGCCCCTCGGCATGCCCCGGGGCACGGCACGGCACAGCCGCGCCCCGGCACAGCCGTCGGGCCCGTTCACGACACTGCACGGCACGGCGCCGCCGCCTGGCGGGGCCGGCATCGCACCGGGCTTGCGGACAAATATAAGAGTCGACGCAATTAAGGTAAATTCACAATTTCTTGTTCTTGAGTTCAGACTTCCTGATGAAAAACGTCACTCTGCGCCAACTTCGGGTGTTCGTGGCCGCCGCCCGTCACCAGAACTTCGGCAAGGCGGCGCGCGAACTGCACCTGACCCCGCCGGCGGTATCCATGCAGATCCGCGAGCTCGAACAGCACGTCGGACTGCCGCTGTTCGAGCGCAACGGCAAGTCGGTGACGCTGACGCTGACGGCCGAGTACCTGCTGGTGCATGCGCGCCGCGTGCTGGCCACGCTGAAGGACGCCGAAGACACGCTGGCGCGCTTTCGCGGCCTGCAGTCCGGGCACCTGACCATCGGCATGGTCAGTTCGGCGAAGTATTTCCTGCCGCGCCTGCTGGCCATGTTCCGCGACGAACACCCGCACATCGACGTGCGCCTGGTCGTCGCCAACCGTGAACAGCTGAGCGAGCAGTTGCAGGGCAACGACCTGGACCTGGCCATCATGGGCCGTCCGCCGCGCGAACTGGCCACGCGCGGCGAGCCGTTCGCGGCGCATCCGCTGGGCGTGGTGTGCGCGCCCGAGCACCCGCTGATGCATGGCGAGCGCAAGCCGGCGGCGGCGCTGGCGGCGTTCGGGCTGGTCATCCGCGAGGCCGGCTCGGGAACGCGCAGCGCGATGGAGGAATACCTGCGCGAGTGGCGCGTCGAGCCGCGCATCGACATGGAACTGTCCAGCAACGAGACCATCAAGCAGATGGTGATGGCGGGGCTGGGGATCAGCTTCCTGTCGCTGCACGGCATCGGGCTGGAGTTGCGCAACGGCCTGATCGGCATCCCCGACATCGAGGGCCTGCCGCTGGTGCGCAGCTGGCAGGTGGTGCACACCGCGAGCAAGATGCTGTCGCCGTCGGCCGAGGCCTTCCGCTACTTCGTGCTGGAAAACGGCGAGTCCTACCTGGCACGCGAGTTCGGCAGCCTGCAGCCCTTGCCGGCCGAGGCGCTGAGCCCGACCCCGGCGCAGATCGCCGCCGCCGAGCGCGTCAGGCGGACAGCGCGGACAGCCCGGCCAGCAGCGCCAGCGGCGCCGTCTCGGCGCGCAGCACCCGGGGGCCCAGGCTGACGGCGACGAACCCGGCGTCCAGCGCGCCGGCGATCTCGTCCGCGTCGAGACCGCCCTCCGGGCCGCTCAGCGCCAGGATCGGCTGACCGGGCGCCAGGCTCGCCGCCCACTGCGCCAGCGGCTGCGCCGTGCCCTGCGCGGGAGCCGCGAGCAGGCAGCGCGCCGCCGCGGCGCGCGCCGGCAGGCCGCGCAGCCATGGCGCCAGCGCCTGGACCTCGCGCAGTTGCGGCAGGCGGTTGCGACCGCATTGCTCGCACGCCGCGATGGCGACGCCGCGCCAATGCGCGCCGCGCCGCTCGGCGCGCTCGCCCTGCAGGCGCAGCACGGCACGCGCGCTCATCAGCGGCGTGATCACGGCCGCCCCGAGCTCGCTGGCCTTCTCGACCAGCCAGTCCATGCGCTCGTTGGCCGGCATGCCGACGGCAAGCTCGACGACGCGCCCGAGCTCACGCTCCACGGCATGAAAGCCCAGCAGTTCGACATGCGCCGCGCCGTCGCCCAGGCGCGCCTCCCATTCGCCGCCAGTGCCGTCGAACACGCGCAGCGCCTCGCCGGCGCGCAGGCGCAGCGCGCGCACGTGGCGCAGCGCCTGCGGGGTCAGCGCCACCGCGTCGCCGGCGAGCGGGCCGGGAAGGTACAGACGGTGCATGGCGCGGCGCGCGCAGCGGCCGGCGCCTCAGGCGCGCAGCAGCTCGAGCAGGGCCTCGGTGTCGGCGACGAAGGCGGCGATGCCCTCGTCGAGCTTGCTGCGGCTCATCGCGTCGGCGGCCAGCGCGCTGGCGAATTCGGCGCGCCCCACCGCCAGCTCGGCGTGGTCCTCGGCGGCCCCGGCCTGCGCCGGGTCGAGGCGGCGCGGCAGCGGCTGCGGCGACGCGGCGAGTTCGCCGAGCAGCGCGGGCGAGATGGTGAGCAGGTCGCAACCGCACAGTGCGGCGATCTGCGAGGTCTCGCGAAAGCTCGCCCCCATGACCTCGGTGGCCACGCCGCGCGCCTTGTAGAAGCGCCAGATGCGCAGCAGCGCGTGCACGCCGGGGTCGGCATCGCCGACATGGGCGCGCGGATCCCAGGCGCTGCCCGCCTGCTGGCGCGCCCAGTCGGTGATGCGCCCGACAAACGGCGACACCAGCTGCACGCCCGCGGCGGCGCAGGCGCGCGCCTGCATGAAGCTGAACATCAGGGTCATGTTGCAGGCGATGCCGTCGTCGCGCAGCCGGCGCGCCGCCTCGATGCCGTCCCAGGTCGAGGCCAGCTTGATCAGCACGCGCGTGCGCGGCACGCCGGCGGCCTCGTACATGGCGATGACGCGGCGTGCCCGCGCCGCGCTGGCCGCGGCGTCGTGCGACAGGCGCGCGTCGATCTCGGTCGACACGCGCCCGGGCACGCGTTGCAGGATCTCGCAGCCGAAGCGCACGAGCAGGCGATCCATCGCCTCGTCGAGGTCGCGCGACGGTGCCTCGCGCAGCAGTGCCGCGTATTCGGGCTGGCGCACCGCGCGCAGCACCAGGCTGGGGTTGGTCGTCGCCTCCTGGGCACCCAGTTCGGGCAGGCGCAGGTACTCGGCGGTATCGGCCACCACGCGGGTGTGGCGCCGCAGGTCGTCCAGGGAGCTCATCGGATTCGGTCAGGGGACTTCGGGCGCGACGCCTCGGGCGCCGCGTGCCAGGCTCGATGGTACTCAGCCCGCGCGCCGCGCCAGTCCCGGGTCGACGAAAACCGCGCGCACCAGCGCCGCCACCGCCGCGCGCTCGCGCGTCACGCGCTGCGGCGCCACGCGCGCCGCCGTTTCGGCGCCGCGCAGGCGTTGCGCATGCTGCAGGCGGCGCAGCCGGCGATAGGCGACGGCCGCCGCGCGTCCGACGCGCGGCGGCAGCAGGCCGAGCTGCTCGGCCACGCGCAGCAGCGCGATGTTGCCGACGTTGGCCAGCAGTTGCGGGTAGGCGGCGGCGTGTTCCAGCACCAGCGCCTGCACCGCGAACTCGACGTCCACCATGCCGCCGGTATCGTGCTTCAGGTCGAAAAGCTCGCCGCGGTTCGGGTGGCCCTCGGCGACGCGCCGACGCATGGCCTCGACTTCCGCGCGCAACGCCGCGGCGTCGCGCGGCATGCCCAGCACCTGTGCGCGGATGGCCTCGAAACGCGCGCCGAGGCGGGCGTCTCCGGCGCAGAACCGGGCACGCGTCAGGGCCTGGTGCTCCCAGGTCCAGGCGGCGTTGCTGCCGCGGCCGAGCTGATATTCGGCGAACGCCGCGAGCGAGGTCACGAGCAGCCCGGCATTGCCGTTCGGGCGCAGGCGGGTGTCGATCTCGAACAACCCGCCGGCCGGCGTCACCGCGGTGAGCCACCACACCAGCTTGCGCGCCAGCGCGCCGTAGCGCTCGGCCGCCTCCGGCGCGTCGTCGTCGTACAGGAACACGACATCCAGGTCGGCGCCGTAGCCCAGCTCCTTGCCGCCGAGCTTGCCGTAGGCGATGACGGCGAAGCAGGGCTGCTCGCGATGGCGCCTGGGCAGGTCGTCCCAGGCCCAGGCGAGCGCCTTGCCGATGATCGCGTCGGCCAGCGCCGAAAGCTCGTCGGCGACCTGCTCGACGCGCAGCTGACCGCCCAGGTCGCGCACCAGGATGCGGAACAGCTCGGCGTGAAATGCCCGGCGCAGCACGTCCAGGCCCTCGCCCGCGTCCCAGGTCGAGCGTTGCAGCGCGCGCTGGCGCTGCATTTCGCAGTCGGCGAGGCAGGCGTCGGTGGCGAACGGCTGCAATTGCGGCAGGATCAGCTCGTCGACCACCATCGGGTTGCGCTTGACGTAGCCGGCCGCCCAGTTCGACGCGCCGAGCAGCATCACCAGGCGGCGCAGCGCCGGAGCCTGTTCGGCGAAAAAGGCCAGGTAGGTCTCGCGCCTGCCGATGGTCTCGAGCACGTCGATCAGGCGCGCCAGCACGAGATCGGCCGCCGGCTGCCCGGCGACGATGCCGATCGCCTGCTCGACCACGCGCAGCAGCCGGGCCCGCCCGCGCTCGCTCAGCGCGGCGTAACGCGCCGACTGGTCGAGCGCCTGCAGGCGCGCCGCCGCCTGGTCGCCTTCGACCCCGGACGCGCCGAGGCGCTGCAGCAGCGCGTCGATGCTGTCGGCCGGCTTGCGGCAGCCCACGCAGCGCGGCTGCGATGCGTGCAGCAGCGCGTCGAACTCCTCGGCGACGAATTCGCGCACGACGTCGAGCTCGCGCAGCAGCGTGCATACCGGGCGCGGCGCCGATGCCACGTCGCGGCAGCTCGACGCCACGCGCTCCAGATCGCCGTCTTCGGGCGGCAGGCAATGGGTCTGCGCATCGTCCAGGTACTGGATGCGATGCTCCAGGCGACGCAGGAACTCGTAGCTGCGCGCCAGCTCGTTCGCCTGCGCGGCCTCCAGCAGGCCGGCGTCGGCCAGGCGCTGCAGCGAGCGCAGGGTATTGCGGTCGCGGATCTGCGGCATGCGCCCGCCGCGCACGACCTGCAGCAATTGCACGATGAACTCGATCTCGCGGATGCCGCCGCGGCCCAGCTTCAGGTCGTTCGCCCGCTCCGGGCGCGCGCTGGCGCGGCGCGTGGCCTCCTGGCGGATCTGGCGGTGCACGCCGCGCAGCGCCTCCAGCATGGCGAAATCCAGGTAGCGGCGCCAGACGAAGGGCTCGACCACGGCGTCCAGCGCCGCCTGCTGGGCGCCTTGCGCATCCTGCGGCGACACGACGCGGCTCTTCAGCCAGGCGAAACGCTCCCATTCGCGCCCCTGCACCTGGAAATACTCCTCGAGCATGGCCAGGCTGACCACCGGCGGGCCGCTGTCGCCGTTCGGGCGCAGCCGGGTATCCACGCGGAACACGAAGCCGTCGGCGGTGAGGTCGGAAAGCGTGGGCACGACGCGCCGCACGACCTGCGAGAAATAATCAAAATTCGACAGCGACTGCTCGCCGTCGGTGCGACCGTCGTGGTCGAACACGAACACCAGGTCGATGTCGGACGAGACGTTCAGCTCGTCGCCGCCCAGCTTGCCCATGCCGACGACCAGCAGGCTGGCCTGGCGCCCCTGCTCGTCGCGCGGCAGGCCGTGGCGCGCGCGCAGTTCCGACTCGGCGTCCTGCAGCGCCGCGGCGATGGCGCTCTCGGCCATGCAGCCGATGCCGTGGCACACGTCGACCAGCGGCGCATCGTGCAGCAGGTCGCACTCCATCAGGCGCAGCATCAGCGCATTGCGCACCCTGCGCAACGCGCCGGCAAGCGGGCGCTCGTGGCAGGCGTGGCGTACCGCGGCGTCGATGTCGGAACGCCCCGGGATGCCCTGCGGCCAGAGGCTGAGAATGTCGTCGAAGCGACCGGCGTGACGGCGATAAAAACGGGAAAACGCGTCGAGATTCATGCGCGAAACACGGGGCTGGCGCGGCATCGGCAGCGCTCATGACGCAGCATATTGCAGGCGCGCGCAGCGTGCAGGACACGCCGCGGGCGCGCCGACACGCGCGACCCCGCGTCCAGGCGCTGCCCCAGCCGGCGCTCCTTGACTACCATCACCACGGCGTGCAAGCCGGCTCCGCGTCGCGGGCTCCGCCGGCGTCTGGCGCGCCGATTCCCGCTCCCGCCGCCGCCCTATCGCCGTGTCCGCGCTGCACCTCACCGTACGCCTAGCCACCCGCTTGCTGGAAGCGGCGATCGCGCTGGTGGTGGTCGCCTACCTGCTGCTGGGCGGGGCGCTTCTCACGCTGCGCTACGCCGTGCTGCCGCATGCGCAGCAGTTCGTGCCGTGGCTGGAGCAGGCATCCAGCCGCGCGCTGGGCCTGCCCGTGCACATCGGCTCGGTGCAGAGCCGCTGGCAGGGCCTGCTGCCGACCCTGACCCTGCACGATCTGGTGATCGACGACGCGCAACACCACCCGGCCCTGCGCCTGGCCCGCGTACAGGCGATGCCATCGTGGAAAAGCCTGCCGCGGCTGCAACTCAGTTTCGAGCAACTGGCCATCCGCGGCGCGTCCTTGCGCATCACCCGCGAGGACGCCAATCATCTGGATATCGGCGGCATCCGCATCGACGTCGGCGCTGCCGGCGGCGGCGCCGGCCAGCGCTTCGCCGACTGGCTGTTCTCGCAGGATCAGATCCTGGTGCAGGACAGCGACATCACCTGGGTCGACAAGACGCGCGATGCCACGCCACTGCATCTGCGCGACGTGCAACTGGAGCTGCGCAACACCCTGCTGCGCCACCGCGCCGCGCTGCGCGCCGTGCCCCCGCCGGCACTCGGATCGCTGCTGCAACTGCGCGCCGACATGCACCAACCCCTGTTCGACCGCCACCCCGGCAATCTCGCCGCCTGGCACGGCATGCTGTGGGGCGACCTGCCGCGCGTCGATCTGGACGCCTTGTCGCACTGGGTCACGCTGCCTGCGCAACTGAACACCGGTTTTGGCGCGATACGCGCATGGTTGCAGGTAGGTCAACAATACCAGCCACAATCCGTGACTGTTGTCGGCGCCCTGTCCGCACTTGGCGCGCGCCTGGATCCCGCGCTGCCGCCACTGCAGTTGCGCGAGCTTTCCGGACGCCTGCGATGGCAGCGCCTGGCCCACGGCTACGGCGTCGACGTTTCCGGGCTGCGCCTGGTCGACGCCGACGGCACGCCATTGCCGCCGCTGCAACTGCAGTGGCAG
This sequence comes from Pseudomonadota bacterium, assembly GCA_021815805.1. Taxonomy (GTDB): domain Bacteria; phylum Pseudomonadota; class Gammaproteobacteria; order Burkholderiales; family Burkholderiaceae_C; genus Thiomonas_A. The sequence continues at coordinate 56,182 of JAKAZQ010000008.1, read as the reverse complement.
GTGCAAGGCCGGCCGGGCGCGCCGCAGCAGGGCAGCCTGCGCGTGGGCACGCTCGACCTCGGCGCGCTCGACCGGCTGGCCGCCCACATCCCGATGCCGGCGCCGTGGCGCGCACGCCTGGAGCTGCTGCAGCCTCGCGGTCGCCTGGATCGCGCCAGCCTGAACTGGAGCGGCTCGTGGGGCGGCGCGCAGGCGCTGCCGGCGCGCTACGCGGTACAGGCGAGCTTCTCGGACCTCGGCTGGAACAGCGCGGCGGCGGCCTCCGGCGTGCCGGACGCGCTGGCGGGCGCGCGTGCCGAGGCCGGCCTGCCGAGCGACCTGCCGGGCATCCAGGGGCTGGGCGGCAGCGTCGATGCGAACCAGGACGGCGGCAGCGCGCACCTGCGCATCGAGCACGGCGCGGTGGCGCTGCCGGCGCTGTTCGAGGCGCCCAGCCTGCCGGTGCGCCTGGCCGACGCGCGGCTCAGCTGGAGCCGCGCCGGCAGCGGCCTGTGGGACGTGCAGGGCTCGCGCATGCGGCTCGACACCCCGGACGCGTCGGGCACCCTGGACCTGCACTACACGAGCCAGGCCGCGGGGCCGGGGCTGCTCGACCTGGAAGCCCGGCTCAGCCGCGCCGATGCGCGCGCGGTGCCGCGCTACCTGCCGCTGGCGCTGAACCAGAACATTCGCGACTACCTGCGCAGCGCGATCGCCGGCGGATCGTCCAACGACGTGCAGTTCGTCGTGCGCGGCCCGCTCGCGCAGTTCCCGTTCGTGCAGCCGGGCAGCGGGGTCTTCCAGGTGCGCGCGCGCATTCGCGACGGCGTGTTCAATGCCACGCCGCGCGAACTGCTGCCGAAGGGCCGGCAGGCGCGCGCCGCGGACGTCGCGGCGAACGCGGTCTGGCCGGAGTTCCGCGACATCGACGGCGACATCACCTTCACCGCGCGCGGCATGTCGGCGCGCGGCATCAGCGCGCGCGTCGGCACGGCGTCGCTGCGCGACGTGCAGCTGCAGCTCGCCGACTACCGGCATCCGGTGCTCGAGGTGCGCGGCGACGCGCAGGCGCCGGCGGACGAGGCGTTGCGCTACGTGAGAAGTTCGCCGCTCGACGCCGCGCTGGCGCACTCGCTGACGCGCACGCGCGCCAGCGGACCGCTGCGCCTGAACCTGGCGCTGCACCTGCCGCTCGAGCATCTCGCCGACACGCGCGTGCAGGGCCGGCTGCAGTTGCTCGGCGACCATGTCGAGTACCTGCCGTGGCTGCCTGCGCTCGACGGCGTGCGCGGCAGCGTGGACTTCACGCAGCGCGGCTTTCACATGACGCTGCGCGCCGCCGGCTTTGCCGGCAGCCCGCTGCAGTTGCGCGCCGACATGTCGCCCGCCGCCGGCCTCGAGATCCAGGCCGACGGCGTGGCGCAGGCGTCCGCGTTGCGTGCCGCCCCCGAACTGCGCCAGTGGCGCGGCCTGCTGCGCCACCTGCACGGCAGCGCGCCGTTCGACCTGCAGGTCCAGCTGCCGCCCGGACAGGATCGGCCGCGCGTGCAGGTGCACAGCGACCTCGCCGGGCTCGGCATCGACCTGCCGCCGCCGCTGGGCAAGCCGGCCGAGACCTCCGAGGCGCTGCGCGTCGACGTCGAGGGCGCCGGCGCGCCGCGCCAGGCCTGGACCCTGGATCTCGGCGGCGACCTGCGGGCACGCGGCACGCTGCTCGACGCCAACGGCGCGCCGGCACGCTGGCAGGCGCTCGGCGTCGCCGTCGGGCCGCGTGCCGCGCTGCCGCAGCCGCAGCGCGGCGTGCAGGCCAATGTCGAGTTGCCGGTGCTCGACGCCGACGCCTGGCGCACAGCCCTGGCCGGCGCAGCGCCGGCGGCCGGCGGCTCCGCCGCCGCGCCCGCCGCGGACTGGCTGCCCGACCTGCTGGCGCTGCGCGTCGGCCGGCTGACCGTGGCCGACCGGCGCTTCGAGGATGTCGTGCTGGGAGCGACGCGCAACGGCTCGGCGTGGCAGGCCAATCTGCACAGCAGCCAGCTCGACGGCTCGGTGGTCTGGCACATGGGTGCCGGCGACGCCCCCGGCAGCATCAGCGCGCGCCTGAGCCGCCTGCAACTGCCGGAGAGCGCCGACAGCGACGTCGAGCGCCTGCTCGACGAGCAGCCGCGCAGCCTGCCGGCGATCGACCTGCACGCCAGCGACGTGGTCATCCACGGGCACCATTTCGATGCCCTGGAGTTGCGTGCCGAGAACCGCGGCCGCGGCGACGCGCGCCAGTGGATGCTCAGCAGCGTGCGCCTGCGCTCCAGCGACGCCCTGCTGGTCGGGCGCGGCAACTGGAGCCCCACCGCCAGCGGCGCCGGCGCCCCGCATCGCATGTCCCTCGGCTTCCGCCTGGACGTGGCCGACGCCGGCGCGCTGCTGGCGCGCCTGGGCAAGCCCGGCCTGCTCAAGGGAGGCAAGGGCGTCATGCAGGGTACGGTGACGTGGCTCGGCTCGCCGCTCGCGCTGGACTATCCGACGCTGTCCGGTCAGTTCAGCCTGAATCTCGGCCAGGGACAATTCCTGAAGGCCGACCAGGGATTGTCCAAGCTGCTCGGCGTGCTCAGCCTGCAGAGCCTGCCGCAGCGCCTGATGTTCAATTTCCGCGATATATTCTCGCGGGGTTTCGCATTCGACAAGGTGGCCGCCGACGTGCAGCTGCTGGACGGCGTGGCCACCACCAACAACTTCAAGATGAGCGGCCTGTCCGCCACGGTGTTCATCGACGGCGCCGCCAACCTGGCGGCCGAGACCCAGAACCTGTACGTGGTCGTGGTGCCCGACATCAACGCCGGCACGGCCTCGCTGGCGTATGCGCTGATCAATCCCGCCATCGGGCTGGGCACGTTCATCGCCCAACTCGTGGCGCGCGAGCCGCTGATGAAGGCGCTCACCTACGGCTATCACGTCACCGGAACCTGGGCCCACCCCGACGTGCGCCCGCAACGCACGCCGCACATGCCGGCCACCCCGGCGTCGCCGCCGGCCCGCCCGGCGCCGGTGCCGGCGGCGCCGTGAACGCCCCGCCCGGCCCCCTGCCTCCCACCCCCACCCGGAGTTTCCCGATGCGCGTCGCCGCCCTGCAAGTTGTCTCCTCCACCGATGTCGATCACAACCTGGCGCGCGCCGAGGCGCTGCTCGACGAAGCCGCGCGCCGCGGCGCCGCGCTGGCGGTGCTGCCCGAGTATTTCTGCATCATGGAACCCGCCGGCGTCGGCAAGACGGGCTTCGCCGAGGAACCCGGCCGGGGCCCGATCCAGCACATGCTGTCGGCGGCGGCGGCACGACATCGCATGTGGGTGGTCGGCGGCTCGCTGCCGCTGCGCTGTCCGGATCCGGCGCGCGTGTACAACAGCACGATGGTCTACGGCCCCGACGGACGCCTGGCCGCGCGCTACGACAAGATGCACCTGTTCGCCTTCGAGCGCGGCGACGAGCGCTACGCCGAGGCCGACACCATCATGGCCGGCGAGACGCCGCAGGCGTTCGAGGCGCAGGGCCTGCGCATCGGACTGTCGATCTGCTACGACCTGCGCTTTCCCGAGCTGTACCGCGCGCTGTCGCGGCCGGCCCCCTGCGACGCCCTGCTCGTGCCGTCGGCGTTCACCTACACCACCGGCGAAAAGCACTGGGAAGTGCTGCTGCGCGCGCGGGCCATCGAGAACCTGACCTACGTCGTCGCCAGCGCGCAGGGCGGACGCCACGCCAACGGCCGGCGCACCTGGGGCCACTCGATGATCATCGACCCGTGGGGCGAGGTGCTGGCGCTGCTGGCCGAGGGGGAGGGAGTGATCACCGCCGACATCGACCCGGCGCGCATGGCGGCCTGGCGCGCCAGCCTGCCGGCACTGCAGCACCGGCGCCTGCCCTGACGCGGCGGCGCGGCCGCGCCGCCGAACCGGGGCTCAGCGCGCCGCCGGTTGCGCGATGTAGATCTCGACGCGCCGGTTCATGGCGCGTCCCTGCGCCGTGGCATTGCTCGCCACCGGGTGCGTCGGGCCCATGCCCTGCACGCTGATGCGCTGCGCCTGCACGCCGCGCGAGACGAGAAAGTTCTTCACCGTCTGCGCGCGGTTCTGCGACAGCGGGTAATTGATCGCGTCCGAGCCGGTGCTGTCGGTGAAGCCCAGCACCTGCACGGTTTCGCCCGGGTTCTGCGCCACGCCCTGCGCGAGCTGCTCGAGCACCGGGTACATGCGCGAATTCAGGGTCGCGCTGCCGGTGGCGAAACCGGCGTCCGCGGGCACCCCGATGCGCAGCCGGTTGTCGGCGGTCTGCGCCACCTGCACGCCGGTGCCGGCGGAAGCGCGCTGCATCTGCTGCTTCTGTTCCTCCAGGTGGCGGTTCCACAGGTAGCCGCCAGCGGCGCCCACCGCGGCGCCCAGCGCGGCGCCCTGCAGCGCGCTGCTGCCGCTGTTGCCGCCGGCCGTCATGACCCCGATCAACGCGCCGGCGGCGGCGCCGATGCCGGCGCCCTGGGCGGTGGCCGTCTGCGACTGGCTCATGCTGGCGCAGCCGGCGAGCAGCAGTGTCGCGGCGGCGGCGGCGAGGCTTCGTTGCACGGCGAGGCTTGGTTGCGGCATGATGGGCAAACTCCTCTTCGGACAGTGAGGCGCGCGACAGCGCACAATACGAGCAGGCAGTCCAGGACTCAAGGCCTTCGCATGGAGGAGGCTATTTTGCCCGAAGGCGCGCGTCCACGCGACGCCTCGGTGCGGCGGCCCGGCGCAGCGCCGCCGCCATGCGGCTTGACAGGGGGGAAAAGGGAATGGACGGGCGCCGGCGCGCTGCGCGGCGGCTCCCGTTCGTGCACGTGCGCCCGGAACCGGAGAAGCGGACCACCATGTCAACGAATGCCACCGACTGCCCGCCGAGCCTGCGCTGGCGGCTCGAGGATCTCGACCTGCAGGCCGTGGACCGTCGCGCCGTGGCGGGGCGCGACGACATCTTCCTGCTGGCCTGCAGCGCCTCGTTCATCGAGAGCGGGACCGACGTGTACACGCGCAACCTGCTGGAGTACTTCGCCGGCGACCACGAATTCGGCGCCTGGCTGCGCCAGCGCTGGGAGCCCGAGGAACTGCAGCACGGACGCGCGCTGCGCGCCTACGTCGAGCATGTCTGGCCGGACTTCGACTGGCAGGCCGCGTTCGCCGAGTTCTTCGCCGAGTACTCGGCGCTGTGCACCCTCGACGAGCTCGAGCCCTCGCGCGGGCGCGAGCTGGTGGCGCGCTGCATGGTCGAGATGGGCACGACCACCTACTACCAGGCGCTCAACGCGCTGTGCGACGAGCCGGTGCTGCGCGACCTGACCTGGCGTATCCGCACCGACGAGGTGCAGCACTACAAGCAGTTCTACCAGCGCTTCCTGCGCTATCGCCGCAGCGAGGGCCTGGGGCGTGCGCAGGTGATGGCCGCGCTGTGGCGTCGTCTCGCCGAGCTGCGCCGCAGCGACGCCGACGTGGCGCTGCGCCACGCCGCCGCGTGGCGCTGGCGCGAAAGCCCGGCGCCGCCTGCGCTGCACGAGGTGCGGCAGCAGGTGTTCGAGCGCGTGCGCACCGAGTTTCCGGTGGAACTGGCGGTGCGCATGATCATCAAGCCGCTGCAGCTCGGGCCGCGCCTGCAGCGCTGGGCGCAGGCCCCGCTCAGTCTGCTGGCACGCCGCGTGCTGCTGCATTGAAGCGCGGCGCGGCAGGCGCGGCGCCGGCCTCGCGCAGGATGCGCTCGAGCAGCGGCGGCAGCTCGAACACGGCACGGTTGCGCTGCGCCGCGACCCGCGCGCGATAGCCCGGCAGGTCGTCCAGCAGCTGGCGCACCGCGGCGGCCACGTGGCGGAACGACGGCAGCACCATGCCGTAGCCGTGCTCGCGCACCCACTGCGTGTTGTAGCGCTCCTGCGGCATGGTCCACGCATTGCGCGTGACCACCACCGGCAGCCCGAGGTGCAGCGCCTCGCTCAGACTGCCCGGACCCGGCTTGCCGACGAAAAAATCGGCCATGCGCAGCACCTCCGCGACCTGCGGCGTGAAGCCGAGCACCAGGCGCGGCGCGCGCGCCGGCTGCGCGCGCAGGCGCTGCGCCAGGCGCTCGTTGTGGCCGCAGAGCAGGATCAGTTGCACGTCGTCGAGGCGCTCGGCGATGGCACCCATGACCCGCGCGCCGTGCCCGCCGAACATCACCACCCCGGTCGGGCGCCGCGGGTCGAGGCCGTGCGCGACGCGCTGCGCGGCCTGGTCGAAGCCGGGTGCCAGGCGATAGAAATCGGGGCGGATGATCATGCCCGACGTGGCGTGCACGCGTTGCGCCGGATAGCCGGCGCCAAGCGCCTGGCGCACCGCGTGCGCGGTGCCGCACACGAGATGCTGCCGCTGCCCCGGCTCGATCCAGAAATGCGGCGGGTGATCGGCCAGATCGGTGAGCACGGTGACGTAGGGCACGCCCGGCAGCGCGCCGTTCAGGCTGTGGTACAGCGCGCGGTTGAAGTTCGGGATCAACGACACCACCAGGTCCGGCTCGCTGCGCAGCCAGTGCTGCTGCAGCGCACGCACCAGGCTCGGATGCAGCAGGTGGATCAGCGCCTGCAGCACGCGCAGCTCGGTACGCAGCCCGAGGGTCAGGCCGTGCGCCAGGCGGGCGTTGTAGTAGTCCTCGGGGGAAAAGGCGCGCCGGCGCAGCGTGCCGCCGGGGTCGAGCAGCTCGGTCAGGTTGACCAGGCGCACCTGCCAGCCCAGCCCCGACTCGGCGATCGCCTGCTGCAGCGCCAGCGCCGAAGCGCGATGCCCGCCGCCGGCGTTGAAATACACCAGGTCGACGCGCGGCGCCGGGCTCATTCCGCCACGCCCTCGGCTTCGTCCTCGCCCGGGTTGTCGAGGCTGAACACGTCGGCGTTGTCGTCGTAGGCGTAGACCTCGGCGTAGCGCCCCCAATCGATGGCCGTGTCGAGCACGCGCTCGGCCTCCTCCTCGCTCAGCAGGTCCTCCAGCTCGGTGCGAAAGCGCGTGCCCGGGGCGCGGTGGTTGTGGCGCTCGTCGAGCACCGCGCGCACGCGCGCCGCCAGCGGAACCCGCGCGATCAGGTGGCGCGCGAACAACTCCTTGCGCTCCTGCACGTCGGCGTCGACGAACAGGCGCCCGGATCCGGTGAGCTCGATGTCGCCATCGGCGACCTGGGCAAAGCCGAGCAGCTCGACGGCCTCGATCAGCGGGAACAGGTCGTCGACCGAGAAGTGCATGTCCTCGGCCAGTTCGGGCAGGCTGATGCGGCTGTTGCCGGAGCCCTGCTCCAGCCCGTGCAGCTCCTCCAGCAGGCCGGCGAGCTGGTTCACCGACACCGGCGGCAGGCGGTGGCCGATGCTCAGCGCCCCGCGCTGCGCCACGTTCACCGCGGCGGCCTGGCGGGACGTCATGATGCCGTAGATGTGCTCCACCAGATCGCGGAATTCCTGGGATTCGCGGTCGCGCGGATGCGCCAGCGGCACCGGGATCTCGGCGCGCACCCGCCCCGGGTTGGAGCCCAGGATCAGGATGCGGTCGGCCATCAGCGCCGCCTCCTCGATGTTGTGCGACACCAGCAGGATGCCGCGGGTCGGGATCTTGCGCTCGCCCCACAGGTCGAGCAGATCGGTACGCATGGTCTCCGCAGTGAGCACGTCCAGCGCGGAGAACGGCTCGTCCATCAACAGCACGTCGGGGTTGATGACCAGCGCGCGCGCGAAACCCACGCGCTGGCGCATGCCGCCCGACAACTCGCGCGGATACGCCGACTCGAAACCGTCGAGCCCGATCAGGTCGATCGCCGCCAGCGCGCGTTGCCGGCGCTCGGCCGGCGGCACCTTCAGCGCCTCCAGGCCCAGCTCGACGTTCTGCAGCACGGTCAGCCACGGAAACAGCGCGAAGGTCTGGAACACCATCGCCAGGCCGGGCACGGGGCCCTGGATCGGCTTGCCGCGATGCAGCAGATTGCCCGAGCTCGGCTCCACCAGGCCCGCCAGCATGCGCAGCAGGGTCGACTTGCCCGAACCGGAGCGCCCCAGCAGCACCAGGATCTCGTGCTCGCGCAGGCGGAGGTTGACATCGTCCAGGATCAGCAGTTCGGTGCCGTCGGGGGCCTTGAAGGCCTTGCGCACATGCTCGGCCAGGAACAGGTCGGGCGCGGCCCGGTCGGCTTCCGCGTGCGGCTTCGGGGCGTCGGGTGGGGCGGACATGCGGGTACTCGCTCGGCGGGACAGGAAAGGTGGCGGGATCGTCGCGGATCAGTCCAGGTGCACGCGGCGCGCCGCGAGCTGGTAAAGGCGGTGCCACACCAGGCGGTTGACCACGATCACGTAGAGCGACATGACACCGACGCCCAGCGCGATGTCGGCGCCGCGACCCTCGGCGGTGGCCTGGCTGATGAACGCGCCCAGGCCGGTGGCCACGAGGTCGCGGTGGCCCCAGCTGACGACCTCGGCGACGATGCTGGCATTCCAGGCGCCGCCCGACGCCGTGATCGCTCCGGTGACAAAACCCGGGAACACCCCGGGAAGGTACAGGCGCTTCCACAGCAGCCAGCCGCGCAGCCCGAGATTGTGCGCCGCCTCGCGCATGTCGTTGGGAATCGACGAGGCCGCGCCCACGACCGAGAACAGCACGTACCACATGCTGCCGAGGATCATCAGCGGCGCGGTCCAGACGTCGACATCCAGGTGCCAGTGCACGATGGCCACGACCACCAGCGGAAACAGCAGGTTGGCCGGAAAGGCGGCGAGAAACTGCGCCAGCGGCTGCACCGCCGCGGCCAGGCGCGGCCGCAGCCCGACCCACACGCCGACCGGAACCCAGATCAGCGCCGCGAGACCGACCAGCACGAAGACCTTGAGTCCGGTGATCAGGCCCAGCCACATGACATGCGCGACCAGCGGCCAGCCGAAATCCTGCGGCAGCAGGCGCGCCAGACGCAGCAGGGCCCAGACGGCGAATACCAGCACGGCGCCGAAGAACACGGCGTCGCCGCGGCGCCACGCGCGCTCGGGCGCCGCGGCGCGCGGCTGCGCGCGCGGGCCGAGGCGCACGCTGAGATTCCACAGCGCCTGCGGCACCGCCACGAGCTGGCGCAGCATGCGCGTGCGCCGCAGGAAGTCGAGCACCGCGGAACGCGGGGCGTCGCTGGATGCGGTCATCTCGAGCTTGAACTTGTCCGCCCATGCGACGATGGGGCGGAACAGCAGGTTGTCGTAGAGCAGGATGATGACCATCATCGCGCCGATGGCCAGGCCGATGGCGGCCAGGTCGCGGCTGGCGATCGCCTGCGCGATGTACGAGCCGATGCCCGGCACCTTGACCTCGTGGCCGGAGACCGTGATGGCCTCGGCGGCGACCACGAAAAACCAGCCGCCGGACATGGACATCATGGTGTTCCACAGCAGGCCGGGCATGGCGAACGGCAATTCGAGCTTCCAGAAACGCTGCCACGCGTTCAACCGGTACAGGGTCGCCGCCTCCTGCAGGTCGCGCGGCACGGTCTGCAGCGACTGGTACAGGCTGAAGGTCATGTTCCACGCCTGGGAGGTGAACACGGCGAAGATCACCGCCAGCTGCACACCCACCAGGCTGCCCGGGAACAGCGCCATGAATCCGGTCACGGTGATCGACAGGTAACCGAGGATCGGCACCGACTGCAGCACGTCGAGCACCGGCACGAGCACACGCCCGGCATAGCGGTTGTGCGCCGCCAGCCAGGCGTAGACCAGCGTGAACACCAGCGACAGCGCCAGCGCCGCCAGCATGCGCAGCACCGTGAACAGTCCGTCGGCGGGAAGCGCCCACGGCGACAGCGAGATCGGGATCGACTGGCCGAGCTGATAGGGCACGCTCATCTCGCGCCCGGCATGGCTGACGATGAAAAACAATGCGAGCACCAGCGGCAACGCGACCAGGTCGCGCCGGTTGGGCACGGGCAAGGGCAGGCGGCGCAGGGCGTAGGACATCGGCTGGACGGGCTTGGGCACGCGCGGGCGGCGCACCAGGGACACTCGAAGGGCACCCCGCGGCGCGGGCTCGCCGGGGCCGCAAGCCAGGCTCGCCGGGAACGCGGGCGCGAAGCATATTGTGCGCGTGCGACACGCCTGCCCGCAGGCGAAGCGGCGCCCGGCGGGCCTGCGCGAAACCGGGAGCACGACCGCGGGAACACGACCGCGCGAGCACGACCGTGAACACGGGAAGCCTCCCCTCTCAGTCTATAGGCTTCCATTTGACATGAGCATGACTACGCGCATTCGACGACGCCGCGCCGGCCGGCGGCGCCGACTGTCACGACGCGTCGCGCCGGTTGCACAATCGGGCCCATCCGCCGCTGCCCGTCGCCGACCATGCGCCGCTACCTGTACGTTTCGCTCGTCGCCGCGTTCGCCGTGATCGCGCTCAAGCTGGGCGCCTGGCGCCTGACCGGATCGGTCGGGTTCCTGTCCGACGCGCTGGAATCGCTGGTCAACGTGGTGGCGGCCGGCTTCGCGCTGCTGATGGTGGCGATCGCCGGACGGCCCCCCGACGCCGACCATCCCTACGGCCACACCAAGGCGGAATATTTCTCCAGCGCGCTGGAAGGCCTGCTGATCGGGTTCGCCGCGCTGGGCATCGCCGCCGAGGCGGTGCACCGCCTGCTCGCGCCGCATGGCGTGCGCGCAGTGCCGGCAGGCGTCGCGCTCAGCGTGCTGGCCTCGCTGATCAACGCCGGCGTGGCGCGCTGGATGCTGTCCGGAGCGCACCGCCTGCGCTCCATCGTGCTGGAGGCCGACGCCCGCCACCTGCTGGCCGACGTGTGGACCAGCGCCGGGGTCATCGTCGGCGTATCGCTGGTGCCGCTGACAGGCTGGCTGTGGCTCGACCCCGTCGTGGGCATGGTCGTCGCCGTGCACATCGTGGGCGAGGCCTGGCGCCTGGTCGCGCGCTCGGTGGACGGGCTCATGGACCGCTCGCTGCCGGCGTCCGACATCGCCGAGGTCGACCACGTGCTGCAGGGCTTTCGCAGCGACGACGTGCGCTTCGACCATGTGCGCACGCGACGCGCCGGCACGCGGCGCTTCGTCAGCCTGCACATGCACATGCCGGCGCACTGGAGCCTGGGCCGGGCGGCGCATTGCCGGCTGCGCGTCGAACGCGCGCTGACCGAGCACATCGCCGGGCTCGTGGCGACCATCGAGATGCTGCCGCAGGGCGAGGAAAGCCTGCTCGACGGCGGGCGCCCGGACAAGCCGGGGCCGCCGGCGGACTGCGGCTGAAGCCTGCCGGCGCACGCGGCTACCATGGCTGGCGTGAGCCCGGCGCCCGGCACGCCGCCGCCCCCTTCCCGGTCAGGAGACCATCATGCGACTGCGCAGTGATTCCTTCCAGGATCAGCACAGGATTGCGTCCACCCACGCCTTTTGCAAGCCGGCCGCGGTCGGGCACGTGGCGCTGGCGGACAACCGCAATCCGCACCTGGCGTGGGACGACGTGCCCGAGGGAACCCGCAGCTTCGTGCTGCTGTGCCACGATCCCGACGTGCCGAGTTCGGCCGAGGACGTCAACCGCGAGGGCCGCACCGTGCCGGCGTCGCTGCCGCGCGTGGACTTTTTCCACTGGGTGCTGGTGGACCTTCCCGCCGGGCTGCGCGAAATCGGCGCCGGATCCATGTGCGCCGGCGTGACGGCGCGCGGCAAGCCGCCGCTGCCCGGACCGGCGCCGCGCCACGGCATCAACGACTACACGGCCTGGTTCCGCGGCGACCAGGACATGCAGGGGCGCTATTTCGGCTACGACGGGCCCTGCCCGCCGTGGAACGATGCACTGGCGCACCGCTACGTGTTCACGCTGTTCGCGCTCGACCTGGCGCGCTGCCCGGTGGACGGCGAGTTCACCGGACAGCAGGTGCGCGAGGCGATCGCCGGGCACATCCTGGCGCACGCCTGCATCACCGGCACGTACACCCTCAACCCGACCCTGGCCGCAGCGCCCTGACGCGGCACGCGCGCTACCGCTACACTGCGCGCCGCCTGTCCCCGAGTCCCTCCCAGTCCCCGGCGATGTCCCCTCCCGAAGCCACGCGCAAAGCCTCGAACCCGCACCTGCAAGGCCTGTTCGGAATCCTGCTCGGGCTGCTGGTGATCGGCATCGTGCTCGGCCTGCTGCGGCTGCGCCGGGATCGCATGCCGGTGGATCCGGCCGAACTGGCGCTGAGCACCACCTCGTCGTGCATGGCGCAGGCCATCCAGCAGGCGAGCGCCGGCGGGCACGTCATCACCTACGGCGAACTCGATTCGCTGAAGCGGCGCTGCGGCTCCTGAGCGCCGCGTCGGCGATGTCCGGCAACCGCATTCCGCGCTCGATCATCGCGCATCGGCTGGGCGCCGGCCTCGGCCCCGAGAATTCCGCTGCGGCCTGCGCGGCGGCGCTGCGCGCCGGATTCCGGGCCTTCGAATGCGATGTCAAGCTCAGCGCCGACGGCGTGGCCTTCCTGCTGCATGACGACACGCTGCTGCGCACCCACGGCTGCGGCCTGCGCGCCAGCGCACTGGACTGGACGCGGCTGTGCCGGCTGACGCAGCGCGGCGGCGCAGCGCTGCCGTCGCTGCGTGCATTGCGCGAGGTGCTGCGCGGTTGCGCCGAGCCGACATGGGTGAATCTGGAGATCAAGCCGGATGGCGACGCCGGCGCCGCGCAGCAGGCCGACTGGGGGCGCCGCGTCGGCGCGCTGGCCGCGGCCCTGTGGAGCGACGCCGCCACGCCGCCGTGCCTGTCGTCGTTTTCCATCCCGGCGCTGCAGGGCGCGGCCGAGGCCGCCGCGCAGTTGCCGCGCGCCTGGCTGTGCGAGCGCCTGCCGCAGGGCTGGCGCGGCGTGGCGCAGACGCTGCGCGTGGAGGCGCTGCACCTCGAGGCCGGCGCCTGCACGCCGCGGATGGTGCATGCGCTGCGCGCCAGCGGCCTGCGCGTGCGGCTGTACACCGTGAACGACGCGACCCGCCTGCGACGCTGGCTGCGGCTGGGCGCCAGCGGCGTGTTCACCGATATCGTGCCGGCGGATCCGCGGGTCTGCTAGAAAGAACGTCATGCCCGATCGACGCAATCCACGCATCGGCGTGCTCAGCGCGCTGCAGGAGGAACAGCAGATGCTGCTGCAGCACCTGCTGGCGGCGCGCCCGCTGCAGATGCACGGCCAGCGCGCCTACCACCGCGGACGCCTGTGGGGCTTCGACGCCGTGCTGGTGCTCAGCGGCGTGGGCAAGGTCGCCGCGGCCACCAGCGCGACCAGCCTGATCGCCGAGTTCGGCTGCCAGGCGCTGCTGTTCACCGGCACCGCCGGCGGCCTCGGCGCCGACGTGAACATCGGCGACATCGTGGTCGCCGAAGACTGCCTGCAGCACGATCTCGACGCCTCGCCGCTGTTCCCGCGGTTCGAGGTTCCGCTGCGCGGACGCAGCCGCTTCGAGACCGACGCGACGTGGAGCGGGCGACTCGCCGATGCGGCGCGCGGCGCGCTCGACGGCATGCTCGCCGACCTCGCCGGACAGACGCGGCTGCACAGCCTGGGCATCCAAGCGCCGCGCCTGCATCGCGGCCTGCTGCTCAGCGGCGACCGCTTCGTCGCCGACGCCGCGCACGCCGCCGAGCTGCGCGCGCTGCTCCCGGATGCGCTGGCCGTGGACATGGAAAGCGCGGCGGTGGCGCAGGTCTGCGCCGACTACCGCGTGCCGTTCGCGGCGGTGCGCAGCATCTCCGATCGCGCCGACGCGACGGCGCACATCGACTTCGACCGTTTCACCAACCTGGTCGCCCGCCACTACGGCGCGGCCGTGCTGCGCCTGGCCTTGCGCGGCTACTGACGGGGCCCGGCGCGGCACGCGGGCGCGCGGGCTCAGGCAGGCTGCGGCTGCGGTGTGCGCCGCGGGCGTCCGCTGACCAGCGCGAAGGTGAACAGGCGGCACTCGATGGGGCCGTTGTACAGCACATGGCGCCGCGCCGCCTTCAGGCCCAGCCCGCGCTCGGCGCGCAGGTCGGCGAGCAGCAGCGCGGCCTGCCAGCCGGTGAATTCATGCTTGAGCCGCGCCCCGAGACGGGTCAGGAACTGCTCGGCCTGCGACCCCTTCGCCTCGATGCGTTCGGCATACGGCGGGTTGCTCACCACCCAGCCCGCCTGAGCGGCGGCCAGCTGCAGCGGCGCGGCGCCTTGCAGCGCATCGGCCTGGCGCAGTTGCAGTGCCTGCTCGACGCCGGCGCGCTGCGCGTTGTGGCGGCTCAGTTGCAGCATGCGCGGGTCGATGTCGCCGGCGATGATCGGCGCCGGCGCGTCGCGCCGCGCCGCGAGCGCCAGCTCGCGCAACTCGCGCCACTCGGCCGGATCGAATCCGCGCAGCCGCTCGAAGCCGAAACCGCGCTGCGAACCCGGGGCGATGCGGCAGGCGACCTGCGCAGCCTCGATGGCGATCGTGCCGGCGCCGCAGAACGGGTCGTACAGCACGGCCTGCGCCTGCCAGCCGGCCAGCCGCAGCAGCCCGGCGGCGAGGTTCTCCTTCAGCGGGGCCTCGCCGTGCTCGGTACGCCAGCCGCGCTTGAACAGGGCCTCTCCCGAGGTGTCCAGGTACAGGCTGGCGCGACTCGCGTCGAGGTGCAGGTGCACGCGCACGTCCGGGTTGTCGCGCGCCACGCTCGGGCGTTCGCCGTGGTGCAGACGGAAGTGGTCGCACACTCCGTCCTTGGTGCGCAGGGTCGCGAACTGCAGGCTGGTCAGCGGACTGCGCTCGGCGGTGACGTGCACGCGCAGCGTGCGCGACACGTCGAACCAGCGATCCCAGGCCTGGCGCAGCGCAAGCCGGTACACGTCGTCGGCACCGCCGACGTCGCCCTGCGCGACGCGCAGCAGCACGCGCGAGGCGATGCGGCTGTGCAGGTTGAGCAGCATGACGTCGCGCAGGCTGCCGCGCAGCGCCACGCCGGCCGGCACGACGGCATCCAGGCGTGCCGTGCAACCGGGAATCTCGGCGATCTCCTCGGCCAGGGCCTGTTCCAGGCCGCGCGGGCAAGGCAGGTACAGACTGTGGACGTCGGACATGGCGGCAAGCATCGGGGACGGGGTTGGAACGTGACGGGGCAGGCGTCACGGGCGCGCGCGGCCGGCCATCCTAGTCCACTGCGCGGGCCGGCCGCGCAAGCTTGACCCGACGTATCGCCCCCGGTAGATTTTGCCGCATGCCGCGCCGGCGGCCGCAACTGCCACCGACCATGCCCCGTTCCGCCCCGTCGCGCCGCGCTTTCGCCGTTTGCCTTCCCTGGCGTCGCTGCCTGCGCGGGCTGTCTGCGCTGGCGCTGGGCGCCACGCTGCAGGTGGCGGGCGCCGCACCGCTGTTGCTGCGCGTGCAGAACGGCCTGGTGCAGGAAAACGAGGTGGCGATGGCCAACGGCGCGCAGGCGCTGGCGAACACCATCGGGCGCGCGAGCGGACAGCGCACGCTGTGGGTGGCGCACGACGCGCTGGGCCCGGCGCTGGTGCGCCAGCCTGCCGACTATGCCTTCGTCAAGCCTCCGGGGATGAGCGCCCGGCTGCTGGCCAAGGGCTGGCAACTCGTCGCCGTGGCGCTGCCGCCGCACGGCTTCGGCGTCGACTTCATCGCCCAGCCCTGTCCCGGCCACGCCGGCTCCGTGCTGCTCGGCGGGCCCAGCCTGAGCACGCTCGGCGTGCGCAGCGCCGCGGCGGCGCAGTGCGTTCCGCCGAACCGGGTCTGGAAGGCTGCGGGCGCGGTGCTGCTGGCGCCCGCCAAGGGCAGCCTGGTCGACCGCGTGGCCGCCAAGATTTGGCGCATGCACGCCGACAGGCTGCCGCCGACCGTGCACGTACAGTACCAGAACGCGGTGACCGATTTCATGCGCCTCACCCATGCCGCGGTGGTGGGGGTGGTCACGCCGCTGGTGTCGGCGCAATGGCGCGCCGCCGGCGGCGTGGTGCTGGCGCACCAGGACATGCCCTTCTGGACCCTGCTGGCGGCGCCGGGCGTGGCCCCGGCGCAGGTCGACAAGGTGCGCGCCGCGCTGCTCGCGCCGGATGCCGGGGAGATGGACCGGGCGCTGCGCGTCGCGGGCTGGAAGCCCGGCGATGCGCAGGTCTACGCCGATTTCCTGCGCTGGCTGAAGCGCTGAGCCGGGGCTGCGGCACGCGCCGCCGCGTCAGGCCGCCGGGGCGGACTGGCGCAGCGCCTGTTCCAGCGCGTCGATGAAACGCGCGGCGACGTCGAAGCCGGTCTGTTCGCGGATTTCCACGAAACAGGTCGGGCTGGTCACGTTGATCTCGGTCAGGCGCTCGCCGATGATGTCGAGGCCGACCAGCAGCAGGCCGCGCGCCGCCAGCGTCGGGCCCAGCGCCTGCGCGATCGCGCGGTCGCCGGGCGACAGCTCCTGCGCCTTGCCGAGGCCGCCGGCGGCGAGGTTGCCGCGCGTCTCGCCGCCTTGCGGGATGCGCGCCAGCGCGTAGGGCACCGGCTCGCCGCCGATCACCAGCACGCGCTTGTCGCCCTGCGCGATCTGCGGCACGAACACCTGCGCCATGATGGTGCGCCGTCCCATGTCGGTGAGGGTCTCGAGCACCACGCCGAGGTTGACGTCGGGCGCGCCGTCGCTGCCGCTGCGCAGCCGGAACACTCCGCTGCCGCCCATGCCGTCGAGCGGCTTGACGATCACGTCGCCGTGCTCGCGGGCGAACCCGCGCAGCGCCGCCGGATCGCGGCTCACCAGGGTCTGCGGGATGAAGCCCGGCCATTCCAGGATCGCCAGCTTCTCCGGATGGTCGCGCAGCGCGCGCGGCCGGTTGAACACCCGGGCCCCCTCGCGCTCGGCCTGCTCCAGCAGATGCGTGGCGTAGAAAAACTCGCTGTCGAAGGGGGGATCCTTGCGCATCAGCACGGCGTCGAAATCGCGCAGCGCGCAGCGCACGACCTCGAGCTCGGTGAACCAGGGGCGCGCCGTGTCGAGCGGCTCGACGTGACGGCACGGCGCGCTCACCGGATGCGCGCCGCTGCCGCCGCTGCGCCACTGCAACTGGCGCGGCTCGCAGGCCCACACCGCATACCCGCGGCGCGCGGCTTCGCGCATCATGGCCAGGGTCGAGTCCTTCTTCGGGTGGAAGGCCTCCAGCGGATCGGCGACGAACAGCAGTTTCATGGCGACACGGGGCGGCGCGGGCGCAGGGTCATTCGGCCTCGGCTTCGGGATCCGTGCGCTCCAGCTCGTAGCTGGCGGCCACGAGGGCCAGGCGCGCGATCACGCCGTACATGTGGAAGCGATTGGGCCCGCTGGTGCCGGGCTTGGCGTCCGGGTTGGTGACATTGAACTGCTCCTCGAAGGCCAGCGGCACGAAATGCATGCCAGGCGAGTTCAGGTTCTCGTTCGGCCCGCGATCCGTGTGCACGCGATAGAAGCCGCCGACGACATAGCGATCCATCATGTACACCACCGGTTCGCACACCGCCTCCTGCAGGCGCTCGATGCTCGGCACGCCTTCCTGCACGATCACGTCGCGCACCTCCATGCCTTCCTTGATCACGCTCATCTTGTTGCGCGTCTTGCGGTTGAGATCGCGCACCTCGCTGGCGTCCTGCACCATCATGACACCCATGCCGTAGGTTCCGGCATCGGCCTTGACCGCCACGAAGGGCTTCTCGTGGATGCCGTACTCCTTGTACTTGCGACGCACCTTGGCGAGCACGCCGTCCACCGTCTCGGCAAGCTGTTCCTCGCCCTGGCGCTGCTGGAAGTCGAGCCCGCTGCACTGCGCGAAGTAGGGGTTGAGCATCCACGGATCGACGCCGATGAGCTTGGCGAAGCGCTTGACCACCGCGTCGTAGCTGCGGAAATGATTGCTCTTGCGCCGGGTCTTCCAGCCGGCGTGCAGCGGCGGCAGCAGATACTGCTCGTACAGGCCCTGCAACTCCGCGGGCACGCCGGAGGACAGGTCGTTGTTGAGCAGGATGCTGCAGGGATCGAAATCCTTGGTGCCGAGGCGGCGGCGGGTGCGCCGCAGCGGCTCGATGAGCAGGGTTTCGCCGCTGGGCAGATTCACCGTCTTCGGTTCGGTGATGGTCTCGTCCACCGTTCCCACATGCACGTTCAGCCCCGCCTGATGGAAGATCTGCGTCAGGCGGGCCAGGTTTTCCAGGTAGAAGGTGTTGCGGGTATGGCGCTCGGGAATCAGCAGCAGGCCCTTGGCCTCCGGGCAGATCTTCTCGATCGCGGCCATCGCCGCCTGCACCGCCAGCGGCAGCATCTCCTCCGACAGGTTGTTCCACCCGCCGGGAAACAGGTTGGTGTCCACCGGCGCCAGCTTGAAGCCGCCGTTGCGCAAATCCACGGACGCGTAGAACGGAGGCTGGTGCTCCATCCACTCGAGCCGGAACCAGCGCTCGATCGACGGCTGGGCCTCCAGGATGCGCTGCTCGAGCTCGAGCACCGGGCCGCCTTCTGCGGAAACGAGATGAGGAATCATGCGCGATGCACCTTGGGATCGGGTTCGGCCCGACAGGCCACAAATTTCGATTGTTGCAGACAGCGGGCTGACGCGTGCGGGAACCCATGGGCGCAGGCCGAGGTTCCTGCAGCATAGCTGGAGCCGGCCGGGTCGCTGTTCAAGAGTCCGGCCGCGCCGGACACGGACAAAAAAAAGCGCCCGGTGGCACCGGGCGCAACGTTCCTGCTCTGGAGACAAGGGGGGGCCGGGCCGCCCGCGCGGCCCGGCGCTGCGCGCCTACAGCACCTGCTCGCCGTGCAGGCTGATGTCCAGGCCTTCGCGTTCCTGCTCCTCGGTAACGCGCAGGCCGAGCAGCATGTCGACGATCTTCAGGATGACGAAGGTGACGACCGCGTCGTAGACGATGGTGACGGCCACGCCCTTGGCCTGGATCAGCAACTGCATGGTGTTGCCCTCCAGCACGCCGGCGGTTCCGCCGATGGCCTTCACCGCGAACACGCCGGTCAGCAGCGCACCCAGGATGCCGCCGATGGCATGCACGCCGAAGGCGTCGAGCGAGTCGTCGTAGCCGATCATCTCCTTCATGTAGACGGCGGTCCAGAAGCACACCGCGCCGGCGGCCAGGCCGATGATCAGCGCGCCGCTGGGGCCGACGAAGCCCGATGCCGGGGTGATGGCGACGAGCCCGGCGACCGCGCCCGAGCAGATGCCGAGGATGGTCGGCTTGCCGCGCGCCATCCACTCGACGAACATCCACGCCAGCGCCGCGCCGGCGGTGGCGATCTGGGTCGCGGCCATGGCCATGCCGGCACGATCGCTCGCGGCCACCGCCGAGCCGGCGTTGAAGCCGAACCAGCCCACCCACAGCAGCGAGGCACCGATCATGGTCAGCACCAGGTTGTGCGGAGGCATGGCCTCCTTGCCGTAGCCCACGCGCTTGCCCAGCACCAGCGCCGCCACCAGGCCGGCGACCCCGGCGTTGATGTGCACCACCGTGCCGCCGGCGTAGTCGAGCACGCCGTCACCGCCGAGCAGGCCGCCGGGACCCCACACCATGTGCGCGATCGGCGCGTACACGGCGAGCAGCCACAGGCCCATGAACCACAGCAGCGCGGAGAACTTCATGCGATCGGCGAAGGAGCCGACGATCAGCGCCGGAGTGATGATGGCAAAGGTCATCTGGAAGGTCATGTAGGTCGTCTCGGGGATGGTCGGGGCGAGCGCGTTCACGCTGTCCAGGCCCATGCCCGTGAGAAACAACCTGCTGAGCCCTCCTATGAACCCGGAGCCGCTGGTGAAGGCCAGGCTGTAGCCGGCGATCATCCACAGCACGGTGACCAGCGCGGTGATCGCGAAGCTCTGCATCAGCGTGGCCAGCACGTTCTTCTTGCGCACCATGCCGCCGTAGAACAGCGCCAGGCCCGGGATGGTCATCATCAGCACCAGCGCGGTGGACGTGAGCATCCAGGCGTTGTCGCCGGAGTTGATGAACGCGGCCGGGTTCGCCGGCGCGGCCGCCGGCGCTGCCGCCGGTGCTGCCGGAGCGACGGCCGGGGCTGCGGTGGCCGCGGCCGCCGGTGCCGACGCGCCGAGCGTCTGCGCCCAGGCCGCGAGCGGCGAGCCCAGCATGACCAGGCTCAGGGCGATGCTTGCAATGTACTTTTTCATGTCCTTGACCTTTCAGGAATGCGGGGTCGTCACAGCGCGTCGCCGCCGGTCTCGCCGGTGCGGATGCGAACGACCTGTTCGAGCGACGACACGAAAATCTTGCCGTCGCCGATCTTGCCGGTGCGCGCCGAGCTCTCGATGGCTTCGATGGTGCGCTCGACGAGGGTTTCCGGCACCGCCGCCTCGACCTTCACCTTGGGCAGAAAATCCACCACATACTCCGCACCGCGGTACAGCTCGGTGTGTCCCTTCTGGCGCCCGAAGCCCTTGACCTCGGTGACGGTGATGCCGGTGACGCCGATGCCCGACAGCGCTTCGCGCACCTCGTCGAGCTTGAACGGCTTGATGATGGCCGTGATCATCTTCATGGATGGCTCCTTGGATGGCGGGAACAGAGGCCTTCAGAACGAGTAGGCGGCCAGCAGCTCGACGGAGGTCTGCTTGTTCTTCGACCCGTTGTCGAAAATCTGCACGTCCGACTTGTCCTGGCGCAGTTCGGCGGCGAGCTTGACGTTCTTCACCGGCGTGTAGTTCAGCGCCAGGGTCAGCTCCTTGAGCTTGTTGGGCGTGCCCAGCATTCCGCCGGCGGCGGCCGATGCGATGCCCTGCTTGTCATCCAGGTACTCGCCTCGCCCTGACAGCGTGAACTGGTCGTTGATGGCGTAGTTGGCGTACAGCGCATAGCCGTCGGCCTTGCCGCTGCCCGAGCCGACGCCGTTGTACGAGTCCTTGCTCACCAGGTCGATGTTGAGCCCGAAGTTCAGCGCATCGGTGGCAGTGATGTTGCCCACCAGGTCGAACAGTTGTTCCTTGCCCGGGCTGCTGGTGTAGTACATGCCGGTCCCGGTGTAGTAGTAGGCCGCCGAGTAGCTGAACATCTTGGTCGGGCTGCCCGACGCGCCGAGTTCGATGGTCTTGGAAGTGCCGGTGACCTGGGTGTCGTGGTTGAAGCCCTCGTTGACCCCGGCCGTGACGGTCAGCGCCCCGTTGACCGCGTAGGCCGTGCGCAACCCGGTGTGGTAGATCGGCTCGAGGGAATAGAACAGCAGCGAGCGAGAGATCTCGTTGTTGCCGAGCGGGCTGACCACTTCCATGCCGGCCAGCGTGGGCAGGCGCCCGGCCATCACGGTCAGGTTGCCGTGGGCGTACTGCACGAAGGCATTCAAGACACCCACCTTGGTAGCGTTGTTTGGCTGGCTACCGCCGTCCAGGAAGTAGGCATCGTTGCCTCCGAGCAGCGTGACCGAACCGCCGAAGCCGCTCGACGGCAGGTACGACGCGGTCAGCGAGGCCTGGTTGAACGTGAAGCCGTTTTGCGTCGTGTCGAACTGACGCAAAGCCGGGGTGGTGTCGAAATGCGTGTAGGTGCTGGCCAGGTAGCCCGTCAGGCTCAGGTTCGGCGTGGCCGCGAGCACCGCGCCGAGGCTGGGCGCCGCGCTGGCGTCGGCGGCATGGGCCAGGGTCGGGGCGGCGAACCCCAGCGCGAGGCAGGCCGCGAGTGTGGCTTGTTTCATCAGGATGCTCCTCAGGGCGAAACGGTTGGCAAGTCGAAGACAGGCTGGGATTCACGCGGGGGCCCCCGGGTGTCGGCTCTTTCCTGCATCTTTCATGCCAGGTTCCGCAGCAGGCGCCAGGCCCGCGTTGCGCGGCGGCGGCGTGCCCGCCGTCGCGCCGATGCACCGTCGTGGTGCACACACGTGGTGCATGGCCTTTTGCTGGTGCATGCGCCATGCAGGTGCAGGTGCAGGTGCATGGCACGGCGGAAGGTTTTCCTCGGCGCGCGCACTGTCAATGCGCACGCTCACGCCGGCGCGGGCCACGCCGCGCGACAATGCAGCCCAGGAATCCTGGTTCGGCGGCTGCCTGGTTCGGCGGCTGTGTTCCGAACCCGATCACCCCCCCGCCCGCCGCGGGGTTCTGCCAAGGCCCACACGATGAACACCACGCCCCCTCCAGACTCCCCCTCCGGCAGCGACCCGTCGCACGCCGTGCCACCCCACTCGCCGCGCGCATTCCTGCGCCGCGCCGCCGAGGCGCTGGAACAATCCCCGCTGAAGGACGTGCAGCGCAACGTGCGCGCGCTCGCGCATTCCGCGGCCGGTCGCCTGGATCTGGTCACGCGCGACGAATTCGACGCGCTGCAGGCGATGCTGCAGGCCTCGGCGCAGCGCGTGGCGCAGCTCGAGGCCCAGGTGGCCGCGCTCGAGTCGCGCCTGACGGCTGCAGCAGCCACGGCAGCCGCCGCGGGCGCCGCGCGCGACACCTCCGCACCGGGCGCCGCGCCTCCGAACCCCGGCGCCTGAGCCCCGGCAGGCGCGGCCGCGATGCCCCTGGCCGTCGTCGCGAGCCGCGCGCTGCTGGGCATGCAGGCACCGGCCGTGCAGGTCGAAGTCCACCTTTCCGGCGGCCTGCCCGGGTTCTGCATCGTCGGCCTGCCCGACACCGAGGTGCGCGAAGCGCGCGAACGCGTACGCAGCGCGCTGCTCAACAGCTCGCTGCCGTATCCGTCGGCGCGACGCATCGTCGTCAACCTGGCCCCGGCCGATCTGCCCAAGGAATCGGGGCGCTTCGACCTGCCCATAGCGCTCGGCCTGCTGGCGGCGCAGGGCGCCATCGACCCGCTGCGCCTGCAGGGGCACGAGTTCGCCGGCGAGCTTTCGCTCGCCGGCGAACTGCGGCCGGTGCACGGCGCGCTCGCCATGACCTGCGCCGCGCGTGCTTCCCGGGCCGCCGGCACGCGCCTGGTGCTGCCGCTGCCCAGCGCCTGCGAGGCCGCGCTGGCCGCGCCCGACGCGGTGCTCGGCGCGCGCCACCTGCACGATGTCCTCGCCTACCTGGGCGGGCAGCTCGACGCCGCCGCGCTGCGCGCGCCGGTGGTCGCGCCCGCCCCCGCCCCGGTCACCGACCTGGCCGACGTACGCGGCCAGGCCCAGGCGCGGCGCGCGCTCGAGATCGCGGCCGCCGGGGAACACCACCTGCTGCTGGTCGGACCGCCGGGCAGCGGCAAATCCATGATGGCGCGCCGGCTGGTCGGCGTGCTGCCTCCGCTGGAGCACGACCAGGCGCTGGAAAGCGCGGCGATGCTGAGCCTGAGCGGGGCCTTCGAGGCGTCGGCCTGGGGCCGTCGCAGCCTGCGCAGCCCGCACCACGGCTGCTCGGCGGCCGCGCTGCTGGGGGGGCTCGGTTCCGGCGGCCTGCGGCCGGGGGAGGTCTCGCTGGCGCACCACGGGGTGCTGTTCCTCGACGAGCTTCCCGAATTCGACCGGCGCGCGCTGGAGGGGCTGCGCGAACCCCTGGAAATGGCCCGCGTGCACCTGGCGCGCGCCGCACAGCGCGCCGAGTTCCCGGCGCGCTTCCTGCTCGTGGCGGCCATGAACCCCTGCCCCTGCGGACACCTGGGCCATCCAGGGCGCGCCTGCCGCTGCTCCGCCGAGCAGATCGCGCGCTACCGCGCGCGGCTGTCCGGGCCGCTGCTCGACCGCATCGACCTGCGCGTCGAGGTCGCCGCGCTGGCGCCCGACGCCCTGCTGGAGCTGCCCGCCGGCGAGGCGAGCGCGGCGGTGGCGCAACGCGTGCAGCGCGCCGCGCTGCGCCAGCGACAGCGCCAGGGGCGCCCGAACGCCGCGCTGGGGGCGGCCGAGCTCGAACGCCATTGCGCGCTGCGCACCGAGGCGAGAAGCTGGCTCGGCACGACGCTGACCCGCCTCGGCAGTTCCGCACGCGCCACGCATCGCATCCTGCGCGTGGCGCGCAGCATCGCCGATCTGTGCGAAGCGGCGCACGTGGAGCGCGAGCACCTGGCCGAGGCGATGCAACTGCGCCGGGCGCTGGGCGCGGACTGAGCGGCTTCGCGGCACAGCGCGATGCCGCCCACTTGCCAGCGCCGCTGCAGCGGCTACCCTGCCGGCAGGCCGGCCGCCCGGAGGGGTTCGAAGCGACCCGCGCCGGGCGCAACGTGCTGCTGCGCGCGGCCCGGGTGACGCCGCATCGGCGTTGCTGCAGGCGTCGGTGAAGACGCGCCAGGTCGTGTGCGGCGGCAGCGGGGCGGCCGGCGAGCGACCGGCCGTGCGCACAGGCAGACTCCACGAGGGCCCTAATCGCCGATGTCCACCGCAGCTTGCCCGCGCGCACCGATATCACCACATTACCGTTGGGTGATTCTGGCGCTTGCCTGGCTGACCGTGCTGATCAGCCACGTCGATCGCCTGGCGTGGGCCAACCTGGCCCTGCCGGCGAGCCGGACGCTCGGCATCCCGCCCAGCGCACTGGGCGTATTCATCACCGCCTTTTTCACCGGCTACGTGGTCTCCAACGTCGCCGGCGGACTGCTGATCGACCGCCACGGGCCGCGCGGCGTGCTGGGTGCCTCCCTGGTGGCGCTGGGCGCCAGCACGCTGGGCTTCGGATCCATGCGCGGGGCGACCACCGGCATGGTGCTGCAGGCGGGCATGGGCCTGTGCTCCGGCGTCGAGTACGCCGCGTGCGTCACGCTGATCTGCGGCTGGTTCGGCCTGCGCGAGCGCGGGCGCGCCATGGGACTGTTCCTGACCGGGGCCTCGGGCAGCGTGGTGCTGAGCAACGCGCTCGTGCCGCGGCTGCACGCAGCCTTCGGCTGGAGCGGCACCTACCGCCTGCTGGGCGCGGCGACGATGCTGTTCGGCGCCGCCGCCCTCGCCCTGCTGCGCGACGCTCCGGGCCGCGCCGCGCAGGCCGCCGCGCGGCGGCGCGGCGCGCTGGCGCGCCTGCTGCGCAACCGCGACCTGTCGCTGCTCGCGCTCGCCGGGGCGAGCGCGCTGTGGGGCACCTGGGGAACGGCCTTCTGGGCCGGGCTGCTGCTGGTGCAGGCGCGCGGCTACTCCCACGCCGCAGCGGCGTCGCTCATCGGCCTGTTCGGAATCGGCGCGGTCTGCGCCAAGCCGCTGATGGGCCTGCTGTCGGATCTGCTCGGCGGAATGCGCAGAATTCCGATCATCGTCGGCCTGCTCGGCTTCGTGTTCATGCTCGTGCTGTTCGGCTTCCTGCACGGCGCTGCGCAGTTCCTCGTCGTGGCGCCGCTGCTGGGCTTCTGCGCCTTCGTCTACCTGCCGCTGCTGGCCGCGCTGGTCGTCGAGGTCGCCGGCATCGACTCGGCGGCGACGTCGACCGGCCTGACGAATGCCGCGTGGCAAGTCGGCAGCGCCCTGGTGCCGCTGGCCGTGGGCGCCGTGTTCCATCGCTCGCACTCGTTCCGGCTGGCCTTCGTCACGCTGGCCTGCGGCCCGCTGCTGGCGGCCGTCGTCATGCTGTTCGTGCGCGAGCCGCGGCGGGCCTGAACGCGCCGGGCAGGCCGCCGCGCCGCAAGCCTGCCGCGGTGAGGCGGCGCGTCAGGCCGCCTGCAGCGCCTGCTCCAGGTCGGCGACCAGGTCGTCCACATGCTCGATGCCGATGGACAGGCGCACCATGTCGGCGCTGACCCCGGCGGCGGCCAGTTCGGCGTCGCCCAGCTGGCGGTGCGTGGTGGTCGCCGGGTGGCAGGCCAGGGACTTGCAGTCGCCGATGTTGACCAGACGCGTGAACAGCTTGAGCGCGTCCTGGAAGCGCGCGCCCGCGTCGCGCCCGCCGCGCAGCCCGAAACTCAGGATGCCCGAGGCGCGTCCGCGCATCAGGCGCAGCGCGACGTCGTGCTCGGCGTGGTCGGGCAGACCGGCGTAGCGCACCCAGGCGACCTTCGGGTGCTTGCTCAGGTAGGTGGCGATGTGCAGCGCGTTGTCGCAGATGCGATCCATGCGCAGCGGCAGGGTCTCGAGACCCTGCAGCAGCAGAAAGGCGTTCATGGGCGACAGCGCCGCGCCCATGTTGCGCAGGGGCACCACGCGGGCGCGGGCGACGAAGGCGGCGGCGCCGAAGGCCTGCGTGTAGCTGACCCCGTGGTAGCTGACATCCGGTTCGACCAGCAGCGCGAATCGATCGCGGTGCGCCGCCCAGTCGAAGCGACCGCCGTCGACGATGGCGCCGCCCACGCTGTTGCCGTGACCGCCGATGTACTTGGTCAGCGAGTGCACGACAATGTCCGCGCCGTGCTCGAACGGCCGGCACAGGTACGGCGACGGCACCGTGTTGTCGACGATCAGCGGCACCCCGGCGGCGTGCGCCACCGCTGCCAGCGCGGCGATGTCGGTGACGTTGCCCAGCGGGTTGCCGATGCTCTCGCAGTACACGGCCTTGGTGCGCGCGTCGATCAGCCGGGCGAAGGCCTGGGGATCCGCCGGATCGGCGAAACGCACCTCGATGCCCTGGCGCGGGAAGGTATGCGCGAACAGGTTGAAGGTGCCGCCGTACAGCCGGCTGCTCGACACGATGTTGTCGCCGGCCTGCGCGATGGTCTGCACGGCCGCGGTGATGGCCGCCATGCCGGAGGCCACGGCCAGCGCGGCGATGCCGCCCTCCAGCGCCGCCACGCGCGCCTCGAGCACGCCCGTGGTGGGGTTCATGATGCGCGTGTAGATGTTGCCCGCGACCTTGAGGTCGAACAGGTCGGCGCCGTGCTGCGTGTCGTCGAACGAATAGGACACGGTCTGGTACACCGGCACGGCGACCGCGCGGGTCGTCGGATCGGGCTGGTAGCCGGCATGCACGGCCTGGGTCTCAAAGCGCATCGTTGTCTCCTGGACTGGGGGTGGAAAGGGGTGATTGTGCGACGGCCGCGCCACGCGCAGGATTGGTGCGAGTCATGGCGCCGAAGTAGGCTGCCGGCGTCGTGCCCAGCGCCAGGCGGAAGGACTTGATGAACGCGCTGACGCTGTCGTACCCGAGGGACAGCGCCACGTGCTTGACCGCCTGTCCGGTGGCCAGCCACTCCAGCGCCTGGGTCAGGCGCGCCCAGCGCCGCCACTGCCCGAAGCTCATGCCCGTCTCCTCGACGAACTTGCGGCTCAGCGTGCGCGCGCTGACATCGGCGAAGCGTGCCCAGTGCTCGAGGCGGCGGCCGCTGGCCGGATTGGCCAGCAGCGCGCGCGCGATGCTCAGCAGGCGCTCGTCGCGCGGCCACGGCAGGTGCAGCGACTGGGTGGCGGCCTGGCCCAGCTCGTCGAGCAGCACCTGCAGCAGGCGCCGCTGCGGCGCGCTCAGCGCCACGCCGGCAGGCCACTCGAGGGTGCGCTGCATGAGCAGCGAGGCCAGCGCTCCGGCCTCGAACTGCGCCGGTTCCGCCGGCAGCGTGTCGCAGCAGCGCGGCGCCAGGAACAGCCCGACTCCCGCGGTGGGTCCGAAGGACTGCACCGAGTGCGCCTCGTGCGGCGGCATCCAGCCGATGCTGCGCGGGCCGGCGAGCACGCGCCCGCGCGCGGTCTGCACCGCCACCAGGCCCTCGGTGAGCAGGAACAGCACGCCGCGCGGCAGGCGCTGGTCGCTGTTGTCCAGCGGATCGTCGTTGCGCACCCGCACCGCGATCAATTCCGCGCCCCCCGGGTCGTGGATCAGTGCAAGCAAGTCGGCAGGAAGACCCATGATGCGACGGATTCCGGAGTGCCCGGGGGTGATTTGGCAATTTCGCGATATTACTTGGCATGGAGTAGCCACTTTGCCATCGGGCCTGCCCCTACCATCCGCAAGGTTGCCCTCCGAATCCCCTCCGTCAGGACGTTTCATGCCCCGCTGCTCCGTCGCCCCGCGCACGGCCTGGTCCGTGGTTCTCGCCACGCTGCTCGCCGGCTGCACCACCGTCGGCCCGGACTTCAAGACCCCGGCGGCACCGACGGCCAGCAGCTACACCGCCGGCACGCTGCCCGCGGCCACCGCGTCGGCGCCCGGCGCGCTCGGGCCGGCACAGCATTTGGTCACTGCCGGCGCGGTCGGCAGCGCCTGGTGGACCCACTTCGGCTCGTCGCGCCTGGACGCCCTCGTGCAGCAGGCGCTGCGCAACAGCCCCACGCTGGAGGCCGCGCGGGCCACGCTGCGCCAGGCGCAGGAAACCTACCGCGCGCAGGCCGGCTCGACGCTGTATCCGACGGTCAGCGCCAAGCTGGGCGCCAGCCGCAGCGCCTTCAGCGCGTCGTCGCAAGGCATCGACAGCAGCAGCACCAAGATCTTCAACCTGTACAACGCCGGGATCGCGGTGAATTACAACCTCGACCTGTTCGGGGGCAACCGGCGCGCGCTGGAGGCACTCGCGGCGCAGGCCGACTACCAGGCCTACCAGCTCGCCGGTGCGCGCCTAAGCGTGGCCGGCAACGTGGTCACCACCGCCTTCGCGCAGGCGCAGCTGGCGGCGCAGATCGCCGCCACGCGGGCCATCGCGGCGGCGCAGGCCGACGAGCTGGCGATCACGCGCAAGCGCGAACAGATCGGCGCGGCCTCGCGCGTGGAAGTGCTGAGCCTGCAGACGCAGTACGAGCAGACCCTGGCCAGCCTGCCGCCGCTGCGCAACAAGCTGCAGCAGGCCGGGCACCTGCTGGCGCTGCTGGTGGGGCAGGCGCCGGGGCAGGCGCACATCGCGCCGTTCCAGCTGTCCGACTTCCAGCTGCCGGCGAACCTGCCCGTGGTCGTGCCCTCCGAGCTGGTGCGCCAGCGCCCCGACGTGCAGGCCTCGACCGCGTTGCTGCACGCCGCCACCGCGCAATACGGCGTGGCGGTGTCGAACCTGTACCCGCAGATCAATCTCAGCGCCAGCCTCGGCAGCCAGGCCCTCACCACGGGGGCCTTGTTCGGGCCGGGCTCCATCATCTGGAGCCTCGCCGGGCAGCTCGCGCAGCCGCTGTTCAACGCCGGGCTGCATGCCGGCGCCAGCGCCGCGCAGGCCAACCTGCAGGCGGCCGGAGCCAACTATCGCCAGACCGTGCTGCAGGCACTGCGCAATGTCGCGGACGCGCTGCGCCAACTCGACAACGACGCGCAGGCCCTGCAGGCGCAGGCCGCCGCCGACAGCGCGGCGCAGGAGTCGCTGCACCTGGTCGAACAGCAGTACCACCTGGGCGCGGCCAGCTACCTGCAATTGCTGAGCGCGCAGCAGCAGGCGCAGAGCGCGCGCATCGGCCTGCTCGCGGCGCAGGCCGCGCGGCTCGCCGACAGCGCCGCGTTGTACCAGGCGATGGGGGGCGGCGCGCTGTCCGGCAAGCCGGCGGCGGCAGCCTCCTGAAGCGGCCGGCAGGCGCCGCGCGTTTCCCGAACCCGACCTGCGCCGCCGACGCGGCGCGGATTCGATTGATTGGCAGCACCGGATAGCTACGCACATGTCGAAGACAGCTCGCACCTTCATACGCATGTTCATCATGCTGGTCATCGCGGCCGTGCTCATCGCGGCCGTGACCTGGTTCCACCTGTTCAAGGACCGCATGATCGGCAAGTTCATGAAGGGCATGGCCAACCAGCCGCAGACCGTCTCCACGGCGCAGGCGCGCCTGGAGACCTGGCAGCCGACCATCCAGGCGCTGGGCACGCTGCGCGCCAGCCGGCAGGCCAGCCTCGGCGCGCCCGTCGGCGCGCTGGTGACGGCCATCCGCTTCCACTCCGGCGAACATGTGCGCGCCGGCGCCGAACTGGTCGACCTCGATCCGGCGCCGCTACGCGCGCAGTTGCGCCAGCTGCAGGCGCAGGAACACCTGGCGCGACTGAACCTGCGGCGCGATCGCGCGCAACTGGCGCTGCACGCCGTCAGCCAGGCCGTCGTGGACACCGACGAGGCCACGCTGCAGGCCGACGAGGCCGGCATCTCGGCGCAGCAGGCGCTGATCGCCCAGCACGTGATCTCGGCGCCCTTCGCCGGCCGCCTGGGCCTGCGCCAGGTGGATCTGGGCCAGTACCTGGCGCCGGGCGGCGTCGCCGTCACGCTGCAAAAGCTCGATCCGATGCTCATCGACTTCAACGTGCCGCAAAGCCGCATCGACATGATCCGCGTCGGCATGCCCGGCGAGCTGAGCACCAACTCCGTCCCCGGCAAGAGCTACGCCATCCGGGTGATCGCCATCGAGCCCCAGGTCGACACCGCCACGCGCAACCTGACGGTGCGCGCGCGGGTGGCGAACCCCGGCGAGAAGCTGCTGCCCGGCGTGTTCGCCACCGTGCGCCTGCAGCAGGGCTCGCCCAAGCAGTACATCACCCTGCCGAACGCCGCGGTGACCTACAACCCGTTCGGCGAGACGGTGTACGTGATCAAGCAGGAAGGCAAGGGCCCCGACGGCAAGCCGCACCAGGTGGCCGAACAACGCTTCATCACCACCGGCCCGCAGCGCGGCGACCAGGTGGCCGTGCTCAAGGGCCTGAAGGCCGGCGAAACGGTGGTCACCTCCGGGCAGCTGAAGCTGCGCAACGGCACTCCGGTGCTGATCAACAACAGCGTCGAGCCGGGCAGCAGCGCGGATCCGACGGTGTCCGACAACTGATCCGCGCCGGGCCCGCAGCATGGACAAGAAATTCACCGACCTATTCATCGAGCGCCCGGTGCTGGCCACCGTGGTCAGCCTGGTGATCCTCGTGCTCGGACTGCGATCGGCGGGCTTGCTGCCGGTGCTGCAGTACCCATACACGCAGAATGCCGTGGTCACGGTCACGACCGCCTACCCCGGCGCCGACGCCGCCACCGTGGCGTCGTTCATCACCACGCCGCTGGAGAACTCGATCGCCCAGGCCAACGGCATCGACTACATGACCTCCACCAGCGTGCAGGGCGTGAGCACCATCACCGTCAACCTGCGCCTGAACTACGACCCGGACAAGGCGCTGACCGAGATCAACACCAAGGTCAACGCGGTGCTCAACCAGCTGCCGCCGCAGTCCCAGACACCGACCCTTTCGGTGTCGATCGGGCAGACCATCGACGCCCTGTACATGGGCTTCTACAGCAAGGTGCTGGCGCCGAACCAGATCACCGACTACCTGACGCGCTCGGTGCAACCCCGGCTGCAGGCCATTCCCGGGGTGCAGACGGCCGAGTTCATCGGCGCGAAGAACTTCGCGCTGCGCGCCTGGCTGAATCCGCAGAAGCTGGCCGCCTACGGGCTCACCGCGGCCGACGTCTACACCGCGCTGGCCAACAACAACTTCATCGCCGCCGTCGGCCACACCAAGGGCCTGATGGTGCAGATCAACCTCGCGGCCAACACCAACCTGACCTCGCTGGACGGCTTTCGCAACCTGATCATCAAGACGGTGAACGGCAAGGTCGTTCGCCTCGACGATGTCGCACGGGTTTCGCTCGGCGCCGACAACTACGACACCGCGGTGGCCTTCGACGGCAAGTCCTCGGTGTTCATCGGCATCCAGGTGGCACCCGGCGCCAACCTGCTCGACGTCATCAAGCGCGTGCGCGCGGTGTTCCCCGACATCCAGGCGCAGCTGCCGCAGGGCCTCAGCGGGCGCATCGTCTACGACTCGACCAAGTTCGTCGACGCGTCGATCAACGACGTGCTCAAGACCCTGGTGGAGGCGGTGCTGATCGTCGCCGCGGTGGTGTTCATCTTTCTCGGCTCGCTGCGCTCGGTGGTCGTGCCGCTGGTGGCGATCCCGCTGTCCATCGTCGGCACCTTCACCATCATGCTGGCGCTCGGCTACTCGATCAACCTGCTCACGCTGCTGGCGATCGTGCTGGCCATCGGGCTGGTGGTGGACGACGCCATCATCATCGTCGAGAACGTCAGTCGCCACCTCGAGGAGGGCATGTCGCGCAGGGACGCGTCGATCCGCGCGGCGCGCGAGCTGGCCAACCCGATCCTGGCCATGGCGGTGGTGCTGGTGGCGGTGTACGTGCCCATCGGCTTCATGAGCGGTCTGACCGGCGCGCTGTTCACCGAGTTCGCCTTCACCCTGGTCGGCACCGTGGTCATCTCGGCCATCGTCGCGCTGACCCTGTCGCCGATGCTCTGCTCGCGCCTGCTCAAGGCGCCCGATGCGCAAAGCCGCAACTGGCAGGACCGGCTGGTGCTGTTCCTCGACCGCAGCTTCGAGCGCCTGCACGGCCGCTACGAGCGACTGCTGCACGGCTCGCTGAACTACCTGCCGGTCACCGCGGTGCTCGGCGTCATCGTGCTCGGCTCGATCTACTTCCTGTACACCAGCTCGACCTCCGAGCTGGCGCCGCAGGAAGACCAGGGCGTGCTGATCTCGATGGCCTACACCAACCCCACGGCCACGCTGGAGCAACGCGCGCTCGTGGCGCACCAGGTCTACGAGGTCTACCACGGCTATCCCGAGACCGACCACGTGTTCCAGATCAACTCGCCCACCCAGGTGATCGGGGGCATGGTGCTCAAGCCCTGGGACCAGCGCAAGGAGACGACCAAGCAGCTGCAGCCGCAGGTGCAGCGCAAGCTGTCGCATATCGCAGGAGGCCAGATCGCGGTGTTCCAGCCGCCGTCGCTGCCCGGGGCGCGTGGCCTGCCGGTGCAGTTCGTGATCACCACCAGCGATCCGGTGGACAAGCTGTACACGGTGTCGCAGAAGTTCCTGCAGGAGGCGCTGCACACGGGTGACTTCGCCTTCATGCAGTCCGACCTGCGGGTCGACCTGCCGCAGGCCACGATCGAGGTCGACCGCAACATGGCGGCGCAGCTCGGGCTGACCATGAAGGACATCGGCTCGGCGCTGTCGGCGATGCTCGGGGGCGGCTACGTCAACTTCTTCAACCTCGACGGCCGCTCGTACAAGGTCATCCCGCAGGTGCAGCGCCGCTTTCGCCTGACCACCTCGCAGTTGATGCACTACTACGTGCGCTCGAGCAGCGGCGCGATGGTGCCGCTGTCCACGGTGGTGCGGCTCAAGACCTCGGTGCAGCCGGAGACCATCAATCACTTCCAGCAGGCGAACTCGGCCACGCTGAATGGCGTGCCGACGCCGTTCGTGTCGCAGGGCAAGGCGCTCGCCGACCTGAAGGCGCTGGCCCAGCGCACCCTGCCCGCCGGCTACAGCTTCAACTACGCCGGGCCGTCGCGCCAGTATGTGCAGGAATCCGGCGGCCTGCTGGCGACCTTCGGCTTCGCGCTGGTGATCATCTTCCTCGCGCTGGCGGCGCAGTTCGAGAGCTTCCG
Organism: Pseudomonadota bacterium; assembly: GCA_021815805.1. Classification (GTDB taxonomy): domain Bacteria; phylum Pseudomonadota; class Gammaproteobacteria; order Burkholderiales; family Burkholderiaceae_C; genus Thiomonas_A. The sequence goes on along the minus strand of JAKAZQ010000008.1, from coordinate 23,042 downwards.
CGACCCGATCATCATCCTGGTGTCGGTGCCGATGGCGATCTCGGGAGCGCTGCTGTTCGTCAACCTGGGGGTCGGCGGCGCCACGCTGAACATCTACAGCGAGGTCGGCCTGGTGACCCTCATCGGGCTGATCTCCAAGCACGGCATCCTGATCGTCGAGTTCGCCAACAACCTGCAGCGCGAGGGCCGCAGCAAGCGCGAGGCCATCGAGCACGCCGCCGGCATGCGCCTGCGCCCGATTCTCATGACCACCGCGGCCATGGTGCTCGGCGTGGTGCCGCTGATCAGCGCCACCGGCGCCGGCGCCGAGAGCCGTTTCAACATGGGCCTGGTGATCGCGTCGGGGCTGTCCATCGGCACCATGTTCACGTTGTTCGTGGTGCCGGCGGTGTACATGATGCTGGCCGCCGACCACAGCCACGAGGCGCGCGCGCAGGCGCTGCGCGACGCCGAGGCGGCGCAGCACGCGCTGCAGCACCCCGGCACCAGCGACGCGTGAGCAGGCAACGCGCGGCACGCGCCCGACGGCGCGTCGCTGCGGCGGGCACGCCCGCGCGCGCAGGAACGCACGGGCGCGGTGAGCGGTGAGCCGCGGGCGTGCGGCAGCGCCGCGCGCCCGGCGCCTCAGACCAGGCGATCGGCCTGTCGCTGCACGTGCTGCAGCCGGCGCCCGCTGCGCGCCTCCCAGTCGGCCGCCTGGTCGTCGCCGACCGGGCCGACCTGGAAATAGCGCGCCTGCGCATGCGCCAGGTAGAAACCGCTGACACTGGCCGCGGGCAGCATGGCCCAGCTCTCGCTCAGCGACATGCCGAGTTCGCCGGCGCCGAGCACCGAAAAGAGGTCCTGCTTGACCGAGTGCTCGGGGCAGGCCGGGTAGCCGGGCGCCGGGCGGATGCCGACGTACTCCTCGCGGATCAAGCCGGCCAGTTCCAGCGATTCGTCGCCGGCGTAGCCCCACAGCTCGGTGCGCACGCGCCAGTGCAGCCACTCGGCGAGGGCCTCGGCGAGGCGGTCGGCGAGCGCCTTCAGCAGGATCGCGCTGTAGTCGTCGTGCGCCGCCAGGAACTGCTGCACGCGCTGCTCCAGGCCGATGCCGGCGGTGACCGCGAACATGCCGATGTGATCGGGCGCGGCGCCGCGCGGCGCGATGAAGTCGGCCAGCGCCAGGTTCGGCCGGCGCACGCCGTCGACCACCGGGCGCTCGGTCTGCTGGCGCAGCCCCCACCAGGTCATCAGCGGGCGTTCGCGCGACGCATCGGCGTAGACCTCGATGTCGTCGTCGCCGACGCTGTTCGCCGGGTACAGGCCGAGCACGGCGTTGGCCTGCAGCCAGCGCCCGTCGATGACGCGCCTGAGCATGGCCTGCGCGTCGGCGTACACCTGGCGCGCCTGCTCGCCGACCACCTCGTCGTCGAGAATCGCCGGGAACGGTCCGGCCAGATCCCAGGTCTGGAAATACGGGCCCCAGTCGATGAAGCGCGCGAGCTCGGCGAGATCCACGTTGCGGAACTCGCGACGCCCCGGCGCGCGCGGCGCCGGCGCCACGCCGGCCGGCCAGTCGAGGCGCAGCTTGTTGGCGCGCGCCTGCTGCAGCGGGATCAGCGGGGTGTGGCGCTTCGCCGCATGCTGCGCGCGGATGCGTTCGTAGTCGGCGCGCAGCTCCTGCACGAAGGTCGTGGCCTGCTCCGACAGCAGGCTCTGCGCCACGCCGACGCTGCGCGACGCGTCGGGCACGTACACCACGGGGCCGTCGTAATGCGGCGCGATCTTCACCGCCGTATGCACGCGGCTGGTCGTCGCGCCGCCGATCAGCAGCGGCACGTTGCGATCGCGGAACCAGGGGTCGCGCTGCATTTCCGCGGCCACCAGCTGCATTTCCTCGAGGCTCGGCGTGATCAGCCCGGACAGCCCGACGATGTCGGCCTGCTCCGCGCGCGCGCGCGCCAGGATGTCCTGGCACGGCACCATCACGCCCATGTTCACGACCTCGAAGTTGTTGCACTGCAGGACCACGGTGACGATGTTCTTGCCGATGTCGTGCACGTCGCCCTTCACGGTGGCGATGACGATGCGGCCGCGCGGCCGCGCGCTGCCGCCGGCGGCGATATCGCGCCGCTTGTGCTCCTCGATGAACGGGATCAGGTGCGCCACCGACTGCTTCATCACGCGCGCGCTCTTCACCACCTGGGGCAGGAACATGCGGCCCTGGCCGAACAGGTCGCCGACCACGTTCATGCCGTCCATCAGCGGACCCTCGATGACCGCCAGCGGCGGCCGCCCCTCGCGCTCGAAGCGCTGGCGCAGCTCCTCGGTGTCGTCGACGATGAAGTCGGTGATGCCGTGCACCAGCGCGTGGCTCAGGCGCTGCTCCACCGGCAGCTCGCGCCAGGCGTTGCGCACGCTGTCGTCGCGCGCGCTGCCGCGCACCTGCTCGGCCATCGCCACCAGGCGCTCGCCGGCGTCAGGGCGGCGGTCCAGCACGACGTCCTCGACCGCGTCGCGCAACGCCGGGTCGAGCTCGTCGTAGACGCCGATCTGGCCGGCGTTGACGATGCCCATGTCCATGCCGGCGCGGATCGCGTGGTACAGGAACACGGTATGGATGGCCTCGCGCACCGCGTCGTTGCCGCGAAACGAGAAGCTCACGTTGCTGACCCCGCCCGACACCTTCGCGCCGGGCAGGTTCGCCTTGATCCAGCGCGTGGCCTCGATGAAATCGACGGCGTAGTGGTTGTGCTCGTCGATGCCGGTGGCGATGGCGAAGATGTTGGGGTCGAAGATGATGTCCTCGGGCGCGAAGCCGACCTCCTCGACCAGGATGCGATAGGCGCGGGCGCAGATGTCGATGCGCCGCTGGTAGCTGTCGGCCTGCCCCTGCTCGTCGAAGGCCATGACCACGGCGGCGGCGCCGTAGCGCCGCACCAGGCGCGCCTGGCGCACGAACTCCTCGGGCCCCGCCTTGAGCGAGATCGAGTTCACCACCGCCTTGCCCTGCACGCAGCGCAGGCCGGCCTCGATGACCTCCCACTTGGACGAGTCGATCATCAGCGGCACGCGCGCGATGTCGGGCTCGGACGCCATCAGGTTGAGGAAGCGCACCATCGCGGCGCGGCTGTCGAGCATCGCCTCGTCCATGTTGACGTCGACGATCTGCGCGCCGTTCTCGACCTGCTGCCGGGCCACGGCGAGCGCCTTGTCGAACTCGCCCGCCAGGATCATGCGCGCGAACGCCTTCGATCCGGTGACGTTGGTGCGCTCGCCGATGTTGACGAACAGCGAACCCGGGCCGATGCTCAGCGGCTCGAGCCCGGCGAGCACGAGCGGCGGGACGGCGGGCGGGGGTGCTGCGGGGGCGAGGGCTGTTGGACTCATCGGGGTTGGCTCGGTTGCACCGGCCCATGGGCGCGCGCGCAGCGGAGTGCGACAATGCGGCGAAACGTCCATTCTAGGCAAGCCCCATGTCCCTGTTGAGCCGCCTGCGCCCGCGCAGCACGACCCCGATCGCCCCGGACTGGATCCCGCGCATCGTCGATGCGTTGCTGGCGACGCCGGGCCTGCTGGCGCTGACGCGCAGCGAGGCGGGCGACGTGGCCCGGCTCATGCAGGTGCGGCGCATGCCCGCCGGATCGGCGTTCATCCGCCAGGGCGACTCCGCGCTGGACGGCGGCATGATGCTGCTGCTCGACGGCGAGGTGGCGATCGAGAAAAAGGGCGCCGGCCCGCACGACGAAGGGCTGGTCGTGTCCATCGCGCAACCCGGCGCGCTGCTCGGGGAGATGGGCATCCTGAACGCCGCGCCGCGCTCGGCGAGCTGCGTGGCGAGCACCGATGTCGTGCTCGCGCTGCTCAGCAGCGAGGCGTTGCGCGAACTGGTGGAACGCTCGCCGCGCGCCGCCGCCAAGCTCGCGCTGGGCATCGCATCGCGCCTGGCCGAGCAGCTGCGCTCGACCTCGAACAAGCTGTCGACGCTGTCGCAGGTGACCGCCGCCATGCACCCGACGCTCGACGCCGCGTCGCTGGCCGGCGCGGCGCGGCGCCAGCGCGGCGACCTGCGCTGAGGCTGGCGCCGCGCGCTCAGTCGTTGCGGCGCAGCACCAGGCGTTCACCCTGGGCCAGCGCCTGCGGGTCGCTGAGTTCGATGGCGATCTGCGTGCACACCATTCGGCACAGCTGCATCGCCTGCTGGCTCTGCACGCGGTACTGGATGCTGTTGCCCACACGCCGGCGCGAGACGATGCCGGCCAGGTACAGCACTTTCAGGTGCTGCGAGACGTTCGGCTGGGTGGATTGCACGTCGGCGACGATCTCGTTGACGCCCTTCTCCTGATCGCAGATGGCGTTCAGGATGCGCAGGCGCAGCGGCGTCGACAGCACGCCGAACAATTCGGCGGCGGCGGCGAACACGCGATCGGTGGCGCCGTCGCCGCCCTCCTGCAGCGCCAGCATGGCGCCGCCATGCAGCGAGGCTGCGGCGCGCGACGCGACCTGGGAGGGAGAAGGCTCACGACTCGACTGCGGCATGGAAGACTCCTGGGCGCGCGAGAACGCGCGGATGTTGATGGTGCACGGCGTCGGCGATGGCGCAAACGTGCTGGGGCGTGGTGCCGCAGCAGCCACCCACGAGGTTGACCAGTCCGTCGCGGGCGAACTCCTGCAGCAGGCGGGAGGTCACCTCGGGCGTCTCGTCGAACCCGGTGTCGCTCATCGGGTTGGGCAGACCGGCGTTCGGATAGCAGCTGATGAACGTGTCGCCAGCGACGCGCGCCAGTTCCTGCAGGTACGGGCGCATCAGCGCCGCGCCCAACGCGCAATTCAGGCCCACGGCCAGCGGCTGCGCATGCCGCACGCTGGCCCAGAACGCCGCCACCGTCTGCCCGGACAGGATGCGCCCCGAGGCGTCGGTGACGGTGCCGCTGATGATCAGCGGCAGGCGCTCGCCGCTGGCCTCGAACCACTCGTCGATGGCGAACAGCGCGGCCTTCGCGTTCAGCGTGTCGAAAATGGTCTCGACCAGGAACAGGTCGACGCCGGCTTCGCCGAGCGCGCGCACCTGTTCAAGATAGGCGCTGCGCAGTTGCTCGAAATCGACGTTGCGCGCGCCCGGATCGTTGACGTCGGGGCTGATGCTGGCGGTACGCGGCGTCGGCCCGATGGCGCCGGCGACGAAGCGCGGGCGTTCGGGCGTGGCATGGCGTCGCGCGCTGTCCAGCGCCAGCGCGGCGGCGGCGCGGTTCATCTCGTCGGCGAGTTCTCCCATGCCGTAGTCGTCCTGGGCGATGCGCGTGGCGCCGAAGGTGTTGGTCTCGACGATGTCGGCGCCGGCGCCGAAATAGGCGTCGTGGATGTCGCGCACGACCTGCGGCTGGGTGAGGCTGAGCAGGTCGTTGTTGCCCTTCAGGTCACGCGGCCAGTCGCGAAAGCGCTCGCCGCGGTACTGCGCCTCGCCGAGGCGCAGGCGCTGGATCATCGTGCCCATGGCGCCGTCGAGGATCACGATGCGGGTTCGCAGCAACTCGGGCAGGCCACGGGCGCGCGTGTACTCGGGGACGGATTTGGTAGCAAAAAGCTTGCTCATATGCTCATTCTAGGATCGAGACGAAGCCCGCGCCCCGCGGATCCTCGCATCGGGGCCTGCGAAACGCAGCGCCGGACGCCGCGCCCCCTCGGGCGACGCGGGGCGCGGCGCCGGCAGCGGCATGGTTTCCCGCCTGGCACCGGGCCGCAGACCCTGGATGCAACATCGCCAGGAACACCGCTTCGCGCGCGCCACCGCGGCGCCCTGCGCATCGCCGACGGCAGGCGCGTGACCGCGCGCTTCCTGGGGCGCCGCGCGAATCTCCCCCGCTTCCTACAATGGCCTTTTGGAAACCCGCCATGAACGCCCCTCAAGCCCCGATTCCACCGCTCGATGCGGCAGACGCCGTGGTGCCGCAAGCCACGCGTGACGATACCCCGGCGCGCTTGCGCGAGATTCCCTACAACTACACGTCGTTCTCGGATCGCGAGATCGTCATGCGCCTGCTCGGGGCCGACGCGTGGGAATGGCTGGACCAACTGCGTCAGCAGCGTCGCACCGGGCGCAGCGCACGCATGCTGTACGAGGTGCTGGGCGACATCTGGGTGGTGCGGCGCAACCCCTACCTGCAGGACGACCTGCTGGGATCGAGCAAGCGCCGGCGGGCGCTGATCGAGGCGCTGTGGCACCGCCTGCGCGAAATCGACAAGCGCCGCGACGCCGAGGGCGACGCCCAGGCGCAGGCTCGCGACCAGATCGTGGCGCGCCTGCTGGAGCGCGCGCGCGACGCCGTGCAGGCCTTCGCCGGCTGGTTCGATACCGTGTCGGCACTGCGCCGGCGCGCGCAGCGCGAACTGACGCGTCACACGCGACGCGACAACATCCGCTTCGACGGCCTGTCGCGCGCCGCGCACATGACCGACGCCACCGACTGGCGGGTCGAGGTGCCGTTTGTCGTGCTGTGCCCCGACTCCGAGGAGGAAATGGGCGCGCTGGTGCGCGCATGCGTGACCCTCGGCCTGACCATCGTGCCGCGTGGCGGCGGCACCGGATACACGGGCGGAGCCGTGCCGCTGGTGTGGAACAGCGCGGTGATCAACACGGAAAAACTCGAGCAGCTGGGGGAGATCGAGCATCTCGATCTGCCCGGGGTGGCGCAGCCGGTGCCCACGGTGCGTACCGGCGCCGGCGTGGTCACGCAGCGCGTGACCGACCTCGCCGAGCGCGCCGGGCTGGTGTTCGCGGTCGACCCGACGTCGGCCGAGGCCTCGTGCATCGGCGGCAACATCGCGATGAACGCCGGCGGCAAGAAGGCCGTGCTGTGGGGCACCGCGATCGACAACCTGGCGTGGTGGCGCCTGGTGGATCCGCGCGGGCGCTGGATCGAGGTCACGCGCCTCGACCACAACCTGGGCAAGATCCACGACGTCGAGTTCGCGCGCTTCGAGTGCCGCACCTTCGACACCGACGCCAAGACCCTGCTCGACACCCGGGTGCTCGAGATTCCCGGCGGTCGCTTTCGCAAGGCGGGCCTGGGCAAGGACGTCACCGACAAGTTCCTCGCCGGGCTGCCGGGTGTGCAAAAGGAAGGCTGCGACGGCATCATCACCAGCGCGCGCTGGGTGCTGCACCGCATGCCGCCGCGCATCCGCACCTTCTGCCTGGAGTTCTTCGGGCAGGCGCGCGAGGCCATTCCGTCGATCGTGGAGATCAAGAACTACCTCGAGCAACGCCCCGGCGGGGCCATCCTGGCCGGGCTGGAGCACCTCGACGAGCGCTACCTTCGCGCCGTCGGCTACGCCCCCAAGAGCAAGCGCGGGGGTTTCCCCAAGATGGCCCTGTTCGGCGACATCGTCGGCGAGGACGACGAGGCGGTGGCGCGCGCCACCGCCGAGGTGGTGCGCATGGCCAACGCGCGCGTCGGCGAGGGCTTTGTCGCGGTGAGCCCGGAGGCGCGCAAGAAGTTCTGGCTGGACCGCAAGCGCACCGCGGCCATCGCGCGTCACACCAACGCCTTCAAGATCAACGAGGACGTGGTGATCCCGCTGCCGCGCATGGGCGAGTACGTCGACGGCATCGAGCGCATCAACGTCGAGCTGTCGCTGCGCAACAAGCTGCAGCTGGCCGCCGAACTCGACCGGGCGCTGCGCGGCGGCTGGAACCTGGCGCGCAACGAGGAACTCGCCGAGGGCGAGGCCGCGGTCGACGAGCCCGAGTTGCAACATGTTCGCGAACAGGCGCTGCAGCTGGTGGAGGCGGTGCATGCGCGCTGGACCTTCCTGCTCGAGCACATCGACACCCCGCTGTCGCAGCTGCTGCCGCAGCTCGCCGAGCCCCTGCTCGGCGGCAGCCACGGGCAGACTGCGGCGATGCAGATGCTGCACCGCGCGCCGCGCGCCAACCTGTTCCACCTGCTGCAGGATCACAGCCTGCGCGCGTCGTGGAAGCTGGAGCTGCGCAAGCCGCTGCACGCGCTGCTCGCAGGCGCCGCGTTCGCGCCGCTGCGCGCCGAGCTCGATGCGCTGCACAAGCGCGTGCTCAAGGCGCGCGTGTGGGTCGCGCTGCACATGCACGCCGGCGACGGCAACGTGCACACCAACATCCCGGTCAACTCCGACGACTACGCCATGCTGCAGGCGGCGCACGAGGCCGTCGCGCGCATCATGGATCTGGCGCGAAGGCTCGACGGCGTGATCTCCGGCGAGCACGGCATCGGCATCACCAAGCTGCAGTTCCTCGGCGACGACGAACTCGGGCCGTTCCGCCAGTACAAGCAGGCGGTGGATCCGGACGGGCATTTCAACCGCGGCAAGCTGCTGCGCGACGCGGCGCTGCCCGCCGACCTGACGAACGCCTACACGCCGAGTTTCGGGCTCATGGGACACGAGTCCCTGATCATGCAGCAGAGCGACATCGGCGCCATCGCCGATTCCGTCAAGGACTGCCTGCGCTGCGGCAAGTGCAAGCCGGTGTGCGCCACCCACGTGCCGCGCGCCAACCTGCTGTATTCGCCGCGCAACAAGATCCTCGCCACGTCGCTGCTGATCGAGGCGTTCCTCTACGAGGAGCAGACGCGGCGCGGCATCAGCGTGCACCACTGGGAGGAGTTCGAGGACGTCGCCGACCACTGCACGGTGTGCCACAAGTGCGAGGCGCCGTGCCCGGTGGACATCGACTTCGGCGACGTGTCGATGAACATGCGCAACCTGTTGCGCAAGATGGGCAAGAAGAGCTTCCATCCCGCCAGCGCGGCCGGCATGCTGTTCCTGAACGCCACCGACCCGCGCAGCATCAAGGCGGCGCGCAGCGCGATGGTCGGCCTGGGCTTCAAGGCGCAGAACCTCGGCTACCGCATGCTGCGCGCGCTCGGCGCACGACAGACCGCGGCGCCGCCGTCGAGCAGCGGGCGCACGCCGTTGCGCGAGCAGGTGATCCACTTCGTCAACAAGCCGATGCCGGGCGGGCTGCCGAAGAAGACGGCGCGCGCGCTGCTGGACATCGAGAACCCGGATTTCGTGCCGATCATCCGCAACCCGCAGGCCACCACGGTGGACTCGGAGGCGGTGTTCTATTTCCCGGGCTGCGGATCCGAGCGCCTGTTCTCGCAGGTCGGCCTGGCCACGCAGGCGATGCTGTGGCATGTCGGCGTGCAGACGGTGCTGCCGCCGGGCTACCTGTGCTGCGGCTACCCGCAGCGCGGCAGCGGCATGTACGACCGCGCGGAAAAGATCATCACCGACAACCGGGTGCTGTTCCACCGCGTGGCCAACACGCTGAACTACCTGGACATCAAGACCGTGGTGGTCAGCTGCGGCACCTGCTTCGACCAGTTGCAGGGCTACGAGTTCGAGAAGATCTTCCCCGGCTGCCGCATCGTCGACATCCACGAATTCCTGCTCGACAAGGGCGTGCGCCTGCCCGGCGCGGACAGCACCGCCTACCTGTACCACGACCCCTGCCACAGCCCGATGAAGCAGCGCGAACCGATGAAGACCGTGCGCGCGCTGCTCGGCGACAACGTGCGCAAGGCCGATCGCTGCTGCGGCGAGAGCGGGCTGTTGGGCATCCACCGCCCGGACATCTCGACCCAGGTGCGCTTTCGCAAGACCGAGGAGCTGCGGCGCGACGAGACCGCGCTGCGCGAGGCCGGGCACCAGGGCGACATCAAGATCCTCACCTCCTGCCCGAGCTGCCTGCAGGGCCTGTCGCGCTACCGCAACGACCTGCAGCACGGGCTGCTGGAGGCCGACTACATCGTCATCGAGATGGCGCGCAAGATCCTCGGCGAGGACTGGATGCCCGCGTATGTGCGCGCGGCCAACGCCGGCGGCATCGAGCGCGTGCTGGTCTGATGACCGCCGCGACCGCGTCGACGCCGCCCGCGCCGCGCTGCGCGCTGTGCGACGGCGTCGGCGGCCTGGCGGTGTGGGAGTCGGACTGGATGCGCCTGGTGCGCGCCGACGAAGCCCTGCACCCGGCCACCTACCGTCTGGTCTGGCAGCGCCACGTGGCCGAATTCACCGACCTGCCGCGGCTGCAGCGCCTGGCCTGCATGGATGCGCTGGTGCTGGTCGAGCAGGAGCTGCGCGCCGCGCTGCAGCCGCACAAGCTCAACCTGGCGTCGCTCGGCAACCTGGTGCCGCACCTGCACTGGCACGTGATCCCGCGCTGGGAATGGGACGCCCACTGGCCGCAGGCGGTGTGGGCGGCGCCGCAGCGCGGCCCCGACGACGCACGCCTGCAGGCCGTGCGCGAGCGCCTGCCGCAGCTCGACCGCCGCCTGCAGGCCGCGCTGGCGCTGCGCTTCGACCCCGGCGCGACGGCTCAGATCACGCGGGAATAGCGCGCGACCTGCAGCTTCGCGGACACGTCGTGCAGGTAGCGATCGAACTGCATGGCGATCACCCGCACCAGCAGGCGGCCCCGCAACGTGACGCGCAGCACCAGGCCGTCGCGCTCGAGCAGGCCGGCCTCGACGAGAGGCTGCAGGCGCTGCAGATCGGCGGCGAAGTAGGCCTCGGCGTCGGCCACGCCGGCGGCGCCCGACAGCGCCTGCAGGTCGACCACGAAGTCGCACATCAGGCGCTGGATCACCTGGCGACGCAGCACATCGTCGTCGTCCAGCGTGAGCCCGCGCTGCACCGGCAGCGTGCCGGCAGCCAGCGCCGCGCCGTATTCGTCGAGGGTCTTGGGGTTTTGCGCGTAGTGGCGGCCCAGCTTGGAGATACCCGACACCCCGAAGGCCAGCAGATCCAGTTCGGCCTGCGTCGAGTAGCCCTGGAAGTTGCGGTGCAGGCGGCCGTCCGCCTGGGCCCGCGCCAGTTCGTCGTCGGGCAAGGCAAAGTGGTCCATGCCGATGTACACGTAGCCGGCATGCGCCAGGCGACGGATGGCCAGGCCGAGCAGCACCAGCTTGGCCTCCGGCGTCGGCAACTCGTGTTCCTGGATGCGCCGCTGCGGCATGAAGCGCGCCGGCAGATGGGCGTAGCTGTACAGCGCGATGCGCTGGGGGTGCAGGTCCAGCACCTTTTCCAGCGTGGCCGCGAAATTGAACGCGTTCTGGCGTGGCAGGCCGTAGATCAGGTCCACGCTCACGGAGGCGAAACCATGGGCGCGCGCGGCATCGATGACCTCGCGTGTTTCCTGGAAAGTCTGGATGCGGTTGACCGCCTGCTGCACGGCCGGGTCGAAGTCCTGCACCCCGACGCTCATGCGGTTGAAGCCCTGGCGGGCCAGGTGCGCGACACGCCGCGCGCCGACCTTGCGCGGGTCGATCTCGATGGAGAACTCGCCACCGTCCTGCAGGTCGAAATGCCGGCGCGTGGCGTCCATCAGGCGCTGCACCTCGTCATCGTCGAGAAAGGTCGGCGTGCCTCCGCCCCAGTGCAACTGGGTCACCGGATCGCGTTGCGGCAGCATCGACGCGACCATGGCCATTTCCTGCTCGACCTGCTCCAGGTAAGGTGCGGCGAGAGAGTGGTTGCGGGTCGGGATCTTGTTGCAGCCGCAGTAGTAGCACAGGGTTTCGCAGAACGGGATGTGCACGTACAGCGACAATGCTCCCGGAGCGCGCTCGCGCAGCGCTCGCGCGTGCGCCTGGGCGTCGTACGCGGGGCCGAAGCGGTCGGCGGTCGGGTACGAGGTATAGCGCGGGCCGGAGACGTCGAAGCGACGAATCAGTTCCGGACGGAAATCCAGCGAAGGCGAGACGTTTGACATCATGTCCGGATGATCTGTCGCACTGCGCGCAGGCGTCTTGACCTGCGACAAGCCGGAACGTTGTTGCCCGACCACAACGAAAACTTTTCGGTGCTGCTGTGCAGCAAATTAAGATGGCGGTCCCTGGGACAGGAAGGCCTGCCAGATCGCAACCCGCGACACGGCACCAAAGCCATGCACAACCAGAAATCGGAAAGCAAGGGATCGATGGCGGCGCTCAGCCTGGGCGCGCTGGGGGTGGTGTACGGCGACATCGGCACCAGCCCGCTGTACGCCTTCAAGGAGGCCTTCAATCCCGGGCACAGCCTGGGGCTGAACCCGGCCAACGTCTACGGCGTACTCTCGCTGATCTTCTGGGGCCTGACCATCGTGGTCACGGCCAAGTACGTTGGGCTTGCGCTGCGCGCCGACAACGACGGCGAGGGCGGCATCCTGGCGCTCATGGCCCTGGTGCTGCGGCGCTACGCGAGGGACTCGCGCGGGCGCATCCTGGCCGTGGTGCTGGGCCTCGTCGGCGCGGCCATGTTCTATGGCGACAGCATCATCACCCCCGCGATTTCCGTGCTGTCGGCGATCGAGGGTACCGCCGTGGCCACGCCACTGCTGCAGGACGCGGTGATCCCGATCACCGTGGCCATCCTGATCGGCCTGTTCGTGGTGCAAAAGCGCGGCACCGCGCTGGTCGGCGCGTATTTCGGGCCGGTCATGATGCTGTGGTTCGCCGCGCTGGGCCTGCTGGGCCTGGTGCACATCGTGCAGAACCCCCACGTGCTGCTGGCGCTCAACCCCTGGTGGGGCATTGACATGTTCGTGCGCGAACCGGGCCTGGCGCTGTTCCTTCTCGGCGCGGTGTTCCTGAGCCTCACCGGGGGTGAGGCGCTGTATGCGGACATGGGGCACTTCGGGCGCGCTCCTATTCGCCGCGCCTGGCTGTCGGTGGCCATGCCAGGCCTGCTGCTGAACTACTTCGGGCAGGGTGCGCTGGTGCTGTCGGACCCGGCCACCGGCAAGAACCCGTTCTTCTACCTGGCGCCGTCGTGGGCGCTGTGGCCGCTGGTGGTGCTGGCCACGATGGCCACCGTGATCGCCTCCCAGGCGGTGATCTCCGGCGCCTATTCGATGACCACCCAGGCCATGAAGCTGGGCTACCTGCCGCGCATCCGCGTGATGTACACCAACGCGCGCAACCAGGGACAGATCTACGTTCCCTTCATCAACTGGACCATGCTGCTGTTCGTGCTGGCCCTGGTGCTGGCGTTCCGCAGTTCCGAGAACCTGGCGGCGGCCTACGGCATCGCCGTGAACATCACGATGGTCACCACGACCATATTCCTCTGGATGGTTGCGCCGCAGCGCTGGTCGTGGAGCACGCGCCGCGCCAACCTGGTGTTCACGCCGCTGGCGCTGGTGGAAATCCTGTTCCTGGTGTCGAACTCCCTGAAGGTCGACCACGGCGGCTGGTTCCCGCTGGTGTTCGGGGCCGCGGCCTATACCATGCTGTCGACTTGGAAGCGTGGCCGCAGCCTGCTCAAGCGCCAGTTGCAGGAGCACGCGCTGAACCTGAAGGACTTCGTGCACAGCCTGTCGACCTACCCGCCGACGCGGGTCGAGGGCACGGCGATCTACCTTACGCCGAACGCCGACACGGTGCCGCACGCCCTGCTGCACAACCTGAAGCACAACAAGGTGCTGCACGAGCGCGTGGTCTTCCTGTCGGCGCAGACCGCCGACGTGCCGTACGTGCCCTCCGACCAGGGCATCGAGTTGCGGCCGATGGAAGAAGGCATCTACCTGCTGCACGTGCGTTTCGGCTTCAAGGACGAGCCCGACATCCAGCGGCTGCTGAAGGACTGCGAGCGCCTGTCGGGGCTCGAGTTCCATCTGATGGAAACCTCCTTTTTCCTCGCCCGCCAGACCATCGTCCCGTCGAAGATTCCAGGCATGGCGCTGTGGCGCGAGGTGCTGTTCTCGTGGATGAGTCGCAACGCCCAGGAAGCCTCGGACTACTTCCGCATCCCGCCCAATCGGGTGGTCGAGCTGGGTACGCAGATCGAGATCTGAGTCCGGCGCCGCGGCGCGGCGGAAAACCAACAGCCGTGCCGCCGCGGCCGGCCGCATGGCTGGATGCAGCCGGGGACACTCTGGCATCATGCAGGTCAGAGCCGGCAGCGCACGGCCGGCACAGGAGGTGCATGATGACCATTGCAATGGCCGCCTACAAGGACGTCTACGCGGTCGAGGACGTCGAGCGCAAGCTGCGCGCCCTGCAGGGCGACGCGCAGGACAGCCTGCGCAGCACCTACAACCACATGATCGAGACCGGCGGGCAACGCCTGGCGATCAAGCCGGCGGCGGTCCCGGATCGCGACAGCCTGCAGGCGGAACTGCCCAATTTCGCGCAGCCGCTGGAGCACATCCTGCGCGCCGTAGCGCTGGCCGCCGACAGCCGCGACCCGGTGGAGGTGACGCCGATGCTGCTGCTGGGTGAACCGGGCATCGGCAAGACCCATTTCGCGCGCCGCGTGGCCGACCTGCTGGGCACCAACTGGGCGCTGGCGCCGATGAACGCGCTGACCGCCGGGTGGATCCTGTCGGGGGCGTCGTCACAATGGAAGGGTGCGCGGCCGGGCAAGGTGTTCGAGACCCTGGTGCAGGGCGAGTTCGCCAACCCCGTGGTGGTCATCGATGAAATCGACAAGGCCGCATCGGCCGCCCAGTACGACCCGCTCGGCGCGCTGTACAGCCTGCTCGAGCACGATACGGCGCAGCGTTTCACCGACGAGTTCGCCGAGGTGCCGATCGATTGCAGCGCCGTGGTGTGGGTGGCCACCGCCAACGACGCCTCGGGCATCCCGGCGCCGATCCTGGATCGCCTGGATGTGTACGAAATCGAGGCCCCGGACGAGGCCGGGCGACGCGCCATCGCGGCGCGCCTGTACCGCGAACTGCGCGATGGACACGATTGGGGCCGTGGATTCCCCCCGGAACTCGGCGAGCCGGCGCTGGCCGCGCTGGCACAGGCCAGCCCGCGCGAGATGCGCCGGCTGCTGGCGACGGCCTTCGGCGCGGCCAAGCTGGACGGGCGTCAGGAACTGCTGGAACGCGACTTCGCGCGCCATCGCGCGCGCCGCGCCAGCCGCATAGGATTCTGCCAATGAGTTTCATCGGAACCGCCGCGCCGCATGCCACCCACCTGCTCAAGCCGCTGGTCGCGCTGCTGGCGATCATCAACCCGCTGGGCATCGTTCCCTTCTTCCTCGCGCTCACCGAGGGGGCCACGCCCGCCCAGCGCCGCAAGACCATCACGACCTGCGCCATCGCGTCCTTCCTGGTGATTGCCGTCAGCGCCCTGCTGGGCACGCGCCTGCTGCAGTTTTTCAGCATTTCCCTGGCCTCGTTCCAGGTCGGAGCCGGCATGCTGCTGATGATCACGGCCATCGGCATGCTGAACGCGGCGCCGGCCACGCTGCGCTCGACGCCGGAGGAAATCAACGAGGCGGGCGCCAGCGAGAGCGTGGCCGTGGTGCCGCTGACGGTGCCGCTGCTCACCGGCCCGGCCGCCATCTCCACGGTGATCGTCTATTCCGACAAGAACCGCCACTGGTCGGGGCTGCTGGTGCTGGTGTTCTACGGCGTGGTGGCCGGCGCGGTGATCGCCGTGACCTTCCGCGCCGCGGAGAACATCGCAGGGTGGATCGGCAAGACCGGGATCAATGTCATGACCCGCCTGATGGGCCTGTTGATCGCCGCGTTGTCGGTGGAGCTCATGAGCGAGGGACTGCTGAAGCTGTTCCCCGGGCTCGGGCGCTGAACGCCCGCGCTCTTGCCCCCGGGTTTCCCCTGTGGGCAACGTGCGGCGTCGGCGCGAATAATCCCTGTTGCGGTGCATGAAGATTGCGCCGCAAGGATTCAGGAGCGAGTAGCGAGGAGACAACCCTGCCGTGCGCACGGAATCGGAGCGCAGCGGTCAAGGATCAGCGCACAGACGCTGAACAACCCGGCGCCAGGACCCCTCCAGGGCCTGGCGTTTTTTTCGCGCCCGCGATTCGCGGGCAGGCCTCGCACACCGTGCCGCGCGATCCGTCATGGCATTCCTGGAACCCAGTCTGATTCCTCTGGCCGTGGCCGCGATGGCCGCCGGTTTCATCGATTCCATCGTCGGCGGAGGCGGGCTGATCCTGGTGCCCAGCCTGTTCTCGGCGTTTCCCAACCTGCCGCCCGCGACGCTGTTCGGCACCAACAAGGGCGGGGCCGTGTGGGGCACCTCGGCCGCGGCATGGTCGTTCCTGCGGCGCGTGCGGGTACCGTGGAGGGTCGTGCTGCCGGCCACCGCTGCGGCCTTCGTCGGCGGCCTGGTCGGCGCGTATGCCGTCACGCAGGTGGCGCCGCATGCACTGCGCAAGGCCCTGCCCTTCGTGCTTGGCGCGATGCTGGCCTACACGCTCGCACGCAAGGATCTCGGCGCGCAGCATGCGCCGCGTACCCGCAGCCTCGCCTTCGCCCTGCTCAGCGGCGGGGCGATCGGGCTCTACGACGGATTCTTCGGCCCGGGAACCGGCAACCTGCTGGTGTTCCTGTTCGTCCGCGCCTACGGCTTCGATTTCGTGCACGCCGCGGCCAGCGCCAAACTGGTGAATGTCGCGTGCAATCTGGCGGCGTTGTTGCTGTTCGCCAGCAGCGGCCACGTGGTGTGGCCCTACGCCGGCTTGATCGCGGTCTGCAACGTGGCGGGAAGCCTGCTGGGAAGCCGCCTGGCCGTGCGCAAGGGGACACGATTCGTGCGCGGCATGTTCGTGGTGATCGCGGTGGCGCTGATCGTACGCACGGCCTGGCAGGCCTTCCTGAGCCCTTGAGCGTGCCGGCGCGCCCAGGAGCCTGGACGGCACGGGCATGTTCCACGTGGAACATGCCCTGCCCGAACGCCAGCTCAGTTGCTCTTTTTCATCGGGCAGGTGTTGATGCCCAGGAGCATGTAGGCGGGACACACCCCTGCGAGCCCCGTCAGCAGCGGCACGATGCCGATATAACCCCAGATCCCGACCTTGCCGGTAGCGGCCAGCGCCACCAGCGCCGCG
This sequence comes from Pseudomonadota bacterium, assembly GCA_021815805.1. GTDB lineage: Bacteria > Pseudomonadota > Gammaproteobacteria > Burkholderiales > Burkholderiaceae_C > Thiomonas_A. The sequence continues at coordinate 6,233 of JAKAZQ010000008.1, read as the reverse complement.
CCGGCGACGATGCGCACGGCGCGATCCAACCCACCTTCGTTGATTTTCATTTGCGACCTCCGACCTGAAAAGGGTTCAACGCTTCGGGGCCATACGCCCCTTTGCGAAGGGTAGCGCCGCCTCGCCGCGACCGGGGCAAACCCGGTCGAAGCTCGAGTACAAGCCCTGGGTAAACTCTAGCGGGTATCTCGGGGGAAGGGACTGATCCTGATCATGGCCTGATGCGATGGCGATGTTCCACGTGGAACACCGCCATGGCCCAAGCCAGCGCGGCGCCCGCCTACAATCGGCTGCTCGCAGTTGCAGTTGCACCATGGACTACCCCAAGATTTTTGACGTGATCGTGGTCGGCGGCGGACACGCCGGAACCGAAGCCGCCCTCGCCGCGGCCCGCGCCGGCGCGTCCACGCTGTTGCTGACCCACAACATCGAGACCCTCGGTCAGATGTCCTGCAACCCCTCCATCGGCGGCATCGGCAAGGGCCACCTGGTGAAGGAGATCGATGCCCTGGGCGGCGCGATGGCGGCCGCCACCGACGAAGCCGGGATCCAGTTCCGGATTCTCAACAACAGCAAGGGGCCGGCGGTACGCGCCACCCGGGCCCAGGCCGATCGCGTGCTGTACAAGGCCGCCATCCGCCGCCGCCTGGAAAACCAGCCCGGGCTGTGGCTGTTCCAGCAGGCCGTGGATGACCTGTTGCTGGAACCCGGCGGAACCAGTGACCGCGTGTGCGGCGCCGTGACCCAGAGCGCAATCGCCTTTCGCGGGCGCAGCGTGGTGCTCACCACCGGCACCTTTCTCGATGGGCTGGTGCACATCGGGCTGCAGCACTTCGCCGCCGGACGCGCCGGCGATCCTCCGGCCATCTCGCTGGCGCGGCGCCTGCGCGACATCGGCCTGCCCCGGGGACGCCTGAAAACCGGAACTCCGCCGCGCATCGACGGGCGCAGCATCGACTTCTCCCGCATGCAGGAACAACCGGGCGACCTCGATCCGGTGCCCGTGTTCAGCTTTCTCGGAGACGCATCGCAGCATCCTCGCCAGCTGCCCTGCTGGACCACCCACACCAACGCGCGCACCCACGACATCATCCGCGCCGGGCTGGATCGCAGCCCGATGTACACCGGGGTCATCGAAGGCGTGGGGCCGCGCTACTGCCCGAGCATCGAAGACAAGATCCACCGCTTCGCCAGCAAGGACGCGCACCAGATCTTTCTCGAGCCGGAGGGGCTGGACACCCACGAGTACTACCCCAACGGCATTTCCACCAGCCTGCCCTTCGACGTGCAGCTGGAACTGGTGCACAGCATCCCCGGCCTCGAGCAGGCCCACCTGCTGCGCCCCGGCTATGCCATCGAGTACGACTATTACGACCCGCGAGGCCTGCACCCCTGGCTGGAGACCAAGGCCATCGCCGGCCTGTTCTTCGCCGGCCAGATCAACGGCACCACCGGCTACGAGGAGGCCGGCGCGCAGGGCCTGCTCGCCGGCGCCAACGCCGCGCGTCTGGCGCGCGGCGACGCGCCCTGGTGTCCGCAGCGCGCCGAGGCCTACCTCGGAGTGCTGGTCGACGACCTGATCACCAAGGGGGTGAGCGAGCCCTACCGCATGTTCACGAGCCGCGCCGAATACCGCCTGAGCCTGCGCGAGGACAACGCCGACCTGCGGCTCACCGAAACCGGACGCAGCCTCGGGCTGGTCGACGACGCGCGCTGGGACGCCTTCTGCCGCAAGCGCGAGGCCATTGAACGCGAACGCCAGCGCCTGCGCGACACCTGGGTGCAGCCGCAGACCCTGCCGGCACCCGAGGCCACGCAGCTCCTCGGGCAACCCATCGAGCGCGAGTACCGCCTGGAAGACCTGCTGCGCCGCCCGGACGTCAGCTATGCGCGCCTGGTCGGCGCGCTCGACGGCCGTTTCGCGCCGGAACAGGCGCTGCGCGCGACGGACGCCGAGCAGGTGGAAATCGGCGTCAAGTACTCGGGCTACATCGAGCGCCAGCAACTCGACGTGCAGCGGGCCGCCGAGTTCGAGCATCTGGCGCTGCCCCCGGATCTCGACTACGCCACGGTGCAGGGGCTGTCGTTCGAAGTGCGCCAGAAGCTCGGCACCGCGCGTCCGCACACCCTCGGCCAGGCCTCGCGCGTGTCCGGCGTCACCCCGGCGGCCATCTCCCTGCTGCTGGTGCATCTGCGCAAGCGCCGCCTGCGCTCGCCCGCCGGCACGCCCGAGACGCCGGCCGCCCAGGCATCCCGGGCATGACGCGGAGCGCACCGGGAGCGCCCGAGGACCCTCCACTGCAGGAGCTGCGCCGGGTACTGGAGGCGTTGCGGCTCGACGCCAGCGACCAGCAACAGGGCCAGCTGCTGGCCTACCTGCACCTGTTGCAGCGCTGGAACCAGGTCTACAACCTGACCGCGGTGCGAGAGCCGTCGCGCATGCTCACGCTGCACCTGGCCGACAGCCTGGCGGCCTTGCCGGCCCTGGACCGGCGCGCGCCGCGCCGCCTGCTCGACGTCGGCTCCGGCGGCGGCCTGCCCGGCATCGTGCTGGCCATCATGCGCCCCGACTGGCAGATCGTGCTGGTCGAGCCGGTGCAGAAAAAATGCGCCTTCCTGCGCCAGGTGGTCGCCACGCTGGGGCTGCACCGTGTCGCGGTGCAACAGTGTCGCGTCGAGCAGTGGCGCGCCACCGCTGCCGCTGCCGCTGCCGATGCCGATGCCGATGCCGACGGCGACGGCGGCTTCGACTGCATCACCAGCCGGGCCGTCGGAGAGCTTGCGCAACTCGTGCGCATCAGCGAGCATCTGCTGCGGCCGGGCGGGGCCTGGGCGGCGATGAAGGGCGCGCCGCCGGTCGCCGAGTTGCGGGCGCTGCCCGCCGGGCTGTGCCACCGCGTCGAGACCCTGCAGGTGCCTGGGCTGGAGGCCCAGCGCTGCCTGGTATGGCTGTGGCGCGACATTGCGCCCACGCCTGCCGCGCGCGGCGTGCCCGCATCTTCCCCGCCCATCCCGGGCCTGGACACTTCTTCCTAGGACGGCTCTCATGGCATCGGTCTTTTGTGTCGCCAACCAGAAAGGCGGGGTCGGCAAGACCACCACCAGCGTGAATCTGGCCGCCGGGCTCGCACGCATCGGCCAGCGCGTGCTGCTGGTGGATCTCGATCCGCAGGGCAATGCCACCATGGGATCGGGCGTGGACAAGCGGCAGCTCAGCCCCAGCGTGTACCAGGCCCTGCTCGGCATCGCAGCGCTGCGCGATGCCCGCCGCAGCAGCCCGCAGGGCGGCTACGACGTGCTCGGCGCGAACCGCGAACTGGCGGGCGCCGAGGTCGAGCTGGTCGACCAGGAACGCCGCGAGCACCGCCTCAAGGGCCTGCTCGCCGAGGTCGCCGACGACTACGATTTCGTGCTGGTCGACACCCCTCCCGCGCTCGGGCTGCTGACCCTGAACGCACTGTGCGCCGCACGCGGCGTGATCGTGCCCATGCAATGCGAGTACTTCGCGCTCGAGGGCCTCACCGACCTGGTCAACACCGTGCGCCAGGTGCATGCCAAGCTGAACCCGGAACTGGTGCTCATCGGGCTGCTGCGCGTCATGTTCGACCCCCGCATCACGCTGCAGCAGCAGGTGAGCGAGCAGCTCAAGACCCATTTCGGCAACAAGGTGTTCGACGCCGTGATCCCGCGCAACGTACGCCTGGCGGAGGCCCCGAGCTACGGCCTGCCCGGCGTCGTGTTCGACCGCGCCAGCCGCGGCGCGCAGGCCTATCTCGAATTCGCCGAGGAACTGGTGCGCCGCGTCGGCGTCCAGGCCCCCCGTCCTTCCCCCGCAGACGCCACCGCCGCATGAACACCTCCGCCAAGACCACGCCGTCGCCGTCCCGCAAGCGCAAGGGCCTCGGGCTCGGCCTGGAAGCCCTGCTCGGCGCCCAGGGCTCCGACATCGCCGATGCGGCGACGCCCTCGAGCCTGCCCCTCGACGCCCTCGTACCCGGCCAGTACCAGCCGCGCACGCGCATGGACGAAGGCGCGTTGTTCGAACTCGCAGAGAGCATCAAGGCGCAAGGCGTGATGCAGCCGATCCTGGTACGCCCGCTGGCGTCGGGACGCTACGAGATCATCGCCGGCGAGCGGCGCAGCCGTGCGGCCCGCATCGCCGGCCTGGATCAGGTTCCGGTGCTGGTGCGCGATGTCCCCGACCAGTCCGCGCTGGCCATGGCGCTGATCGAGAACATCCAGCGCGAGGATCTCAACCCCCTGGAGGAGGCGCAGGGCATCCGGCGCCTGATCGAGGAGTTCTCGTTCACCCACGAACAGGCCGCGCAGGCGGTCGGGCGCTCGCGCGCAGCGGTCAGCAACCTGCTGCGCCTGCTCCACCTTGCGCCCGTGGTGCAGGACATGCTGCTGGCCGGCGACCTCGACATGGGCCACGCCCGCGCGCTGCTCGCGCTGGATGGCGCCGCGCAGGTGCAGGCCGCGCACCAGGTGCAGGCGCGACGCCTGTCGGTACGCGAGACGGAACGCCTTTGCGCACGCCAGCAACGGCCCGACAAGGCGCCGCGCGCCGACACGCAGCCGGAGCGCAGGGAGCTCGATCGGCTGGAAAACGAACTGGCCGAACAGCTCGCGGCACCGGTGCACATCCGTGCCAAGGGCAGCGGCCGCCAGATCCGCGGCGAGATCGCGCTGGTATTCCACTCCCTCGACGAGCTCAACGGGCTGCTCGAGGCGCTGCGCAAACCGGCCTGAGCCGGCGCGCCGCACGGCGCGCGACTCAGACCGCCGGATCCTGCGCGAACACGCGAAGCACCGAACTGTAGGAGTGCAGCGCGGCGCCGGAAAATTCGCCGGCGGATTGCCAGCCGATCAGCGGCACCTCGCCCAGCTGGCCGCCCAGCAGCTGCAGCTCGGCGCGCAGCGCGTCCTCGCGACGCGAGGCGCAGGTCACGAACAGCGCGCCGCGCACCGGCGCCGCGGCGTGGTGGCCCGCGCCATGGCCGGCGGCCAGGTAGGCCTCGCGCCGCTGCTCGAGCTCATCGCGCAATTCGGTGCAAAGACGCAACAGGTCGCGCAAGGACTCGTGTTGCTGGCGGCGGCAAAAGCGCAGCTGCATGCCCGGCTGCAACTCGGCAGCCAGCGCCACCCCCTGCGCTCCGGGATCGATGCCGATGAGCCCGCGCAACACCGCACCCGCGCCGTGCGCCGGCTGCTGCGGCTGCTGCGGCCACGACAGCCCGACCACGACATCGCGCAGGCTGGGCACCAGTTCGCGCCACTGCTCGCGCTCCCTGCTGCGCCGCGACTCGCCGAGATCGTCGAGCAGCGCGCCCAGCGCCGGCTGGCCGTCCAGCGCGTACACCACGTTGTCGGTACAGCGCGTCACCGTACGCGCCGGCCCCACCGCCTGCAGGCCCTGGCTGAGCCCGCCGAGCAGGCTCACGCGCGACGAGAAGGCGACTCCGGAAATCCCGCCCCGCAGCGCCGCGTCGGCGAAATGCTCGCCGCGATCCGGGCTCACCACGCCGCCCCAGACATCTCCCGCGTCGCTGTGCCCGCCGAGCTCGCACACCAGTTCGTCGAGTTCCGATTGCTCGGCGTCGGCGTGCGCAAGCAGCGCGTGCGCGCCGCGCCACTGGCGCGAGCGCGGCGGCAGCGGCTGCAAGCCCGAGAAAACGCGGAAGTCGCGCTGCGCCAACTGCAGCAGCATGATCGCCACACCGCACGGCGCGATGCCCTGCGGCGTCGATGCGAACACCCCCGGCACCACGCCGCCCACCCAGTGGACCACCCCGAGCCGCTCGCGCAGGCTGCCCAGCAGCGACTCGCCGGACTCGGCATGGCGCCTGTCGACATACACCAGCCCGAGGTTCGGGCGCGTGATGGTGTCGCTGCGCGCACGCGCCTGCGCAACCTGGGCCACCAGGGCGTCCAGGGCCTTCGGCCACGACGGCAGCGAGGAATGAGCGACGATGAAACGCATGGGTGGAAAAGCGGACGATCGGGAAGTGGCGTGGCGGACTGCGGGAGCGGCGGGCTGCGCGAGCGGCGGACTGCGGCCGCGCCGGCAGCGGCCGCACGGCGCCGGCTCGCAGACCCCCCCCGCTGCGTTCGATCCTAGCGTCTCGCGCCGTCGGCTGCCGCTCCCGCGTCTTTGCGCGGCCCGCGCGCCTGGCGCCGGCGCGCCTCAGCGCGGGCGCGGCGCCGCGCGCTTGCGCGCCGGGCCTTTCGGC
>JAKAZQ010000043.1 GCA_021815805.1 Pseudomonadota bacterium | reverse complement strand
CCGCGCATGGCGCGCCGCCGTTGCAGCGGCGGCGCCGTGCCACGCGTGCGTGGCGCCGTCGCGCACCACCGCCGGCCCGCCCGGCCCGCCCGGCACGCCTGCGGCGCGTCGGCGCGGTTCGATGCCGCACGCGGCGCCGCGGCAGCGGATCATAGCGCGCCGCTGCAGCCATGCCTGCGGCGAGACGGCTGCCGCTGCGCGGGCGCGGCGCGGCGCGGTCGCGCCGTGCCGCCCGCGACCGCGCTGGCGAGGCGCCGTCGGGCCGGCCTTGCGCGGCATTCGCGGGGCGCGCCAGGCGTGACCCCGGCCGAGCGTCGGGCGCTGCGCCTGTACACGCTGGCGTGGTGGCTGCTGGCGCCGCTGGCCGTGCTGCGCCTGCTCTGGCGTTCGCGGCGTGAGCGCGCCTACCGCTTGCTGCTCGGGGAGCGCTTCGCGCGCTACGCCGGCTCCTGCGCAACGACGTTTCCGGCCGGCGCGCCTCGCTTGTGGCTGCACGCGGTGTCGCTGGGCGAGACGCGCGCCGCGGCGCCGCTGATCGAGGCCTTGCGCAAGGACATTCCGCAACTGCGCCTGCTGCTCACGCACACCACACCCACCGGGCGCGTGGCGGGTGCCGAACTGCTGCGGGACGGCGACGCGCAGGCCTGGCTGCCGTACGACCTGCCGAGCGCGGTGACGCGCTTCCTGCGTCATTTCCGGCCGCAGATGGGGGTGCTCATGGAGAGCGAGCTGTGGCCCAACCTGGCGCAGGCCTGCAGGGCGCAGGGCGTGGCGCTGGTGCTGGCCAATGCGCGGCTGTCCGAGCGCAGCGCGGCGCGCTGGCGACGCTGGCCGACGCTGGCGCAGGCGGCCTGCGGCGGCATCGCCGGGGCCGCGGCGCAGACCGCCGAGGATGCCGCCCGGCTGCGCGACCTGGGCGTGCGCGACGTGCTGGTGGCGGGGAATCTCAAATTCGACCGTGCCGCCGACGCCGCGTTGAGCGCGCGCGGCGGCGCCTGGCGCGCCGCGGCCCGCAGGCCCGTGCTGGTGCTGGCCTCGACACGCGCCGATCACGGCGCAGCGGAGGAGCAGCTGCTGCTCGATGCGCTGCCGTCGCGGCTGCGCGGGCGCGTGCTGCTGGTCATCGTGCCGCGGCATCAGCAGCGCGTGCCGGAACTGCTGCGCATGCTCGAGCAGCGCGGACTGCGCCATGCGCTGCGCAGCCGCGCCGCGCCGGACGGCGAGATCGACGTGTGGGTGGGCGACAGCATCGGCGAGATGCCGGCGTACTACGCCATGGCGGACGCGGCGTTCATCGGCGGCAGCCTGCTCAGGCTGGGCGGCCAGAACCTGATCGAGGCCTGTGCCGAGGCGTGCCCGGTGGTGCTCGGCCCGCACGTGTTCAATTTCGCGCAGGCCGCGGCGCAGGCCGAGCAGGCGGGCGCGGCGCGCCGCGCCGCCGACGCCGCGGAGGTCTGGCGCCTGCTGCTGCAATGGCTGGACGACGCCGCGGCGCTGCAGCGCGCGCGCGCCGCGGCGCGCGCGTTCAGCGCCAGCCACCGCGGCGCCGCGCAGGCACAGGCACGCTGGATCGCGGCACGCCTGCGCGCGACGCCCGCGCAGCGGTGATCCGGCGCCCGGCTCAGTAGGTCGGGATCGACGGGTCGATCTCGCGCGACCACGCGGTGATGCCGCCCTGCAGGTTGAACACCTGCGGGAAGCCGTTGTGCAGCAGGAAATTCGCGACCTGGCTGCTGCGCCCGCCGGTGCGGCACATGATCAGCAGCTTCTTGTCGCGCTGCAGCTCGGACTGGCGCAGCGGAATCGACGCCATCGGGATCGCGGTGCAGCGGAAGTGCTGGTGGCGAATGCTCGCGCGTTCGAGTTCCCAGGGCTCGCGCACGTCGACCACCTGCCAGGCATCGAGTTCGTGCGGCTTGTTGTCGAGCAGGTCGCTGAGTTCGCCGACGGTGAATTGGGCAATCATGATGGGAGCATCCGGCTGTTTCGGGTGGGGCGTCGCGCAGCGCAGCAGGGCGCGGCGCGAGGCCGCGCCGCCGCCGGCTCAGAATCGGAAACGGGGGGTCTCGGCAAAGCCGTGCAGGCGCGGCGCGACGGTGTCGAACAGGTCGACGACGTGCGATTCCGGGCCGTCCCTGCGGGTCAGCAGTTGCGCGCGCATCACGGGGGCGTCACCGACCACGGCGCACAGGCGTCCGCCCGGCTTGAGTCGTTCGATCAGCGCCGCCGGAATCTGCGCCACCGAACCCGACAGCACGATGACGTCGAACTCGCCGGGCGGCAGTTCGCGCGACGCGTCCATGCAGCGCACGGTGGCGTTCATCACGCCCGCCTGGCGCAATTTCTGCTGGGCCGATTCGGCCAGCTCGGCGTGGATCTCCAGGCTGAGCACGTGCGCCGCGCAATGGCCGAGCAGCGCGGCCATGAAGCCGCTGCCGCCGCCGACCTCGAGCACCCACTCGTGCTTGCGCACCGCGAGTTCCTGCAGCAGCCGCGCCTCGACCTTCGGCGCCAGCATGCTCTCGCCGCACGGCAGCGGGATTTCCATGTCGGTGAAGGCCAGGGCCTGGTAGGCCGCGGGCACGAAGTCCTCGCGCTTGACGGCGCCCAGCAGGTCCAGCACATCCTGATCCAGCACATCCCAGGGCCGGATCTGCTGTTCGATCATGTTGAAACGGGCTTGTTCGAAATCCATCGCGTGCACTCGGCAGGTACGGGGAAAACCCGATTTTAGCCAACGCGCGACCCGACCCGGAAAGCGTATCGCCCGATGGGGGCGTGCGCCGGGCCGCGCCAACGCGCTGCAGCCTGGCGCACAGGTCGTTCCGGTTGCGATCCAGAACGATTATCATTTACCGAAACGCGTCGCCGAGTATGCCGCAGGAGCGACACTTCAGGTACCCACCGGCGGTTCTTCGCCCACTTCGCGACATGCCCAGCTTCGCCCCTGCAGATCCCGGCTCCGCCGATCTCCGTACCGCCCCGCGGGGCCGGTGGCGGGTATTCCTCGCGGTGCTCGGCCCGGGCCTCGTGGTGATGCTCGCCGACACCGATGTCGGCAGCATCCTGACGGCGGCGCAGAGCGGGGCGCAATGGGGCTACGGTCTGCTGGGGCTGCAACTGGCGCTGGTGCCCATCCTGTTCGTGGTCCAGGAACTGACGGTGCGCCTGGGCATCTTCACCGGCAAGGGGCACGGCGAACTGATCCGCGAGAGTTTCGGGCCGTTCTGGGCCTGGGTGTCGGTGGCCGGCCTGGCGGTGGCCACGGTCGGCGCCCTGCTCACCGAGTTCTCCGGCGTCGCCGGGGTCGGCGAGATGTTCGGCGTGCCGCGCGCCGCGAGCCTGGCGCTCGCCGCCGGGTTCCTGCTGCTCGTCGTGTGGACCGGCAGTTACCGGCGGGTCGAGCGCGTGGCCATTGCGCTGGGCCTGTTCGAGCTGGTGTTCATCTGGGTCGCCTTGCGCGCACCGGCGCATGGCACCGAAGTGCTCGCCGGGCTCGCCACCAACCCTCTGCGCCACGCCGGCATGCGCTATCTGGTGGCGGCGAACATCGGCGCCGTGATCATGCCCTGGATGGTCTTCTATCAGCAGTCGGCGGTGGCCGACAAGGGATTGCGCGCCGCGGAGTACACGGCGGCCCGCTGGGACACCGCGGCCGGCGCGCTGCTCACCCAGGTGGTGATGGCCGCCGTGCTGGTGGTGGCCGCGGCGACCCTCTGGGCCGGGCACCTGAGCCCGCCGCTGAACACGGTCGGCCAGGTGGCGCAGGCACTGACGCCGTTTCTCGGCACAACCCTGGGTCACACGCTGTTCGGGCTGGGCATGCTGGGCGCGGCGATGGTGGCGGCGATCGTCGTCGCGCTGGCCGCGGCCTGGGGCTTCGGCGAAGTCACGGGCTACAAGCATTCGCTGGAATTGCACCCGCTGGAGGCGCCGTGGTTCTACCTGGTGTTCTCGGCCGGGGTGATCGGCGGCGCGCTGGTCGTCGCGCTGGCCCCCGACCTCGTCGCGCTGTCGGTGGGCGTGGAAGTCATGAACGCGCTGCTGCTGCCGGTGGTGCTGGGTTTCCTGGTCGCACTGGCGCTGAAGGCGCTGCCGCCGGCGCATCGCCTGCGCGGCTGGTACCTGTGGCTGGTGCTGCTGGTGGTCGCCGTCACGTCGGCGCTCGGCGTGTACGGCGGCATCGCCGGCGCGCTCGGCTGACGCCGGCGGCACCGGCGGCACCGGCGCGACCTCAGGGCGCGCGGCGCTCGAACACCAGATCCCACACGCCGTGGCCCAGGCGCAGGCCGCGGCGCTCGAACTTGCTCGGCATGCGCCACGGCGGACGCGCGCAGAAGCCGTCGGCGGTGTTGCGCAGCATCGCGTCGGCGCCGAGCACCTGCAGCATGTGCTCGGCGTATTCCTGCCAGTCGGTGGCGCAATGCAGCAGGCCGCCGGCACGCAGGCGCGTGGCGGCCAGCGCGACGAACCCCGGCTGGATCAGGCGCCGCTTGTGATGGCGCTTTTTCGGCCACGGGTCGGGGAAATACACGTGCAGCGCGTCCAGCGAGCTGGGTTCTACCATGTGGCGCAGCACGTCCACCGCGTCGTGCTGCACGATACGCAGGTTGCGCAGGCCGAGCTCATGCACGCGCATCAGCAACGCGCCGACGCCCGGTGTGTGCACCTCGACGCCGACAAAGTCGCGTTCGGGCTGCGCGGCGGCCATCTGCGCGGTGGCCTCGCCCATGCCGAAGCCGACCTCCAGCACGCGCGGCGCGCTGCGCCCGAACACCGCGTTCCAGTCGGGGACCGACGCGGTGTACGGCAGCGCGAAGCGCGGCCCCAGTTGCGCCAGCGCGCGCGCCTGCCCGGTGGTCAGGCGACCGGTGCGCAGCACGAAAGACCGGATGCCGCGTGGCTGCGGCAGGCCTTCGGGGCCCGGCTCGGCGGCTGCGACGCCACGGGGATCGGTGGTCACGATGGGTGCTGTGCGGACACAAAAAACCGGCCTGCGCGGCCGGTTCGGAGGAATGGCGGGAGCGCCCGCCACAGCGCGCGACCCGCGGCATCAGCCGGAATCCTGGAGCGGGCGAAGGGAATCGAACCCTCGTATGAAGCTTGGGAAGCTGCCGTTCTGCCATTGAACTACGCCCGCGCGGCTGGCAAGTCTACAACAGGCGCGCGGCGCCCCGCCAGGTCCGCGCGCCGCGGCCTCGGGAGGCGCCGGCCGGCAGGGCGCCGAGCTACAGGGCGCTCAGCCGCTGCAGTGCGGCATCGAGGGTCTGTTCGCGCTTGGCGAAGCAAAAGCGCGCGACGCGCCGTGCCTCCTGCGGCGTCGGCTCGAAGGCACTGAGGGGGATCGCCGCCACGCCGATCTCGCGCGTCAGCCAGGTGCAGAAGTCGGCTTCGGGCAGATCGCTCACCGCGGCGTAGTCGACGCACTGGAAGTAGGTGCCTTCGCAGGGCAGCAGGCGCAGGCGCGTGCCGGCCAGCCCGGCGCGGAAGCGATCGCGCCGCGCCTGGTAGAAGCCGGGCAGATCGAGATACGCCCGCTGGTGCGTGCGCAGGTACTCGGCCAGCGCCCACTGCATCGGCGTGTTCACGGTGAATACATTGAACTGGTGCACCTTGCGGAACTCCGCGCTGAGTTCGCGCGCTGCCGCGACCATGCCCACCTTCCAGCCGGTGGCGTGGTAGGTCTTGCCGAAACTCGAGACCACGAAGCTGCGTGCGGCCAGCAGCGGCTCGCGCGCCGCGCTGCAATGGTCGCGGGTGTCGAACACCATGTGCTCGTAGACCTCGTCGCTGATCAGCACCACGTCGGTGGGCGCGAGCAGTTCGCCCAGCCGGCGCATGTCCGCGGCGCTCCACACGCGACCGCTGGGGTTGTGCGGCGAATTCACCAGGATGGCGCGGGTGCGCGGTCCCAGCGCGGACGCGATGGCGTCGAAATCGGGCTGGAACTGCGCATCCAGCGCGACGCAGCGCGCCACGCCTCCGGCGAGTTCGATGGCCGGCAGGTAGCTGTCGTACGCCGGGGTCAGCACGATCACCTCGTCGCCCGGGTGCACGACCGCCAGGATCGCCGTCAGCAGCGCCTGCGTGGCGCCGGCGGTGATCGTGATCTCGTCGCCCGGGTCGTAGCGGCGCCCGTGCAGCGACTCGATCTTGTCGGCCAGCGCCTCGCGCAGGGCCGGCACGCCGGCCATCGGCGGGTACTGGTTGTGCCCGGCGTGCAGCGCGCGCGTCACCGCGTCGAGCAGCGCGCCGTCGGGTTCGAAATCGGGAAAACCCTGCCCCAGATTGATGGCTCCGCACTGCTGCGCCAGCGCCGACATGACCGTGAAGATGGTCGTGCCGACCTGCGGCAGGCGACTGCGCCGCGAAAGGCTGTGGGGTATCGGCGGCGCGGGAATGCTGGAAGTCATCAACGGGTCTCCGTGGCGTATCGGGCGCGGCCGCCGCGGCGGCCGACGCATCCCGTAGCATTGGACTACAAGCCGTGCCCGGGCGTGCCCGGACGCAGCCCGCTGCGTGCCTCGGCGCGTCCATCCCCGCTTGCCTCCCCGTCCTGCCCGCGCCGCGCATGCCGCAGTCGCCGCCGACCGCCACTGCCTCCGACAGCGCACCGCTGCTGCGCGGCCTGCCCGCGGTGGCGGGGCGTCACACCCGCCTGCTCGTGCTGGGCAGTTTTCCCGGCGAGGCGTCGTTGCGCGCGCAGCAGTACTACGCGCATCCGCGCAACCAGTTCTGGCCGTTGCTGTCGGCGTTGTTCGGCGTCGATCTGTGCGCCATGCCGTACCCGCGGCGCCTGCGCGTGGTGCGTGCGCGCGGGCTCGGCATCTGGGACGTGTACGCCGCCTGCGAACGCCAGGGCAGCCTGGATTCGAGCATCCGCGACGCGCGCCCGAATGCGCTGGACGAACTGGTGGCGCGTCTGCCCGGGCTGCGCGGCATCGCGCACAACGGCGGCGAATCGGCGCGCAGCATGCGCCTGACGCGCGGCCTGGCCGCGCAGTGCTGGCGCCTGCCGTCGAGCAGTCCGGCCAACGCGTCCTGGAGCTTCGATCGCAAGCTGGCGGCATGGCGCGAGGTGTTCGCCGCCTGCGGCCTGCTCGACCCCGCCTGAGCCCGGGCCGGGTGCGCGCGGCTCGTTCTACACTGCGCGCATGGCTCTGTCCCCGTCCCTCGACCCCTCGCGGCCCGCGCCGGCGCCCACGCGCCTGGTCGGGCCGTTGCACTGGCAGGCAGTGCTGCAGGCGCTGTTCGAGGATGCCTGGATCGATGAGCCCACGCTGCGGCGCGGCCTCGACCGCTGCGCGCACGCCAGTTCACGACTGCATGCCTTGCAGCGCGTGGCAGCGGCGGCGCTGAACCATTGCGTCGATGCCCGCGTGCTCGATCTCGATGTGCTGACCGGCTGGCTGGCCGGACGCGCCGGGCTGCCGCTGCTGCACATCGATCCGCTGAAGGTCGAAATCGGCCGCGTCGGCGAACTGCTGTCGCGGCATTACGCCGAACGTCATCGCATTCTGCCGGTGGCCGCGGACCCGCAGAGCGCGACCATCGCCACCGCCGAACCCTTCGATATCGACTGGGTGCCGGAAGTCGAGCGCATGCTGCGCCGACCGGTGCGCCTGGTGGTTGCGAACCCCGCCGACATCGCGCGCTACACCGCGGAGTTCTTCAACCTTGCGCGCTCCGTGCGCGAGGCGCAACGCACTGGCTCGGGGCCGTCCAGCGGCGTGAACCAGTTCGAGCAACTGGTGGAACTGGGCCGCAGCGGGCGTGCCATCGATGCCAACGACGCCGGGATCGTGCAGGTGGTCGACTGGCTCTGGCAATACGCCTTCGAGCAGCGAGCCTCGGACATCCACCTCGAGCCGCGGCGCGAATTCGGCGCGGTGCGCTTTCGCATCGACGGCGTGCTGCAGGTGGTCTACCAGGTTCCGCCGGCCGTGATGAACGCGATGACCAGCCGCATCAAGCTGCTCGGACGCATGGACGTGGTCGAGCGCCGTCGTCCGCAGGACGGCCGCATCAAGACCCGGCGTCCCGACGGCGAGGAGGTCGAGTTGCGCCTGTCGACGCTGCCCACGGCCTACGGCGAAAAGCTGGTGATGCGCATCTTCGATCGCGATGTCGTGTTGCGCGAGTTCGCCGAGCTCGGCTTCCCGCCCGCCGAGGCGGCGCGCTGGGAGGAACTCACCGCGCGCGCCCACGGCATCGTGCTGGTGACCGGTCCCACGGGCAGCGGCAAGACCACCACCCTCTACTCGACGCTCAAGCGCCTGGCCACCGACGAGGTCAACGTCTGCACGGTGGAGGATCCGATCGAGATGGTCGAGCCGGCGTTCAACCAGATGCAGGTGCAGGCCGGCATCGATCTCGGTTTCGCCGACGGATTGCGCGCCCTGATGCGCCAGGATCCCGACATCATCATGGTCGGGGAGATCCGCGATCACGAGACCGCGGAAATGGCGGTGCAGGCTGCGCTGACCGGCCATCTGGTGCTGTCGACCCTGCACACCAACGACGCGGCCGGCGCGATCACCCGCCTGCTCGACCTCGGCGTGCCGCCCTATCTGCTGGGCGCGACGCTGCTGGGCGTGCTGGCGCAGCGCCTCGTGCGCACGCTGTGTCCGCATTGCCGGCAGCCCGACACGGCCTTCGATCCACGCAGCTTCGAGGCCGCGGTGGCGCCATGGCGCCCGAGCTCCCAGGTTCGCGCGTATCGCGCCGTCGGCTGCCTGGAATGCCGCAACACGGGCTACCTGGGGCGCGTCGGTCTGTACGAACTGCTGAACGTGAGCGGCGCGCAGCGCTCGCTGATCGGCGGCGCTGCGGACCTCGATGCGTTGCGCGCGCAGGCCGTGCGCGACGGCATGCGACCGCTGCGTCTGGCCGGTGCGCTGAAGGTCGCGGAGGGCGTGACCACGCTCGACGAGGTGCTGCGGGCCACACCGGCTCCGCAGGGTTGAGACCACGGCCCGCGCAATGCCCTCCGGGACCGCCACGCAAGCGCCACACGCTGCCTGGGAGCCGGCCACGGCGGCAGGCGCGACTCCGGTGCTGCGCATCGGCGGAGCGTGGACGGTGCGCACGCTGAACGGAGTGCCGGCCCTGCCGGTGCCGCCGGACGCGCGCAGCGTGATGCTGCTCGCCGACGCGCGCGGCCTGCAGCTCGACACGGCGGGCGCGCGCGCGCTGCTGCACGGCCTGCTGCAATTGCGCCGCGCCCGGGTCGAGGTCGACCTCACGACGCTGGATGCCGCGCATCTGCGCCTGCTGCGCCTGGTCGACGAGCGCGCGCCGGTGCTGCCGCAGGCGCCGCGCCAGGCGCATGCCGGCATGCTCGGCGACATCGGGCGCGCCGTGTTCGTCGCGCTGCGCGAAGGCCGTGGCTTCGTCGCCATGCTCGGCGAACTGGTCTGGCGGGGCGGGCCGCTGCTGCTGCACCCGGGGCGGCTGCGCTGGCGCGAGGTGTTCGCCGAACTCGAATCCGGCGGGCTGCGCGCGGTCGGCATCGTCGGTCTGCTGTCCTTCCTGATCGGCATGGTCATGGCCTACCAGGGCGGCGCGACCCTGGCCTCGTATGGCGCCAATGTGCTGATCGTCAACCTCGTGGCCATCATCACCCTGCGCGAAATGGGCCCGTTGCTGGCGGCGATTCTCGTCGCCGGGCGCACCGGTTCCTCGTATGCCGCGCAACTCGGCACCATGCGCATCACCGAGGAGATCGACGCGCTGCGCGCGCTCGCCATGTCGCCGTTCGAGGTGCTGGTGCTGCCCAAGGTGCTGGCGCTGGTCGTGGCGCTGCCGCTGCTGGCGCTGCTGGCCGACGCGATGGGACTGCTGGGCGGCGGTCTCGTCGCCGCCCTCGGCTTCGGTGTCCCGTGGCGCGAGTACCTGCTGCGCCTTCCCACCGTGGTGAACCTGGACACGCTGTTCGTCGGCCTGGTCAAGGCGCCCGTGTTCGCGGTGGTGATCGCGCTGGTCGGCTGCATGCAGGGCCTGCGCGTGCGCGGCAGCGCCGCGGCGGTCGGGCGCGCCGCCACGACCAGCGTGGTCCAGGCGATCTTTTTCGTGATCGTGATCGACGCCGCGTTTTCGGTGCTGTTCAAGATGCTCGGCATATGAGCCAGACCGGCGACTTCCGCTATGCCGTGCGTGCGCGCGGCGTGCTCAACCGCTTCGGCACCACCAGCGTGCACGAGCAGCTCGATCTCGACGTGCCGCGCGGCTGCATCATGGCCCTGGTCGGCGGTTCGGGCAGCGGCAAGTCGGTGCTGCTGCGCACCCTCACGCTGCTGCGCGAGCCGCAGGCCGGTTCGCTGCAACTGTTCGGCGAGGACGCGTTGCGGGCGTCGGAGCAGCAGCGCACCCGGCTGCGCATGCGCATCGGCGTGCTGTTCCAGGGCGGCGCGCTGTTCAGCGGCCTGAGCGTGCTGGAGAACGTGATGCTGGTGCTGCGCGAGCACGCGCACCTGCGGCAGCCGCTGCTGGACGAGGTGGCCATGCTCAAGCTCGGCCTCGCAGGCCTGCCCGCGGACGCCGCGCACAAGTATCCGTCGCAGCTTTCCGGCGGCATGGTCAAGCGCGCGGCGCTGGCGCGCGCGCTGGCGCTCGATCCGGAATTGCTGGTGCTGGACGAGCCCACGTCGGGGCTCGATCCGGTGGGCGCGGCGGCCTTTGATCGATTGATCGCGCAATTGCGCGAACTGCTCGGACTCACCGTGCTTCAGGTCACGCACGATCTGGACTCGATCTGGCACGGCAGCGACGTCGTCGCGTTCCTGGCGCGCAGGCGCGTGCTGGCCGTGGGTACGGCCGCGCAGCTCGCCGAGCGTGACGAGCCGGAAATTGTCGAGTATTTCCGTGGCGGGCGCTCGGAGGTGTTTCGCGAGCGCGCGCACGCCGCCGCGCTATGCTCGGGAAGCACGCCCGCCGGCGCGCGCGCCTGAGGCGCATTTCCTCGATCGGATCCTGCCGAGCCCGCCCACGCGATGGAATCCAAGGTCAACTACACCGCTGTCGGCGCGTTCGTGATCGCGCTGCTGATGACGCTTGCCGCCGCCGTGTGGTGGCTGGGCAGCGCCCGGCATGCGGACACCACCACCTATCTGATCTACGCCACGGACAACGTCACCGGCCTGAGCCAGGCCAGCGAGGTGCAATACCGCGGCGTCAACGTGGGGCGCGTCACGTCGATCGAGATCGACCCCGACAATCCTGCGCTGATCCGCATCGCCGTCGCGCTCAAGGACGGAGTGCCGGTGCGCACCGACACCGTGGCGCAGTTGTCGCCGCGCGGCGTCACGGGCCTGTCGGTGATCAATCTCAGCGGCGGGCACTCGACCAAGCCGCTGTTGCCGGCACCGGGACATCGGCACGCCGTGATCCGCTACGAGCCGTCGGTGTTTTCCCGGCTCGAAGGGGGCCTGAACGTCGCCGCGGTGACCCTGTCCCGGATCGCCAGCAGGCTCGATGAACTGCTCAGCCCGGCCAACCTGAAGGCTCTCACGCAGACCCTGCGCAACGTCGAGCGCACCAGCGCGACGCTGGCCGAGCATCGCGACGACATCGGCGTCACGCTGGCCGAGCTGCGGCGCAGCAGCGCCGAGCTGGCGTCCATGGGCGAGCAGGGTCATCGGCTCGGCGAACAGACCGGGGCACTGCTGCAGCAGTTGCAGCGCACGGCGCAGGCGGCGCAGGTCACGCTGGGCCAGCTCGATCGCACGGCGCAGGACTGGCAGGTCGCGGCAAGCCATGCGGTCAGCCTGGGCGACGCGGGCACGCAGGCGGCGCGCCAGTTGCAGCGCAGCACTCTGCCGGGCTTCGATCGCCTGGGCGGGCAGCTGCAACGCCTGAGCGCGCAGCTCACGGAGCTCACGCGCAGCCTGCAGCACAATCCCAACCAGCTGTTGTTCGGGGCGCCGCTGCCGCCGCCGGGACCGGGAGAACACTGATATGCCGAGTCTTCGTCACGCCCGGCGCATCGCGCGCTGCGGCCTCGCCGCCAGCTGCCTGCTGGCGCTCGGCGCCTGCGCACTGCCGCGGGTGACCCGGCGCCCGGCGCAGACCGAATACCGGCTGCGTACGCCGCAGTTGCACCAGCCGGCGGATATCCGCGTGCCGGTGATGCTGCGGGTCACTCCGGTGCTGGCCGCGCCGGGGCTGGATGGCGTGGCCATGCTCTACAGCGCGCGGCCGCTGCAATTGATGCCCTATCGCGACAGCCGCTGGTGGGTGCCGCCGGCCGAGATGATCGACGCCGCGCTGCGTCGCGCGCTGGCGCGCCAGCCGTGGGTTGCGGCGGTCGAGGGCGACGCGTCGCCGGCGCCGGCGGCCTGGACCCTGAGCTGTCGCCTCGAAAGCCTCGAACACGACGTGTATCGCAGGCGCGCCGCGCTCGACCTCGGCTGCCAGCTGTTCGACGATCCCGCCCGGCGCCTGCGCGCGGCGTGGAATTTCGACGGCGTGCAGTCCCTCGCGGAGCAGGATGCCGCGGATTACGCGCAGGCGACCCAGACGCTGCTCGAGCGTGCCGTGGCTGACGCGCTGCGTCACGTCGCCGCGACGCTGCAGCAGCCGGCGCCCGGCGCCGACGCCGCGCCGGGCGGGCGCTGACGCCGGCCACGCGAGGCCGCCCCGTGCCGCGTGGCGCGCCGTTCAGGCGTGCTGCGCGATCAGGCGCACCAGCGCGGGGCCGTAGGTGTCGCGCTTCTTGTCGCCGACTCCGGAGATGCTGCGCAGTTGCTGGAGGTCGAGGGGGCGCGCCTGCGCGATGGCGCGCAGCGTGGCGTCCGGAAACACCACATAGGCCGGCACCCCGTGATCGCGCGCGATGTCGGCGCGCCATGCGCGCAGCGACTCGAACAGCGCCGCGTCGGCGCCGGCCAGCGCGATTCCCGGCTGCGCCGCCGTCGATGCGCTGCCGGCACGTCGGCGGCGCGCCGGCGCCGGCGCCTGGCGTCGCAGCCTGACGCGGCGCTCACCGCGCAGCACCTGCTTGCTGCCGTCGGTCAGGCGCAGCACGTTGTAGTGCATCGAGTCGACCTCGAGCAGGTGTTGCGCCACCAGCTGACGCAACAGCACGCGCCAGTCCTGCTCCGACCAGTCGGCGCCGATGCCGAAGGTGGACAGGCGCTGGTGGCCGAAGCGCTGCACCTTGTCGCTGTTCCTGCCGCGCAGCACGTCGATGATGTGGGTCGCCGCGAAGTTCGTGCCGCTCGCCTGCCGGCAGCGGTAGACCGTGGACAGCAGCTTCTGCGCCGCCTCGCTGGCGTCGACCAGTTCCGGGGGCTGCAGGCAGTTGTCGCAATTGCCGCATGGCTCGGAGGCCTCGCCGAAGTAGCCGAGCAGGCGCACGCGCCGGCAATCCGCGGCCTCGGCCAGCGCCAGCATGGCGTCGAGCTTGGCGCTGGACAGGCGCTTGTGGGCCTCGTCGGCGTCGCCCATCTCGATCAGGCGGCGTTGCTGCACGACGTCGGCGAGTCCGTAGGTCATCCAGGCCTGCGCCGCCAGTCCGTCGCGCCCGGCGCGTCCGGTCTCCTGGAAATAGCCCTCGATGGAGCGCGGCATGTCGAGGTGGGCGACGAAGCGCACGTCGGGCTTGTCGATGCCCATGCCGAAGGCGATGGTGGCGACCATCACCACGCCGTCCTCGTCGAGGAAGCGGCGAAGGTGCCTGGCGCGCGTCTCGGCGCTCAGGCCGGCGTGGTAGGGCAGGGCGCGGATGCCCTGCGCCGCGAGGTGTTCGGCGACCTGCTCGACGCTGCTGCGCGACAGCGCGTAGACCACCCCGCAGTCGCCGTCGTGTTCGTCGCGGATGAACTGCGCCAGCTGCGCGCGCCCGTCGCGTTTCTCGACCACGCGATAGCGGATGTTCGGGCGGTCGAAGCTCGCCACGAAGCTGCGCGCGTCGTCGCGCAGCAGGCGTTGCGCGATCTCGCGGCGCGTCGGAATGTCGGCGGTCGCGGTGAGTGCGATGCGCGGAATGTCCGGCCAGCGCTCGCGCAGGATTTCCAGCTGCCCGTACTCGGGGCGGAAGTCATGCCCCCACTGCGATACGCAATGCGCCTCGTCGATGGCGAACAGGGCCAGCCGGCATTGCTCCAGCAGGCGCTGGCCGGATTCACTGAGCAGGCGCTCCGGCGCCATGTACAGCAGGTCGAGTTCGCCGGCGCGCGCCTGCGCCTGCACCTGGCGCGCGCTCGCCGCATCGAGCGAGGAGTTCAGGAAGGCCGCGCGCAGCCCGAGTTCGTGCAGTGCGGCCACCTGGTCCTGCATCAGCGCGATGAGCGGCGAGATCACCACGCCCATGCCCGGGCGCAGCAGCGCCGGGATCTGGAAGCACAGCGACTTGCCGCCGCCCGTGGGCATGAGCACGAGCGCATCGCCGCCGCCGACCACGTGTTCGATGACGGGCTGCTGCATGCCGCGGAAATCGGGGTAGCCCCAGATCTGCTGCAGGATTTGCTGCGGGCTTGCGGGTGGTGTCTCGGGCATGGGGTACGAATCGATCGCCGCCGCGCAGGCGCAGCCGCGGCGGATCCGGGACGCATCGGGAAATGCGCCCGGTGGGGAGATGCGCCGTCTCAGGCGCGCAGCTTGCCCATGCCGCCGCCGTCGGGCGGCTCGATGAGTTCGCGTGCATCCTCGGCCACGCGCGCCCGCGACGCGACAACCTGCTGGCGCTGCACGCCGAGGCCCTGGATTTCCAGTTCGACGACGTCGCCGGGCTGCAGAAAGCGCGGCGGATCCATGCCCATGCCGACTCCCGCCGGCGTGCCGGTGGCGATCAGGTCGCCGGGCAGCAGGGTCATGAAGTGGCTCAGGTAGCTGATGATCTGGGCCACGCTGAAGATCATGTCGCGGGTGCTGCCCTGCTGCATGCGCTGGCCGTTGACATCCAGGCGCAACGCCAGCGCCTGCGGATCCGGCACCTCGTCGGCGCTGACCAGCCAGGGGCCGACCGGGCCGAAGCCGTCGCAGCCCTTGCCCTTGTCCCACTGGCTGCCGCGGCCGATCTGGAACTGCCGCTCCGACACGTCGTTCAGCGTGCAGTACCCGGCGACGTGGCGCAGCGCCTGTGCGACGCCGACGTAGCGCGCGCGGCGCCCGATCACCACGCCGAGTTCGACCTCCCAGTCCAGGCGCGTCGAGTGCGGTGGTTGTTCGAGGGCGTCGAACGGGCCGCTCAGGCAGGTCGTCCATTTGTTGAACACGATCGGCTCGAGCGGCGCCTTCGCGCCGGTCTCGCGGGCATGGTCGTGGTAATTCAGCCCGATGCCGATGAACTTGCCGATGCCGACGAAGGGCACGCCCAGGCGCGGCTTGCCGCGGACCAGCGGCAGATCCGCCGGATTCAGCCGGGCCAGCGCGCGCAAGCCCTCCGGGCTGTACACCTCGGGGCCGATGTCGGCCACCACGTCCTGCAGGCTGCGCAGCCTGCCGTCAACGTCGATCAGGCCGGGACGCTCGCGACCGTTGCTTCCATAACGCACCAGTTTCATCAGGTCTCCTTGGCCGCCCTGCGCGTCGCAGGCGGCGCAGCGGCGGAGGTTGCTCGGCGGGAAGCCGCGGCGGCCGCCCGGGCCCCTATTGTTGCGCGATGCGCCGCGGCGCGCCGGCGAAGCCAGCGGCGCCCTCGCATGTTCAGGCGTTGCCGCGCAGCCAGCGCTCGCGTTCCTCGCGCAGGCACTGCGACAGGTCGACGTCGGCGCAGACGGCGAGCCGGCGCTTCACATCGGCGAGCACGGACGCGCTCTCGCCGGCGAGAGCGCGTGCCACGTCCAGCGCGTGCTCCAGCGCGAGGCCCGGCGCCGTGACCTCGAGCAGCAGCCCCAGCGCATGCGCGCGCTCGGCGTCGAGCGGGCGACCGAGGGCCAGCGCCGCCGCCTCGGCAGCCGGCAGGCGCCGCGTCGCCAGCCAGGTGGCGGCCGCGCTGCGTCCGCCGAGCTGCAGGCGCGGCGCCAGCTGCAGGCGCACGCCGCGCGCGGCCACGCGCAGGTCGCAGGCCAGCGCCAGCGCCAGCCCGGCCCCGCCGACGTCGTTGTCCAGCGCCGCCACGGTCGGCTTGTCGCTGTCCCACAGCGCGAGCAGCCAGTCGTGCAGCGCATCGACCTGCGCGCCGCTGGCGAGTGCGTCGCGCGGCGCGTGCGGCAGCGCCTGCAACTGCAGCACGATGACGCGGATGTCGGGGTCGCGCAGCGCGGTCGACAGCGCCTCGATGCCCGCGGCCACCGCCGCCGCCGGGAAAGCCGCGGCATCGGCGGTCACCGGCAGTCGCAGCACGCCGACGAACGGATCCGGCCCCGTGTCGTCGCTCGGGGCAGGGGAGGCGGGGTCTGGGAGCGTCATGGATGGCTGTGGGGTCGGAGCCGCGCCCGGGGCGGCCCGAACGCGTCGAGAAAGCCCCGATTTTTGCAAAAAATTCCACGGATCCAACGGGAATTGGCGTGGCGGTGGGCAAATCTGCAAGTTTCGCTGATAAATTTGCGCAACTTCCTGTCTGGCCTGAAACCGCTGCCGTGAGCCGCACGCCCTTTCCAGCACAACCGTGCCGACGTCTTTTCGCGCGTGCCGTCGGCGTGCTGGCGCTGCTGCTCGGCCTGTGCGGCCTGCCGGCCCATGCGCTCATGCTCGGGCAGCCCGAGGGCACGCTGCTGCTCGGACATCCGCTGCGCTTGCGCATCCCGGTGCGCCGCGATCCGGGCCTGCCGCTCGCGCTGGGCTGTGTGCGCGTCAGCCTGCTCGACGGCGACACGCCGGTTGCGCAGCACGCGCTGCATCTGTCGGTACGCGATCCACATGCGCGGGTCGCGCTGCTCGAAGTGCGATCCTCGCGCGTGCTGCGCGCGCCCTTCGTGCAACTCAGCGTCGCCATGCAATGCCAGTTCCGGCTGCGGCGCCGCTACACCCTCCTGGTCGAGCCGCCGATCTCGCTGCCCACGGCGTTCGCGCCGCCGTCCGGGGTCGGTCACGGGCACCCGCGCCACGCGCCGCGGCGCCACGCCTCCGCCAGGCACGCCTCCGCCAGGCACGCCCGCCGGCGTTTCGAGCCGCGGCGCCATGTCGTGCACGAGCCGCAACGCCATGTCGTGCACCGTGGTGCGCGCGTGATCGCCGCAGCGCGCGCCGAGCAGCGGGTGCCGGCGCCGCATGTCGCACCGCATGTCGAGCCGCACGTCGCACCGCGCGTCGAGCCGCAGGCGCGGCAGGGCAGCCGGCTGCGCATGCAGTTGCTGTCGGCTGCCGCGGGCTCGCAGCCGGCCGCCGCCGCGGCGGCTGTTCTGGCGCACGCGGCGGCGGCCGCGCCGCCGGCTTCGCCGACCTCGGCGGCGCGGCCGGCGTCCGGCGCCCAGCCGCCGGCTCCGGCAGGCGCGGCGTCGGCGGCCGCGCGACTGGCGCAGCGCCTGCAGTCGCTGCAGGCACGCCTGCAGGCGCAGCAGCAGCAGGGGGCGGCAAGGGCGCGCGAAATCGCCGCGCTGCGCGGGCAACTCGACCAGGCGCGGGCGCAGCACGGCACGCCTGCCTGGTATGACGCGGCCATCGGCGCGCTCGCGGCGCTGTCGGCGTTGCTCGCGCTGCTGCTGTGGCAGCGCCGGCAGGTACCGTATCAGAGCCCCTGGCAGGGCGTATCGGCGCAAGCCGCGGATTCCGTGTACGCCGCCAGTCGCGCCTCGAGCGTGCTGCCCATGGATTCCCCGCCGACCTACCCCCCGCCGGTTCCCCTGTCCGTGCCCGTGACCGGGACCGGGACCGGTCCCGGGGCGCCGAACAGCGGCTTCGACACGGCGACCTTCCGGCGCCCGCTGTCGGCGCCGGAACAGGTGCAGATCGACGAAGTCGTGGACCAGGGGCACGTCGCCGATTTCCTGATCGGCCTGGGCGACTACGACAAGGCGATCGAGATCATGCGCCGCGCGCTCGCCGACTCGGGTGGCGGGCTCAGCGTGCTGCCGTACCTCTATCTGTTCGACCTGTACCGGCGTACCGGGCGACGCGCCGAATACGAGCAGTTGCTGCAGGATTGCCGCGGCAGGCTCAACGTGCGCGTCCCGGCGTGGGAAGATCAGCCGGAGCAGGAGCCGCGCGATCTGCTGGACTATCCGCGCGCGCTCGCGCTGCTGAGCGCAGCCTGGGGCACGCCGGCATGCCTGACGGTGATCGAGCGCATGATCGCCGACGATCCACGCAAGCCGCGCGTCGGCTTCGACCTGCCGGCGTATCGCGACCTGCTCGACCTGTACGCGCTGGCACGCGAACTGCAACGCACGGCGACCCCGCCCGGCGCAGCAGCCGCGGACGACGGCCTCGACCTCGAATTGCTGCTGCGCGCGCCCGGCGCGTCGGCGCAGGACGAGGCCGCCAGGTACGGCGGCGGGACGGCGGGCGCCGAGCCCACGACCCTGCCGCCGCTCGACTTCCACCTGAGCACGCAGGTGGCGACGCAGCAGCGCCCCTGAGGCGGCGCGGCGCGCGGGTCAGATGGAAAAGCTGCCGTCGGCCTCGCCGCGCAGTACCTGCTCGACAAGCTTGCGCGAAAGCCGCGGCGACAGCAATTCCGCGAACACGAACACGAAGCCTCGCTGGTAGACCTGCTGCTTGAAGGCGACTCGGGTCAGGTTCGGCCCGAACAGGTGCCCCGCCGCGTGCGCGCGCAACTGGGTGTCGCGCTCCGCGGTGAAGGCCATCTCGGCGATCAGGCCGATGCCCAGATCGAGCTCGACGTAGGTCTTGAGCACGTCGGAGTCGATGGCCTCCAGCACGATATCGGGTTTCAGGCCGTGCTGCGCGAAGGCCTGGTCGATGCGGCGGCGCCCGCTGAACGCCTGGCCGTAGGTGACGATCGGGTAGCGGGCCAGGTCCTGCAGCGACAGTTCCTCCACTTCGGCCAGCGGATGCCGGGCCGGCATGACCGCCAGATGCTGCCACTCGTAGCAGGGCAGGCTGATCAGGCCGGGGTGGTCGAGCAGGCTTTCGGTGGCCAGCCCGAGATCGGCGCGTTCCTCCAGCACCGCGGCGGCCACCTGATCGGGATTGCCCTGCAGCAGGTGCACGGAGACCTTCGGGAAACGGCGCCGGAATTCCGCCACGACGTGCGGCAGGCGATAGCGCGCCTGCGTGTGCGTGGCGGCGATGGTGAGCTGGCCGCTGTCCTGCGCCGCGTAGTTCTGGCCGATGCGCTTGAGGTTGCCGACCTCGCGCAGGATCACCTCGACGCTGCGCAGCACCTCCTCGCCCGGCGGCGTCAGCTTGCGGATGCGCTTGCCGTGGCGGCTGAAGATCTCCACCCCGAGTTCGTCCTCGAGCTCGATGATCGCCTTGGACACCCCGGGTTGCGACGTGAACAGGGCGCGTGCCGCCTCCGTCAGGTTGAAGTTGCGTCGCACGGCTTCCTGCAGGAAGCGGAACTGATGCAGATTCATCGTGGTTCGTGCCCGGCCGATTCGCGCGGGGATCAGTGGCGCTGCACGCGCCAGACAAAGAAGCCCAGCGCCGCGCCGCCGTACAGCAGGTACGGAAGCGCGGCGGCAAGCCATACCGGCCACGCGGCGACGAGGCCGAGGCGCGATGCCAGGGTGTTCATCAGGATGAAGCTGACGCCGAGCATGATGCCGCCGAACACCTTCCAGCTGAGCTGGCCGGAGCGGGCGTGCAGATAGGCGAACGGCAGTGCCAGCATCATCATGATCACGCCGCTGAAGGGGTAGAGCAGCTTGCGCCAGAGCTCCAGCTGGTCGCGTTGCACGGCCTGCCCGTTGGCCTGCAGGTGGCCGATGTAGCGCCACAGGTCGAACACCGACATGTCCTCCGGGCTTAGCACCAGCGCGTCCAGCACGGCCGGCGACACCGCGGTATGCCATTTCAGCTGCGCCAGATGGTCGCGCCGGACCACGCCACCCGGGCCGGGCGGCAGTTGCACCGATTCCACGTCGTGCAGTTCCCACTCGCCGTGGGTCAGGTAGGTCGCGCTGGCAGCTTGCACGGTGCGCAGCAGGTGCGCCGAATCGTCCAGCACGTAGATGCGCAGGTGGCGCAGCCGGCCCTGCGCCGCGATGCTGCCGATGTTGATCATCTGGTCGTCGTTGCGACCTTCGCGATTGCGCACCCACAAGCCGGCGTCGGGCGCGCTGCCGAAATGACCGGCGGCGCGCGCCTGCAGTTCGGCCTGCAGGCGCTGCGCCGCCGGCGCCACGAAGTCGCCGAGCGCGAACACCAGCGCCGCGCTCAGCAGGCCGAAGCCGACGAGTTGGGCCAGCGCGACGCGCGGGTTCAGCCCGGCCATGCGCATGACGGTGAATTCGGACGACGCGGCGAGGCCCGCCAGCACGTACACCGCTCCGGTGAGCACGGCGATGGGCAGTACCTCGTAGGCGCGCGCGGGCAGTTGCAGCGCGACCAGGAGCAGGGCCTGGGTGAAACCGTGGCCGTTGTCGCTGAGCTGATTCAGCGCATCGAGAAAGAACAGCAGGCCGAGGAACACCAGCAGCACCAGCGCGGTCGCGCCGAGAAGCTGCCGGAACAGGTAGCGTCGCAGGGTCTGCATGGTGGCGGCCGTTGCGGCTCAGGCGCCGCGCGCCATCGGCGGGCGCGGCAGCATGCCTTTGGCGAAGCTCAGCATCAGGAGCACGAGCAGCGCGCCGCCATGCAGCAGCAGCAGGCCGTTGGCCAGGCGCAGGCTGCCCGCGTCGATCCAGTGTTGCGTCGCATTCAGGAAGTTCAGGTACACGAGGTACACGAGTACCGCGACGATGAGCTGCAGGGCGCGTCCGGCGCGCGGATTGGTGGCGGCCAGCGGCACCGCCATCAGCACCAGCAGCAGCGTCGAGATGGGCACGCCGATGCGCCACGACAACTCGCCC
Source organism: Pseudomonadota bacterium (assembly GCA_021815805.1). GTDB lineage: Bacteria > Pseudomonadota > Gammaproteobacteria > Burkholderiales > Burkholderiaceae_C > Thiomonas_A. The sequence goes on along the minus strand of JAKAZQ010000043.1, from coordinate 5,181 downwards.
AGCCAGGTCGGCTTGTTCGACAGCGCGAGGGTCACGGTGGCGATTTCCCGGCTCGGCGTGTTGGCCAGACGTGCGGCGGCCGGCAGCGCCCGCGCCGCCGGGGAGCTCAGCGCCGACAATCGCACGCCCATTTCCCGGAAGCCGGTGATCTGGTAGTCGGACTGTCCGACGGTGTGGCTGTAGCGATGACCGTCGGACAGCATCAGGTAGCGCGAACCGTCGCGGTCGGCCAGCGTCGCGGCGCGCGCCAGGGTGATGGTCTCGCGTCCGTCGCTGAAGTCGCGAATGAAAATATTGCGTGCCAGTCCGTGGGCGTCGGCGCCGGTGCCGATGAAGAACACGCGCGCGCCCGACGCGGAGCGGCGGAACTGGCCCGGCGCGGCGCGTGACAGGTCGGAGCGCTGCTCGAACTGCTGGCGCAGCGCGCCGTCCTGCTGGTTGGCCCAGGGCCAGGCCACCAGCGTGAGCAGCGCGATGACCGCGATCACCGGGGCGCTGAAGCGCAGCGCGATGCCGAAGAACTGTACCGGCGTCGCGCCGGCTCCGGCCCAGATCACCATTTCCGAGTCGCGGTGCATGCGGGAGAAGCTCATCAGCACGGCGATGAACAGCGCCAGGCCGAGGATGAACTGCATGTAGCTCAGGCAGGCCAGGCCGATCAGCAGGAACAGATCGCGCGGGTTGGCGAGTCCTTCGGTCGCCTGGCCGAGGATGCGGATCAGCAGCAGGGTCAGCACGACCGAGAACAGGACCGTGAAGCTGGCGCCGAAGTGGCGCGCCATTTCTCGGCGCAACGAACTGTCCAGCAGCATCGGGTCGGTGGGTGGCGAAAGCGAAAGCGGGAACGCGCGGTGGCCGGTCGCGTCGGGCCCCGCGCCGCCAGCCGGCCGCACCGCGGCGAGACAGGCGCCGACGGCCGGTGGAATAATGGGCCAAGCCACCTCAGGAGCCCCCATGGAATTTAGCATAGCCCCCCTGAAAGCCTTGACCGCGCTGCGCAGCGATTGTCTGGTCGTATTCCTGCAGCAATCGGCCGAGGGTTGCGGCCTGCCCGATGCCGAACCGGTCGACGCACTGATTGCCCAAGCGCGCCAGGATGGCGACTTCACCGGCGCGCTGGGCCATACGCACATGCTCAGCCGCCCGGCGGCGCTGTCGGCGCGGCGCCTGCTGCTGGTCGGCCTCGGCGCGGCGCCCAGCGACGCACGCGCCTGGCGCAAGGCCGCGGACGCGGCCTTCGCGATGCTCAAGGGACGACCCACGCAGCGCGTGCACCTGGCGTGCGCCGAGCCGCACCAGGCGCTGATCGAGGCCGCGGTGCCTGCCTTCGGCGATTTCGCCTATGTCTACACGGCGACGCGCAAGCCCGATGCGGAGCCGGCCTGTCGCGTGCAGGCGGTGCAGGTTCTCGTGCCGTCGCGCCAGGTCGTCGCGGCGCGCGCGCGCCTGCAGCGCGCCGAGGCCGTGCGCGCCGGCATGCAGTTGTGCCGCGATGTCGCCAATCTTCCGGGCAACCACTGCACCCCGACCGATCTGGGACGCATCGCCCAGGATCTGGCGCGGCGCCACAAGCTCAAGGTGCAGGTCCTGGGACGTGCCGACATCGAGCGCGAGCACATGGGCGCGCTGCTCGCGGTGGCGCAGGGTTCGCACCAGCCTCCGCGATTCATCGTGCTGCGCTATGACGGCGCGCCGAAGAAGGAGGCGCCGCATGTGCTGGTGGGCAAGGGCGTGACTTTCGACAGCGGTGGCATCTCGCTCAAGCCCGGTGCCGAGATGGACGAGATGAAATTCGACATGTGCGGAGCCGCTTCGGTGCTCGGCGCGTTCGAGGCGGTGGCGCGCTTGCGTCCGGCGATCAACCTCGTCGGCCTGATTCCGGCCACCGAGAACCTGCCGGGAGGCGCGGCGGTCAAGCCGGGCGACGTGGTCACCAGCCGTTCCGGGCAGACCATCGAGATTCTCAACACCGATGCCGAAGGGCGGCTGATCCTGTGCGACGCACTGAATTACGCCGAACGCTTCAAGCCGGCCAGCGTGATCGACATCGCCACGCTGACGGGCGCCTGCGTGATCGCGCTCGGGCACGTGCATTCGGGCTTGTTCAGCCCGGACGACGCGCTGGCCGACGCGCTGCTCGAGGCCGGACGCCAGGCGCACGATTCGTGCTGGCGCATGCCGTTGGGCGAGGAGTACGCGGAGGGCCTGCGCTCGCGCTTCGCCGATGTCGCCAACATCGCCGGGCGCCCCGCGGGCAGCGTCACCGCGGCGTGTTTCCTGCAGCGTTTCGCCCAGGCCTACCGCTGGGCCCACCTGGACATCGCCGGCACCGCCTGGAAAAGCGGCGCGAACAAGGGCGCCACCGGGCGCCCCGTGCCGCTGCTCGTGCACTACCTGCTGGCGCAGGCGCCGGGCGGCGCGATGTCGGGCTGACATGAGCTCGTCCGGCGTTGCCGAAGCGCGGTCGCGCGTGGAGTTCCGGGTCGGCGTGGCCGACCCGCTGGGCTATTGCTGCGCGCTGCTGCGCAGCGCCACGGCGAAGGGGGCGCGTACCGTGGTGTGCGTGCCGCAGGCGTTGCTCGAGGCCCTCGACCAGCGCCTGTGGACCTTCTCGCCGCTCGATTTCCTGGCGCATTGCCGGGCCGGCGAGGCGCTCGAGGCGCGCAGCCCGATCGTGCTGTGCAGCGAACCCGACGTGCACAGCCTGGGCGATCGCGATTGCCTGGTCAACCTGGGCGTGGATGGGGTGCGCGGCTGGGAATCCCTGCCGCGCGTGATCGAACTCGTCGGCGATGATGCCGCGGGCAAGGCGTCGGCGCGCCGGCGTTTTCGCATGTATCGCGACGCCGGCTGCGAGCCGCAAACCCTGGAGGTCGGACATGACACCCGCTAGACGCCTTCCGCTGCTGACCGAGGTGCTGGAGTTCGCATCCATGCCGGCGACGCATGCGCCGGCCGCGGCGGGCGCAGGCGATGCCGCGCTTGCGCAGCCGGCGACGCGCGCGGCATCGCCGCCGGCCGGCGCCGTCGACGTGGCCGATGCGTCGGCGCGCTCGACCGCGGCCGAGCTGTTGCCGGTGTCGGAGCAGATGGCGCGCGCCGTGCTCGAGCTCGAACTGGAACAGGCGCTGCGCGAGGTGCTGGAGCCGCGCCTCGATCTGCTGTTGCGCGAGACGGCGAGCGAACTCGCGCTGCGCCTGGAGCCGCGCATGCGCCAGTGGCTGCAGGAACGCGGCCAGTAGCAGTAGCGCGGCCATCCAAGGCGCGTGGCGCGGCCAGCAAGGCCAGTGGCGCGGCTGCCGAGGCCAGTGGCGCGGCTGCCGAGGCCGGCGCGCGACGCCGCGTTCGACCAGCAGCGCCGGCCTCCGGTGCGGCCGGCAGCCTGCATGGCGCGGGTGAAGCCCGCGCCGCGCGCCGGGGCTTGTCGCGCGGCGCAACACGAACATGCTCCACGCCGTTGTAATCCGATGCCTTGACGCGGCAGGCCATGGCAGCGCAGCCCGCGCGACCAGCCGCCGGCGTCAGTCATGCGGAGGATGTGAACCATGAATATCCGAGCCTTGCAGGCCTGCGCCATCGCTGTCGCGCTGGCAGGCCTGCTGCATGGCGTGGCCCGTGCCGGAACCATCACGGTGGTGTTCGGCGCGGCCGCGGGCACCACCGGCGCGCGCGGGCCGGTGGGCCAGGACCACAACAACGGCGTGATCCTCGCCGTCGAGGAATTGAACCGCCGCAACCTGCGCATCGGCGCCGACAAGGTGGTGTGGAAGGTCGATGCCGAGGATGACCAGGGAGATCCCAAGCAGGCTGCGACCGTGGCGCTCAAGCTCATCGACAGTCGTGTCGCCGCGGTGATCGGCCACGATACCTCCGGGGCGAGCTACGCGGCCGAGCGCCTGTATTCCGCGGCGGGGATCCCGATGCTCGCCGGCGCGGCCACCGACACGCGGCTGGCGCACCTCGGCTCGAAGACCTTTTTCCGCGTCATCAGCGACGATGGCGCCTCGGCCGATGCGCTCGCGCGCTACGCCGCGGACCAGCTGCACGCGCGCAGGGTCGCGATCCTCGACGATCGCACCGCATTCGGGCAGGGTCTGGCCGACGCCTTCGAGCGCGCCGCGCGGGCGCGCGGACTGCGCGTGGTGGCGCGCGAGTACACCCACGACAAGGCCTTCGATTTCTCCGCCGTGCTCACGCGACTGCGCGGCATGCAGCCGGACGCCACGCTGTTCGGCGGCGTGGTGGCGCAGGCGGGACCGCTGCTGCGCCAGTTCGAGCAACTGCAGTTGCGCGGGGTCGTGCTGGCGGGCGACGGGGCCTGCGTGCGCAACCTGCCGCGCCTGGCGGGCACGGCGGTGCGCCATGTGGTCTGCGCCGACAGCGGCGATGCGCTGCAGCGCAGCGCCGAGGGCGTGGCGTGGAAGCGGCGCTACGACCAGCGCTTTGGCAGCGATGCCTTCCAGGCCTACTCCCCGTATGCCTACGATGCCACCATGCTGCTGGCGCAGTCCATGGTGCGCGCAGGCTCGGCCGATCCGCGTCGCTACATGCCCTTTCTGCGCCAAGCGGACTACGACGGTGTCACGCGGCGACATATTCGCTTTCTGCCGGATGGCAACCTCGCCGACCCTCAGGTCACCATCTCGGTGTACCGTGACGGCGTGAAGACTGCGGTGGCAGGGGGTGCGCGCGGTTCCTGAGCGGCGCAGCCGGAGGCGGCCCGCCGCGCGCGCGCGGCCCCTGGGGTATTTCAACAGCCTGCTATTGGGGCAAACCCGGGCGATTCAGGGGCAGGCCGCACCATGGCGGGGCGGGGGCATGGCGCCGGCCCCCGCATTCGCGGGTCGTCGCGTGCGGCTTGGGCCATTTTTGGTGTAGCCCCCGTTTACGCTGGACTGGCCTCGTGTGTATAGTGACCAGGTTGGGTATCCCCGACGCAAATTTGGTGCACACAATCGCCAAAATCCAATAACCGGGAGGTTCGTTCACATGAAACGCAAGTACACAGTCATCGCCCTGTCCGTCGGTCTCGCGCTGGCCGGCGCCTGCGGCAGCGCCTATGCCGCCGGGGAGGTCACCGTGACCATCGGTTCGGCCGCGCCGATCTCGGGTCCGCAAGCCAGCTTCGGCCAGGACAACACCAACGGTGTGCTGATGGCCATCAAGGACCTGAACAAGGAG
>JAKAZQ010000042.1 GCA_021815805.1 Pseudomonadota bacterium | reverse complement strand
CAGTCGTCTTACCACGCACTTGCAAGCATGGTGACTAGCCTGGAGAACGAACCATGCCCTTGACTCGAAGCACCGCGCATAGGCTCGAGGCGCTTCGCACCAACGTGCGCGCGATGTTCAGCCACGATGTGGTGGCCCACGATTTCGCGCATCTCGAACGAGTCGAGCGCAACGCCGCGCGCCTGCTGGAGATCGAGAGCGGCGACCCTTTCGTCGTCGGCGCGGCCTGCCTGCTGCACGACTTGCATCGCATTCTGGAGCGAGACCTCGGCCACCACGTGGCGCCCGAGCAGGCCGATGCCGAGGTGCGCAGAATCCTGGACGAGCAAGGCATCGATACGCCGACGATCGACCATGTCTGCGCGTGCATCCATGCCACCGAGCGCTATCGCTGTGCGGGTGACGTCATCGATGCGGCCTCGATGAGCGTCGAGCAGCGTATCGTGCGCGACGCCGACATGCTCGATGCGCTGGGCGCCGTGGGCATCGCGCGCGCCTTCATGTTCGGAGGCCGCCTCGGCGAGCCTCTGTGGGCGGCCGAACCCATCAACGACACGTTCCAGCCCGGCCACACTGCGTCGATCGTGCACCACTTCCACGAGAAGCTGCTGCACCTGCATCGGGAGATGCTCACCGACGAAGGCCGACGGATCGCAATCGAGCGCACCCAATTGATGCTCGGCTACCTCGATGCACTGCGCAAGGAACTGGACCCAAGTTCGCCCTGACCGCGCAGGATCCGTCGCCACGGCGCCGCATTCCGCGGGGAATCGTACGTCGCAAATGAAATCAGGCACCGACGATTTCTCGTAGGTGCCTGATTTCTTTCAGCTATTTTGGTGCGCCCGGCAGGATTCGAACCCACGACCCCTTGGTTCGTAGCCAAGTACTCTATCCAACTGAGCTACGGGCGCAGCGAAACTCGAAGTATACACGCAAGTTTCGGTGGGTGAACAGCCCCCGCGGTGCGCACAGGTCGCGACACCGGGCCCGGCTGCCGGACAGCGGCGACAATGCGAAGCCATGACCATCGCCCGGGTGTTCTCGCTGAGCCTGCTGCTGCTCGCCGCCAGCCGCGTGCTAGGGGTATTGCGCGACGCCGTGGTGGCGGGCCAGTTCGGGCTGAGCGCGCACGCCGACGCGGCGCTGGTCGCGCTGTCCTACCCGGACCTGACCATCTCGCTGCTGTGGGGCGCCGCGGTACCGGCGGTGCTGGTGCCGCGCATGGCGGGACGATCCTCCGCCGAGATCGCCGGCGAGGCCGCGCGCTGGACGCGCCTGGCGCTGCTCGGCTTCGGCGCCGCCGGGGTTGCCAGCTGGTTCGCACGCGCCCCGCTGGTGCATCTTCTGGCGCCGGGCCTGCACGGCGCGGACGCGCGCGTCGGCGCCACCGTGCTCGGCCTGGGCGCGCTGCTCGCGTTGCCCGCCGGCGCCGCCAGCCTGGTCGCCGCGGCGGCGCTGCAATCGCAGGGGCGGGTGCAATGGCAGTACGCCGGCAACGTGCTGTTCAACCTGGTGCTGATCCTCGGCCTCGCGCTGGCTGCCGGGCTGCACGCCTTCCCGTGGATCGCCGCCGGCATCGCCAGCGCGTCGCTGGCGCGTCTGGCCCTGCTGCGCCGGATGCTCGCCGGCCTCGGGCCTGCCGGCCCGTCCGCGAAGCGCTGGCCCGACGCCGCGGCGCTTCGCGCCGCCCTGCTCGCGCTGGCCGCGTCGGGGCTGACCGTGTTGTACCTGCTGGCCGCGCGGGCCCTTGCGTCGGCCCACGGGCCGGGCCAGCTGGGAGTGTTCCAGTACGCTCAGCGCATCGGCGAATTGCCGCTGCACACGCTGTTCGCGCTGGCTGCAGCGCTCGCGCTGGCCCGCCTGGCCGCGGCCGAGGCCGCTGGCGATCGCGCCGGGGCGCGCGCTCGCGGGCGCCAGTGGATGCGCTCCATGCTGTGGGTGGCCTTGCTGCTCGGGGCCTGCGGCATGCTGGGCGCGCCGCTCGCGGTGCGCCTGCTGTTCGGCTGGGGACGCATGGATGCGCAGGCGCAGCACGAGCTGGTGCGCACCATGCGCTGCATCCTGGCGCTGATGCCGCTGCAGGCGGCACAACTCGTGCTGGCGGCCCGGCTCAACAGCCACCGGCGCCTGGCCGAGCAGGTCGTGGGCTACTCCTGCGGGCTGCTCGCGCTGGGCCTGCTCGGCCTGCTGCTGGCGCCGAGCTGGTGGCGCGCACCGCTGGCCTACGGCGCCGCCTACGCGCTGGCGGTTGCCGTTCTGTGGCGGGGTCTGGCGCGGCACAACGCCGATGCCGAGGCGACCAACGCCCTGCTGCTGGTGACGGCGTCGTCGGGCCTGGGCCTGCTCGCGCTGCTGCTCGGGCGCCTGCCGCCGGCCGGCTGGACGGCGCTGCTGGCGCAGGCCGGGCTTGCCGCGCTGCTGTTCGGTGCCGGCGCAGTCGCGTTGCTGCGCCACGACCCGCTCGCGGCCAGCGTGGGTGGCGGGCTGGCACGCCGTTACACTCGACGTTGACGCCGCGAGGCGCCGCCGCACACCCACGGGCCGGCACCCGCCGTGGCCTGCCCCTGACGGGTCGCCCGGCTCCGGCCGGTGTGCGTGGCGCATCGTGAGCCGAACCGTGAGCCCTGCCCGGGCGCCTCCCCCATGCCCTGCGACTCTGCACCTTCGACCCGCCGCGCGCCGCCGCTCCTCCAGCCCCCGCGGCCGCTCGCGCGCGTCGCGCACCCGTGACCATGGACTGGATCCAGATCACCAACCATCCGGCGTTCGCCGCCTTCGCCGTGACCTGCGGCGTGCCGCGCATCATGGTCGACCTCGAACACCTGGGCAAGCACGAGCGCCAGGGCGGGCTCGGCACGTTCATCTCCGATCACCGCCCGCAGGACGTGGCGCTGGTGCGCGCGGCCGCGCCGCGGGCCCAGCTGATCGTGCGCATCAACCCGTGGCACGCCGGCAGCCCGGCCGAGGTCGCGCATGCGCTGCAGCACGGCGCCGACAGCCTGATGCTGCCGATGTTCGAGAATGCGGCGGCGCTGCGCGCCTGCAGCGAGGCGATCGGCGGGCGCGCGCGCCTGATCGCGCTGCTCGAAACCCGCGGCGCGCTGCAGACCCTGGAGCAGTGGGCCGATCTGCCCGGGCTGACCGAGATCTACGTCGGACTCAACGACCTGCACCGCGAACTCGGCTGCCGCTTCATGTTCGAGCCGCTGGCCGATGGCACCGTCGAACGCGTGGCCCGCGCCGCGCACGCCCGCGACCTGCGCTTCGGCTTCGGCGGCATCGCGCGCCTCGACGAGGGGCTGGTGCCGGGGCGCGTCGTGCTCGGCGAGCACCTGCGCCTGGGCTCGCAGAGCGTGATCCTGTCGCGCACCTTCAATCGCGAGATGTTCGAGGAACCGGCGACCGACTGGCAGGCCGCGTATCGCGAGCACCTGCGACGCCTGATGCACTGCGAGTCGGTGCTGGCGGCGCGCAGCGCGCAGGAGGTGGAGAGCGACCACCTGCTGGCCTGCGACCTCATTCGCAAGGCGGCGGCCACCCTCGACGCGGGCCGCGCCTGATGCCCAAGCGGGCGTTCGACGTCGTGCTGGCGCTGCTGGCGCTGCTGCTGCTGGCGCTGCCGATGCTGGCGGCGGCACTGGCGGTATGGCTGGACAGCGGGAGTCCGGTGCTGTTCACGCAATGGCGCGCCGGGCTCGGGGGCAGACCCTTCCGACTGTACAAGTTCCGTTCCATGGTGCGCGATGCCGCATCGCTGGGCCCGTACCGCACCGGCCGCGACGATGCCCGCATCACCCGCGTCGGGCGCTGGCTGCGGCGCAGCAGCGTGGACGAGCTGCCGCAATTGTTCAACGTGCTGCGCGGCGACATGAGCCTGGTCGGGCCCCGCCCCGACGTGCTGGCGCAGCAGGCCGACTACCGCGCCGAGGACTGGGCCCTGCGCTGCAGCGTGCGCCCCGGCATCACCGGCCTGGCGCAGGCGCTGTACCGCTCCCGCGCCACGCCGCAACAGCGCCTCGCCGCGGACCTGGACTACGCACGTCATCACGGCATGTTGCGCGACCTGCGCATTCTCGCAATGACTTTCCGGCAGTTGACGCAAAAAAGCGCCAATTGAACTGTTGCCGCTGCAGGGAAACGCCCCCGCGATGGCGGCGCTGCGGCGACAATCGCAACTTTGCCCTTTCTGGTCCATGTGCGGGATTTACGGATATTTCGATCGCGCCGGCGCTGAACTCGATCCGCGTGTGCTGCACGCGATGGACGCCTCGCTGCAGCACCGCGGCCCCGATGACAGCGGGGTGCATCGTGCGCCCGGCGCCGCGCTGGGCAACCGGCGCCTGTCGATCATCGACCTCGCCGGAGGGCATCAGCCCTTCGTGTCGGACGACGGGCGCATCGCGCTGGTGCAGAACGGCGAGATCTTCAACCACGTGGAGCTGCGCCGCGAACTGCAGTTGCAGGGCGTGCGCTTTCGCAGCGACCACAGCGACACCGAGGTGCTGCTGCGCCTGTACGAGCGCGAGGGACTGGGGTTCCTGCCCAGGCTCAACGGCATGTTCGCGTTCGCCGTGCTCGACCTGCGCGACCGCGACGCCGGCAGGCTGCACCTGGTGCGCGACCGCATCGGCGTGAAGCCGCTGTACCTGCACGACGACGGCAGGCGCGTGCTGTTCGGCTCGGAGATCAAGGCGCTGCTGCCGGCGCTGCCGGCGCGACCGCGGCTCGACCTGGCGGCGCTGCAGCATTACCTCGCCTACAACTACGTGCCACCGCCCTTCACGCTGTTCGCCGGCGTGCGCCACCTCGAGCCCGGATGCGTGCTCAGCGTCGATGCACGCGGCGCGCAGCAGCACCGCTGGTGGAGCCTGGCCGGGCAGCAGCCGCAGGCGCAGGGGTTCGAGGCCTGGCAGCAGCAGTTCCTCGACCTGCTCGACGACGCCGTGCGCCTGCGCCTGCGCGCCGACGTGCCGTTCGGCGCCTTTCTGTCCGGCGGCGTCGACTCCAGCAGCGTGGTGGCGCTGATGGCGCGCCACGTGCAGGCCCCGGTGCGCAGTTTCTGCATCGGTTTCGACGACCCGCGCTTCGACGAATCCGCGCACGCGCGCGACGCCGCGGCGCGCTTCGGCACCCAGCATCGTGAACACACGGTGCAGCCCGATCTGCTCGACGCCTGGCCGCATGCGATCTGGCACTGCGACCAGCCGCACGGCGACGCCTCGTTCCTGCCCACGCTGGAGGTGGCGCGCCTGGCGGCGCGCGAGGTCAAGGTCGTGCTCACCGGAGACGGCGGCGACGAGCTGTTCGGCGGTTACGACAAATACGCCGCGCTGCTTGCCGATCCCGCGTTCGACAGCCTCGACGGCGACGCGTTCGCGCGCCTGCTGGTGGAGCGCGGCGGCCTGTTCGGCGGGCCGGCGCGCGAACAGCTGCTGCAGCCCTGGCTGCGCCGGCGCCTGCGCGATGTCGACAGCGTGCGCGACGTGGCGCAACCGTGGCTGCGACAGGTCGGCCACCTCGACCGCATCAACCAGATGCTGTTCCTCGACATGATGCTGCTGCTGCCCGGCAACAACCTGGTCAAGCCCGACCGCATGGGCATGGCGGTATCGCTCGAGGCGCGCACGCCGTTCCTCGACTGGCGCATGATGGAACTGGCGTTCCGCAGCCCGGGCGCGACCAAGCTGTCGGGCGGCGACAAGAAGCACTGGTTCAAGCGCGCGGTGCGCCCGCTGATCGGCGAGCAGCTGGCGTATCGCCCCAAGCAGATGTTCACGGTACCCGTGGGCGAGTGGTTCCGCGGCGCACGCAAGGCGTGGCTGCACGACCTGCTGTTCGCGCCCGACGCCCTCGGTGCCCGCCTGTTCCAGCCGGCGCAGCTGCGCGCGCTGTTCGAGCGCCACGTCGACGGCAGCGCCAACCACACGCGCGAGCTGCGCGCGCTGGCCGCGCTCGAGATCTGGGCGCGCCGCTTCCAGCCGGACTGGGAGGCGGCTGCCTGATGCACCCGCACCTCTCGGGCGCCGGACCCGCGCGCCTGCTCGCCGTGGCCTACGGCGGCGGACACATCGCCATGCTGCTGCCGGTGCTCGACGCCCTGCGCCGGCGGCGCCCCGGGCTGGAGCTGCACCTGCTCGCGCTGACCACGGCCCGCCGCGCGGCGCTGGCGGCGGGCTGGCGGGCGCTGGGCTACGCCGACCTGCTGCACCTGCTGCGTGACGACGAGCGCGAACAGGCACTGGCGCTGGGGCGGCAGCTGCTGCCCGGCAACACGCACCCCGATGTCGCCGAGGCGGAGAGCATCGCCTATCTCGGGGTGAACGCCTGGGAGCTGCAGCGCCGGCATGGAGCGCAGCGCGCCGCGCAGCTGCTGGCGCAGCAGTCACGCCAGGCCTTCGCGCCGCGCGAGTTCATGCGCCGCGTGCTGCGCGAACTGCGCCCTTGCCTGGTGCTGGCCACGAACTCCCCGCGCAGCGAGCAGGCGGCGCTCGAGGCGGCGCATGACATGGGCATCGACTCGCTCGCGCTGCTCGACCTGTTCGCGCAGGCCGGCGACCCCTTCGCCGCGCGCACCGTGCGCCCGACCCGCGTGTGCGTGCTCGCCGACGCGGTGCGCGACAACCTGCTCGCCGCCGGCTGGGAGCCCCGGCGCATCGCGGTGACCGGCAATCCGGCCTTCGACAGCCTGCTCGATCCGCGGGCCCGCGAGCAGGCCTGCACGCTGCGCCGCCAATGGACGCGCGACTGGGCACGCGGGCCCGGCCGCCTCGTGCTGCTGGCCACCCAGCCGGAGATCCGCGGCCACGCCGACTCGCCGTGGCCGGCCGGCGACGCACTGCCGCTGGCCATGGAGGCGCAGGCGCGCGCCTGGGTGGCGCAGCGTCCCCAGGCCTCGCTGGTCGTGCGCCATCACCCGAACCACTGGCACCGCGCGCCGCGCGTCGCCGATACCGCGCAGGTGCATTTCAGCGTGGCGTCGCGCGAACCGCTGGAGCCGCTGATCCTGGCCGCCGACGCGGTGGTCGTGCAGGCCACCACGGTGGGCCTACAGGCCGCCGTGGCGGGGCGCCCCGTGCTGTCGCTGCAGTGTTCGCCGGCGGCACTGCACGGGCCCGACTACGCCGCGCTCGGCGTGGCGCGCGGCGTGCCCGGCCTGCCCCAGCTGGCACAGGCGCTCGACGACACCCTGGACCATCCGCCGCCGCCCACGCGCTGGGCGCGGGCGCAGGCCGCCGCGCCGCGCGTGGTCGACGAAATCGAACGATTGCTACCCGCATGAACACCATCGCCACCATCTGCGCGCGCGGCGGCAGCAAGGGCCTGCCGCGCAAGAACCTGCGCCTGCTGCACGGCCGGCCGCTGATCGTGCACAGCATCGCCTTCGCGCTGGCGCATCCGGCCATCGACGCCGTGTACGTCTCCACCGACGATGCCGAGATCGCCGACGTGGCGCGCGCCGCCGGGGCGCAGGTGCCCTATCTGCGGCCGTCGCGGCTGGCCGCCGACGACACGCCCAAGCTGCCTGTGGTGGAGCACCTGGTGGCGCATCTGGAGCAGGTGCTGGCGGCGCGCGTCGAGCGAATCGTCGACCTGCAGCCCACGTCGCCGCTGCGTCGCGCCGCCGACCTCGACGCCTGTCTCGAGCGCGCCGACGCGGCCGATGCCCCCGACCTCGTGCTGACCGCCTTCGACAGCGGCTTCAATCCCTATTTCAACCTGGTGGAGGCGGCCGCCGACGGCAGCGTGCGCATCAGCAAGGGCGGCGGGCTGGCGACGCGCCAGGCGGCGCCGCCGGTGTGGGCCCTCAACGGCTCCATCTATGTCTGGCGGCGCGCGGCGCTGGCGCATGCGGCGCGGCACGGCCTGTGGAGCGTGCGCGTGGCGGCCCACCTGATGCCGGCGCAGCGCTCGGTGGACATCGACGACGCCGACGACCTGGCGAGCGCCGAACGCCTGCTGGCGCAGGAGCCGACGCCGTGACCGCGCAGCACGTGTTCATCATCGCCGAGGCCGGCGTGAACCACAACGGTCGGCTCGACCTCGCGCTGGCGCTGGTCGACGCCGCCGCCGCCGCCGGCGCCGATGCCGTCAAGTTCCAGACCTTCCGCGCCGAGGACCTGGTGGCGCCGGGCACGGCCACCGCCGCGTACCAGCAGGCGCAGACCGGGCAGGCCGACCAGCTGGCGATGCTGCGCGCGCTGGAGCTCGACGCCGCGCAGTTCCGCGCCATCGCGCAACGCTGCCGCGAGCGCGGCATCGAGTTCGTCTCGACGCCGTTCTCGGAGGCCGCCGTGGATCAGCTGCTGGAACTCGGCGTGCGCCGCCTCAAGCTGCCGTCGGGCGAGATCACCAACCGGCCGCTGCTGCGCAAGGCCGCCGCTGCCCGGCTTCCGCTGCTGCTGTCCACCGGCATGGCCACGCTCGACGAGGTGCGCGAGGCGCGTGACTGGGTGCAGCAGGTGTGGGACCACGGCAGCGCGCCGCGGCCCGCCGCGCCGGTGCCGCAGGCGCTGGTGCTGATGCACTGCACATCGGCCTATCCGGCGCCCGACGCGTCGCTCAACCTGCTCGCGCTGGGGCAGCTCGCCGCCCCCGGCGCGGGGCTCGGGTACTCCGATCACAGCCTCGGCAACACCGCGGCGCTGGCCGCGGTGGCGCTGGGCGCGCGGGTGCTGGAAAAGCACATCACGCTGGATCGCCGACTGCCCGGACCGGATCACGCGGCATCCAGCGAACCCGCCGAGTTCGCCGCGCTGGTGCACGAGCTGCGCCGGCTGCCGGCGATGCTCGGCGACGGCCTGAAGGCGCCGCGCGCCGAGGAGCTGGAGGTGCGCGCGGTGGCACGCCGCAGCGTGGTGCTGGCCTGCGACATGGCGGCGGGCAGCGTGCTGCGTGCCGAGCATCTGCAGCTGCGCCGCCCGGGCAGCGGCATCGCCCCGCGCGAGCTCGAGGCGCTGCCGGGCCGGCGCCTGCGCCACGCGCTGCCCGCCGGACGCGTGCTGCAATGGGAGGATCTGCATGACGTCGACGCCAGCCATGACTGAGCCGGGCGCCCACCGCGCCGCGCCGGCGCCGCGGCGCATCCTGTACCTCAGCGGCACGCGCGCCGATTTCGGGCTGATGCGGGCATGCCTGCAGTCCGTCGCGTCGCATGCGCGACTGGAGCTGGCGATCGCGGTCACCGGAACGCACCTTTGCGCCGAGTTCGGCGACACCGTGCGCGAGATCGAGTCGAGCGGGCTGCGCATCGCGGCACGCATTCCGAGCGACGTCGCCACGCGCGAGCGCGACGGCATGGCGCGCGCCGTCGGGCAGACGCTGCTCGGCGTGACCGCGGAGCTGCAGCGCGGTGCCTACGACGCACTGCTGCTGCTCGGCGACCGCGGCGAGATGCTCGCCGGCGCGATCGCCGCGCTGCACCTGGGCGTACCGGTGGTGCACGTGCACGGCGGCGAGCGCTCGGGCACCGTCGACGAGCCGATGCGCCACGCCATCTCGCGCCTGGCGAGCTACCACCTGGCCGCGACCTCCGAGTCGCGCGAGCGCCTGATCGCCATGGGCGAGCCGGCGCAGCGCGTGTTCGTCGTCGGTGCGCCGGGCCTGGACGACATCGCCCCGCACCTGCACACGCCGCGCGTCACGACACTGCGCGCGCTCGGCCTCGACCCCGCGCGCGACTACGCGCTGGTGCTGTTCCACCCGGTGGTGCAGCAGGCCGAGCAGGCGGGGACGCAGACCCTCGAGATGCTGGCCGGGCTGCGCCAGGCCGGCGCCGGTCGCGATTTCGACGTGCTCTGGCTGGCGCCGAACGCCGACGCCGGCTCGGCGCGCATCGCCCGCGAGCTGCCGGCGGTGGGCGCCGGCTGGCATGTGCTGACCCACCTGCCGCGCCCGGCCTACCTGGATGCGCTGCGCCACGCCTTCGCGCTGGTCGGCAACTCCTCCTCGGGCATCATCGAGGCCGCCAGCCTCGGCACGCCGGTGCTCGACCTCGGCATGCGCCAGCACCTGCGCGAGCGCAACCCGGGCGTGCGCTCGCTGCCGCTGCGCGCCGAGGCCATCGCGCCGGCGCTGCGCAGCCTGCTCGGTGCGCCGCGCCCTGCCCCGCATAATGTGTACGGCGACGGCCGCGCCGGCCAGCGCATCGCCGCGCTGCTCGCCGAGCTCGACCTGCACGCCGGGCTGCTGCACAAGACCCTGGACTACTGACGCGACGCCGCGCCCCCCTCATGCATTCCGCAGTGACTCCCGCTTCGCCCGCTTCGTCCGCGTCGGCCGCGTCGGCCGCATCTTCCGCGGCTGCCGCCGCCGTCGCGCCCGAGCGCCCGCTGCTGGTGGTGTTCGGCGCCGGCGGGCACGGGCGCGTCGCCGCCGACGCCGCGCTGGCCAGCGGCTGCTTTCGCGCGGTACTGGCCAGTGACCGGCGCGAGTCGTTGTGGGGCAGCGAGCTGCTGCCCGGGGTGCAGGTGCTGTCGCCGCGCGCGCTGCGCGACCTGCCGCAGCCCTGGGAGCTGCACGTGGCGATCGGCGACAACGCGTCGCGCCAGCGCGAGGCCCGGCTGCTGCTCGAGCAGGAGGCGCGCGGCGCGCGCCTGGCCAGCGTGGTGCACCCGCGCGCCGCGGTGGCGCTGGGCGCGCGCATCGGCGCAGGCTGCCTGCTCGCGGCGCAATGCGTGGTCGGCCCGCTTGCCGTGCTCGGCGACGGCGTGATCGTCAACCACACCGCGGTCGTCGACCACGACTGCACGCTGGGCGCCTGGGCGCACATCGCCCCCGGGGCGCGGCTCGGCGGCGCGGTGCGCGTCGGCGAGGCCGCGCTGGTCGGCGCCGGCAGCACCGTGCTGCGCAACCTCGGCGTCGGCGCGCGCTGCATCCTCGGCGCCGGCGCGGTGGCGCTGCACGACCTGCCCGACGATACCTGCTGGGCCGGCGTTCCGGCGCGCCAGGCCAGCCACGGCGCCGCCTGAGCCCAGCCGCACCCTGTTTCCGCCATGAACGCGCACGATTTCGAGGCCCTGCTCGTCCCCCCAGAGACCAGCGTGCTGCAGGCCATGGCACGCCTCGACGCCACGGCGCAGGGCGTGCTGCTGGTGGTCGACGCGGCACGCCGCCTGCTGCGCACCGTCACCGACGGCGACCTGCGGCGCGCCACGCTGGCCGGCAGCGCGGGCGACGCCCCGCTCGGCGCGCTGCCGGCACAGCCGCCGCGCAGCGTCGGCGTCGAGGCCTCGCTGCAGGACGTCGTGCAGTGCATGGACGCGCACCGCATCGACCATGTCCCGGTGCTCGACGCCGCCGGGCGCGTGCTCGACCTGGTCACGCGTCGCGAGCTGACGCGCCGCGTCCACCTGTCGTCGCCGCACCTCGGCGACGACGAGGCCGCGCTGGTGCGGGAAGCCTTCGACTCCAACTGGATCGCCCCGCTCGGCCCGCATGTCGACGCCTTCGAGCGCGAACTGGCCGCGCGCGTCGGCGTGGCGCATGCCGCGGCGACCAGCTCCGGCACGGCGGCCCTGCACCTCGGCCTGCGCCTGCTCGGGGTCGGGCCCGGCGACTGCGTGCTGTGCTCCAGCCTGACCTTCGTGGCCAGCGCCAACCCGATCCGCCAGCTCGGTGCGACCCCGGTATTCGTCGACTCCGAGCCGCACGGCTGGAGCATGTCGCCGCGCGCGCTGCGCGCCGCGCTGCTGCAGCTGCGGCACGAGGGCGTACGCCCGAAGGCCGCGCTGGTGGTGAACCTGTACGGCCAGAGCGCGCTGATGCACGAACTGCTGCCGCTGCTCGACGAGGCCGGCGTACCGCTGCTGGAGGACGCGGCCGAGTCGCTGGGTGCCAGCCTGCACGGCCGCGCCAGCGGCAGCTTCGGCCGTCTCGGCGTGTTCTCGTTCAACGGCAACAAGATCATCACCACCTCCGGCGGCGGCATGCTGGTCGGCGACGACGCGGACCTGATCGCGCATGCGCGCAAGCTGTCCACCCAGGCGCGCGAGCCGGCGCGCCATTACGAGCATGTCGAGGACGGCTACAACTATCGCCTGAGCAACGTGCTGGCCGGCATCGGGCGCGGCCAGTTGCGGGTGCTGCAGCAGCGCGTCGAGCGTCGGCGCGAGATTTTCGCGCACTACGCGCGGGCGCTGCGCGACGTGCCGGGGCTGCGCTGGATGCACGAGCCGCAGGGCCACCACGCCACGCGCTGGCTGTCGGCCTTCACCCTCGACCTGCCGCAGCCGCGGCAGCGACGCGACGCCCTGCTGGATTTTCTCGAGCGCCACAACATCGAGGCGCGCCCGGTGTGGAAGCCCATGCACCTGCAGCCGCTGTACGCGGCCAGCCGCTATTTCCCGCATGCGCCGGGCGAGGACGTGGCGCGCGCGCTGTTCGAGGGCGGCGTGTGCCTGCCGTCGGGCTCGAACATGGATGCGCCGCAGCTCGAGCGCGTCGCCGAGCTGGTGCTGCGCGGGCTGCGCGCGGCGGCGGACGCCGCATGACGCGCATCGCCACCTGGTCGCGCCGCGCCGGCTCGGCGTTGCTGCTGGACGCGACGGTGATCGCGCTGGCCTGGCTGGCCGCGTTCGCGTTCCGCTTCAGCCTGCTGCGCAACGACCCGCCGTCCAATCTCGGGCCCATCGTCGGCCTCACGCTGCCGGTGGCGGTCGCGGTGTGGGCGGCCGCGCTGAGCGGCTTCGGCATCTACCGCATGGCATGGCGCCATGCCGGGCTGGGCGACGTGCGCCGCCTCGCGCAGGCCTGCGCCGTCGCCGCGCTCGGGCTCGGCGCCATGCTGCTGGTGCTGCGCGTGCCGAACTTCCCGCGCTCCATCGTGCTCATCCACCCGCTGCTTGCCGGCGGCGCGCTGCTCGCGCTGCGTCTCGCCGCCCGCCTGCGCGGCGAACGCAGCAGCCGCGGCGCCGATGCGACGGCGCGCGGCCTGCTCGTGCTGGGCAGCGTGGACGACGCGGCGGGTGCGCTGCAGAGCCTGCGCGCGTCGCAGCAGTGGCGCGCCGTCGCGGTGTACAGCCCGCTGCCCGAGGAGGCCGGCGCGCGCCTGCAGGGGCTCGCCGTGCTGGCGCCGCCGCGCCCCTTGCACGAGGTGGCCAAGGCCTGCGGCGTGCAGCACGCGCTGGTCGCCGGGCGCGCCGGGTCGGCGACGCGGCGCCTGCTGCTCGAACAGGCCAGCGGCGCGCGTCTGGCGCTGCTCACGCTGCCGCGCGCGGACGACTGGCTGCGCCCCGGCGGCGAGGCCGGCATGCCGCGCAGCCTGGAGCTCGACGACCTGCTCGGCCGCGCCGCCGTGCAGCTCGACGTGCGCGGCCTGTCCGAAATGCTCGCCGGGCAGTGCGTGCTGGTGACCGGCGCGGGCGGCTCCATCGGCTCCGAGCTGTGCCGCCAGATCGCACGCTTCGGCGTCGGCCGTCTGGTCTGCCTGGACGTGTCGGAGTTCGCCGTCTACCAGCTCGAGCAGGAGCTGCGCGCGCGCCACCTCGACACGCCGATGCTGTTCCTCACCGCCAACGTGCGCGATGCGCAACGCCTGGACCTGCTGGTCGGGCGCCAGCGCCCGGCGCTCGTGTTCCACGCCGCGGCCTACAAGCACGTGCCGCTGATGGAAGGCGAAAACGCCATCGAGGCGTTGCGCACGAACGTGCTCGGCACCATCAACGTGGCGCGCGCCGCCGCGCGCGCCGGGGCACAGCGCTTCGTGCTCGTGTCCACCGACAAGGCGGTGAACCCGACGAATGTCATGGGCGCCAGCAAGCGCCTCGCCGAACGCGCGCTGCAGGCGCTGGCGCGCGCGCACCCGCAGACGCGCATGGTGGCGGTGCGCTTCGGCAACGTGCTGGGCTCGAGCGGCAGCGTGGTGCCGCGCTTCGCGCAGCAGATCGCCGCCGGCGGACCGGTGACCGTCACCCATCCGGAGATCGTGCGCTATTTCATGACCATTCCGGAGGCCTCGCAACTGGTGCTGCAGGCCGCGCTGATGGGCGACAGCGGCCAGATCTACGTGCTGGACATGGGCGAGCCGGTGCGCATCGTCGAACTGGCGCGCCTGATGATCCGGCTTTCCGGACGCACCGAGGACGAGGTGCCCCTCGTGTTCAGCGGCTTGCGCCCGGGTGAAAAACTGTTCGAGGAACTGCTCGCCGACGACGAGACCACGCTGCCCACGCCGCACCCCAAGCTGCGCGTGGCGCGCCAGGGCGACGCCGAGGGCCCGCGCCTCGATCTCGACGATCTGCGGCAGCGCATCGGCACCGACGACGCGGAGCACGACGCCGCGGCGGTGAAGGCGCTGCTCGCCAGCCTGGTGCCGGAATACCGGCCGCAACCCCCGACGGAGAGCCTTGCATGACGCATGACGACCAACTCGTGCTGGACGCGCGCGGCGTGCGCAAGCGCTACGCCGGCGGCCCGCAGACGGTGCTCGTGCTGGACGGCGTGGGCCTGCAGCTGCGCGCCGCCGAATCCCTGGCCATCACCGGCGCATCGGGCTCGGGCAAGAGCACCCTGCTGCACCTGCTCGGCGGCCTGGATCAGGCGGACGACGGCAGCATCGAGGTCTGCGGGCAGGCCTGGCGCGACATGTCGCCGGCGCAGCAGGGACGCTGGCGCAACCGCCATGTCGGTTTCGTCTACCAGTTCCATCATCTGCTGCCCGAGTTCAGCGCGCTCGACAACGTCATGATGCCGCTGCGCATACGCCGCATGCCGGCCGCCGAGGCGCGCCGCGAGGCCGGCTCGATGCTGGAGCAGGTGGGCCTCGGCGAGCGCCTGCGCCACCGGCCGGCCGAACTTTCGGGAGGCGAGCGCCAGCGCGTGGCGCTGGCGCGGGCGCTGGTCACCCGCCCTGCGCTGCTGCTCGCCGACGAGCCCACCGGCAACCTCGACGCGGACTCCGCCGATCGCGTGTTCGAACTGCTCGCGGGCATGGCGCGCGAGCACGGCAGCGCGATGGTGCTGGTGACCCACGATGCGCAGCTGGCGGCGCGCTGCGGCCGCACGCTGCGCCTGCAGCATGCAAGCCTGCAGGAGGCCGGGCCAGCCGCCTGAGGCGCGCCTCAGCGCTGCGCGCGCAGGTAATCGCCGGCGCAGCGCAGCAGATGGTCGAGCGCCGACTGGGTCATCGCATCGTCGGCGTCCGGTCCCGCGGCCATCCAGTCGTGGAACATCGCATACAACTCGGCGTAGGCGAGCGACAGCGGGTGCTCGGGGCTCAGGCCGACGCCGCGCAGCCAGCGTCCCAGCGGGCCCTCGACCGGGTCGCCGCTCATGATCAGCGGCGGCTTGGGCTCGGGGTAATGGCGGGCGATCAGCAGGTCGGTATCCAGCGCCACGAGTTGCTGCGCCACGCAGCTCAGCAGCCCGGTCTGCAACGTGTCGCGGCGCCGCGGGCGCCATGCCGCCAGCCACGCGCCGAAGGCCTCCGCCGGCATCGGACGGGCGATGCCCCAGCCCTGCGCCTGCGGCACGCGCAGCGCGCGCAGCGCATCCACGATGTCCGGCGTCTCGGCGCCCTCGGCGACGAAATCCACGCCGAGCCCGCGTGCGAGTTGCGCCAGGCTCTGCACGAAACGAAGGTCCTGCGGGTTGTCGGCCAGGCCGCGAATGAACCCCTGATCGAGCTTGATGATGTCGATCGGCAGTTCCTTCACGCGCAACAGCGACGAATAGGCGCTGCCGACGTCGTCCAGCGCGATGCGGCAGCCGAACGCGCGCAGTTCGGCCAGCGTGTCCTGCGCCGACGCGAAGGACAGGAAGTCGTTGTGCTCGAGCAATTCCAGCACCATGCGCTGCGGCGCCAGGCCGCTGCTCGTGGCGACATCGCGCACGGTGTCCAGCGCCTCGCCGGAGGCCAGCAGCAGCGGGTCGATGTTCACGGCGATGGACAGCTCCACGCCGAGTTCGCGCTGCCAGCGCTGCGCATCGGCGGCGGCCTGGCGCAGCACGGCCACAGTCATCGCGACGAGGCCGTCGCGCCCGAGCTGGTGGATGAAGTCCAGCGGCCCGATGAGCCGGCCCTGGCCGTCGTCGAGGCGCGCCAGCGCCTCGACCTCGACCACGCGCCAGCTCGCCATGTCGACCACCGGCTGGTAGTGCACGCGCAGCCCGCCGGCGTCGAAGCGTTCGCGCACCAGGCGCATGTGCTGGTACTGGTCGCGATCGACCTCGGGCTGGTACAGCCGCCAGAACGGAGCCCCGCTGCCGCGCGGCTGGCGCTTGATGGCGTACAGCGCCTGGTCGGCATGGCGCAGCAACTCGTCGGGCTCGCTGGCGTCGTCCGGGTACACCGTCAGGCCGAGACTGGCGCGCACCTGCAGCATGGAGTCGCCGGGCGGCAGGGTCACCGGCTCGGCGATGCAGTCGCGGATGCGTTCGAGCACCGGCTCCAGGTCCTCGCGCGCCACCAGCCCCTGCATGACCAGCACGATCTCGTCGCCGCCCAGGCGCGCCACCATGTCCGACGAGCGCACGGCCTCGACCAGGCGCGCCGCCACCGTGCGCAGCAG
The DNA here is from genome assembly GCA_021815805.1 of Pseudomonadota bacterium. Lineage (GTDB taxonomy): Bacteria > Pseudomonadota > Gammaproteobacteria > Burkholderiales > Burkholderiaceae_C > Thiomonas_A. The sequence goes on along the minus strand of JAKAZQ010000042.1, from coordinate 10,011 downwards.
CGCGTCGCCGGCGGCATGGCCGTGGTTGTCGTTGAGCTGCTTGAAATCGTCGAAATCCAGGATGCCCACCGCGACGAAACCACCCTGGGCGTCGGTCTGCGCCAGCAGATCCTGCAGGCGCAGCCGCAGCCCGCGACGGTTCAGCAGCCCGGTCAGCGCATCGTGCTCGGCCAGCCAGGAGATGTGATGGTGCTCCTGCTGCAGGCGCCGGCGCAGGTCGAAGGCATCCAGGGCGTGGCCGAGCAGCCGCGCCACGCGTTCGAGCAGTTCCAGCACCGCCGGCGTGAAGGCGCCGACCTGCGCCGCCGCCACGCCGAGCAGCGCCCAGCGGTGGCCGCCTCGCAGCACCGGAACCATGGCCACCGAGGCGATGCCGGCGCGGCGCACGTGTTCGCGGTACTGCGACAGCGCCGGCTCGCTCAGGTAATCGTTGCTGTACTGCAGGCGGCGCAGATTCCAGGCGCGCGCCGCCAGGCTGCGCTCGCCATGCTCCCCCAGCACGTTCGGGCGGTACCAGTCCTCGCCGATATGCGTCGCGCCGGCCTGCGCCAGCAGGTCGATGTGTCCGTGCTGCCCGGCGCGCGCGATCAGCGCGGCGCGGAACAAGCCGGCGTCGGCCAGGCGCTCGCAGGCCTGCTGCAACATGTCGCCGAGGTCGCCCCCCGCCAGCACCAGTTCCTCCTCGGCGAGCAGGATGCGGTACAGGCCCTGCGCCGTCGCGTGCTCCTGCTGCTGGCGACGCTGCTGCGTGATGTCGCGCAGCAAGCCGAGAAAGTAGCGCACGCGGGTGCCGGGGCGCGTCGCATCGGGCAGCGGCGACAGGCTCAGCGACAACCACGATTCATCCGCCTCGGCGCGCGGGCCGCGCAGCTCCACGCGGCAGGCGCGCGTCTCGGCCAGCGCCGCGCGCACCTCCTGCAACGCCGGCGCCGCGTCGCTGGTGTCCTGCAGCCAGCGCGCCTGTGCTTCCGGGCTGTCCTCGGGATCCAGCCCGGTGACGCGAAAGTAGGCGGGGTTGGCGTACAGCAGCGAAAGCTCGGGGCCGGACGTGTCGACGATCAGCGCGCCGAGCTCCATCGCGTCGAGCACGGCGGGCCAGCCCGGCACCGCGGGAATCTCCCACGGCGCCTCGGGCTCCCGGAGGGAAGCGGGCCATGGCGTCTGCGTCATGCGCACAGCATAGTGGCTTCGCGCCGTGCCGCGCGCAGCATCAGGCCTGCTCGACGGCCTCCAGCACCATGCGCGCGCTGCTGCGCCCCTGCCAGGTGTTGGACTCCAGGCGCCACGCCACGCGCGCGCGCGCGGGCAGGAATTCGCTGCGATTCCAGGCCACCAGCTCGCGCGTCGCGCCGCCGCCCGGCCCGGCCGACCGCACGCGCGCGCGCAGATGCCCGTTGCCGAACTGCGACTGCTGCACGACCTCGATGTCGCTGGCGAACAACGGCGGCGCGAAACCCTGCCCCCAGACCTGCTGCTGCAGCAGCGCGGCGATCTCGACGTCGAACCACTGCGCCTCCAGTTCGCCGTCGACTTCCAGGCGCCGCTGCAGCAGGTCCGGCGACAGCCAGGCACGCGCCACGCGTTCGAAGGCCTCGTCGAAGCGCTCGAAGCCGCCGGCGGCGATGCTGCAGCCGGCGGCCGCCGCGTGGCCGCCGAAGCGCAGCAGCAGTCCGGGCTCCTGCTTGGAAACGAGGTCGAGCGCGTCGCGCAGGTGGAAACCCGGAATCGAGCGCCCGGAGCCGCGCAACTGGCCGTCGCTGCCGGGGGCGAACACGAACACCGGCCGATGGTGATGCTCCTTCAGGCGCCCGGCGACGATGCCCACCACGCCCTCGTGCCAGTCGGGTGCGTACAGGCAGATCGAAGCCCGCTGCGCCGCACCATCGCGCGCCTGCAGCGAGGCCAGCGCCTCCTGCGCCTGTTCGCGCATGCGTTGCTCGATGCCGCGGCGCTCGCGGTTGATGGCGTCCAGGCCCTGCGCCAGCTGCAGCGCGCGCTCCGCGTCGTCGGTGCTCAGGCACTCGATGCCCACGGTCATGTCGGCGAGCCGCCCGGCGGCGTTGATGCGCGGCCCCAGCGCGAAGCCGAGATCGAAGGTGCCGGCATGCCCGGGCTCGCGCCCGCAGGCGCCGAACAAGGCGCGCACCCCGGCCTGCATGCGGCCCTCGCGCATGCGCCGCAGGCCCTCGGCGACCAGCAGGCGGTTGTTGGCGTCGAGGCGAACCACGTCGGCGACGGTGCCCAGCGCGACCAGGTCGAGCAGGCTGTCCAGGCGCGGCTGCGACGCCGCCGCGAAGGCCCCGCGCTCGCGCAATTCGGCGCGCAGCGCGAGCAGCACGTAGAACATGACCCCGACCCCGGCGAGGCTCTTGCTCGGAAACGCGCAACCCGGCTGGTTCGGGTTGACGATCACGTCGGCCGCCGGAAGCTGGGCGCCGGGCAGGTGATGGTCGGTGATCAGCACGCGCATGCCGAGCTCGTGGGCGCGCGCCACGCCGTCGACACTGGCGATGCCGTTGTCCACGGTGATGATCCAGTGCGGCGCGCCGCGCGCATGGCGCGCGACCAGATCGACCACCGCCGGCGACAGGCCGTAGCCGGTGGTGAAGCGGTTCGGCACCAGGTAGTCGACGTCGGCGCCCAGCATGCGCAACCCGCGCAGCGCCACCGCGCAGGCCGTGGCGCCGTCGCAGTCGTAGTCGGCGACGATGCACATGCGCTGCCCGCGCGCGATCGCGTCGGCCAGCACGCGCGCCGCGCTGTCGGCATGCAGCAGCAGCGACGGCGGCAGCAACGCGCCCAGCCTGGGTTGCGCCTGCGCCGGCTCGTCGACGCCGCGCGCGGCGAGCAGGCGCGCCAGCAGCGGGTGCAGGCCGGCGCTTTGCAGGCGATGCACGCTGCGCGGCGGAGGATCGCGAAAAACGAACTGCATGCGCGGGGCTCAGATGCCGGCAAGCAGCGCGCGCGCCCCGGCGTCGTGCCAGAACTGCCAGGCACGCGCCCGCCGCAGTTCGAGGTCGACCCAGGCCCGCGTGCCGGCGAGCACCAGGCGCACCGCCGCATGCTCGCGCAGCGCGTCGCGCAGGCGCTGCTCGGCGAGGCGGTCGAGCGCCGCGCAGGCGGCCTGCGCCGAGCCAGGCGCGGCAGCCTCGGGGCGCAGCACATGCAACGGGTGCGGATGCCGCGACGCGGGCAGCGCCGGCAAGGCCGCGCCGACGGCATCCAGCCATGCGCACGAACCGGCGCTCCACGCCTGCACCTGTCGGGCATCGAGCACGAACGGATTCGCCGGGCGCATCGGCAGCACGCCGCAGCCGTGCAGCCACAGCGCGTTGACCTCGGGCAGCCCGAGGCGGTTGCGCTGCTCGTTCACCGGGTGCTGCAGCCAGACCATCTGGATCTCGGTGAGCAGGCGGCGCCACGGCGCCGCGCTCTCGCCGCCGGGCATCCAGCTGGCGGCGTTGCGCCCGATGGCGCGCGACGGATCCGCCGTGCGCACCGCGCGCAGGGATTCATGGCCCAGCAGCCAGCAGCCCGGCCGCAGCACGCGCACCTGCCAGTCCTGCTCCTGCAGCAGCGGCAGCACGGCGTCGCGCAGCGCCTGCGCCTGCTGGGCGCCGAGATCCAGTTTCGCCGGATCGTGCAGGCTCAGGCTGTCGCGCCCCAGCAGCAGATGCACCGGCCAGGCCAGCGCCCAGGCCTGGGCCTGCGTCGGCAGGCCGCTCGCCGCCGCGAGCAGCGCCCCCCACGGCGCCTGCTGATCGGGCAGGCGCATCTCGGGCTCGTCCAGGCCGAGGGCGCGCCGCATCCAGCGCTCGGCCGGGCTCAGCCAGGCGGCCTGGGCATCCTCGCCGAGGTGCTCACCGCCGCCGGGCACGCGCATGCGCAACGCGCGCTGCAGGCGCGCCAGCGCGCCGCCGCGCACGGCCTGTTCCCAGGCGTCGGTGTCGAGCGTCGAGGTATCGATCAGGACGGTGTGCATGCCCGCATTATCGGACGCCCGCCATGTGCAGTGCGCCGCGCCGGCTCAACGCGCCAGCGCCTCGGTCAGCGCCTCCACGCGCGCCACGGTTGCGGCATCCAGGCGCCGCAGCACGTCGAGCGCGTCGAGGTTGTGCTCGAGCTGCTGGCGGCTCGAGGCGCCGAGGATCACGCTGCTGACCTGGCCGCGCCACGCGGTCCAGGCGATCGCCAGCTGGGCGATGCTGCAGCCCAGCTCGGCGGCGATGTCGCCCAGCGTGGCCACCGCCTGGTTGCGTTGGGCGTCGAGCAGCCCTTCGCGCAAAAACGCCGTCGCGCTGAGCGCTCCGCGGCTGCCCGGCGGCGCGCCATCGCGGTACTTGCCGCTGAGCAGGCCGCCCGCCAGCGGACTCCATACCGTGAGCCCGATGCCCAGGTCCTCGATCACGCGCCGGTACTCCTGCTCGACGCGCCGCCGATGGAACAGGTTGTACTGCGGCTGCTCCACGACCGGCTTGTGCAGGTGATGACGCTCGGCCACGTTCCACGCCGCGCGGATCTCGTCGGCGCTCCATTCGCTGGTGCCCCAGTACAGCGCCTTGCCCTGGCGGATGAGGTCGCTCATGGCCCACACCGTCTCCTCGATGGGCGTGTGCGGATCGGGGCGGTGGCAATAGATCAGGTCGATGTAGTCGAGCCCGCTGCGCCGCAGGCTGGCGTCCACCGCCTGCATCAGGTACTTGCGGTTCAGCGTGTTGCGCGTGTTGACCCGCGTGCCGCCGCCCTCGAGGCCCCAGAAGTACTTGCTCGACACCACGTAGTCGACGCGCGCCCAGCCCAGTTCGCGCAGCGCGCGCCCCATCACGGCCTCGCTCTCGCCGTTGGCGTAGCCCTCGGCGTTGTCGAAGAAATTCACGCCGCGGTCGCGCGCCGCGGCCATCATCTCGCGCGCGGCGCGCACGTCGAACTGCTCGTGGAAGGTCAGCCACGAGCCGAGGGAGAACACGCTCAGGCGCAGGCCGCTGCGCCCGAGGCGTCGGTAGAGCATCGATTCATCGCTGGAAGGTTCGGGCATGTGGGGCGTCTCCATCGCAAATCCCGTCAGCATACGTCGACGTGCCCACGCCGTGCGCGCGCCCGCGCCGTACACTGCGGGCCATGTCCAGCACGCCCCCCCGCCCGCCCGCCGCCCCGGCGTGGCCTTTCGAGCTGCTCATCGGCTGGCGCTACACGCGCGCCAGCCGGCGCACCCGGCGCAACGGCTTCATCTCCTTCATTTCCCTGGTCTCGGTGTTGGGCATCGCGCTCGGCGTGGCCGCGCTGATCGTGGTGATCTCGGTCATGAACGGCTTCCAGAAGGAAGTGCGCAACCGCATGCTCGGGGTGATCCCGCATGTGCAGATCCTCAGCGCCGACGGCAGCGGCCTGGGCCCGCACTGGCAGCAGCTGGCGGCGCGTCTGCGTCGCGACCCGCAGGTCACCGGCCTGGCGCCGGTGGTGCAGGGGCAGGCGCTGCTGGCCCAGGGCAACTCGCTGTTCGGGGTGCTGGCATGGGGCATCGAGCCCGCGCTGGAGCCGCAGGTCTCGCGCATTGCCTCGCACATGGTCTCCGGCTCGCTCGGCGCGCTGCGCCCCGGGCGCTTCGGTGTCGTGCTCGGCGAGGCGCTGGCGCAACGCCTCGGCGTCGGCGTCGGCGACCTCGTGACCATGGTCGTGCCCAGCGGCTCGCTGACCCCCGCCGGCATGATCCCGCGGCTGCGCACCCTCAGCGTCGTCGGGGTGTTCCGCATCGGCAATTACGAATACGACTCCAGCCTGGCCCTGCTCGACCTGCAGGACGCGTCGCGCCTGTTCCTGACCCAGGGCCCGACGGGGCTGCGCTTGCAGACGCGCAGCGTCGACGAGGCCCCGCTGGTGGCGCAGCAACTGCAGGCGCAGCTGCCGCCGGATCTGGTGGCCCAGCCGTGGACCGCCGAAAACCGCACCTGGTTCGAGGCCGTGGTCATCGAGAAACGCATGATGTTCATCATCCTGGCGATGATCGTCGCGGTGGCGGCCTTCAACCTGGTGTCGACGCTGGTCATGACGGTCACCGACAAGCAGTCCGACATCGCCATCCTGCGTACCCAGGGTGCCAGCCCGCGCTCGATCATGGCCATCTTCATGGTGCAGGGCGCGATCACCGGCGTGTTCGGGGTGTTGTGCGGGGTCGCGCTGGGGCTGCTGATCGCGTTTCACGTCGATCCCATCGTGTCCTTTCTCGAATGGGTGTTCCACACCCAGTTCCTGCCGAGCAGCGTCTACCTGATCCACACCATGCCCAGCGATCCGCGCCTCGGCGACGTGCTGGGCATCACGCTGATCGCGCTGGGCCTGAGCCTGCTGGCCACGCTGTATCCGAGCTGGCGCGCCTCGCGCCTGCAACCGGCCGCCGCGCTGCGCTACGAATGACCCCGGCGCGCCGGGTGATGGCGCGCGCCGAAGGCCTTACACTTCGCGCGGTCTCGCGTGCGCCGCACGCGCTGCTGCTTCCCACCGGATCGCGCACACCATGAGCCATGACGGCGTTCACGCCCACGCTCCTCACGAGGAGATGCTGCACCATGCCGGGTCGTCCCGACCCGGCCGCCTGAACCAATGGGTCGCGCTGTTCACCGCCGTGCTGGCGGCGCTCGGCGCCCTCGTCAGCTACCAGGGAACGGTGCTCACGGAGGAGGTGCTCCTGGCCAAGAACGAGGCCGTTCTGCTCAAGGCGCACGCCACCGATCAGTGGAACTACTATCAGGCGGTGAGCACCAAGCAGCACCTCATGGAACTGGCTCGGGATCTGGCGCCGCCGCAGCGCCGCGACGCCATCGACGCCAAGATCGCCAAGTACGTGGCGCAGAAAAAGGAACTGGCCGCGAAGGCCCAGCACCTGGATCACGAATCCGATCGTGAAAACCGCAAGTCCGCGCAACTGGAGCGGCCACACGCGGCCATCCTGCGCAGCATCATTGCGCTGCAAATCGCCATATCGCTGGCCTCCATCACGGCCCTGACGGGCCGGCGCTGGCTGTTCGGCGTGGCCGGGGTCAGCGCGCTGATCGGCGTCGCGCTGTGGCTGGCGGCGCTCGGCTGGAGCGCGTTGTGAGCACGCTGCCGGGCTCGCACCTGTGGTACGACTGGGGCGGCCTGAACCACCGGTTGTTCCTGTGGATCAACCACGCCGGCTCGGGCTGGACCTGGGATCACCTCGCCGCCTGGGGCGCGCTCGCCGGCGACCACCGGCACTACCCGCTGTGGGCGGCGCTGGCGCTGGCGCTGGCGCTCAAGCGCCCGGCGCTGCTGAGTCCGCGCGCCGTGCTGTGCCTGCTCGTCGCCTACCTGGTCGACGCGCTGTTCGTGGGCTCGATCAAGGCATGGCTCGACATGCCGCGTCCGCTGATGGTGCTCGGGCCGGCCGCGGTGCACGTGATCGGCCCGCCGCTGCTGTGGCGCAGCTTTCCGTCCGGCCACAGCGCCTTCGCCTTCAGCGTCATGGCCAGCCTGTCGCCCGGCGCGCACTGGGCGCTGCGCGGCCTGCTGGTGGTGTTCGCGCTGTGGGTTGCGTGGTCGCGCATCGCGGTGGGCGCGCATTTCCCGGTCGATGTGCTGGGCGGGGCGCTGATCGGCGTGGCGTCGGCCTGGCTGGCCAGCCGGACCCTCGACCTCGCCGGCTACGCGCGCCGCTGACGCGCGCAGTCTCGGCCCACGCTCAATCCACCGGCCAGGCGCGCGCCAGCAGCGCGGCGCCGTCCTGCGCCGACAGGCCGACGCCGAACACGCCGCCGCACGGCTGCTGCAGGCGCGTGGCGCAGAAGGCATCGGCGACGTGCTGCGGGGCATGCGCGCGCAACAGCGCCGCCTGCGCCAGCAGCACGAACTGCTGCGCCAGTCGACGCGCCAGCGCGTCGTCGTGCACGGCCTGCGCCGTCAGCGCGTCGAGGGCGCGCAGCGCCGGTTCCGGCACGGCGCCGCCCGCGCCCAGCCAGTCGCGCAGCGCCTGCGCCGCCGCCGGCTCGCTGCGCACCGCGCGCAGCACGTCGAGCGCCACGACGTTGCCGCTGCCCTCCCAGATCGAGTTCACCGGCGCCTCGCGCAGCAGGCGCGGCAGCGCCGACTCCTCGACATAGCCGTTGCCACCGAGCACTTCCATGCATTCGGCGAGCGCCTGCACGGCACGCTTGCAGACCCAGAACTTGGCCGCCGGGGTCATGATGCGCTGCAACGCCGCGGCCAGAGGGTCGACCGCGGCGTGCTCGAAGGAGGCCGCCAGGCGCAGCGCCAGCGCGGTGGCGGCCTCGACCTCCAGCACCAGGTCGCCGAGCACCGCCTGCATCAGCGGCTGCGCGTCGAGCGCGCGCCCGAAGGCGCGTCGCTGGCGCGCGTGGTGCAGCGCCGCCACCAGGCCGGCGCGCATCAGGGCGGCCGAGCCGAGCACGTTGTCCATGCGCGTGTAGTGGGCCATGCGAAGCATGGTCGCGATGCCGCGCCCGGGAACGCCGACGAGCAGCCCCCAGGCATCCTCGAACTCGACCTCGGCGCTGGCATTGGAGCGGTTTCCCAGCTTGTCCTTCAGGCGCCGCAGGCGCACCGCGTTGCGCCGCCCGTCCGGGCCCCAGCGCGGCACGAGGAAACAGCTCGGCGCGGCGTCGCCGGTGCGCGCCAGCACCAGGTGGGCATCCGACTGCGGCGCCGAGTAGAACCATTTGTGGCCCACCAGCAGATGGGCGCGGGCGCCGTCGATGGCGCGCGCCACGGTGGAGATGGCGCGCAGGTCGGACCCCCCCTGCTTTTCCGTCAGGCCCATGCCGACCAGCATGCCGCGCTTGTCGCGCAGCGGGACGTCCGCGGGGTCGTAGTCGGTGCTGCACAGGTGCGGCTGCAGCTCGTCCCACAGCTGCGGCTGCTCGCGCAGCAGCGGCACCGCGGCGAAGGTCATCGTGGTCGGGCACAGCGTACCGGCCTCGAGCTGGCCCTGCAGCAGGAAGGCCGCCGCGCGCGCCACGAACGCGCCCTCGCGCGGCTGCGCCCACGGCGAGCAGTGCAGGCCGCGGCTCCAGATGTCGCGCATCAGGCCATGCCAGGCGGGGTGGAACTCGACCTGCTCGACGCGCCGGCCCTGCGCGTCGTAGGCGCGCAGCTGCGGCGGGCAGGCGTTGGCGAGCCGCGCGCGCTCGGCCTGCTCGGCGCTGCCGACCTCGGCGCCGATGCCGTGCAGCGCGTCGTCGGCCCATGCGGCGCCTTCGCGCAACACCGCCTCGCGCAGTGCGGCATCCGAGTCGTAGAGGTTGCAGCCGAGCGGCGCCGGCACCACATTGTCGACTTCGTGGGTGTTCCAGTCGTGCATGGCTGGGGGGAAGCGTCGCGCGGCCGCGACGCTTCCAGGCCGGCGGCGACGGCCGCCGTTGCAACCGCGTTATAGGCCGCCCCGCGGCGCGCGGCAAGTACGCGGCCAAGTACCATACGCACCATGATCCATCCACCCCTCCCCGCCGCGCGGCGGCCGGCCGGCCGGCCGCGCCGCGCCGCGCGCCCGAGCCGCCCATGACCGCGCGCAACTCCAGGGTGTTCGACCTGCGCGCAGGCAGCATCGACAGCCTGTTGCTCAGCCCGCGCACGGCCGATCCGCAGGCGCTGCGCGAGGCGCTGCAGCAGCATTTCGACGCATCGCCGGAATTCTTCCGCGACGAGACCGTGGTCATCGACCTGCGGCGCCTGCCGGACACCGGCGGGCTCGATGTCGACGCCCTGGCCGACTGGCTGCTCGAACACGGCATGCGCCCGCTGGGCGTGCTGGCCGGCGCCGAGCCGGCCCCGGGCACGCGCCTGCCGCTGCTGCACGGGCCGCAGCCGCGCGGCGCCGAGGCCGAGGGCGCGGCATCCGCGCAGGCGGCGCAGGCGGCGCAGGCGTCCGGCGCCGCCGCGCCGGCGCCCGCGGCGGGCCTGCTCGTCGACCGCCCGCTGCGCTCGGGCCAGCGCGTGTACGCGCCGGGCGACGTGGTCGTGCTGGACGCCGTCAGCCACGGC
>JAKAZQ010000041.1 GCA_021815805.1 Pseudomonadota bacterium | reverse complement strand
CGGCGGCGCAGCGGCCGCGGCGGGCAGCGTGCCGGCACCTGCCGGCGGCGCGGGCGCGGGCGCGGCCGCGGACGCCGGCGCCTGCGACGCCAGCAGGCTCGCCAGTTCCGCCTGGTCCAGCGCGGCCCGCGGCACCCAGGCCTGGCTCAGGCCGAGCGCATGCAGGGCCGCCAGGCGGCGCGGATCGAGCAAGGGATGCGGCATGGTCGTGCGCGGGTCAATCCATGCCGCGGCGTTGGCGCAGGTTCTCCACCGGCGACGACATGACGATGGCGTCCTCGCGCGCGGCGCGCCCGTCGACCAGCGCCGGGTAGTAGGCGCGGCGCCGCGCCACGGCGTGCAGACCGTAGCGTTCGTACAGCTCCAGCGCACGCCGGTTGCTCGGGCGCACCTCGAGCCACAACAGCCCGGCGCCGTGCACGGTCGCGCTGAGCAACACGCCGTCGAGCAACTGCAGCCCGAGGCCGCGCCCCTGCAGGCGCGGCTCGACGGTGATGTTCAGCAGATGCATCTCGTCGACGCCGGCCATGGCCACGAAATAGCCCTGCAGCTGCGACTGCTCGTCGCACAGCACCTGCGCGATGTAGCCCGCGGCCATCGAGTCGACGAAATTGCCGCGGCTCCAGGAGAACTCATAGGCGCGGCGCTCGATGTCCATGACGGCATCGAGATCCTCGACGCGCATTTCACGCAGCCCGGCGCGCATGACCTGGATCACGCGCCGCCTCCCTGCGCCGCGGCCAGCGCGCGCTCGGCGCTGGTCAGCGCGACCTTGTCGCGCACGTAGAGCGGGCGTGCCTGGGCGGCCGGCACGGCCTCGCCGCGGCGCTGCGCGCAGCGCGCCAGACGCGCCACCGCGGCCGCGCCCGGTGCGACGACGCGCGCCGCCCGCAGCGCCGCATCCCAGCCGGCGCCGAGCGCCTCGCGCAAGGCCGCGCCATGCGCCGTCCAGGCGTTGCCGCACAGCAGCAGATCGGATGGCGCCTCGGCGCCGAACGCGTCGCGCCAGGCGCCCGCGGCCGCGGCCGGCGACTGCACACGCGCCGGATCCTCCAGGCGCCAGTCCGCCGGCGCGCCCGGCGCGCCGGCCAGCGCCCAGTACATCTCGCCCATGCGCGCATCGTTGGCGACCAGCGCGCGCGCACGCGGCGCGCAGGGCTCCAGGCTCGCCGCCACCGCCAGCAGCGTGGGCACCGGCACCACCGGACACCCGAGCCCGCGCCCCAGGCCCTGCGCGGCGGCGCAGGCGGCGCGCAGGCCGGTGAAGGCACCGGGACCGGCGCCGAAGCCGATGAGCCCGACATCGCGCAGGCCGACGCCGGCTTCGGCGAGCAATTCCGTCACCAGCGGCAGCAGGCGCATCGAGGCGCGCGCTCCACCGGGTTCGGTGCGCTGAAGCGTACGGGTGTCGTCCAGGCTCAGCGCCACCGAGAGCCACTCGGTGCTGGAATCGAAGCCAAGGACAAGGGTCGGATCGGACACGGGGAGCATCGGCAGGGGGGGCGGACGGCGAGGCGCACGGCGCGGCGAGCCGCGGGCGCGGGCTTGCGCCCGCGGCCGGCCGCCCGCATGCGCGCGGCCCGGGCACGCGCGCTGCTCACCGGGCAGTGTAGCCGCGGCGCCCGCGCGGCGGCGTGGCCGGCATTAGCATGTGCGTGCCCGATGCCACCGACCCCGTCCATGCCCCCGCTTGCGCGCTCCGCCCCCCACGATCCGCCGCGCCGCCGGGTACTGCGCCTGGGGGCGCACGCCCTGGGCGGGCTGGCGCTGGCCGGCTTCGGCGCCGCACCGGCGCATGCGCTGCCGGCGACGCTGGCGTTGCCCAGGCGCGTGCGCCTGGCGCTGCATGCCGCCGGCGTCGCGCCGGCCAACTGCAGCCTGGTCGTGCGCGACCTGCGGTTGGGCACGCCGCTGGTCGACTGGCAGGCGACCCGAGCGCGCAGCCCGGCCTCGGTGCTCAAGCTGGTGACCATGTTCACGGCGCTCAACCTGCTCGGGCCGGACTACCGCTGGCGCACACCGGTGCTCGCCGTGGGTCCGCTGGACGGCGGCGTGCTGGCCGGCGACCTGGCGTTCATCGGCAGCGGCGACCCGCACCTCATGGCGCAGGATCTGTGGCGGCTCGTATTGCGCCTGCGCGGCCTCGGGCTGCGGCGCATCGCCGGCAACGTGCTCGTCGATCGCAGCGCCTTCGCTCTGCCGCCGCACGACCCGGCGGCCTTCGACGGCGATGCGCTGGCGCCGTACAACGTCGGCCCTGACGCCTTCCTGGTGAATTTCGGCGCGCTGCAACTGCATCTGCAGGCGCAGGGCGAGAACGTCGGCGTGTGGGTGCAGCCGCCGCTGCGCGGCTTCGCGCCCCTGGCGCCGCGCCTGGCGCCAGGCCCGTGCGGCGACTGGCGCACGCGCCTGCAGGCCGATTTCCGTGATCCGCTGGCGCCTCGCTTCGACGGCAGGTTCGCCGCCGAATGCGGCGAGCAGACCTGGAACGTGGCGGCGCAGATGCCCGCCGACCGCTTCGTGCAGGCGGTGCTCGGCGCGGTGTTCCGCCAGGCCGGCATCGACTGGCAGGGGCGCGTGGTGTCGGGGCGCGTGCCGGCTGGCGCCAACCTGCTGACCACCTGGGAGAGCCAGCCGTTGGCGGTACTCGTGCGCGACATCGACAAGTTCAGCAACAACGTGATGGCGCAGCAGGTGTTCCTGACCCTGGCCCTGCATGCGAAGCGCGCCCCGGCCGACTTCGCGCGTGCCGCCGCGGTCACCCGGGGCTGGCTCGACGCGCACGGCCTGGCCATGCCCGACCTCGTGCTGGGCAACGGGTGCGGGCTGTCGCGGCGCGCGCGTGCGAGCGCGCGCGACCTCGAGCGCCTGCTGCGCGCGGCGTGGCACAGCCCGCTGATGCCCGAGTTCCTGGCATCGCTGCCGCTGGCCGGCGAGGACGGCACGCTGCGCGAGCGCCTGCGCAGCCCCGGGCTGCAGGGCATGCTGCACGCGAAGACCGGAACCCTCGACGGCGTGCTCGGCCTGGCCGGTTATCTGCAGGCGCCGGACGGGCGGCGGCGCAGCGTCGTGGCCCTGATCAACGATGCCCACGCGGCGCGGGCCTGGCCGGCGCTGCGCGCGCTGCTCGAGCACGCGGCGGGGCTCGCCTGACGCGCGGCGCAGCGTGCGCCGGTTCCGGCGCGGCGACTGCGCGCGGCGCATTCATACTGCAATGCAGCATGGACAATCGGCGCGCACGCGCCGAGCCCTCCTAGAATCGGGCGAACAAGCCGCTCACCGCGGCAAGAACCAGGAGGAGACCGCCATGCGCATCCTGATCGCCGAGGACGACCAGGTTCTGGCCGACGGCCTGACACGCTCGCTGCGCGCCAGTCATTACGCCGTCGACCAGGTCGGCGACGGCACGAGTGCCGACCATGCGCTGCACGGCGGCAGCTTCGACCTGCTGATCCTGGACCTGGGCCTGCCGCGCCTGTCCGGCTTCGAGGTGCTCAAGCGCCTGCGCAGCCGCGGCGACAACCTGCCGGTGCTCATCCTCACCGCGGCCGACAACCTCGACGACAAGGTGCGCGGCCTCGACCTGGGGGCCGACGACTACATGGCCAAGCCCTTCGAGCTGGCCGAACTCGAGGCCCGGGTGCGCGCGCTGACCCGCCGCGGCATGGGCGCGACCAGCTCGCTGATTCGCCACGGGCCGTTGAGCGTGGATCTGTCGGGACGCGTGGTCATGCTCGACGAGCGTGTCGTCGATCTGTCGGCGCGCGAACTGGCGTTGCTGGAGGTGTTGCTGCAACGCGCCGGGCGCCTCGTGAGCAAGGACCAGCTGGTCGACCACCTCTGCGTCTGGGGCGAGGAAGTCAGCACCAACGCGATCGAGGTGTACATCCACCGCCTGCGCAAGAAGATCGAATGCGGCCCCGTGCGCATCGCCACCGTGCGCGGCCTCGGCTACTGCCTGGAACGCATCGCCGCGGAGCCCGCCGCCTGCAGCCCGGGCGCGGCGCCCGCGGCCGGCGGCGACGCGGCGCAGGCGGCCTGAGCCATGTCGGCCAGCGCCGCGCCGCCCGCGGACGCCGGCACGGCGCCGCGCACGAGCGCGCGCCAGCGCTCGCTGTTCGGCGAAATCCTGGACTGGATGCTCGTGCCGCTGCTGCTGGTGTGGCCGGTGGCCATCGGCATCACGTTCCTGGTCGCGCAGGCGATCGCCACGCAGCCCTTCGATCAGGGCCTGCAGCGCCGTCTCGGCGTGATCGCGGATTGGGTCGCCAGCTCGGGGGCGTCGTTGCCGCACGCCGCGGCGACCGACGCTGCCCCCGTCCTGCCGCAGCGCCTGAGGATGCAGCTGCGGGCGGCCGATGGCCGCGTGCTGGCCGGCGATGCGCGGCTGCCCGCGCCGCCCTACGCGGCGTGGCCGCGCGATCAGGCCACGCACCTGCGCGACGCATCGATCGGCGCTCAGAGCATGCGCATCGCTTGGCGCTGGGTGCGCACGCCGCGCGGCGCGGCCGTGCTGGTGCAGGTCGCGGAGGGACTGCAGCAACGCGCCGAGCTCGCGCGCAACATCGTGCGCGGGGTGATCCTGCCGCAGTTCGTCATCGTGCCCATTTCCATTCTGCTGGTCTGGTTCGGTCTGGGACAGGGCATCATTCCGCTGGACGAATTGCAGGCGCGCATCCGGCGCCGGCGCCCCGACGACCTCAGCCCCATCGACCAGCGCGAGGCGCCGGAGGAGATCGCACCGCTGGTCGATTCGATCAACGGCCTGCTCGGACGCCTCGAGCATTCCATCCACACCCGCAAGCGCTTCATCGCCGATGCCGCGCACCAGCTCAAGACCCCGCTGGCCGGTCTGCGCATGCAGGCGGAGCTGGCGCAGCGCCAGACCGACCCCGAGGAACTGCGCACCAGCCTGCGCCAGATCGAGATCTCCGTGGTGCGCACGACGCGCATGGTGAACCAGCTGCTGGCACTCGCCCGTGCCGAGAACCAGGGCGCGCTGGCCCGCCGCGGCGCCACCCTGCTCGATCTGCGCGAGCCGGTGCGCGAAGCGCTGCAGGAACTGGCGCCGATGGCGCTGGCGAAGTCGCTGGAACTGGAGTTCGACGCCCCGGAGCAGGCGCTGTGGCTGCACGGCAATGCCATGCTGCTGCAGGAGCTGGCGAAAAACCTGCTGGACAACGCGATCGCCTACACGCCGCCGCGCGGCCGCGTCGTCGTGCGCCTGCGCCGACTCGACGAACATGTGCTGCTGAGCGTCGAGGACACCGGCCTGGGGATCGCGGCGGCCGAGCGCGAGATGGTGTTCCGGCCGTTCTACCGCGTGCTCGGCACCGGGCACGACGGC
Source organism: Pseudomonadota bacterium (assembly GCA_021815805.1). GTDB lineage: Bacteria > Pseudomonadota > Gammaproteobacteria > Burkholderiales > Burkholderiaceae_C > Thiomonas_A. Next base: position 21,349 of record JAKAZQ010000041.1, on the reverse strand, counting down.
AGCGGCCTGGGACTGTGCATCGTGCAGGAGATCGCGCGCCAGCACGCCGCCGCGGTGAGCCTGGACGACAACCCGCAATGCACCGACCCGACGCGCCCGGGGCTCGTCGTCTGCGTGCAACTGCCGCGCGCGCAGGCGCCCGCCGAGGCCGCCGAGGCGCCGGCCTGAGCCGGCCACCGCCTCAGGCGCCGCCCTTCGCGGCCTTGGTCGCCGCGGTGCGTGGCCTGCTGGTCTTCGACGCGGCGCTCTTGCGCGCCGCGCCGCCCTTGGCCGGCGCGGCGCCGGCGCGCGGCGCGAATTCGAACCCCACCTTGCCGTCGGCCTGGCGCACCAGGTAGGCCTTGAACTTGCGGCGCGTGCGCGCCGACACGAAACCATCGAGCAGGTCGGTGCGTCCGTCGGCCAGCAGCTTGCGCATCTGCGCCGCGTCGACCGGCTGCTGCAGGATGATCTTGCCGCTGCGGAAATCGCAGGCCGGCGACGCGCCGACCGCGTGCTCGCAGACATAGGAGCTGCCCGCCTCGAACACCCGCGCGCGGCATTTCGGGCACGCGCCGAGCGGCTCCTGCGCGCTGAAGTCGGGCGCCTCGGCGTTGTCGCCGGTGGCGGACTGGCCGAAATCGAACTCCAGCTTGTACTGCCCGCCGCCGCCCTCGCGCGTGAGGCGCAACTCGGCCGCGAACGGGCGCCCCATCTTGCTGCGAAAGCCCGTCAGCGGGCCGAGGTGCCTGTCGGCGAGCAGGGCCTCCACCTCGGACAACTCGAAACTGCGTCCCCCGGGATGCTTGCCGATGGAGAAATCGCAGGCGGTGCACGCGAAGCGGTGGTAGTTCTCGCGCACCACGCCGCCGCAATTCGGGCACGGCGTGGCCAGCGTGGCGTAGTCCCCGGGCACGCTGTCGCGGTCGAACTCCTTGGCGCGCCGCACGATGGTCTCGGTCATCTCGGCGATCTGCTGCATGAACGCGTCGCGCCGGATCTGGCCGCGCTCCATCTGCGCCAGCTTGTGCTCCCACTCGCCGGTCAGCTCCGGCTTGGTCAGTTCCTCCACGCCCAGGCCACGCAGCAGGGTCATGAGCTGGAAGGCCTTCGCCGTGGGCACCAGCTCGCGCCCCTCGCGCAGCATGTACTGCTCGGCGAGCAGGCCCTCGATGATCGACGAGCGCGTCGCCGGCGTGCCCAGGCCCTTGCCGGCCATGGCCTCGGCATATTCCTCGTCGCCCACCATCTTGCCGGCATTCTCCATCGCACTGAGCAGCGTGGCCTCGGTGTAGCGTGCCGGAGGCCGCGTCTTCAGCTCCAGCAGTTCCACCCGCTGCGCACACGGCTTCTCGTCGGCGTCCAGCGCCGGCAGGTCGGCGCCTTCGCCCTGCTGGGTGCGGCCGTGGATTTCCAGCCAGCCCGGCACGACCAGGATGCGCCCCTCGGTGCGAAAACGATGCTCGCCGATCTGGCTGATGCGCGTGGTGACGTGGAATTCCGCGGCCGGATAGAACACCGACAGGAAGCGCCGCGCGACCATGTCGTAGAGCTTCGCCTCCGCCTCCGACAGCGCGCGCGGCTGCTGGTTGGTCGGAATGATGGCGAAGTGATCCGAGACCTTGGTGTTGTCGAACACGCGCTTGTTCGGCTTGACGTAATCCCTGTCGAGCGCGCGCTGCGCGAAACCGGCGAGCGGCGCCGCGGGTTCGTCGGCCATCGCGCGCAGGGTGTCGCGCGCCACGCTGACGTAGTCCTCCGGCAGGTGCCGCGAATCGGTCCGCGGATAGGTCAGCACCTTGTGCTTCTCGTACAGCGACTGCGCCAGGGCCAGGGTCATCTTGGCCGAAAACCCGAAACGCGAGTTGGCCTCGCGCTGCAGCGTGGTCAGGTCGAACAGCGCCGGGGACATCTGCGTGGTCGGCTTGGATTCGTCGTGCACCTGCGCGAGACCGCCGGCGCAGGCGTCGACCACGGCCTGCGCCTGCGCGCGGTCCCACAGTCGATCGGCACGGCGGTCGGCATCGGCGTCCTTCTTGAACCCGGGATCGAACCACTTGCCCGAATATTCGCCGCCGGCCGCCGCGAAATGCGCCTGCACCTCGAAATAGGGCCGCGCGACATGGCGCCGGATCTGTTCCTCGCGCGCCACGACGACCGACAGCGTCGGCGTCTGCACGCGCCCCACCGGCGTGAGGAAGAACCCGCCGTCGCGCGAATTGAAGGCCGTCATGGCCCGCGTGCCGTTGATGCCGACCAGCCAGTCGGCCTCGCTGCGGCAGCGCGCGGCGTCGGCCAGCGGCAGCATGTCGTCGTCGCTGCGCAGATGCTCGAAGCCGTCGCGGATCGCCTGCGGCGTCATGGACTGCAGCCACAGGCGACGCACCGGCTGGCGCGCCGACGCATATTGCTGGATCAGGCGAAAGATCAGCTCTCCCTCGCGTCCGGCGTCGCAGGCGTTGACCACGCCGGCGACATCCTTGCGCTTGAGCAGCTTGACGATCGCCGACAGCCTGGAGCGGGTTTTCTCGATGGGTTTGAGATCGAAGTGCGGCGGCACCACCGGCAGATGCGCGAAGCTCCACTTGCCACGCTTGACCTCGTAGGCCTCGGGCGCGCCGATCTCCACGAGGTGGCCGACGGCCGACGTGACGATGTACGAGGCGCTCTCGGAATATTCGTCGTGCTTGTCGAACTTGCCGGCAACCGGAGTCAGCGCGCGCACGATGTCCTGTGCGACGCTGGGTTTTTCGGCGATGACCAGGGTTTTGCTCATGGTGGATCCGGACCAGGACTTTTTCGACACGACACCCGCTCGCCTGCCGCTGCGCGCTGCGTCGCACCGGGTTGACGACGGACTCGCGTCCTTACAATGCATGGCGTCGCATCCCGGCCGTCCGCCAGGACATGATCCGCGCGTGTCGTGGGCGTGTCATGGACCAGGCCGTGCAGGGCTGCGCGCCTCTCGACGACGGCACGGCCCGCAAGCGGACAGCGCCACGTCGCTCCTTTTTTACTTTAACCAGTTTCGAGCCCGCGTTGCAGACCCGCCTCCGGCGCCCCGCCGCCGCCGCCCCCCGCACCCGCGCCGACGCGCCCGTCGCGCATGGCCCACGCACCGAGGTGCGCGACTCGCCGGTCCACGGCAAGGGCGTGTTCGCGCGCCGCGCCATCGCCGCCGGCACGCGCATTCTCGAATACCGTGGCGAGCGCATCTCGTGGAAGGAGGCGCTGCGTAGGCATCCGCACGATCCGCTGCAGCCCAACCATACCTTCTATTTTTCGCTCGACGGCGGCGGCGTGATCGACGCCAACGTGGGCGGCAACAGCGCGCGCTGGATCAACCACTCGTGCGAGCCGAACTGCGAGACGCGGGAGATCGACGGTCGTGTCTACGTGCATGCCTTGCACGACCTGCGGCCCGGCGACGAACTGTTCTACGACTACCACCTCAGCCTGGACGAGCGCCACACGCCCAGGCTCAAGCGCGAATACGCCTGCCGCTGCGGCAGCGCGGACTGTCGCGGCACCATGCTGGCGCGCAAGCGCTGAGCCATGCTGTGCCCGCCGCTCGACGACGCTGCCCGCGCCACGGCGCTGCAGCGCGCCCTGCGCGCGGCCGGCCAGGACTGCGAGCTGGCCTGGGTGGCGCAGACCGGGTCGACGAACGCCGATCTGCTGGCGCGGGTGCGCGACGGCGCGCCGGGTTCTCCGCTGTGCCTGGTGGCCGGTCACCAGACCGCCGGGCGCGGGCGCCGCTCCCGCGCCTGGAGCGACGAACCGGGGAGCGGCGGCGCGCTGCTGTGCTCGCTCGCCTGGCCGCTGGCGCGTGGCTCGGAACTGGCGGGGCTGAGCCTGGCCGTGGGGGTCTGGCTGGTACAGGCGCTGGACGCGCTCGGCGCGCCGCAGGCGGCGCTCAAGTGGCCGAACGATATCTTGCTGTCCGGGCGCAAGCTGGCCGGCGTGCTGGTCGAGGTGGCCGACACTGCGGCGGCGCGCTGGGCGGTGATCGGCATCGGCCTGAACCTGGGCTCGCCGCCACAGCTGCCGCAGGCCGCAGGCCTGCATGAGCACGGCGTGATGGTCGATCGCTGGCAGGTCTTGCAGCAATTGCTGCCTCGGCTGGCCGCCGGCCTGCAGGAATTCGCCCGGCTCGGCTTCGCGCCGTGGACCGATTTCTGGAATCGGCGTCATGCCTGGAGCCAGCGCACGGTGCGCGTACTGGGCGACGGCACGGCCGGCCTGCACGGCCTGGCATTGGGCGTGGACTCCCAGGGCTATCTGTGGCTGCAGACCCCGAACGGGCGCGAGCGCGTGACCAACGGCGACGTGTCGCTGCGCCCCGAGACCCCCTGACCCCCCCCTGGGAGCGATGCCCATGTTGCGCAAGGCGGTGCTGATCCTGGTTCTCGGCAACCTTCTGCTGTGGGCGTGGGCCCACGACGCGTTCCGCGCCCTCGGCTGGGCACCGGCCCGCGTCGCCGAGCCGCAGCGCCTGCAGCAGCAGGTGCATGCCGACGCCGTGGAACTGCTCGATCCCCGCGGCAACGCACTGGCGCCGGCCGCGCATGGCCAGGGCGCCGCAGCCGCGGCGGCGCCGCGCACCGCGCCGGCCCATGCCGACGTGCGGACGGCCCCGGCGCCGGACACCTCGGCCTCGGCGGCTGCGCCGGCGCACGCCGCATCGGCGGCGCAGGTGTCGGGCAGCTTCGCCGACTGCCTGCGCATCGGCCCGTACAGCGGCGCACCCGACGCGGCACTGGGTGCCGCCTTGCTCGCCGCAGGCTTCCACGCCGAGGCACGCCGGCAGGCGCTGCCGGAGCAATGGATGGTGCTCATGGGGCCCTACGCCGACACCGCGACGCTGCAGCGCAAGCTCGCCGAACTGCATCGCCTGTCGCTGCCGCCCGGCAGCTTCATCGCGGTGAGCGCACGCCCGCGCTACATGCCGGGCATCTCGCTCGGGGTGTTCGACAAGCGCGAGCAGGCGCAACTGCAGCGCAAACGCCTGCTCGCACGCGGCGTGCAGACGGCCCACGTGGTCCAGCGCAACCTGGACATGCAGGCCGGCTACTGGGTGCTTCCCGCGCTGTCGCGTCAGCAGGCACAACGCCTGCAGGCGCTGCCGGCGCTGCTCGCGGCGCACATGCACGCGCAGGACTGCGCGGCGCCGTGACGCCGCGCGCAACGCTTCGGCTCAGGGTTGCGCCAGCCAGCGCTGCACCAGTTGCACCCAGAAGCTCGCGCCCAGCGGCAGGATCTCGTCGTTGAAGTCGTAGCTGGCGTTGTGCAGCGTGCAGGGCCCGGCGCCGTGTCCCGGCTCGCGGTGTTCGCCGCCGCCGTTGCCGATGATGACGTAGGCCCCCGGACGCTGCTGCAGCATGTACGAGAAGTCCTCGGCACCCATCGACGGCTCGAACGCCTGCACGCCGTCCTCGCCCACCAGTTCGACGAGCACGCGGCGCGCGAATTCGGTCGGCGCGGCGTGATTGACGGTCGGCGGATAGTTGCGCCGGAATTCGAATTCGCAGCTCAGGCCGAAGGCCTGCGCCGTGTGCATCGCGATGCGCTGCATGTTCTCCTGGATCATGTCCAGCAGCGCGGTGCTGAACGTGCGCACCGTGCCCTGCAGCGTGACCGCGTCGGGAATCACGTTGGTGGCCTCGCCGCCCTGCACCATGGTGACCGACACCACGCCGGCCTCGAGGGGATTCTTGTTGCGGCTGATCACGCTTTGCAGGGCCAGCACGATCTGGCAGGCGACCGGTACCGGGTCGAGCCCGAGATGCGGCATGGCCGCATGCGCTCCCTTGCCGCGCACGACGATGCGGAATTCGTTGCTCGAGGCCATCACCGGCCCGCTGCTCAACGCGAACTTCCCGGCCGGGATGCCGGGCCAGTTGTGCATGGCGAACACGGCATCCACGGGAAAGCGCTCGAACAGGCCGTCGCGCAGCATCTCGCGGGCGCCGCCGCCGCCCTCCTCGGCGGGCTGGAAGATGCACACCACGCGCCCGCCGAAATCGCGCTCGCGGCTGAGATGGCGCGCCGCGGCGAGCAGCATCGCGGTGTGTCCGTCGTGTCCGCAGGCATGCATGCGCCCGGGGTGGCGGCTGGCGTGATCGAAGGTGTTCTTCTCGGTCACCGGCAGGGCATCGATGTCGGCGCGCAGCCCGATGCAGCGCGTGCCCTGCCCGCGGCCGTCGATCACGCCGACCACGCCGGTGCCCCCGAGCCCGCGGTGCACCTCGATGCCCCACTGCGCGAGTTGCTCGGCGATGAGCTCCGAGGTTCGTTTTTCCTCGAAACAAAGTTCAGGGTGCGCGTGAATATCCCGCCGAATTTGTCGAAAAGTTGCCGCTTCTGCGACGATAGAGTCGATGAGTTGCATGATCGCTGGCTTCCCGAACTGCGGGCCGCGGTGGCCCGGGCTCAGGTCATTGTCGCGCAAGCGCGTATGCCGCGTCGCGGCACGCGTAGACTGCCGGCACCATGCCCCTGAAACCCGAGGACCCGGCCTGCGAAGGTGTCGTGCGCACGGTGCGCGCAGCCTGTCCGCACGATTGCCCCGACACCTGCGCGATGCTTGTCGGGGTACGCGATGGCGTGGCCGTGCACCTGCGCGGCGACCCCGCGCATCCGACCACCGCGGGCGCCCTGTGCACCAAGGTCTCGCGCTACCTGGAGCGCACCTACCACTGCGGGCGCGTGCTGCAGCCGCTGCGGCGCTGCGGCCCGAAGGGCAGCGGCCGCTTCGAGCCGGTGTCCTGGGAACAGGCGCTGGACGACATCGCCGCGCGCCTGCGTACGCTGGCGGCGGTCGACCCCGAAGCCATCGTGCCGTACAGCTATTGCGGCACCATGGGACTGGTGCAGGGCGAATCGATGTCGGCGCGGTTCTTCCATCGCCTCGGGGCAAGCCTGCTGGACCGCACGATCTGCTCCAGCGCGGGCGGCGAGGGCCTGTCCATGGTGCTCGGCGGCCTCGTCGGCATGGACGTCGAGCAGTTCGCGCACAGCCGGCTGATCGTCATCTGGGGCAGCAACAGCGTCACCAGCAATCTGCATTTCTGGTCTTTCGCGCAACAGGCCAAGCGCAACGGCGCAACGCTGGTGTGCATCGACCCCTGGCGCAACGACACGGCGCGGCGCTGCCACGAGCACCTGCAACTGCGCCCCGGCACCGATGCCGCGCTGGCCTGGGCGTTGATGGGCGAACTGGTGCGCAACGACTGGCTGGATCACGACTATCTGCAGCGCCACACGCTGGGCTTCGAACAGCTGCGCGAACGCGCGCTGCAATGGACGGCCGAACGCGCCGCCGCGCTGTGCGGGCTGCAGGCGCAGTCGATCCGCGAGCTGGCGCGGCGTCTCGGCACGACGCGCGCGGCGGCGATCCGCATCAACTACGGCCTGCAGCGCGTGCACGGCGGCGGCAACGCGGTGCGCGCGATCGCCTGCCTGCCGGCCCTGACCGGCGCGTGGCGCGAGCCGGCCGGCGGGCTGCTGCTGTCGAGCTCGGGGCATTTCGGCGTCGACGTGCAGGCGCTGGAGCGCCCCGACCTGCTGGGAGCGCGGCGACCGCGGACCATCAACATGTCGGCCATCGGAGATGCGCTGCTGCACCCGGGCGGCGCTGGCTTCGGCCCGCGCATCGATGCGCTGGTGGTCTACAACAGCAACCCTGCCGCGGTGGCGCCCGACGCATCGCGGGTGATCCGCGGCCTGCGCCGCGAAGACCTGTTCACGGTGGTGCTGGAGCATTTCCGCACCGACACCGCGGATCTGGCGGACTACATCCTGCCGGCCACGACCCAGCTCGAGCACCTGGACGTGCACAAGTCCTACGGCCACCGCTACTGGCTGGCCAACGACCCGGCGATCGCGCCGGTGGGCGAGGCGCGCCCGAACACGCAGATCTTCCGCGGCCTGGCGGCGCGCATGGGATTCGACGAACCCTGCTTCCTCGAGACCGACGAACAGATCGCGGCCCAGGCTCTGGCCGACGATGCCCGCAACGCCGGCCTGGACTTCGCCACGCTGCGCGCACGCGGCTGGGGGAAGGTGGCCGCGCCGGCGGCCGTGTTCGCCGACGGCGGCTTCCCGACCCCCAGCGGACGCTGCCAGCTGGCCTTCCCGGAGGATCTGCAGGCCGGGCGCGACCCGCTGCCGCAGGTGATCCTGCCCTACGAGTGCGCCGAGACCGCGCCGGAGCTGGCGCAGCGCTATCCGCTGGCGCTGCTTTCGCCGCCGGCGCGCAATTTCCTCAACTCGAGCTTTGTGAACGTCGACTCGCTGCGCCGTCAGGAGGGCGAGCCGACGCTGCTGCTGCATCCGCGCGACGCGGCCGCGCGCGGCATCGCCCACGGTGACAGGGTGCGATGCTTCAACGACCGTGGGGACGTGCTGGCCGTCTGCCGTGTCAGCGACGACACGCGCGCCGGACAGGTGGTGATGTTCGGGGTCTGGTGGCGCAAGCTGTCGCCCGACGGACGCAATGTCAACGAACTCACCCACCAGCGCCTGACCGACCTGGGCGGCGGCGCGTGTTTCTACGACTGCCTGGTCGAGGTCGCCGCGGCGGCCTGAGCACCCGGCCGCTGGTGCGGCGCCTCAGGCACCGATGCGCTGCAGCGACGCGAGGAATTCGCGCGCGCCTTCGTCGCCGACAACCCGACCGATCTCGCGCCCGTCGCGAAAAAAGATCATGCCGGGCGGTCCGAACAGGTGAAAACGCTGCAGCAGGGCCTTGTCGTCCGCGCTGTTGGCGGTGACGTCGGCGCGCAGCAACTGCAGCTGCTGCAGGCGCGCGCGCACCCGCGGGTCGGTGAAGGTGAAGTGATCCATCTCCTTGCACGACACGCACCAGTCGGCCCAGAAATCGAGCATCACGGTGCCTGGCGCCCGACCCAGCTCGCGGTTCAGCTGGGCCACCGACGCCACGGGCGTGAAGCGCAGCGGTTGCTCGGCGCGCGCCAGCCCGCCGCCGCCCAGGCCCTGCAGCGGCTGCAGGATGTCGCGACCGCCGGAGGCCACGCCCACGACCAGCGCGGCGCCGGCCAGCGCCAGCAGCACGCCGAGGCCCTTCCACAGGCGCATCCAGCCGGAGGCGTCGTCGGGCAGGCGATCGAACACGTGCAGGAAACTCGCGCTGACGACGAACAGCGCCGCCCACGCCAGCATCAGCAGCCACGTCGGCAGCACACCGGCCAGCATGTACAGCGCGGTGGCGAGCAGCAGAACACCGAAAAAGGCCTTCACGGCGTCCATCCAGCGACCCGCGCGCGGCAGCAGCGCCGAGGCGCCGAAGCCGACGGCCAGCAGCGGCAGGCTCATGCCGACGGCCAGCGAGAACAGCGCCACGCCGCCGATCACGGCGTTGCCGGTGCGGCTGATGTACAGCAGGGCTCCGGCCAGCGGAGCGGCCACGCAAGGCCCGACGATCAGCGCCGAGATGCCGCCCATGACGAACACCGCGAGCAGGTTGCCGCCGGGCAGCGCGCTGGAGCCGCGGCTGAGCCGGCTCTGGATGGCCGACGGCATCTGCAATTCGTAGAAGCCGAACATCGACAGTGACAGCAGCACGAGCAGCAGCGCGAACGTCGACAGCACCCACGGGTTCTGCAGCGCGGCGGCCAGCCCGTGGCCGAGCAGGCCGGCGACGATGCCGAAGGCGGTGTAGACCAGCGCCATGCCCAGCGCGTAGGCCAGCGCCAGGCTCAGGCCCCGCACGCGCGAAACCCGTCCGTCACCGCCGCTCTGCCCGACGATGATGCTGGAGAGAATCGGCACCATCGGCAACACGCAGGGAGTGAAGGCCAGCAGCAGCCCGAACAGCACGAACATCGGCACGATGCGCGTCAGGCGCCCAGCGGCCAGCGCGGCGCCGATGCGCGAGTCCTGCGTGCCGGACGCGTCCGACGCGCGGGATACGGGCCGCGCGCTCGGCGCCGACGCCGCCGCGGGCGGCGCCGCGGATGCCGTCGCCAGCGACGGCGCCGGCGCGCTGGCCGGCGTGGCCGCGCCTTCGAGCCTGCCGAGCAGGCTGCCCAGCGCCGAACCCGCGCCGGCCTGGCCCTGCACCACGGCGCTGCCGTCGCCGCCGAAGGCCTGCAGGCTGACGTCGACCCGCTTGTCGATCGGCGGATAGCACAGCCCCTGGTCGGAGCACCCCTGGTAGCTGACCTCGAGCAGGAAATGCGCCGGAGCGCGCAGCACCTGCAGCGGGATCGCCACCGCATTGCGGTAATGCGCGACCTCGTGCCCGAGGTTCGGGTCGAACTTGCGGTGAGCCGGCGGAAAGCGTGGCGCGGCAAGCTGCACCCCGGCAGCGGACGCCACGAAATGGAAACGCTCCTGGTACAGGTAATAGCCCGGCGCGATGGCGAAATCCAGGCGCACGGTATCCGGGCCGGCCACCTCGGCGCTGAGCCGGAAGGCCTGGTCGGGCTGCAGGAAATCGGGCTGCTGCGCCTGCGCCGTCAGGCCGGCGCACAGCCAGGCGAAAAACGCCAGCAGCGCGATCCGCGCGAACGCGGCCGGGCGGCGCCGGGCCGGCCGCGACGACAGGGGTACGGACTCGACGGCAGGGAGGCGGCGCAGCGACATCTCGAGGGACCCTATATCAGCAGGACTTAATATTTTGGCACCAATCGAGGCCGCTTCGCCCAGCCCCCAAAAAACTGCGGCGCGCTCACCTCCACGGGCTGTGGAGATGCGGCGCGCCGCGACCCGCTCGCAGCGGGGGCTTACTCGGCGTCCTTGTCCTGCGCCGCGGCCACGGGCTCGGGGCGGTCGACCAGTTCGACCAGGGCCATCGGCGCATTGTCGCCGACGCGCCAGCCGAACTTCAGGATGCGCGTGTAGCCACCTGGACGGTTGCGATAGCGCTCGCCGAGTTCGCCGAACAGCTTGACCACCGAATTGCGGTCGCGCAGGCGGTCGAACGCCAGGCGGCGGTTGGCCAGGCTGGGCTTCTTGCCGAGGGTGATCAGCGGCTCCACCACGCGGCGCAGTTCCTTGGCCTTGGGCAGCGTGGTCTTGATCGCTTCGTGCTCGATCAGCGAGTTGGCCATGTTGCGCAGCATCGCCAGCCGATGGCTGGACGTGCGGTTGAGTTTGCGCAGGCCGTGTCCGTGACGCATGATGAAATTCCTTGGTTCAGGTATGGAATTATCGGGCCGGCCGTATCAGGTACCGGTCCCCTTATGCCGCGGCGCTGCCCAGGGGGCGTGGCCGCAGCGGTGCCTGGCGCGCGTTGCCGGCTCAGGCGTTGCGCCCGTCGAGCTCGGCCGGCGGCCAGCTCTCGAGCTTCATGCCCAGGGTCAGCCCGCGCGCGGCGAGCACTTCCTTGATCTCGTTCAGCGACTTGCGCCCCAGGTTCGGCGTTTTCAACAGCTCGGTCTCGCTGCGCTGGATGAGGTCGCCGATGTAATAGATGTTCTCGGCCTTCAGGCAGTTGGCCGAGCGCACGGTGAGTTCGAGGTCGTCCACCGGACGCAGCAGGATGGGGTCGAACTGCTGCGCGCTGGCCGCACCGGCGGCCTCCAGGGCCTTCTCCGCCCCTTCGAGGCTGGCGAACACCGACAGTTGCTCGACCAGGATGCGCGCCGACGTGCGAATGGCCTCCTCGGCGCTGAGCGAGCCGTTGGTCTCGATTTCCATCACCAGCTTGTCGAGGTCGGTGCGCTGCTCCACGCGCGCGTTCTCCACGGCGTAGCTGACACGGCGCACCGGCGAGAACGACGCGTCGAGCACGATGCGACCGATGGTCTTGCCGCCCTCGTCGGCATAGCGACGCAGGTTGCCGGGCACGTAGCCGCGGCCCTTCTCGACCTTGATCTGCATGTCCAGCTTGCCCTGCTGGGACAGATGGGCGATCACATGGCCCGGGTTGACGATCTCGACGTCGTGCGGCGTCTGGATGTCGGCGGCGGTGACCACGCCTTCGCCTTCCTTGCGCAGCGACAGCGTGACCTCGTCGCGGTTGTGCAGCTTGAACACCACGCCCTTGAGGTTCAGCAGCACGGCGATCACGTCCTCCTGCAGGCCGTCGACCACCGAATACTCGTGCAGCACGCCGTTGATGCTGACCTCGGTGGGCGCGTAGCCGACGAGCGACGACAGCAGCACGCGGCGCAGCGCGTTGCCCAGCGTGTGGCCGTAGCCGCGCTCGAAGGGTTCGAGCGTGACCTTCGCGCGCAGCGCGCCGAGGCTCTCGACCTGAATGGATTTGGGACGCAGGAGTGCGGTTTGCATGGGGATTCCTTCAATACCCTCCGCTCGTTACACGGATAAGGCTGAATGGCGGGCGCCGGCCCGCGAGAACGAGGCGCCCCGGGCCGGGGCGCCGCGGACGTGGATCAACGCGAATAGAGTTCGATGATCAGCGATTCGTTGATGTCGCTGCCGAATTCGTCGCGGTCGGGGGTCTTCTTGAAGACGGCTTCCATCTTCGACACATCGACCTGCATCCAGGCCGGGAAGCCATTGCCTTCGGCCAGCTTCAGCGCGTCGGCAATGCGAAGCTGCTTGCGCGCCTTCTCGCGCACCGCGATGGTCTGTCCCGGCTGGATGCGCGCCGACGGGATGTCGGTGACCTGTCCGTCGACCACGATCGCGCGATGGCTGACCAGCTGGCGAGCCTCGGCACGCGTGGACGCGAAGCCCGCACGGTAGACCACGTTGTCCAGGCGCTGTTCGAGCAGGGTCATCAGGTGCAAGCCGGTGTTGCCGCGCAGGCTCTGGGCCTTCTCGTAGGTGCGGCGGAACTGCTTTTCCAGCACGCCGTACATGCGCTTGACCTTCTGCTTTTCGCGCAGCTGGGTGGCGTAGTCGGACTGGCGCGCACCCGAGGTGCGGCCGTGCTGACCGGGCTTGGTGTCGAACTTCGCCTTCGACTCGATGCCACGGCGCGAGCTCTTGAGAAACAGGTCTGCGCCTTCACGGCGCGAGAGTTTGGCCTTGGGGCCGAGATAGCGTGCCACTTGAGAAATCCTTGAAGAGTGCTGCCGCGACGCTCATGCCTGCCGCGGGAGCCTGCGCACGAGGCGCGCAGGCAGTGGGCTTGTGCCGCTTGCGCGGCGCCAGGTGCCCCGGCCGTCACGCCGGGCGCAGGAAAGCGAACGACTCAGATGCGGCGGCGCTTCGGCGGACGGCAGCCGTTGTGCGGCACCGGCGTGACGTCGGAGATCTGCATCACCTTGATGCCGAGGGCATTCAGTGCGCGCACCGCCGACTCGCGGCCCGGGCCGGGGCCCTTGATGTGCACTTCGAGCTGCTTGATCCCGCATTCGATGGCCAGGCGGCCGGCGTTTTCCGCGGCGACCTGAGCGGCGAACGGAGTCGACTTGCGCGAGCCCTTGAAACCCTGGCCGCCCGACGACGCCCAAGACAGCGCGTTGCCCTGGCGATCGGTGATGGTGATGATGGTGTTGTTGAACGACGCGTGCACGTGCGCAATGCCGTCCGAGACGTTCTTGCGGACCTTCTTGCGCGCGCGTTGCGCCGAACCGGAGGTGGAACCTTTAGCCATGACGTGATCCTTGAAAGCTTATTTCTTCAGCGCAGCGGCGCCCTTGCGCGGTCCCTTGCGGGTCCGTGCATTGGTGCGGGTGCGCTGACCGCGCACCGGCAGGCCGCGGCGATGGCGCATGCCGCGATAGCACCCCAGGTCCATCAGGCGCTTGATGTTGATCGAGACTTCGCGACGCAGGTCGCCTTCGATCACGTACTGACCCACCTGCTCGCGAATGCGCTCGAGCTCGGTGTCGGTGATGTCCTTCACCTTGGTCGTGCAGGCCACGCCGGCCGCGTCGCAGATCTTGCGCGCGGTCGAGCGGCCGATGCCATAGATCGCAGTCAGACCGATTTCTGCGTGCTGATGCGGCGGAATGTTGATACCAGCGATACGGGCCATGGAAATCCTCGATTCAATGAAGGCCGCTCAACCCTGACGCTGCTTGTGGCGCGGGTCGGCGCAGATCACGCGCACCACGCCATTGCGGCGGATGATCTTGCAGTTCCTGCACATTTTCTTGATGGACGCACTGACTTTCATCATTTACCTCTTCTATTTGGCGCGGAATACGATCCGCGCACGCGTCAAATCCCGGGGCGTCGGTTCAACCGTGACCTTCTCGCCCGGCAAAATTCGGATGTCGTGCATGCGCATCCTTTCGCAGATGTGCCCAGGTCCCACATGCCCGCTCTCCAGTCTCGGGCGAAGCGTCGCATCGGGCAGGTCTTGCACGACCTCGCGCTGCATCGGCATTGCCTCGCCCTCGGAGATCAGCAGGGGCCGGCGGACATTGGCGGAAGCTTCAGCGCAGGGTCATGCCACCCTTGAAATTGGAGCGTTTCAGCAACGCATCGTACTGATGCGACATCGCGTAGGCCTGAACCTGCGCCATGAAATCCATGGTCACGACCACGATGATCAGCAACGAGGTGCCGCCAAAATTGAAGGGCACATTGTATTTGAGCACCAGGAATTCGGGCAGCAGACAGACCAGCGTGATGTACAGCGCACCGATCAGCGTCAGGCGCAGCAGGATCTTGTCGATGTAGCGCGCCGTCTGCTCGCCGGGACGGATGCCCGGGATGAAGGCTCCGCTCTTCTTCAGGTTGTCCGCGGTCTCGCGGCTGTTGAACACCAGCGCCGTGTAGAAGAACGTGAAAAAGATGATGGCTCCGGCATACAGCGCCACGTAGATCGGCTGCCCCGGCGAAAGCAACCCCGCCAGGCGCTTCAGCCAGCCCACGCCACCGCCGGCGCCGAACCAGTTCACCACCGTCGCCGGCAGCAGAATGATCGACGATGCGAAGATCGGCGGGATCACGCCCGACATGTTCAGCTTCAGCGGCAGATGCGACGATTGCCCGCCGTACACCCGGTTGCCCACCTGGCGACGCGCGTAGTTCACCAGGATCTTGCGCTGGCCGCGTTCGACGAACACCACGAAGTAGGTCACGGCGACGACGATGGCCAGCACGAACAGCGCAACCAGCACGCTCATCGCCCCGGTGCGCACCAGTTCCAGCAGCCCGCCCAGCGCGCTGGGCAGCCCGCTGGCGATGCCGGCGAAGATGATGATCGAAATGCCGTTGCCCAGCCCGCGCTCGGTGATCTGCTCGCCGAGCCACATCAGGAACATGGTGCCGGCGGTCAGGCTCACCACCGCGGTGAGGCGAAAGCCGATGCCCGGGTGCAGAATCAGGCCCTGCGTCGAGCCCAGCGCGACGGCGATGCCCAGCGACTGGAACACGGCGAGGAACAGCGTCAGGTAGCGGGTGTACTGGGTGATCTTGCGCTGCCCCGACTGGCCTTCCTTCTTGAGCGCCTCCATCGACGGCAGCACATAGGTCATCAGCTGCATGATGATCGACGCCGAGATGTACGGCATGATGCCCAGCGCGAACACCGTGAAGCGCGACAGCGCCCCGCCCGAGAACATGTTGAACAGGCCGAGAATGCCGCTCGAGTTGCTCTGGAACAGCTTTTGCAACTGCGCGGGGTTGATGCCGGGAACGGGGATGTGCGCCCCGATCCGGTAGACCACCAGCGCGCCCAGCAGGAACAGCAGGCGCTTGCCCAAGTCGCCGTATTTCCCGCCAATGGCCTTCGGTGCCTGTGCCATGCCTACGCTCCAGCGTGTCAGGCCTGCGCCTGCGCCTGCGCCTCGACGATGCGCCCGCCGGCCGCCTCGATCGCCGCACGCGCGCCGCGGGTCACCGCCACGCCGTCGACGACGAAGGCGCGCTCGACCTTGCCCGATGCGAAGATCTTCACCTGGCGCGCCTGCTGCGACACCAGCCCGGCGGCCTTCAGCGACAGCAGGTCAACCTGCTCGCCCTGCACGCGCGCCAGTTCCGACAGCCGCACCTGCGCCTTCAGGTCGGCCGTGGGCGACTTGAAGCCACGCTTCGGCAGACGGCGTTGCAGCGGCATCTGGCCGCCTTCGAAACCGACCTTGTGGTAGCCGCCGGAGCGCGAGCGCTGGCCCTTGTGGCCGCGCCCGGCGGTCTTGCCGAGGCCGCTGCCGATGCCGCGACCGACCCGCTTGTTGCGGTGGCGCGAGCCTTCCGCCGGGGAAAGGGAATTGAGTTCCATGATGCGTTTCCGAGATTAGCCGATCACGCGGACCAGGTAGTCGACCTTGCGGATCATGCCGCGCACGGCCGGGGTGTCCTCGAGCACGCGCTCGTCGCGAATGCGGCGCAGCCCCAGGCCGCGCACGGTGGCACGGTGATCTTCGCGCGTGCCGATGACGCTGCGCACCAGCTTGATCCTGATTTGCGGTTTGTTTTCCATGATGCTCAGCCGGCGATGTCTTCGACGCTCTTGCCACGCTTCATCGCGATCTCGGCCGGGGTGCGAACCTGGGTCAGACCGTCCAGCGTGGCGCGGACCATGTTGTAGGGGTTGGTCGAGCCATGGCTCTTGGCGACCACGTCGGTGATGCCCACGACCTCGAAGATCGCGCGCATCGGACCGCCGGCGATGATCCCGGTACCGGCCGGGGCGGGCGACATCCAGACGTCGGACGACGCATGGCTGCCCTGCACCTCGTGGTGCAGCGTGCCGTTGCGCAGCTTGACGTCGATCATGTTGCGGCGCGCCTGGTCCATGGCCTTCTGCACGGCCACCGGCACTTCACGCGCCTTGCCCTTGCCCATGCCGACGCGTCCGTCGCCGTCGCCGACCACGGCCAGCGCGGCAAAACCGAGGATGCGGCCGCCCTTGACCACCTTGGTCACGCGGTTCACCGCGATCATCTTCTCCCGCAGCCCGTCGTCGCGGCCTTCGGGGCTCATCTTCGCTTGGATCTTGGCCATTGCAACCTCAGAATTTCAGACCGGCCTCGCGGGCCGCTTCGGCCAGGGCCTTGATGCGACCGTGGTACTGGAAACCCGAGCGGTCGAACGCAACCTGCTCGATGCCCGCGGCACGCGCCTTCTCGGCGATGCGACGGCCCACCAACTCCGCCGCGGCGACGTTCGCGCCGCCGGTCGACAGCTGCTCGCGAACCTCGCGCTCCAGCGTCGACGCGCTGGCCAGCACGCGGCCACCGTCGCCGGAGATGATGCTGGCGTAGATGTGCGTGTTGGAACGATGCACGGCCAGTCGCGTCGCGTTCAAGCGTGCGATGCGCGCACGCGTCGCCTTCGAGCGACGCAGACGGGCTTCTTTCTTGTTCAGCATTTCGCGACCCCTTACTTCTTCTTGGTTTCCTTGATCACCACGACCTCATTGGCGTAGCGAACTCCCTTGCCCTTGTAGGGCTCGGGCGGACGAATGGCGCGGATGTCGGCCGCGACCTGGCCCACCAGCTGCTTGTCGCAGCTCTTGAGCACCAGCTCGGTGGGGGTCGGCGCTTCCGCCTTGATGCCGGCGGGCAACTCGCGCACCACGGGGTGCGAGAAGCCCAGCGACAGGTTGAGCTTGCTGCCCTGGACCTGCGCGCGATAGCCCACGCCGACCAGGCTGAGCTTTTTCTCGAAGCCCTTTTCCACGCCGGCGACCATCGCGGCGATCAGCGCGCGGAAGGTTCCCGACAGTGCATGCGCCTCGCGCGATTCGTCCACCGGCGCGAAGGTGATGGCGCCATCCTTGAATTCGATCTTCACGCTCGGGTGCAGGCTGCGCTGCAGCGAGCCGAGCGCGCCCTTGACGGCGATCTGTTCGGCGCCCAGCGTGACTTCGACACCCTTGGGCACCCGAACGGGGTTTTTGGCAACTCGTGACATGGCCCGCCCTCGATTAAGCAACGTAGCAAAGGACTTCGCCGCCGACGCCGACCTGGCGCGCCTTGCGGTCGGTCATCACGCCCTTGGGCGTGGAGACGATGGCCACGCCCAGGCCGTTCATGACCTTCGGAATGGCATCGCGGCCGCGATAGATGCGCAGCCCGGGGCGGCTGACACGCTCGATGCGCTCGATCACCGGACGGCCGGCGTAGTACTTCAGCGCGATCTGCAGGTCGGCCTTGGTGCCGTCGCGCAGCACCTCGAAGCCGTCGATGTAGCCTTCATCGACCAGCACCTGCGCGATGGCCGCCTTCAACTTCGACGCCGGCATGCGCACCGAGGCCTTCTCGACCATCTGGGCGTTGCGGATGCGGGTCAACATGTCGGCGATGGGATCACTCATGCTCATGGGAATATTCTCCGGTGCGTTCCGACAAACGCCTTACCAGCTGGACTTGGTCACGCCCGGGATCTCCCCGCGGAACGCCAGTTCGCGAATCTTGTTGCGCGCCAGGCCGAACTTGCGGAAGGTACCGCGAGGACGACCGGTCATGCTGCAACGGTTGCGCAGGCGCGTCGGACTGGCGTTGCGCGGCAGCTGCTGCAGCTGCAGGCGCGCGGCCATCTGCTCGTCATGGGTCTTGCTCGAGTCCGCGATCACGGCCTCCAGCGCCGCGCGCTTGGCGGCAAACTTCTGCACGAGCTTCTCGCGCTTCTTCTCGCGGTTGATCAGGGAAAGCTTGGCCATGGCAACCTCAGTTCTTGAACGGAAAGCGGAAGGCCGCAAGCAGGGCCTTGCACTCGTCGTCGGTTTTCGCGGTGGTCGTGATGCTGATGTTCAGGCCGCGCAGCGCGTCGACCTTGTCGTACTCGACTTCCGGGAAAATGATCTGTTCCTTCACGCCGATGTTGTAGTTGCCGCGGCCGTCGAAGGCACGCGACGAGACACCGCGGAAGTCGCGCACCCGCGGCAGCGCCACGGTGATCAGGCGATCCAGGAATTCATACATGCGGCGCCCGCGCAGGGTCACCGAGCAGCCGATGGGCATGCCCTCGCGCACCTTGAACGCGGCGATGGCCTTGCGTGCCTTCGTGACGACCGGCTTCTGGCCGGCGATCTTGCTCAGATCGCCGACCGCGTGCTCGATCACCTTCTTGTCCGCGACCGCCTCGCTCACGCCCATGTTGAGCGTGATCTTGGTGATGCGGGGAACCTCCATGACCGACTTGTACCCGAAGCCCTTGAGCAGTTCGGGCACGACCTGGCCTTTGTAGAACTCTTGCAAGCGCGACATATCGCCCCCGTTAGACCTTGATCTGTTCGCCGCTGGAGCGGAACACGCGCGTCTTCGTGCCATCCTCGGCAATGCGCACGCCCACCCGGTCGGCCTTGCCGGTGGCCGGGTTGAAGATCGCGACATTGCTCTGGTGAATGGGCATTTCCTTCGACACGATGCCGCCGGTCTCGTTGCGCATCGGGTTCGGTCGCGTATGGCGCTTGACCAGGTTCACACCCTCGACGACCAGGTGCTCGGCACCGTGACGCGCCAGCACCTTGGCACGACGCCCCTTGTCGGCGCCGGTGATGACGATGACTTCGTCACCTTTGTGGATCTTGTTCATGCTCGACCTCTTACAGCACCTCGGGTGCCAGAGAAACAATCTTCATGAAGCGCTCGGTACGCAGTTCGCGCGTCACCGGCCCGAAGATGCGGGTGCCGATCGGCTCGAGCTTGGCATTGAGCAGCACGGCGGCATTGCCGTCGAACTTGATCAGGGAACCATCGGCGCGGCGCACGCCCTTGGCCGTACGCACGACCACCGCATTGAATACCTCGCCCTTTTTCACACGCCCACGCGGCGCGGCTTCCTTGACGCTGACCTTGATGACGTCGCCGATCCCGGCATAGCGGCGCTTGGACCCGCCCAGCACCTTGATGCACATGACGGTTTTGGCCCCCGTGTTGTCGGCCACGTCAAGCCTCGATTGCATCTGAATCATGTCGAATCCTGGAGTGTTTTCCCAACTTGCCGGCGCGGCCTGGGCGGCGCGGTGTCGATCACCGCCGCCGCCGGCCACGGGCGCCGGCAGTCTTGGGCCCGTAGAGCGGGTAATGCATGCTTCGCCGTTTCGCGTTGCCGCGCACTGGCGAACCTCGAATTCTGTAGGCAAAAACCCCGCCTGTCAAGGCGGGGTTTTTGCGCGACCGCGCCGCCTCAGACCAGGCGGGACTTTTCCAGCAGTCGGGTCACCACCCAGGCCTTGGTCTTCGAGATCGGGCGGGTCTCGGCGATCTCGACCAGATCCCCGACGTGGTACTGCCCGTCCTCGTCGTGCGCGCTGTACTTCTTCGAGCGCACGATGTACTTGCCGTACAGCTCGTGCTGCACGCGACGCTCGACCAGCACGGTGACCGTCTTGGCGCGCTTGTCGCTGACCACGCGGCCCGACAGCGTACGGGTCAATCCTTGGCTTTCCGACATGTTCACTCCTGCGTGGTCTTCTGCTGGATCAGCGTGCGAACGCGCGCGATGTCGCGGCGCACCTGCCCCAGTTGCGCGGTGTTGCTCAACTGCTGCGTCGCCTTTTGCATGCGCAGGCCCATGTGGGCCTTCAGCAGCGAGTCCAGTTCTTTCTGCAGGCCCGACGCGTCGAGCTTGCGCAGTTCTTCCAGATTCATGGTGATGACCTCAGATGCCGAAACGCCGACCGACGAAAGTGGTACGGAACGGCAGCTTGGCGGCCGCCAGCGCGAAGGCCTCGCGAGCCAGTTGCTCGGGCACGCCGTCGATCTCGTACAGCACCTTGCCCGGGGTGATCTCGGACACGTAGTACTCGGGGTTGCCCTTGCCGTTGCCCATGCGCACCTCGGCCGGCTTGGTCGAGATCGGCTTGTCCGGGAACACGCGGATCCAGATGCGCCCGCCACGCTTGACGTGACGCGAGATCGCGCGACGCGCGGCCTCGATCTGGCGCGCCGTCAGGCGTCCGCGGGTGGTCGCCTTGAGCCCGTATTCGCCGAAGGCGACACTCGCCCCGCGCGTGGCCACGCCGGTGTTGCGACCCTTTTGCTCCTTGCGGTACTTGCGCCGCGCGGGTTGCATCATGACGATTCTCCTTGCTTGGCAGGCGCCGCGGCGCCTTCCGGTTTGCTGACTTTGCGCACCCGGCGATCCGGCGCGCCGGCACCGCCGCCGCCATCGCGACGCGGGCCGCGACGCGCGCCCGGACGCTCGTCGCGACGCGGACGGCGCTCGGGCTCGGCAGCCTCGGCGGCCTTCTGCGCCAGCGCACCGCGCCCCAGGGTGTCGCCCTTGTAGACCCAGACCTTCACGCCGATCACGCCGTAGGTGGTCTTGGCCTCGGAAAAGCCGTAGTCGATGTCGGCGCGCAGGGTCTGCAGTGGCACGCGGCCTTCGCGGTACCACTCGGTGCGCGCGATCTCGATGCCGTTGAGCCGGCCCGACGACATGATCTTGATGCCCTGCGCGCCGAGGCGCATGGCGTTCTGCATCGCGCGCTTCATCGCGCGGCGGAACATGATGCGCTTTTCCAGCTGCTGGGTGATCGAGTCGGCGATCAGCTTGGCATCGATCTCGGGCTTGCGCACCTCCTCGATGT
>JAKAZQ010000040.1 GCA_021815805.1 Pseudomonadota bacterium | reverse complement strand
GACTTCAGCGTCTCGCCGGTCGATCGCAAGCTGGTGACGACGCTGGCCGAGGCCACGTTCATGGACGTCGCGCACAACGCCGTCCTGGTCGGCGGACCAGGCACCGGGAAGACGCACCTGGCCACCGCGATCGGCGTCGCCGCGATCACGCGCCATGGCAAGCGCGTGCGCTTTTACTCGACGGTCGATCTGGTCAATGCGCTGGAGCAGGAAAAGGCCCAAGGCAAGGCAGGCAGGATCGCCACCAGCCTGCTGCGCATGGACCTGGTCATCCTCGACGAGCTCGGCTTCCTGCCATTCAGCCAGGCTGGCGGGGCCCTGCTGTTCCACCTGCTGAGCAAGCTCTACGAACACACCAGCGTGATGATCACGACCAACCTGGACTTCGGCGAATGGTCGACCGTGTTCGGCGACGCGAAGATGACGACGGCGCTGCTCGACCGTCTCACGCACCACTGCCACATCGTCGAAACCGGCAACGACTCGATCCGCTTCATGCGCTCAAGCGCCGATGCCAGGACACGGATCAAGAGCCGGGAACAGGCCCGCAAGGCGTCGGCGCACACCACCACCTGAAACATCGAGGGGGAAGCCGTTCCGGGCTACGCCCTCCACGGCTTCCCCCTCGATCAAACCACCGACCAGAAGACCAGCGACCCAGGCAACGACCTACACTTATCCACCGCCGGACATCATTAGACCGGCTCCCATCCCTGGCTCACTATTGGGTCGGCACGGTGGCTCAGAATTGCGTCGGCGCGCACACTCAGCCCGCTTTGCGATAGACCTGGGCGAAGCGCGACTGTGCGGCAAGGCCGAAATCGCCGGGAGCGTACTGCAGCAGCCAATCGCCAGCCTGTCCCTGCAGGCGATCGCCACCGGCGCAGCGGGCGATGCTGAAGGCGTGCTCGATGCGCTTGGCCAGTACCGGAATCGGGCGCGCCTGATAGGGCCCGTTCTGCCCCATCGCGATCGGGGGCACGGGCTGGTACTTGTGCTCGAAACGCTCACGCGAGACGCTCCAGCGGTTGCCGCCCCGAGCGCTGACCAGGGCATCGCCTGCGCGGTATCGGTTCGGCCCCTCCAGGCTGAGCAACTCGCCGTCCTGCAGTGCGAATTGCACAGCCACGACTTCCGTCTTGACGTAACTCGCTGCGTCCGGGTCGGCGCGCAGATCGACGTCCTTCAGTTCAACCATCTTCGGTTCAGCCATGGGATCCTTCGCTGCGCACCACTGCACGATTCGATGCCCGAGGCCGCGCCTTGCAGGCTGTTGAATGCCCCAGGGGGCCGTCCGCAGCGCCTGCGCCCGAAGGGTTGGCGCAGCAGCGGGCGCTGGCCGCACCCCCGATCTTGCGCGGGCGCCCAGCCCGCGCAAGATCCGGCGCACGCCCATCATCCCGATTCTGCACCAACGCGACCCCCTGGGGTATTTCAACAGCCTGCCAGCAGCCGAAGATGCCGCTTTCTCCGGCGCTGCCTCGAGTCCGGGCACATCGCCCGCCGATCGCTCCCGCAGGCACACGAACGAAATGCCAGGCATTTACGGGACAGGACACTAGTCGCGGCCGTCGTCCGGCAGCACCCAGTCCGGCCTCGGGAAGTGGCAGGTGTAGCCATGCGGCTGGCGCTGCAGGTAATCCTGATGCTCCGGCTCGGCAGCCCAGAAGCTGCCTGCCGGTTGAACCGCGGTGACGACCTTGCCCGGCCAGATCCCGCTGGCGTCGATCCTGCGGATCAGCGCCAGCGCCTCGTCACGCTGCGTCTGGCTTCGATACAGGATGGCCGAACGATACGACGCACCCCGGTCGTTGCCCTGGCGATCGGGCGTCGTCGGGTCATGGATCTGAAAGTACCTCTTCAGCAGATCACGGTAGCTCAGGCGCTGCGGATCGAACACGACCTCGACGGCCTCGGCATGGTTGCCGTGATTGCGATAGGTCGCGTTCGGGGTTTCCCCGCCGCAATAGCCCACCCGCGTGGACACCACGCCGGGAACACGGCGCAGCAGTTCCTGCATGCCCCAGAAGCAACCACCTGCAAGGATCGCGGTCTCGGTCATCACTCACCCCCTACTTGGTCAAGGTAGTCTGCGTATCCCTGGGCGGCCATTTCGGCACGGGGGACGAAGCGCAGCGCCGCCGAATTGATGCAATAGCGCAGGCCGCCGCGGTCGCGCGGCCCATCGTCAAACACATGGCCGAGGTGGCTGTCGCCAGCGGCCGAGCGTACTTCGGTCCGGATCATGCCGTAGGAGCGGTCGATCGACTCGCGCACGCGATCTGCGTCGATCGGCCGCGTGAAACTCGGCCAGCCGCATCCGCTGTCGAACTTGTCGCTGGACGCGAACAGCGGCTCCCCGGTCACGATATCGACGTAGATTCCGCGCTCGCGGTGATGCAGGTAGCGCCCGCTTCCCGGCGGCTCGGTCGCCCCATCCTGCGTCACTCTGCGAGCCATCGGATCGAGCGCCTTCAGGGCCTCGGGACGCACATGGTATTCAGTCATAGCTGGATCTCCCGGTCAACATCGGCACGACACCGACCTCCGTTCGTCGGGCGAGCGCAGGATTCCTTACACCCGGCAGGGTTCGAGCAATCCGTCGCCGGACTCGCATTCGCCCGCGCATCGTCTTGCGTGCCAGTCGGCGATCGCCTCCAGCGGCATCGGCCTGGCAATGAAGAACCCTTGCGCGATATCCGCTCCGGCGCGTTTTGCGAAGGTCAGGTCGTCCAGGGTTTCCACGCCTTCGGCGACGGCACGCATGTTCAACTGCTTGGCGATCTGCACGCTCGAGGTGAAGATCTTCGCCCTTCGCTCGTTGGCGGAGGCCTCGTGGGTAAAGCCGTAGTCGATTTTCAGTTCGTCGAAGGACAGGTCGCGCAGCTTCAGCAGGCTGGAGTAGCCGGTCCCGAAGTCATCGATCGAAAAGCGAAATCCATGCATCTTCAGGCGCAGGACGACTTCGGCCAGCAGCAGCGAGTCCTTCGCCAGTCCGGTCTCGGTGATCTCGAAAATCACGTTCTGCGGCGCGACGTTCGCGCTGCGCACCTGCTCGATGGCGCGCGCCAGGAAATCCTGCGATGCAAGCGTGCTCGCTGCCACGTTGATCGCCAGTTCCATGCGCATGCCAGCAGCGTGAAGCGAGGCCATGTCGACCAGCGCGCGCTGCATGACCACATCGGTCATCGAATGGATGAGCCCCGTGCGCTCGGCCGTCGGCACGAACACCGCGGGTGGGAGCAAGCCCTGCGACGGATGCTGCCAGCGCGCGAGCGCCTCCACGCCGCAGACCCTGCCGCTGCACAGGTCGACCTTGGGCTGGTAATGACAGACGATTTCCCGTGCGTCGATCGCTCGCCGAAGCTCCCGCTCATCGGCCTGCCGGACCGAGGTGCGTTGAGCGGAGCGATGGAAATTGGCGTCGCAGGTCCAGACCCGGTTGCGAAGAGCCTCCTTGTCGACCGGCTTCTTCAACGCGCCCACGACCTGCAAGCCACTGCTCTCGGCCAATGATGCGGCGGCATCCACGATGTTGATGCTTTCGCCGGTGAGCAGGATCAGGCCGCCATGAAAGGCCTCGCACGCCAGTCGCCGAAAGAACTCGATACCGTCCATTCCCGGCATTTGCAGGTCCAGCACGATCAGGTCGGGAATCGAACCGGAGCGGATGTGCTGCAGCGCGACGCCAGCGTCCGGGAACGACTCGACACGGAATTTCCCGAAGCTGTTGATCGCAGCTGTCAACGAGGCGCGGGTGAAGTTGTCATCGTCGACGACGAAGATCCAGGGGCACTCTTTGGTTCTCATGGCGAATCTCCACCGGAGATGGATGGAACTGTCTGTCGCCCCCGGGTGGCACGCAGGCTCGACGAGACGCCGCGCAACGCGAAGTGCGGGCACGCGGCCGATCATAGGCTCATGCGGTGGACACGGGTCTTCGGAATGGACGCGAGAGTCGAATGCTGCCCACCGTAGGATTGCGGCGTGGCTGCAAACACCCCCATCTGGGGAGTCGTGCAAAAGACCGTGGCTGCGTGAAATCGTTCCTGGTGAACAGCGGCGCAGCGATGTCACCGGATGGTGCGATGCGCAGGCGGACCCTGCGCAGCATCAGCCAGCGAGCATCGGACGCCGGCGCGCACGCAGCGCATCGGCTGGCGCAGCCGCGAGCGATTCCGGGCGAGCACCCGGCGCGCCAGCAAGCCGGCGCACACCCGTCCTGCAGGCCGGCGGTGTCGTGTCACCGCCGATGCACGGCGCATGCGCGAGCGCCGACCATGGCCTCGGCGACCCGCGGGCGTCGCGCGTGGATGCGTAGCGGCATCGATGTCGCGCCGTGCCGCTCGACCTCAGGCGCGGCCCGCGATCAGGCGCGGCCAGCGGTGCGGCCCGGCCGATGTTGCGCAATCGAGGGCGCGAGGCCCGCGCCCTCGATGTGAGGCCCTGCGCGCTCGACGCACAACGGCGCCTGCCAGGGCGCCTTGCGCCGCCCGAGGAACCAAGCGTTCCAGGCGCGCCGCTGGCCGCACGCGAGCGTCGCCGACTTCGGCTTCACGCACGGATCGCCGCGCAGCCGTTGCCGATGCCGTGGCGCAACGCTGGCAGGCAGGCGCCGCATGGCGGGGGCGCTCGGCGCTGCGGCATGCCCACGCTGTCGAAGCCGAGGCCGGGCGGCAGCGATCCAGCCGGTCCGGGAATCAGTGCCCGCCCGGCGCATGCAGCGCCGCGTCGCGCTGGTGCTGCTGGTACGCGGGAATCGCCACCGCCCCCAGTGCGCTCAGCACGATCATCCCGCCGAACAGGCCGATGCCCCAGCGCGACCAGCGCCGCTGCACGATCTGGAACTGTTCGACGCTGTCCCATTCGCATGCCCGCCAGGCCCATTCGCGACCCTTGAAACCGAGCACGATCGCCATGATGAAGCCGAAATAGGGAACCAGGCTGAGCAGCCCCAGCCACACCGGCCCGTTGGACAGGGACCAGATCCAGTTCAGCAGCAACGCTCCCCAGGACCAGCCCTTCACACCCGCGGGAATCTCCGCAGGCGCGCCGCAGGTGGGACACGCCTTGCGCGCATCACGGACTTCAGCGCCGCACTTCGCGCAGCGCATCGCGTCGGCCGGCTCGCCATCGGCCGGCTCGCCATCGGCCGGGAAGGACGCGCCGGCATCTGCCGGGCCTTCCGGGATGTCGGCGCCGTGCCCGTCGCGTCCGCGGCTGTGGTGGACGGCGCTGACACGAACCACGGCGAGGACCAGGTACGCCTGCAGGAAGACGGCGAGCCAGCCGCCCGCGATGTAGGCGTGCTTGACGTGAAACAGCCAATCCGCGGCCATGCCGCCGAGCCACCCGCCACCGAGAAAGGGCAGCAGCATGAGCATGCAGACAAGGCCCACCGTCGGCAGTGCGACGCCGACGAAGAGCAGCGAGTATGCGAACACCCCCAAGGTATCCTGCCACGACAGCAGCAATCTCGTCGATGCCTTCATCGCCCGCGTCTCCGTGCTGAGGTCCCAGCGCAGGGTACCTGGGCATCAGCGGCTTCAGCGAGGGGTCGGCAAGGGGTTTCCGGGCCACCAAACAATGGATGCAACGCGCCGATCACGCCAGGCTCGGGCCGTGCTCGGCGGCCGTGCGGCGGGCTTGCTGCCGTCGGTCTTCCGGCGCGCGCTGGAGCGGCGCAGCGCAGCCCAGGCGCGCCGCCCGCCGCTTGCCCATGGCGGGCGCGGGGCACGCTTGTGTCGCGGCATCTGCGTCGCGCGCTTGCGGGACATCGCACGCCGGGCGCGGGCCTCGCAACGGCGCGAGACCTCGTGTCGCGGGACGCCGGGCCACGCCGTGCCGTCGCGGTCGGACCTGCGACACGGGCACCGATCGGCAGGGCCGCGGCGCGTGGTGCTAAGGTGGCAGCCCGAGCCCCGGAAAGGAACCGACATGGCCAAGCCCAACTATCAGTTCGAAAAGCGCCAGCGCGAGCAGCAGAAAAAGCAGAAAAAAGCCGAGAAGGCACAACGAAAGCTCCAGCCGGCACCAGTTGCCCCTGCAGAGACGGAGACACACTCGCGCCTCGTGCCGTAACCGCCCGGCGCACGGCACACGACGCCAGGCGGCCGGGGCGTCGGCGTGCCGTGCACCACGCGGTGGTGCGGGGCGCGCCGCGCCGGTCCCGGCCGGCGCACGTCGCGCCTCAGCTTCGCTGCGCGGATCGCAGACGCTCGGCCGCGGCGCGGATCGCCGCTTCGCGTGCCGGACGCATCCGCTGGAATCGCGCCGCCACGCTGGCGACCAGATCCGCGCCGGCATCTTCCGGGCGCCCTGCGCGGAATGGCGGTTGCGGAGCGTATTCGATGGCGAGCTGTACGGCCTTGGCGCAGTCCTCGCCGGCGATTTCGGCCATCACCGTCAATGCCATGTCGATGCCTGCCGTCACGCCGCCGCCGGTGATGACATTGCCGTCGCGCACCACGCGCGCCGGGTCGGGACGCGCGCCGAAGGCTTCCAGGCCGTCGCGCCAGGCCCAGTGGCAGGCGGCGCGCCGCCCCGCCAGCAGCCCCGCGGCGCCCAGCAGCAACGAGCCGGTGCAGACGGACGTGACATAGCGCGCCGACGCCGCGAGGCGCCGCAGCTGCTCCAGGAAGCCGCCATCGGCCATCGCCTCCACGATGCCCGCTCCGCCGGGGACGCACAGCAGTTCGCAATGCTCCACGTCGGCGAGGCGCGCGATGTTGCCGAAGCTGAGTCCGCCGGCGACCGTGACGGGTTGGCCGTCGGTCGAGGCCACGACGCACTGCGCGCCGGGCAGTCGGCAGAGGACTTCGTAGGGGCCCGTGAAGTCGAGTTGTGCGACCCCGGGGAAGATGGCGAACACGACGCGAAAGGGTGCGGACATGGTGGGCTCCTCGACATGACAGGGCCTGATGTTCCGCCGAGAATCAGCTGTCGTAAAGGACACGATTCCCACTTTCTACGCCATGCGCACCATCATCCTGCTGATCTTTCCGGGGTTCCAGATCCTCGACGCGGCCGGGCCGATCGCCGCCTTCGAGATCGCCGGGCGCCTGTGTCCGGGCAGCTACGCGCTGCAACTCGCCGCCGTCGCGCCCGGGGCCGTGCCCAGTTCCGCCGGCGTGAGCCTGTCCGCCGCCGCCACGCGCGGCCTGCGTGCCGTCGACACCCTGCTCATCGCCGGTGGCGAGGGCGTGGACGCCGCCGCCGCGTGCGCGACCACCCGTCGCTTCGTGCTGCGCATGGCGGAGTCGGCGCGCCGGGTGGCGAGCGTGTGTTCGGGCGCGTACGTGCTGGCGCGCGCCGGTCTGCTCGACGGGCGCCGCGCGACCACCCACTGGCGCCGCACGCCGGAGTTCGCGCGGCGCTTTCCGGCCGTGCGCCTGGAGCCGGATCGCATTTTCCTTCGCGACGGGAAGTTCTGGACCTCGGCCGGCATCTCCGCCGGCATCGATCTGGCGCTGGCGCTGATCGAGCAGGATCTGGGCGAGTCCGTCGCGCGCAGCACCGCGCAGCAACTGGTGGTGTACCACCGGCGCCCGGGCGGACAGTCGCAGTTCTCGGCGCTGCTGGACATGGCGCGACCGGTGCAACGCTTCGGTGGCCTGCTCGACTATGTGCGCGGGCACCTGCGCGAGCGCCTCAGCGTCGACGATCTCGCGCAACGCAGCCATCTGAGCGCGCGCCAGTTCTCCCGCCTGTTCCACGCCGAGGTCGGCATGCCGCCGGCGCGCGCCGTGGAGGCGCTGCGGGTCGAGGCGGCCAGGACCGCGCTGGAGAGCGGAGCGGCATCGATCCAGCGCGTTGCGCTGGATTGCGGCTTCGGCCACGCCGAGCGCATGCGACGCAGTTTCCTGCGCATCACCGGCATGCCGCCGGCGGCCGTGAAGCGGCGCGTCACGCGGCGCGACCACCGGGGCTCGCTCACGTAGCGAGCCAGCGGCGGGCTCAGGCCCGCCCGGCCGCCTTGTCGTCGAGGAAATCCCGCAGCGCCTGCAAGGCCATCGGGCGCCCCAGCGCATAGCCCTGCAGCAGGTCGCATTGCTGTTGCCGCAGCACCTCGCACTGGGTGTCGGTCTCGACGCCTTCCGCGACCACCTTCATGCGCAGCGCGTGCCCCATGGCGATGGCGGCGGCGACCACCGCGCGGCCTTCGTCGTCGCGGTCGATGGTCTCGATGAAGCTGCGATCGATCTTCAGTTCGTCGACGGGCAGGCGCCGCAGATAGGCGAGCGACGAGTACCCGGTGCCGAAGTCGTCGATGCTCAGCGTGAAACCCAGGCGCTTCAGGTCGGCGAGCTTGCGCTCGCTGCGCTCCACGTCGACCAGTGCGCCCTCGGTGATCTCCAGGCAGATGCGCCGCGGCTCCAGCCCGTGGCCGCGCACGATCCCGGCCAGCACCGGGACCATGTCGTCCTGCTGGAAGTGCAGCGCCGAGATGTTCACGCTGACCGCCTCCAGCCGCAGCCCCCGGGCGTCCATGTCCTGCAGATCACGGCATGCCTGGCGCAGCACCCACAGCGTGATGTCGATGATCATGCCGCAGCGCTCGGCCACCGGGATGAAGGTGGAGGGCGCGCAGGGCTGGCCGCCCGGAGACCAGCGCAGCAGGGCCTCGCAGCCCTGCACGCGGCCGCTTCTGGCGTCGATTTTCGGCTGGTAGGCGAGGCGGAACTCGCCGCCGCCGAGGGCATTGCGCAGGCTGTTCTCCATGAGAAAGCGCTCGCGCATCTGCTCCAGGATGTCCTTGGTTAAGTACTGCACCTGCGGAACCTCGTGCCGCTTGGCGCGGTGCAGGGCGATCTCGGCGCGCACCATCAATTCCATGGCGCTGCGCCCGTCCTCCGGAAAGACACATACCCCCATCGATGCCGGAACGACCATCCCCGGGTGGTCGGCCAGTGCATAGGGGCGCGCCAGGGCTTCGTGCATCCGGGCGCCTTGGGCCTCGAGGTCCGAGGCCGACGCCACCGGAGCCAGCACCGCGAAGCGATCGGCGTCGAGGCGCGCCACGATCTGGTGCGCGGGAACCTGCTGTCGCAGGCGTTGCGCCACGGCGCGCAGCAACTGGTCGCCCACGCGCATGCCCAGCGCCGTGTTCACGTTCTTGAAGGCGATCAGGTCGACCAGCAGGACGCCGATGATCGGCGCGGACGCACCGACGCGCCGGATGGTCGCATCGAGCTGCTCCTCGAAGGACGTGCGGTTCGGCAGCCCGGTGAGCGCATCGTGCGTTGCCAGCTGCTCGATGCGCTTGTGCGCCTCGCGCACCGCCTCGACGTCGCGGAAGGCCACGACGTAGTGGGTGACGGCGCCGGCTTCGTCGCGCACGGCGTTGATGGTCAGCCACTTGAAGAAGGGCTCGCCGTCCTTGCCTCGGCTCCATACCCCTCCCTGCCACCAGCCCTGCCGCCGCACTTCGCGTTCGATGTCGGCGTAGAACCTCGGCGGGTGCCGGCCCGAGCGCAGGATGTCGACGTCGCGCCCGCGCAACTCGGACCGGCTGTAGCCGCTCATGAGGCTCAACGCGTCATTCGCCGTGAGAATGTTGCGCCGGGCATCGGTCAGCAGTACGCCATCGCGGTGCCGGCCGAAGGCCTCGGCGGCGAGAATCAGCTCCGCGTCGGCCTGGCGCTTGCGCGTCACGTCGTGAAGCACCTCCCAGATCGCGGCCGCCGCGCCATCGGCCTCGAGCTGCAGCATCGCCGAGCCTTCCAGCTGCAGACGTCGTCCGTCCTGCAGCACGCACTCGACCTCGTAGGGGCCGAAGCGCTCCCCGGCCAGGCAGCGCTCGACCAGATCGGACCAGGCCAGCGCGCCGCGCGCGCCCTCCGCGACATGGCGCGACAGCACATCGGCGCTGCGCGCGCTGCCGAGCAGCCTGGCGTAGGCGGTGCTGTGCTCGAGCACCCGGCCCTGCAGGTCGTAGCGCACGATGGCATCGTTCAGGCTGTCGTACAAGGCGTGGAACTTGCGCTCCTCGCGCTCGACGCGATCGTGCAGCGCGACCTCGCTCGACACGTCCTCGAACAGCCAGACCCAGCCCCGGCGATCCGCGGAACGCACCGGCGAGAAGCTCACCCGCAGCGCCATCGGCGCCGCCGCGAAGCGCCACACCGCGGTATGCGCCTGCCTGGGGCCGTCGCCGGCGAGAATGCGGCGAATTCGTTCGTGGATCTGCTCGCGCTGGCTGCAGCGCTGCACCAGCCCCGACAGCGCCAGCGCCAGCGTGCTCGTGGACACCACGCCGCCGGCGATGCCCAGCAGCGCCGCGGCGAGCGGGTTGACGAACGCCTGATGCACTTCGTCGCTGATGAGCACCACGCCGTGCGGCAGCGAATCGGCGATGTCGCGCACGCGCAGCGACAACGCCAGCTCCACGTCGATGCTCGGGTGCAGCACGAAAGGCTCGAGCAGCCTGTGCAGGGTCGCGTCGTCGTCATGCAGCTCGGCCGGCACCTGCGCCGCGTCGCGCCATGCCACGTACACGCCGACCTGCTCGCCGGCCGGAAGCGCCATCCGGCCGACGGCCAGCGCGCCGATCGGCTGCGCGCGCAGCGCGAACGGCAATTGCCCGGCGATGGCGGCGGCGTCGCGGTGGATCCGCATCGCCGCCGGCGGCTGCGGCGGCATGAAGGAATGGCTGAGCCATGGCTGCGGCGAGCACACCATCGGGTGCGCCACGCCCGCGCCATCGACGCGCCAGAAGGCGACGGCATCCGCGCGCAGTTGCGCGCGCAGCACATGCGCGTGGGCCGGCAGCGCGAGACTCGTCACCCGAGTTGCCTCAAGGCCTCGCGCAGCGTCGAAGTGACCAGGTCGGGCGCGGTCAGGTGCGGCAGATGGCCGGTCGCATCCAGCTCGATGATGTCGCTGGCGCCGCCGTGCCGGGCGAGCCATTGCGCCGCGGCCTGCGGCACCGCCGGGTCGTCGCGCGTCTGGATCACCGCCAGGCGTGCGTCGAAGGCGTCGACGTCGGCGCGGTGGTCCGACTGCAGGGCCGCCTTCAGCACGCAATGCGCGACATCCGGGCGTAACTTGAGCAGTTGCTGCGTGAACTCGCGGGCCGTCAGGTGCGGGTTGCCGGCGCCGACCATCAGCGGCGCGAAGCCGTTGGCCCAGGCTGCGTAGTCGCCGTGGGCACAGGCCAGCAGTTCGTCCATAGACTGCCCGGAAAAGCCGCCCACGTAACCGGTGCCGGGGTCGTCGACGAAACGCGCCGACGCGCCCAGGGTGATCACGGCGTCGAACACCCCGCTGGTGCCGTTGCTCGCCAGGATGCCGATCATGCCTCCCAGCGAGTGGCCCACGTAGGTGGCGTGCGTCACTCCCAGTTCGTGCATCAGGAACGCGAGATCCTCGGCGAAGCCGAACAGCGTCTGGTGACGCGCGGCGTCGAAGGCCTCCAGGGTGCGCGGCGCGGCGCCCGGGAAGTCGATGGTGACAATGCGAAATTCCGGGCCGAGCGCCTCCACCTGCGGATCCCAGCAGCGCTGGTCGGTGCCGAAGCCGTGCCCGAACACCACCGTTCGATCGCCGTCGCCGCGCACCTGCGCATGCAGGCGGCGGGCCCATGGGCTGTCGGGTTCAAGATGCGGCATTGTGCGAAAACAGCTTCAGGCCGGACATGGCTTCAAGGATATCTCCGCGGTTCCGCCATGTCTGTGAAAAATATCCCCAGTCGCGCGAGGCCCGTGCGGCGCCCGGAGATTCCGCGGCGCGCCGTGATTCGCTATGCTCGAAGCCCGCCCGACCAGGGCCATTGCCGGCACGCCGGCGCGCCAGCCCACGCCCGATGTCCGGCCTGTCCACCCTGTCACCCCCACGAGGCCCGACCGCGCCGTCGGGTTCGGCCCGCCGCGAGGCGCCGGATCGGCGGGCGCCGTCTCGCCGCCCCGCCCGGTGAAGCCCGTGGCCGACGTCGCCTGCCCGTTCTGCTGCCTGCCCGCCGCGCGCATTCTCGGCGCGAACGGCCTGGCGGTGTGGCTCCGCGACGCCTTCCCGGTCAGCCCTGGGCACAGCCTGGTCATCCCGCGGCGCCATGTCGGGTCGTTCTTCGAGATCAGCGACGACGAACGCGCCGCCATGCTGGCCTTGCTGGACCAGGCCCGGGCACGCGCCGACACGGAGTTCCATCCCGACGGTTTCAACGTGGGCATCAACGACGGCCGCGCCGCCGGCCAGACGGTGCCGCACCTGCACATGCACCTGATTCCGCGCTTTGCCGGCGACGTCGCCGACCCGCGTGGCGGCGTGCGCTGGGTGATCGCCGACAAGGCCGACTACTGGAGCGCGCGCGGCCAGCCGGAGCCGGGGCCGCCTCGGCCGCAGCCCATGCCGTCGGGGCGATCGCCGGGATCCTGAGCACGAACGCCAGGCCGCCCGCGGTGCAAGCCACGCGGACCACGCCGTGGCTGCCGGGCGCTACTCCGGCAGGGTCACGCCGGAGCCTCCCATCTCGGCCGGCATGTCGCGCATCTTGGGCTGGCCGTCGTGGATGCGCAGCACCGTTTCCTGGTAATGCACATGCACCGCAGGGCGGAATTCCAGGCTCGGCAGCAGCGCGGCGTAGACGTCGACCAGGCCGAATCCGGGGTGCTCGGTGAAGAGATGGCCGCCGCAGTCCTTGCACCACTTGCGGTAGCTGTGCGCGGTCTTGTGGTAGCTGCCGATCGCCTCGACCCCCTGCGTCACCTCCAGCGCATCGGGCTGCCACAGCGAGAAGGCGTTCACCGGCCCGGCCGACCAGTGCCTGCACGAGTCGCAATGGCAGTAGCCCATCGCCACGGGGTCGCCGCGGACCTGGAACTGGACGCGTCCGCAAAAGCAGCGCCCCGCGTGAACTGCAGTCGTCATCCCTTGTCTCCTGTATCGGTGTGGCGGGTGCCGACCAGCGTATCCGCAGGCGATTCGCGGCGTCAATGGCGCAGGTTGCGACACCCGGCGGCGTGCCTGCGGCCACGCCGTGTCGGCGCGGCGCCGATGCCCGCCGCGTGCACAATGGGCCGTCCCCCGCGGAGCTGGAACTGCCGGGGGGCGGCGCGCCCGCGGCGGCGTGACCGACCTGATCCGGGAAACCCGACATGACCCCCTGTCCCCGCTCCTACCTGTTCGTGCCGGCGGATCGGCCGCAACGCATCGCCAAGGCGCTGGCCTGCGGCGCCGACGCGGTGATCGTCGATCTGGAGGACGCGGTGGCGCCGCAGGCCAGGGACGCCGCGCGCGCCGCGCTGTCCGGCTGGCTCGCCGCGGCGCCCGCCGGCGCCCGCGTGATCGTGCGCGTGAACGCCGCCGGCAGCGCCGGTTTCGAGGCCGACCTCGGGCTCTGCGCGGCGCCCGCGGTGGCGGCGGTCATGCTGCCCAAGGCCGGCGAGCACGACGGCCTCGCGCGCCTGCGCCGCGCGCTGCCACACAAGGACATCATCGCGCTGGTCGAGACCGCCGAGGGCTTCGATCGCCTGCGCGAGGTGGCGCGCGCCCCGGGCGTGGTGCGCCTGGCCTTCGGCACCGTGGATTTCCAGTTCGATCTGGGCATTCGCGGAGACGACGAGGCGCTGTTGCATTTCCGTTCACGCTTCGTGCTGGAGTCCCGCCTCGCGCGCATCGCCGCGCCGGTCGACGGCGTGACCACGTCGTTCGACGATGCGGCGCGGGTGGCCGGCGATGCGCGGCGCGCGCGCGACCTGGGCTTCGGCGCCAAGCTGTGCATCCATCCGCGGCAGGTCGACGCGGTCCACGCCGGGTTCACGCCGAGCGAGGCCGAACTCGACTGGGCGCGCCGCGTGGTCGCGGCGATGGCCGACGCCGGCGGCGCCGCGGTCGCGGTGGACGGCAGGATGGTCGACCATCCCGTGCTGCTGCGCGCCGAGGCGCTGCTGCGCCAGCGCCCGGATTGACGCCGGGCCCGGCCCGGCCGCACCCGGCGCACCCCCCCGCGCCATGCCGGATGCCCGCATGGGCCATGGCGCGGGCCGCGGCGGGCTTGCGACAATCGGATCGCGTCAACCCGGGACCAGGAGACAGCACATGAAGGACGAAGCTGCGGCAGGCGCCGCATCGTCGGGGCAGGGGCCGCTGGCCGGCGTGCTCGTGATCGCGCTGGAGCAGGCCGTCGCGGCGCCGTACTGCACCAGCCGGCTCGCCGACGCCGGCGCGCGCGTGATCAAGATCGAGCGCGACGACGGCGATTTCGCGCGCGGCTACGACCGCGCCGTGCACGGCGAGTCCTCGTACTTCGTGTGGATCAACCGCGGCAAGGAGTCGATCGTGCTCGACGTCAAGCGCGCGCAGGACCGCGCGCTGC
The DNA here is from genome assembly GCA_021815805.1 of Pseudomonadota bacterium. Lineage (GTDB taxonomy): Bacteria > Pseudomonadota > Gammaproteobacteria > Burkholderiales > Burkholderiaceae_C > Thiomonas_A. The sequence continues at coordinate 12,600 of JAKAZQ010000040.1, read as the reverse complement.
TCGAGCGCATGCTGGAGCGCGCCGACGTGTTCGTGCAGAACCTGGCCCCTGGCGCGGCGCAGCGCCTGGGCCTCGGGTCGGAGCAACTGCGCGCGCGTCACCCGCGCCTGATCACCTGCGACATCAGTGGCTACGGCGAGGACGGTCCGCGCATGTCGATGAAGGCCTACGACCTGCTGGTGCAGGCGGAGAGCGGGCTGGTCTCGGTCAGCGGGGCGCCCGGCGAATGGGGGCGCATCGGGGTGTCGCTGTGCGACATCAACGCCGGGCTGAACGCCCTCGTCGGGGTGCAGCAGGCCCTGCTGCAGCGCCAGCACACGGGGCGCGGCTCGGGCATCAAGGTTTCGCTGTTCGACTCCGCGGCCGAACTGATGAGCGTGCCCTATCTGCAGACGCGCTACGGCGGCAAGGCGCCCGAGCGCGTCGGCCTGAAGCATCCGACCATCACCCCCTACGGGGCCTTCACCTGCGCCGACGGCCGCGCCGTGGTGATCTCGATCCAGAACGAGCGCGAATGGGCGATGTTCTGCCGCGAGGTGCTGCGCGACCCGGGGATGCTCGACGACCCGCGCTGCGCCGACAACGCGGCGCGCTGCGCGAACCGGGAGTGGGTCGACGGGCGCGTCGCCGAGGTGTTCGCGGCATGCACCCATGCGCAGATGCTCGATCGACTGCGCGCGGCGCAGACGGCCTACGGCAATGTCCACTCGGTGCACGACCTGATCGAGCACCCGCAATTGCGCACGCTGCGCATGCCGGTCGCGGGGCACGCGGTGGACATCCCGGCGCCGCCATGGCGAACCGAGTGGGAGCGCGCCGAGTTTGCGGCGGCGCCCGTGCTCGACGCGCACGGCGCGTCGCTCCGCGCGGAGTTCGGCGGCGCCCCGGCCGCAGGCGCGGCAGGCCCCGGCGCGGCCGCTTCCGACGCCGCCCGGCACGATCCGGCAGGCGCCGCGGATTGCGCCGACACGGTGTCCTGAGGCGCGCCGCGCGCGTGGCGCGGCACGCCGCCGGCGGCTGCGCGCGTGCGCGCGCTCTGGCGAGCAACCTGCGGTCGCTTCGGCGTGTCGGGTAGGATCTGACAGGACTTGCGGCGATCCGCAGGAATCCGTGCGGGCTTGTCGCCCGACGCTGCTCCCAACCGGCATGGCCCATGGCTGACGATCCGATCGCGCGCCTGGCTGCCACGAGAGCGCTCAGCGTGGAGCTTTGCCAGGGCCTCGAGCCCGAGGATCTGGTTGCGCAAAGCATGCCCGATGCGAGCCCTCTGAAGTGGCACCTTGCGCACACCACATGGTTTTTCGAGACCTTCCTGCTGCGCGCCCATCTGCGCGACTACCCGGTCTTCCACCCCGGTTTCGCCGAGTTGTTCAATTCGTACTACGTCGGCGCGGGGCCGCGCTACCTGCGCGCCGCGCGCGGGCTGCTGACGCGGCCTGCGCTCGGCGAGGTGCTCGCCTACCGCGCCCATGTCGACGCGCAGATGCGGCGCCTGCTGGATGACGCGGGCGCGCACGGCGATGACGCGGGAGCGCACGGCGCCAGGCTGCGCGGCATCGTCGAGCTGGGCATCCAGCACGAGCAGCAGCACCAGGAACTGATGCTCACCGACCTGCTGCACCTGTTCTCCCACAATCCGCTGCAGCCGGCGTGGCGTCGCCTGCCCGAGCTGCCGCGGCGTGGCGTGCGCCCGCTCGGCTGGATCGAGCGGGGCGCCGGGCCCGACACCCTGGGCCACCACGGCGACGGCTTTCATTTCGACCACGAGGCGCCGCGCCACACCGTGTGGCTGCCGGCCCACGCGATCGCCGACCGGCCGGTGTGCAACGCGGAATTCGCCGAATTCGTGCGCGACGGGGGCTACCGCAACCCCCTGCTGTGGCTGTCCGACGGCTGGGCCGCGGCGCAGCGCGAGCAGTGGCGGGCGCCGCTGTACTGGAGCGAGGACATGCAGAGCCAGTTCACGCTCGGCGGCGAGCAGCCGATCGACGCGGCGGCGCCGGTGTGCCACATCAGTTACTACGAAGCCGATGCCTTCGCGCGCTGGGCCGGCTGCCGCCTGCCCACGGAAGCCGAATGGGAGGCCGCCGCGCGCGAGCAGCCGCTCGACGGCAACCTGTTGTCGAGCGGACTGCTGCGGCCGGCCGCCGCGGGCGAAGGCGCGCAGTGGTACGGCGACGTCTGGGAGTGGAGCGGCAGTGCCTTCCTGGCCTACCCGGGCTATCGGCCGCTGGCCGACACCCTGGGTGAATACAACGGCAAGTTCATGTCCGGACAAATGGTGCTGCGCGGCGGATCCTGCGCAACGCCGCAGGGACATCTGCGCCCCACGTATCGCAATTTCTTCTATCCCCATCAGCGCTGGCAGTTCATGGGGATGAGACTCGCAAGGGACATCGCATGAGCGCCACGCTGGACGCCGACGAGGATCTGCGCAGGACCGTGCTCGAAGGCCTGCTCGATTCGCCCAAGCGCCTGCCCGCCGCCTACTTCTACGACGCGGCGGGGTCGGCGCTGTTCGAGCAGATCTGCGAGCTTCCCGAGTACTACCTGACGCGCGCCGAGGCGCAGATCCTGCAGCAGCAGGGCGCCGACATCGCGCGGCATGTCGGCGCCGGCGCGCTGCTGGTCGAGCCGGGCTGCGGCTCCGGCGAAAAGGCCTGCCTGCTGCTGCGCCACCTGCGCCAGCCCGCGGGGTTCGTGCCGGTGGAGATCTCGGCCAGCGCGCTGGCCGCCGCCGAGCACCGCGTGCGCCGGCAGTTCCCCGGGCTGGCGGTGCATGCGCTGCGCGACGACTTCAGCGCCTCGTTCACCATTCCCGACGCCGCATCGGGGCGGCCTGTGCTGTTCTTTCCGGGCTCGACCCTGGGGAATTTCGATCCGCAGCAGGCCAGCGCGCTGCTGCGGCGCTGGCGTGCGATGGCCGAGGTCGCGGTGCTGGGGGTGGACCTGCAGAAGGATGCGGCCCGGCTGGTGGCCGCGTACGACGATGCGCGCGGGGTCACGGCGGCGTTCAACCGCAACATGCTGGTGCGCATCAACCGGGAAATGGCCGGTGACTTCGACCCGGCGGCGTTCGACCACGTGGCGCTGTGGAATGCCTCCGAGGGCCGCATGGAGATGCACCTTCGCAGCCGCGGCGCGCAGTCGGTCCGGGTGTGCGGTAGACGCATCGACTTCGAGGCCGGCGAGTCGATCCATACCGAGAATTCGTACAAGTACAGCGACCAGCGCATGGCCGCATTGGCCGAAACCGCCGGCTGGCGGGTGCGCGCCAGCTGGACCGATGCGCAGCGCCTGTTCGGCGTCTATCTGCTCGGCGCGTGAGCCGGGCCCGGGCGCCGCGCGCGGCTCGCCTGGGGTAGCATCGGCAGCGCGGGTACAGGGTCGGCCCCTCGACCCGCGTCCTTGGCCAGCACCAGGAGGCGCCATGCTGGAGATCATCGCGAATCTTCCCGATCGGGTGCTCGGCGTGCGTGCGTCGGGCTGGGTCGGCGCCGACGACTACGCCACGGTGCTCACGCCGGCGGTCGAGGCCGCGATCGCGCGGCACGGCAAGCTGCGCGTGCCGTACCGGATCGGAGCGTATTTCCACGGATTCACGCCGGGCGCGACGTGGGACGACATGCGTCTCGGGTGGTCCCACCTGCACGCCTGGGAACGCGTCGCGGTGGTCACCGACAACGCCTGGATCGCCGGCACGCTGCGCCTGTTGCTGTTCGCGCTGCCGGTTCCGGCCAAGCTGTTCGCGCTCGCCGAATCGGCGCTGGCGCGGGACTGGCTGCTGTCCGACTGACGCGCGAAGCAGCGATCCCATGGCGACCTTGGTGCTCGTGCATGGCGCGTGGGGTGGCGCGCACGGTTTCCGGCATGTGCGCAGGCTGCTGCGGCAGGCCGGCCACGAGGTGTCCACCCCCTGTCTGACCGGCATCGGCGAGCGCGTGCACCTCGCCAGCCCGCTGGTGAACCTGAGCACGCACGTTCGCGATGTGGTGCACCACATCCTGTACGAGGATCTCGAGCAGATCACCCTGGTGGGCTTTTCCTACGGCGGCATGGTGGTCACGGGAGCCCTGGAGCATGTCGCCGAGCGCGTGCGCCACCTGGTGTTCCTGGACGCCTTCGTGCCGGACGACGGGGATTGCGTGGCCGGCCTGGTTCGCGGCGACGCGCGCCAGAAGATCCGGCTCGGCGAGGATTGGCTGCTGCAAGGCCCGCTGCGCGAATACGACAGCCCCGAGGAGGCGCGCTGGATGGGCCTGCGCCGGACCCCGCAGCCGGGCGCATGCTTCACCGAGGCGGTGCATCTGGCGCAGCCGCTGGAGTCGTTCGCCTTCACGCGCACCTACGTCAAGGCGACGCGTTCGCCGCCGCAGGATCCCGGCGAAGCGGCGTTCCGGCGCGCGGCGCAGCGCGCCAGGCAGTCGCCCGCCTGGCGCTATGTGGAGATCGACAGCAACCACATGCTGTCCAGCAACCGTCCGCAGGCCTTGGCGGACCTGCTGGCGCAGATCGCCGAGGCCGCCTGACGCCGCGCCCGCCACGCAATCCCCACCGACGAGGACGAGCATGAACGAACCCACCTACCGCCGCCCGCTCGGCTTTCTGCACAACCGCCGCGTGCGCGACGAGATCGCGAGCCTGGACGCGCAGGCCGACTGCCAGCGCATCGTGCACCTGCTGTCGTGCTACGAATTTCCCTTCGACACGACGCGCGCGCTGGAAGTCGCGTTGTTCCATACCTACGGCAGCGCCAGCGTGGCGAGCCTGCTCGACCGCACCGGCCAGTTCCAGCGCCATGGCCAGAAGCGCTACGACGACACCAGCATGCTCATCGAACTGTTCATGGAGCAGGGCTGGGAGCACGGCGAGGGTGCCGAGGCGCTGGCGCGCATGAACAGCATCCACGGGCGCTTTCGCATTCCCAACGACGACTTCCTGTTCGTGCTGTGGACCTTCATCGACTTTCCGATCCGCTGGATGGACGAGTTCGGCTGGCGCGCCTTCACGCCGCACGAGCGGCAGGCGTGGTTCCACTACTGGGTGGGCATCGGCCAGCGCATGGGATTGAGCGACATTCCGGCCACCCGCGAGGCGTTCGACGCCTTTGTCGAGACCTACGAGCAGCGCGAGATGGTGCCCAACGAGCCGAGCGCGCGGGTGGCCCGCGCCACGGTGGCCGTGATGGAGGGCTGGCTGCCCCGGCCGCTGCGCCCGCTGGTGCTGCCGGTGGCCACCTGCCTGGTGCGCCCGCGCCTGCGCACGGCGGCCGGCTTCGCGCAGCCGCCGGGCTGGCTGCGCGCGGCGGTGCGCGGCGCGCTGAAGCTGCGCGCCGGGGTCAAGCGTTTCGTGTCGGTGGAGCGCTACCCCACGCTGCTGGCCGGCAAGTTCGTGCGCAGCTACCCGCAGGGGCGGCCGGAGGTCGGTCGCATCGGCCCCGGCGCCTGAGCCCGGCCTGTCCGCGGCATCGCGAGCGGCGACGCCGCGGGCGCCGGGCCCCGCGCCACGCGACTCAGGGCGCGGCGTCCAGGCTGCGCCGTTGCTGCGGCGTCAGCACGGCCTCGATCGCGCTGCTCGCCTCGAGGCGATTGCGCAGCATCTGCAGGCGCAGGTTCGACATGGCGGTGGCACGCTTCATGATGGCGTCGACATCGGGCCGGTCGCCGGCTGCCGGCTTCCAGGCGCCGAACATGAGTCGGTGCATGGATTCCATCAGCGCCCATTGCTTGCGGAACATGGCTTTCTCGATGCCCTCGATGCGGGTGCGCTGGGCTTGCGTGAGCTGCGGTTGCACGCCCCAGGCGCCCGCGCCGCAACGTCCGTGGCCACCATAGCCGGCATGGCCACCGTAGCCGCCCATCATCCAGGGGCCCATGCCGTAGCCGCCCATCATGCCCGGGTCGTAGCCGTAGCCGCGCATCATGCCCGGGCCGTATCCGGCGTATCCACCGCGCTGCCATCCCGGCGCGGCGGCGCCCGGCGCTCCGCGCTGCCAGGCGCGGCCGGCAAATCCGGGCCCGCCGCCGCCCATCATGCCGGGGCCCATGCCGCCGCCATACCCCGCGCCGGCGTCCGGCGACGGGCCGGCCGCCGCGGCGGGTGCGCTGGACGCGGCGGCGGCCTGCGCCGGCGGCGCCGAGGCCGCCATCATCACCAGGGGTGCCGCGGCCAGGCCCAGCACCAGACGTTTGTTCCACGTACGCATGATTCGCTCCTTGCGATCAGAAAAGATCCCGCGGCGGGACGGCAGGTCGGCGCAGCGGCGCCGCGAGCAGGGCCGGCACGGCCCATGCCAGTCACGGCATGAACATCCAGCCGAGGCCGCCCATCACGGCCGAGCCCCGGACGCCGGATGGCTCGTAGCACATCATCGAATACTCCTTGGGGTGGATTCCTGTCCAACGGTAGCGAATTGCCGCATTGCCGGATTTGACGTGCAGCAAGTGTGTGCCGCCTGCGCATCCGGCAAGCGTGTCGCCAGCCGCATCCTGATGGCCACCTCAGGCCGTGCAGCCTGTCCGGGGGATGACCCTCGCATCACCCTGCGGTCACCTTGCGGTCACCTTGCGGTCATGCCGCTGCAAGCAGGCCGGCACGAACGTGCCGCGGCGCAGGGCCAGCCGCGGCGGCACGCGCATCGAGCTCTGCGCCAAGGAGTTCGCCCTGCTCGAGCTGCTGGTCCGGCGCCAGGGCGAGGTGCTGCCGCGTTTGCTGATCGCCTCGCCGGTCTGGGACATGAACTTCGACAGCGACGCCAACGTCATCGACGTGGCGATAAGACGCCTGCGCGCGGCGTGCAGCCCGGCCATGCGCAAGCCCGGCGGTCGCGCTCAGTGCGGCAGGCCATCGACCCTGGCGCGTCCGGCCTTGACCTGCGCGCGTTCGGCCTTGGCCTTCAGCCTGCGCAGCCTGGAGCCGTGGCTGGGTCGGGTGGGGCGCCGCGGCCTCGGCGGGCTGCTCACCGAATCCACCAGCTGCTGCAGGCGCCGCATGGCGTCGGCCCGGTTCGCCTCCTGGCTGCGGTGGGATTGCGACTTCAGCACCACCACGCCCTCGTCGGTGATGCGCCGATCGCGCAGCGCCAGCAGCCGATGCTTGACGTCCGGTGCAAGCGACGAAGCCGGCACGTCGAAGCGCAGTTGCACGGCGCTGGACAACTTGTTGACGTTCTGCCCGCCGGGCCCCTGGGCGCGGACGGCCTTGAACTCCACCTCTGCGGGATCGATGATGCAGGGCGCGGACATGATGCCGCGATGCTACGCCGTAGCGGGCTGCGCCCGCACGCGGGCTGCTCCACAATCACGACATGACCACGGACCACAGCTACCAGGACATTCGCGACGGCGTGCGCGCCCTGTGCGCGCGTTTTCCCGCCGAATACCACCGCAAGGTCGCCGCCGAGCGCGCCTATCCGACGCAATGGGTCGACGCGCTGACCCGTGACGGCTGGCTGGCGGCGATGATCCCGCAGCAGTACGGAGGCTCCGGCCTGGGCCTCGCGGAGGCCTCCGTGATCATGGAGGAGATCAACCGCAGCGGCGCGAACGCGGGCGCCTGCCATGGCCAGATGTACAACATGGGCACGCTGCTGCGCCATGGCTCCGAGCGGCAGAAGGCCGATTTCCTGCCGCGGATCGCCAGCGGGGAGTGGCGCCTGCAGTCGATGGGGGTGACGGAGCCGAGCACCGGCAGCGACACCACGAACATCCGCACCACCGCGGTCCGGCGCGGCGAGCGCTACGTGGTGAACGGCCAGAAGGTCTGGATTTCGCGCGTGCGCCACTCCGACTGGATGATCCTGCTGGCGCGCACCGCGCCGCTGTCCGAGGTGAAGCGCAAGTCCGACGGCATGTCGCTGTTCCTCGTGGACCTGCGCGAAGCGGAAAAGTCCGGGATGACGGTGCGGCCGATCCCCAACATGGTCGACCACGAGACCAGCGAGTTGTTCTTCGAGAATCTGGAAATCCCCGAGGAGCACCGGATCGGGCGCGAAGGAGAGGGCTTTCGGTACATCCTGGACGGGCTGAATGCCGAGCGCACGCTGATCGCCGCGGAGTGCATCGGCGACGCACACTGGTTTGTCGATCGCGCCACCCGCTACGCCGCGCAGCGCGTGGTATTCGGGCGCCCGATCGGCCAGAACCAGGGCGTGCAGTTTCCCATCGCCGAGAGCTACATCGAGTTGCAGGCGGCCGATCTGATGCGCTGGCAGGCCTGCGCGCTGTTCGACGCCGGGCGCGCCTGCGGGGCGCAGGCGAACATGGCCAAGTATCTCGCCGCGAAGGCGAGCTGGGAAGCCGCCAACGCGTGCCTGCAGGTGCACGGCGGCTTCGGCTTCGCCGACGAATACGACGTCGAGCGCAAGTTCCGCGAGACCCGCCTGTACCAGGTCGCGCCGATCTCGACCAACCTGATCCTGTCCTACATCGCCGAGCACGTGCTCGGCCTGCCGCGCTCGTTCTGAAGCGCCGACATGGCGCGGCGCGCATCGTCGCGCATCCACGCCGCGTGTCCGCGCGCCTTGCCCTAGACTCGCGCTGGGGTACAAAATTGCGCGATTGGCGCAAGTCGAAATGGGCGCAACGCGTTTTTTCCGTTTTCTCAAGTCGAATCGCGCGGCGGCGCTGCTGGTCGCAGGTGTCGTCGCGGTCGATCTGCTGGCGCTGCTGGCCACGGGCTATTTCCTGGTCGACAGCCGTGCCGGCTACGAGGCGCGCGCCGCCACGTCGACGCAGGCCCTGGCCCGCGTGCTGCAGCAGAGCATCGACAGCGAGGTGCGTCGCATCGACCTGACGCTGCAGGTCGCGGTCGACGAACTGCAGGGCGCGGCGCGCGCCGGCGGTGTCGCACAGGACGGCGCGCTGCCGGGCTTTTTCGCGCGCCTGGGTGCGCGCCTGGCTCCGGGAAGCGCGCTGCGCGCCAGCGACGCCGCCGGGCGGGTGATCCTCGGCACGGACGTCGGCCCGACGACCCGCGTCGACTGGGCAGCGCGGCCGTTTTTCCAGGGGCTGCGCGACGGCGCGCGGCGCGGCCTGTGGGTGACCAATCCGATCATCGGGGCCTTTTCGCACCAGCCGGTCATCGCCTTCGTGCGCCGCTACGACGACGCCCAGGGACATTTCGCGGGAGTCGTCGAGGTCGCGCTGCCGGTCAGCCACCTGACGCGCCTGCTGCAGCAGGCGGTCGTCGGCCGCAGCGGGCTGGCGTTGCTGCGCGACGCCAGCAATGCGCTGATCACGCGCATGCCGCCGTCGACCAACCCGAACGAGCGACTGGGCAAGCGGCACTTCTCGCCGCAACTGCACGAGGCCATCGCCTCGGGACGCAGCACGGTCACGTTCTTCGCCGCCCACACCGGCGACGGCATTCCGCGCGTCGACACCTATCGGCGCCTGTCGGCGCTGCCGTTCAGCCTGGTGGTCGGACGCGCGCAGGCCGATTTCCTGCGCCCGTGGCGGCGCCAGCGCGACTGGGGGATCGGCTTCCTGGGCGCGTTCCTCTGCGTCAGCGGTGTCGGCGCGTGGCGCCTGCTGCGCGAGATGCGGCGCTCGGATCGCGTGAGCTGGCAGGCGCAGGGCCTGTTGCGAAACGCCAGCGACGGCTTGCATGTGCTCGATGCCGAGGGCCGCCTGGTGCTGGTCAGCGACGAGTTCTGCGCCATGCTCGGCTACCCGCGCGAGGAGTTGCTGGGCAAGCACGCATCGTTCTGGGACGTGGCCATGTCGGCGCCGGAATTGCAGGTCAAGATCGCCGAGCAGATGGATACGCCCACGCGCAGCCAGTTCCAGACCCTGCACAGGCGCAAGGACGGCAGCGTGTTCGCGGTGGAGATTTCCGGCAAGCCGCTGGACATCCAGGGAACGCGCCTGCTGTTCAACTCGTCGCGCGACATCACCGAACGCGAGGCGGCGCGCCGCGACATCGCGCAGGCGCTGGAGGCGTTGCGCGAGTCGCAGGAGATCGCCGGCATCGGCAGTTATGAGCTGGACATCCGCCGCGGCGTGTGGAGCAGTTCCGCGGTGCTCGATCGCCTGCTCGGCATCGCGCCCGGCGACGAGCACACGGTGGCGTCCTGGATTGCGCTGATCGCGCCCGAGGATCGCGACGCGATGGCGCGCTACTTCGAGCACGAGGTGCTCGGCGACGGCAACATGTTCGATCGCGAGTATCGCATCGTGCGCCCTGCCGACGGCGCGCTGCGCTGGGTGCACGGGCGCGGGCGCCTGGTGTTCGACACGCGGGGCCGGCCGCGCAGCATGCGCGGCACGATCCAGGACGTGACCGAGCGCGTGCGGGCGCAGCAGACCCTGCGCGAAAGCGAGGAGCGCTTCCGCGCGCTGGTAGAGCAGTCGCTGGTGGCCATCTACATCATCCAGGACGGCCGCTTGCGCTACGTGAACCCGGGGTTCGCCAGGATGTTCGGCTTCACCTCCACGGCGGAAATCAGCGAGCGCATGCCGGTCGACGATCTGGTCAGCCCGGCGGATCGCGACCTGGTGCGCGAGCAGATCGCGCGGCGCATCAGCGGCGAGGTGGCGAGCGCGCATTTCCAGTTCACGGCGCTGCGCAAGGACGGCTCGCCGATGGCCATGGAGGTGTACGGCGGCGCTTTTCTCTATCACGGCAGGCCGGCGGTGCTGGGCATCGGCATGGACGTCAGCGAGCGCAGCAGGGCGGAGCAGGACCTGCGCATCGCGGCTGCCGCGTTCGAGTCGCAGGACGGCATCATCGTGACCGACGCCGCCGGGGTGATCCAGCGTGTCAATCGCGCTTTCACCCGCATCACCGGGTACGACGAGGCGGATGCCATCGGCCGCACGCCCGCCTTCCTGCATTCGGGCAGCCAGGACGCGGAGTACTACACGCAAATGTGGGCTTCGGTCACCCGCAACGGCTCCTGGCAGGGCGAGCTGGTCAACCAGCGCAAGGACGGCAGCCTGTTCACCGAGCGCCTGGCGATCTCCGCGGTGACCGATGCGCAGGGCACGGTCACCCACTACGTGGGTTCGTTCTCGGACGTGACGCGCCAGCGCGAGGCGGAATCGAGAGCCGAGCGCCTGGCCTATTTCGATGCGCTCACCGATCTTCCGAATCGCACCCTGCTCTACGATCGCCTGGAGCATGCCTTGTCGCGCAGCGCGCGAAACCAGGAGTATTGCGCGCTGTTGTTCGTGGACCTGGACAACTTCAAGCGGGTCAACGACACCATCGGTCACCACGCCGGCGACCAGTTGCTGGTGCGCGTGGCCCAGCGCATGCTGCTGGCGGTGCGCGAAACCGACACCGTGGCGCGCTTCGGCGGCGACGAGTTCGTCGTCGTGCTCGAGGATCTCGGCGGCGACGCGCCGGCCGCGGCGGCGCATGCGTCGGTGGTCGCGGAAAAGCTGCGCCTGGGCATGGCCGAGGCCTACGACATCGGCGACCAGCCCTTTTACAGCAGCGTGAGCATCGGCGCGACGCTGTTCCGCGGAGGCGCCGATTCAGCCCGCGACATTCTCATGCACGCCGACCTGGCGATGTACCGGGCCAAGCAGGACGGGCGCAACGCACTGCGGTTCTTCGAGCAGGGCATGGAGGTCGAGCTGGCCGCGCGCACGGCGCTCGAATCCGAGCTGCGCGTGGCCATCGCCAGGCAGCAGTTCGTGCTGTATTTCCAGCCCCAGCTGGATCGCGACGGGCGCGCCATCGGAGCCGAGGCGCTGCTGCGCTGGCACCACCCGACGCGCGGCCTGCTGTCGCCCGGCGCGTTCATGGAACTGGCGGAGGAGACCGGCATCATCGTGCCCCTCGGCCAATGGGTGCTGGATGCCGCCTGCGCGCGCATCGCGGCGTGGGCCGACGCGCCATGCACGCGGCACCTCGTGCTGGCCATGAATGCCAGCGCGCGCCAGTTCGCACAGACCGACTTCGTCGACTGCGTGCTCGGCGCGCTGCGCCGTGCCGGCGCCGACCCGAGCCGGCTCAAGATCGAGCTCACCGAGAGCACCGTGCTCGACAACGTCTCCGACGCGTTCGAGAAGATGCGCGCGCTCAAGGCGAGCGGCATCTCGTTCTCGCTGGACGACTTCGGCACCGGCAGCTCGTCGTTGTCCTACCTGACGCGGCTGCCGCTGGACCAGCTCAAGATCGACAAATCCTTCGTCGACGACCTGCCGCAGGATGCGCAGGACGCCATGGTCGCGCAGACCATCATCGCCATGGGCAAGGGCCTCGGGCTCAACGTCGTCGCCGAGGGCGTCGAGACCGAGGCGCAGTGGGAGTTCCTCATGCAGCACGGCTGCGACGCCTTCCAGGGTTTTCGCTTCGGCCGGCCGATGCCGGTGGCCGAGTTCGAGGCGCTGCTGCGCGCCGGCGACGTCACCCCACGCGACGCTCCTTCAGCAACTGCTCGCGCAGACGGGTCTTGAGCATCTTGCCGGTGGCGCCCAGCGGAATGGCCTCGACGAACTGCACGTCGTCGGGAATCCACCACCTGGCCACCTTGCCCTCGTAGAAGCCGAGCAGTTCGCGCGCGTCGACCTGCGCGCCCGGCTTTTTCACCACCACCAGCAGCGGGCGCTCGTCCCACTTCGGGTGCGGCACCGCCACGCAGGCGGCCAT
>JAKAZQ010000062.1 GCA_021815805.1 Pseudomonadota bacterium | reverse complement strand
ATTGTGCGCCGTGCGCGCGATCCCGGCGAAGGCGACGGCGAACGCCTTGCGCGCGCGCAGCGCCCGGCGCGTCGCCGCCGCGCGGCCCGCGCATCGCGCGGCCCGAGGCGGCGGCTGCGCGCGCCGGCGCCTCAGGCTGCGTGCGCGGCCGGATCCTGCGCGCTCGCCTGCAGCAGCACCGGCACCGATTTCGAAGCCGGCGTGCCGCAGCCGTCGGCGGCGCTTTCCAGCGGCACCAGCGGGTTGGTCTCGGGGTAGTAGGCGGCGATGCAGCCGCGCGGAATGTCGTAGTCGACCAGCGTGAAACCGTCGACGCGGCGCTCCACCGTGTCGTCCCAGACCGTGGCGAGGTCGACGCGGGCGTGCTCGGGCAGGCCCAGCATCTCGCGATCGGCACGGTGGATGAACACCACGTCGCGGCGTCCGAACACGCCGCGGTAGCGGTCGTTGAGCGCGTACACGGTGGTGTTGTACTGGTCGTGCGAGCGCAGCGTGGTGAGCACCAGCAGGCGCTCGCCATGCCGGCGGCGGGCGCGGTGCAGCGGGGTGTCGGTGTCCAGCGCGTGCACCACGAACTGGGCCTTGCCGCTGGCCGTGAGCCACTGCCGCTGGCGCGACGCGATGTGCAGGTGAAAGCCTCCGGGAGCCGCCACGCGCTGGTTGAAATCCTCGAAGCCGTCGACGACACGGGCGATTTCGTCGCGAATGCGCGCGTAGTCCTGCGCCAGCCAGAGCCAGTCCACCGGGCGCGTGCCCAGCGTGGCCTGCGCCACGCCGGCGACGATGGCGACCTCGGAGCGCAGATGCGCGGAGGCGGGGCGGTTGCGGCCGAACGACAGGTGCACCTGGCACATCGAGTCCTCGACCGTGACGCCCTGCTCGACGCCGTTCTGCACGTCGCGCTCGGTGCGCCCCAGCGTGGGCAGGATGAGGGCGCGTCGTCCGTGCACGAGGTGGCTGCGGTTGAGCTTGGTCGAGATCTGCACGGTGAGGGCGCAGTTGCGCAAGGCCTGCATGGTGCGCGGGGTGTCGGGCGCGGCCATCACGAAATTGCCGCCGAGCCCGAAGAACACCTGCACGCGTCCGTGCAGCATGGCGTCGATGGTGGCCACCACGTCGAGGCCGTGCTCGCGCGGCGGCGTGAAGCCGTAGACCTCGGCGAGGCGGTCGAGAAAGGCCGCGGCGGGGCGCTCCTCGATGCCCATGGTGCGGTCGCCCTGCACGTTGGAATGCCCGCGCACCGGGCACAGCCCGGCGCCCGGCTTGCCGAGCTGGCCGCGCATCATGAGCAGGTTCGACAGCATCTGCACGTTGGCCAGCGCATGCTTGTGCTGCGTCAGCCCCATGCCCCAGGTGGCGATGACGCGCTGGCCGCGGCAGTAGATGTCGGCCAGCGCGTGCAGCTGTTCCATCTCCACGCCCGACTCCTCCACCAGCTGGCTCCACGACTGCGCACGCAGGTCGGCCGCGAAGGCGTCGAAGCCGCTGCAGTGCTGGGCGATGAACTCGACGTCGAGCACGCGCGCCGCGCCCGCCGCGACGGCCGCGTCGTCGAGTTCGAGCACGCGCTTGGCGAGGCCCTTCAGCAGGGCCAGGTCCCCGCCGACGCGCGGCTGCACGAACACCGAGCTGATCGGGGTGCTGCCGCCGGTGAGCATCTCGCGCGGGCTTTGCGGGTCGGTGAAGCGTTCCAGGCCGCGCTCGCGCAGCGGGTTGATGGACACGATGGTGGCGCCGCGGCGCGCGCACTCGCGCAGTTCGCCGAGCATGCGCGGGTGGTTGGTGCCGGGGTTCTGCCCGAACAGCAGCAGCGTGTCGGCCTGTTCGAAATCGTCCAGCGTGACCGTCGCCTTGCCCACGCCGACGGTGCCCGGCAGGCCGCGGCTGGTCGCCTCGTGGCACATGTTGGAGCAGTCCGGGAAATTGTTCGTGCCGTACGCGCGCACGAACAACTGCAGCAGGTAGGCGGCTTCGTTGCTGGTGCGGCCGGAGGTGTAGAAGCTGGCCTGGTCGGGGTCGGGCAGCGCGCGCAGCTCGCTGGCGATGAGGGCGAAGGCGTCGTCCCACGCGATCGGCACGTAGCGGTCGCTGTCCGCGTCGTACACCATGGGCTCGGTGAGGCGCCCGTGCTGCTCGAGTTCGTAGTCGGACTGGCGCAGCAGTTCGCGCACCGTGTGGCGCGCGAAAAACGCGGCGTCGACGCGTCGCGACGTCGCCTCCGCGGCCACCGCCTTCACCCCGTTCTCGCAGAACTGGAAGGTCGAGGCATGGTTGCGGTCGGGCCACGCGCAGCCCGGGCAGTCGAAACCTTCCGGCTGGTTCTGCGCCAGCAGCATCTTCAGCTTGGGCGGCTCGACGCGCTCCCTGTAGAGGGTCACCGCCACCTGTTTGAGGGCACCCCAGCCGGCGGCAGGGTGTTCGTAGCTGTGGATTCCGTCGTCGGAGCTGGCCATGGTGGGTGGGATTGCGCGGGGGCGGGCAGGGGCGGAAATTCGGGGAAACCCGGATGGTAGACAGGGGTTAAAAAACCTGTCTCGTGTAATGGATTTAGCTTTGTGCTTAGGTCAAGCGCATGGCGCGCATGCAGGCCCGCATTATTTGCCGCGCAAATAATGCGCCGACGGCTTTCGATTGGAATTCGCCGCGCGCGGGCACTAGGCTTGGCTCAGTCGAACCAGAACCATCGTGCACAGGAGCCTTTTCCCATGAACAACGTACGCGAGCCCGGAGTCACCGGCGCCTCTGCCGCCGCCGGGCAACTGCCGGTCGTGGCCAATTTCATCGCCGGGCAGGTGGCCGCGGCGAGCAGCCCGCGCCGGCAGCCGATCACCAACCCGGCCACCGGGGAGATCCGCGGCGAGGTGGTGCTGTCGAGCGCGGCCGACGTGGACGCCGCGGTGGCGGCCGCGCGCGACGCCTTCCCGGCCTGGGCGGGCATGGCGCCGCTGCGGCGCGCGCGCCTGATGAACCGGCTGCTGGCGCTGGTCGAGCAGCACAAGCGCGAACTCGCGCGCGCCATCACGCTGGAGCACGGCAAGGTGCTGTCGGATGCCGTGGGCGAGGTCGAACGCGGCATCGAGATCATCGAGTTCGCCTGCGGCGTCCCGCAACTGCTCAAGGGTGACTACACCGAGCAGGTGGCCACCGGCATCGACAACTGGACCATGCGCCAGCCGCTGGGCGTGGTGGCGGGCATCACCCCGTTCAACTTCCCCGTCATGGTGCCGGCGTGGATGTTCCCGGTGGCGCTGGCCACCGGCAACACCTTCGTGCTCAAGCCCAGCCCGCTCGATCCGTCGCCGTCGCTGCTCATGGCCGAGCTGATCCGCGAGGCGGGCTTTCCCGACGGCGTGTTCAACGTCGTGCAGGGCGACAAGGAGGCGGTGGATGCACTGCTCGTGCATCCCGACGTGCAGGCGGTGTCCTTCGTCGGTTCGACCGCGGTGGCGCAGAGCATCTACGAGACCGGTGCGCGCCACGGCAAGCGCGTGCAGGCCCTGGGCGGCGCCAAGAACCACCTGATCGTGATGCCGGATGCGGACATCGACAAGGCGGTGGATGCGCTGATCGGCGCCGCCTTCGGCTCGGCCGGCGAGCGCTGCATGGCGATCTCGGTGGCGGTGCTGGTGGGCGACGCGGCCGAGCAGGTGATGCCGCGCCTGGAGCAGCGCGCGCGCGCGCTGCGCATCGGCCCGGGCCTGGATGACGCCAGCGAGATGGGGCCGATCGTCAGCGCCGCGGCACGCCAGCGCATCCGCGCCGCCATCGACGCCGGCGTGGCCGCCGGCGCGAGCCTGGTGGTGGACGGACGCACGTTCACAGTGCCCGGGCACGAGGCGGGCTTTTTCCTCGGCGCCAGCGTGTTCGACCACGTGCGTGCCGACATGGCGCTGTGGCGCGACGAGATCTTCGGCCCGGTGCTGGCCTGCGTGCGCGTGGACAGCTTCGAGCAGGCGCTGGACCTGATCAACTCCCACGAGTATGGCAACGGCGTGTCGCTGTTCACCAGCGACGGCGGCGTGGCGCGCGAGTTCGCGCGCCGCGTGCAGGTCGGCATGGTGGGGGTGAACGTGCCGATTCCGGTGCCCATGTCGTGGCATGGCTTCGGCGGCTGGAAGCGCAGCCTGTTCGGCGACATGCATGCCTATGGCGAGGAAGGAGTTCGCTTCTACACGCGCCAGAAGAGCGTCATGCAGCGCTGGCCCGACTCGATCCGCAAGGGCGCGGAATTCGCGATGCCCAACGCGCGGGGGTAGTTGCCCCCTTCGTCGCGGGGGGCGACCCCCGCTCCGTCCCCCCGAGGGGGACGCCCCCCGCCTTGGGGCGGCCCTGCGGCGGGAGGGCTGGGGGCATTGGGGGGGGTGGCGCGGGGTGGGGGGGTGTCAGGCGGGTGGGGCTTCGTTGCGGGGTGGCGGCCGCTGTGTCCTGCCGAGGGGGGGCTGCGCTGCGTCTCCCGATGAGGGCGGCCCCTCGGGGCGGCCTTGCGGGGATCTGGGTGTGCGTGGTGGGAGTCAGGGATGATGGCAGAGCTCGAGGTGGATTATGTGGTGGTGGGGGCCGGCACGGCGGGGTCGCTGCTGGCGAATCGGCTGAGCGCGGATCCGGGGTGCCGGGTGCTGCTGCTGGAGGCCGGGGGGCGCGACAACTACCACTGGATCCACATTCCGGTGGGCTACCTGTACTGCATCGACAACCCGCGCACCGACTGGCGCTATCGCACCGAGCCTTGCGCCGGCCTGAACGGGCGCAGCCTGCTGTACCCGCGCGGCAAGACCCTGGGCGGCTGCTCGAGCATCAACGGCATGATCTACATGCGCGGCCAGGCGCGCGACTACGATGCCTGGGCCGAGATCACCGGGGAGCCGGCGTGGGGCTGGAATGCCTCGTTGCCCGATTTCGTGGCGCATGAGAGCCACCACAGCCTGGACGCGGCCGCGCATGCGGCGGGCGCACCCGGGCCGAAGCTGGCGACCGCCAGCTTCGTGTCCAGCGACGCCGCCGGCGCCGCTCCGGCGCTGCGCGAGAGTGCGCGCTGGCACGGCGCGGGCGGCGAATGGCGCGTCGAGCGCCAGCGTCTGCGCTGGGACATCCTGGAGGCCTTCGCGCAGGCGGCGCGCGAGTACGGCGTGCCGGCCAGCGAGGACTTCAATCGCGGCGACAACGAGGGCGTGGGTTACTTCGAGGTCAACCAGCGCCGCGGCTGGCGCTGGAACGCCTCCAAGGCGTTCCTGCGCCCGGTGCGCCAGCGCCCGAACCTGAGCATCTGGACCCACGCCCAGGTGGAGCGCCTGCACATCGAGCGCGACGCCGACGGGCAGCTGCGCTGCACCGGCTGCAGCGTGGTGCGCGGCGGCCAGCGCGTGCGCCTGCGCGCGGCGCGCGAGGTCGTGCTCAGCGCCGGCTCGATCGGCTCGGCGCAACTGCTGCAGTTGTCGGGCATCGGCCCGGCGCCGTTGTTGCATCGCCACGGCATCGAGGTGCTGCGCGATGCTCCCGGGGTCGGCGCCAACCTGCAGGACCACCTGCAGATCCGCGCGGTGTACCGGGTGCAGGGCGTATCGACCCTCAACACCCTGGCGAACAGCCTGTGGGGCAAGGCGAGGATCGCGCTGGAATACGCGCTCAAGCGCAGCGGCCCGATGAGCATGGCGCCTTCGCAGCTCGGCGCCTTCACGCGCAGCGACCCGTCGCGGCCCTATGCGAACATCGAGTACCACGTGCAACCGCTGTCGCTGCCCGCGTTCGGCCAGCCGCTGGACACCTTCGCGGCCTT
>JAKAZQ010000007.1:47603-90011 GCA_021815805.1 Pseudomonadota bacterium | reverse complement strand
ACGAACCCGACCTTCGGGCGAACAACAGCACGCCCAAATCGGCACGCGCCACGCATCGGACGGGATCCCTTGGCTTTATTGTCCTCTGTGCTGCTTGGGCACGGTGCCCATTCTGCGCCCATCTAGTGCCCACAGGCCGCGAGGCGTGTCCAGCGAAGCAATGCTTTGTTGACCTTCGGAGCGGTAGCGCGTGGTGGGTCCAGTGAAGAACTGCCAGTACGGGTTCTCCACCCAGGTGCCCACAACGGCCTCGTACGAAGCATCGAAGGCGTGCTGCAGGTACGGCAAACCGGCAACCAGGCGGGGGGAGAGCGCCGGGCCACCACCCCCGAGCTGAAGTGCACGGCGAAGCTGCGGTGGATCTCGTCCCAATCTAGCAACCCGGCCAGACGCGCCAGCGGGTGCTTCATGTTGATCTGCTCATCGAGCCTGGGCCGGAACATGTCCGGCGCCGCATCCAAATCCTCCAGGTTTCTCGGCACTCCGGGCGCCGACGCCTTGCCCATGAAAGGCCCGTTGCTCGCTGCCGAGAGGCCGAGCCGCCGAGCGGCCGCCTGCAACTTGGCGATGGCGGCATTCGAATACCACACTCGTCTCGTGCCATAAATGCATCCGCCATCCATGGCATATGATGGTATTTCGTTTGGAAACCTGACATCCCTTCCAGATCCATGGTTATACCAAAGCCCGGAGCAATTCGCCAAGTCACCCACAGGGATTTCCACCCCAATGATCGAAGATTGCCCATTTCAGCGCCCTTCCACGACTCCAGGAGCGAGTTTCACGATAGCCGACCATTTCATGCAACACATCGCCGCGGGTACTCTGGAGCTGCTCGGAGAAAACGACAATGAATGGGTTTTGAGTCAGCTAGGCTCGCTGCACCCATTCCCGCCGGACTATTGAATAAATCCGTCAAAATGCCGCAAGGCGGAAGGCAGCACGCTTCAACAGATAATCCAAACCGATGACGCCTCGCCGCATACTCATCTGCACCCATAGCGGAGATGTTCACGCCTTGGCGGTGCGAGCCGCCTGTAGGGCCGCAGGCGCAGACGTGATGAGTTGGAATCCGCGCAACTTCCCCACCCGACAGCGCATTTCCTTAGAAATTTCGCAATCGAACATGAGGTTGGCCGTCAATACGCCAGGGCTGGAGTCCCTGGATGAATTCGAGGCAATCTGGCTCCGGCGCATTGATTGGAACCGTCTGCGGCCGATGCAGGAGCCCGCGCAAAGCACGCTCGCTCGACGACATTGCACGTTTTTCGCGGACCGCGTATTCGATTTGTTCGGGCAGAAAGCGCTTTGGGTCAATCGCAAGGAATGCGCGGCACGGGCCGAATTCAAGCCCAAACAGCTCGAAATGGCGTCGAGGGTGAGCCTCGGAATCCCGGAGACCCTGATTTCGAATGATCCGGAAAAGATACTTGAATTCGCACAGAAACAATCGTGGAAAGTAGTTGCCAAACCACTTATCGGGGAATTTCTCCGGGAAAATGATGGATCCGTTCGGAGCATCCATGCAGGACGTTTCGAGTCTACCATCCCTTGCATTGAAGGCGCCATATCTCGGATTCCATATATTTATCAGGAATTCATCAGAGCCGCCTCTGAAATTCGCGTGACGATCCTAGGAAACACCGTTTTTGCCGCACGGATTGATTTCGCAGAAAACGACGTCGTGGATGCTCACCGCCGCAGAATTCAATCAGTAACAAATTTTGCGCTCCCTCATTCGATCCAGGCAGCATGCTCGCAACTCATGAAAAGTCTTGGCCTCATCTTCGGCTGTATCGATTTCCTTCTGACCGATGATGAACAGATGATCTTTCTTGAAATCAAACAGGCCGGGCAATTTCTATGGCTTGAGCGACACATCCCCGAGCATGCCTATCTCGGCAGCTTCTGCGCCCTACTGCTTGGGCTGGAAAATCCTCCGGACATTCATCTCGAGGAAGTGCTCGACTCATCAGAATTCTGCGAAACACTCAGAGCCGATCCTCCTGTGCCGACCACTTATCTTGACACATACGGGCTGATGAGCTCGAGCCCGGGCGCGTCTCCAGGAGATTCCACCCATGGCGCTGCTTGAGGAACATCGGCGCTTTTTCGCACAATTGGTCGTGCGTGGTGCGGGATCGAGCGACTCGCGCTTGGTAGCGGCCTTTTCACAAATTGCACGAGAGGACTTCCTGGAGGCCGGGCCATGGTGGGTCTGTGCGGGAGAAGGATATCTGCCGACTCCTGACGCAGACCCTCGCTGGCTGTACCAGGACGTTCTGGTAGGGCTTGACCCGCAGAACCACATCAACAATGGGCAGCCGTCGCTGCACGCGCAATGCCTGGCCGCCGCTGCTCCGCGTGAGGCAGACAGTGTGATACACGTCGGAGCAGGGGCCGGGTACTACAGTGCGATCCTGGCACACCTTGTCGGACCC
This sequence comes from Pseudomonadota bacterium, assembly GCA_021815805.1. GTDB lineage: Bacteria > Pseudomonadota > Gammaproteobacteria > Burkholderiales > Burkholderiaceae_C > Thiomonas_A. The sequence goes on along the minus strand of JAKAZQ010000007.1, from coordinate 87,570 downwards.
ACGGGCAACGTGTTGGCGTTCGAACGAGAGTTGGCCCTCGCCAAAAAAGCCGCTGCCACGCTGAAGCGCTGGCCGAACGTGGAGCTTCGGGCGCAATGCGCAGTCACGCAAGGATCCGACGATACGGCGCTGCCTCCGGCCGATGTCATCTATGTGAACGCCGGCGTGGCGGAGTTGCCGGCGCCCTGGCTGGACGCCTTGAAGCCGGGAGGGCGCCTGGTGCTCCCGCTGACTCCCGACGACGGATACGGGCTGCTGCTCCAGATCACCCGCACGGGCACAGGCCGATTCTCGGCATGGGGACTCGGCCGAGCCGGGTTTACGCCCTGCGTCGGCACTCGCGATACGTGCGCTTCGCGCTCTCTGGCCCATGCGCTGGGGGTGGAGACCTGGCGGGAGATTCGCTCTTTGGTGCGCGGTGACAACCCCGACGCGAGCGCGTGGTGCCACGGCCGCGGATGGTGGTTGTCTCGGAGCCCCCCAGAGCCCTAGGAACCTGGGCGGCAGAGGGCGAGCCTGCTGCAATTCGCCAGGGGCGGTCCATTCCGGCGCCGATTCGTCGCCCATAGCGGCCACTATGGGCTCCTCACCGCCCCCGAACTGTCCTCGCCCCTGACGAATTTCGCGACGGCTGCCTCTGCCGCCCAGGCTCCTAGCCTGGATATCTCACGAGCCAAAAGGTCGGGCGCTTGACCCGGTCTTGCGTTTCAGAGGTAGCGAGACTCGAAACGTGACGAACAGAGGAGAAAGCGGCCGATACCAAAGGGTACCGAGGGCGTGGTGGATTTCGGGCGTGCCGGGCGATTGCACCGAGCTCCACGAACGCCTGTACTGCGCGCGCGGCGAGCGCGTTTCACCAGAGCGCGTCCTGCGCTTCGAGAGCCCGGCCGAAATCACTCAGGCCAGCAACTCCACGGGGGGAAGCAGCGCGAGACCCTTGGCCCGCTTCCCCTTGGCCCGCTTCGCCAGTCGACGATCGAAGGTCGCAAATCCGGAGGCGCGACAACTGCGCGCCAGATGCAGCGCGTCCGCGAAGTCGAGGCCATGGTCGACAGCCTCGACCGCTGCCAGCACGGCATCTCGGTCCTCGAGCGTGACATGCGCGATTCCAGCCAGCGCTCGCAACACACGAGCAATGTCCGCGTTGGGCAGCTCGTAGAACCCCCGCATGACCCACTCCAGCTCCAGCAATACGGTGACCGAGACAAAGCAACGTTCCGCGAGGGCGGCGACGGCAGCAGGCCGCTGCGTTGCCGCCTGCGGGTCGTCTTCGTCGTCGATGAAGAATCGCGCCAGGACATTCGTGTCCAGGGCCTTCACGACTTGCCCCGCCGCGAACGGGTCAAGGGCGAGGCGGGGTCGAAGTCCTCGAGGTGACGTGGAACACCACGCGCCTCAGCCTTGACCATGCCCGCCAGACCACTCAGATCGGCCGTTGGCACAGACCGTACGACCCGCAGCTTCAGCCCGTCAGCCTCCTCGATCACTTCGAGGCGGGAACCTGCGCCCATGCCGAGCCGACGCCGCAGGGCAGCGGGCAACACGATCTGGCCCTTGGAAGAAACGAGCAGCGTCGACATGTGGGTCTCCAGCCTCGTTGGAACGATCGGGATCATAGATCGTCTTACATGGTAAGTCCAATGTTCCCTGACAGCGCCCTCGAGTGGCGAAGGGACTCTGGATGCAGGGGGGCGCGTCATCGGCTACGACAATGCGCACGGCTATCACCACCGCCACGCGTTCGGACAGGTTGAAGCCGTCCGGTTCACCTGTTTCGAAGATATCGAAGCGCGCTTCGAGCAAGATTGGATCGCGTCGAGCAGCACCCGATGACCAAACTCACCATCACCATGGGAAGCGAGCAGGCGTTCTTCGGCACGAAGTGCGAAAACGCTGGCGGCCGGTGACGCCCCGCACGATGTCCGGACGCCGCAGCGACTCGATGACGCGGGCCACCGCGCGATCGGCAGGCGCGGGTCGATGCACCGGGCCCTTGGTGCCGCTCAGCCGTCCCGCGCGCGCAGATCGGCGAACACCCGCGATGCATTCGCTACTGCTCGGCTCAGGTCCTGCACCCGCAGCGAGTTCTCTCTGCATAATGCGCGAAGGCGATGCGCCATATCCACGGCTTGGCGCGCCGGCGGCGGCCGGCCTGCGCTGCGCGAGCGCATGGATGGCGGCACTTGCCGGGTCCGTGCAGGCGCCGCGCTCAAGCGCGCGTCGCCTGTGTCGTTGTAGCTGAGACCGCGCGGCGTGCGTCCTGGTCGTGCGGACCGGCGCCCTCGCGCCGCGGCCGGATGGCCGCCTTCCCGGACACCGCTGCTGCCGCAGGATCGCCACGATGGATGCAAAGCTTCTGGACCTCATCCGACAGCTCCTGGATCCGCTGGAGAGCATGGAAATGCTCGCCGAGGCGGACGACGCCATGGAGAACCGGATTTTCTACATGAACGAGGCGGCGCGCAGCGTGATGGCGCGCTGCCACGCCGAGTTGAACCAGGCGCTGGCGGGACGCGACGTGCGCGATGCCCTGGGCCACTCGATCCACCGCTTTCATCGGGATCCCGAACCCATCCGGGAGATCCTGCGCAGCCTGGCGCGCGGCGACACGCATGTGCACGCGACGGATCTCGGCATCGGCGAGGTGTACTTCCACCTGTCGTTCTCGGCCTTGCGCCATGAAGGAAGGGTCGTGGCCTTCCATGCCTCCTGGCGCGAGGTGACCTCGGAAAAACAGTCCGGCGATCTGGTCGATCTGCTGTCCACGAAGCCGGTGGATGTCCGCGACACCTCGCTGGCGCGCTTTCACGAACCGCACCGCGGCATCCTGCGCCTGGTCTCCGACATGGCCAGGCTGGTGGAGAGCACGTCGGCACGCGTCGGCGTGGCCGCTGCCAAGGGGTATTTCTCTCCGAAGAACACCAAGCATGGCATCGAGGCGCGCACGCGGCACCAGGAAGCCCTGCTGGATTCCGTGCGCGAAGGCATCGACGGCGTCGAGGCCAGCGAAGCCGAGGTGAAGCGCCAGATCGAACAGGCTTCGTCGCATGTCGGACATATCGCACGCATCAGCGAGGAGCGCCACGAGGCGGTCAAGGGCGCCCACGCCGAAATCGGCGACATCGTCAGTTCCACCGAGCGCAACACCGAGAACCTGCGCAAGATCGATGACAGCGCGAAGGACATCACGCGTGTCCTGCGTGAGATCACCAACATCGCCAGCCAGACCAATCTCCTGGCATTGAATGCGGCCATCGAGGCGGCGCGGGCCGGCGAGGCCGGGCGCGGCTTCGCGGTGGTCGCCGACGAGGTCCGACGGCTCGCGGTGCAGGCCGCGGAAACCGTCGTGACGGCATCGGATTCGATCGCCGCGATCCAGAAGTCGCTGGACGTGGCGCAGTCGGGCATGGGTGAACTGGCGCGCCGCGTGGCGTCTGGTGCGGGCCACATGGCCGATGTGCTGGGCGCGTTCGGCGAGATTCGCCAGGGAGTGCAGGACACGGAAGAGGTGTTCTCCCGCGTGCTGGGCACGGTGGGCGCGTCGGCCGCGAACATCCAGGGCCTGCGCACGACCTTCCACGGTGTGCGCGAGGGCATCGCGCAGTCGACCGCGTCGGCACTCGAATCGGCGGAGGAGATCTCCAACCAGTTGCGTGAGACCCTGGAGGAAAACCGGGCACTGCTCGAGTCAAGCCTGGACTTCGACAACGGCATGGCGCTGAGTGCTGGCATGCGTGCCTGCCAGGGCCTGGCCCAGGAAGCGACGCGCGCCATCGAGCAGGCGCTGCAAGGTGGCGAACTCCGCCTCGAGCAGTTGTTCGACGAGCACTACCGGCCGATCCACGGCACGGATCCGCAAAAGTACACGACGTCCTTCACGGACTTGTTCAAGCGGGTCGTCCAGCCGATCGGCGAGAAGTACCTCGCGGGCGATGCGCGCCTGCGCTTCTGCTTCCTGGTCGACCGCAACGGCTATGCGCCGACGCACAATCTTCTGTACGACCAGCCGCCTTCGGGAGACCGGAAGATCGACCTGCTGCGCAGCAGGTCGATGCGCATGTTCGACGATCCCTTCGGGCTCCAGGCCGCGCGAAACACGCGGCCCCGGCATCTCATGATCTATCCCCGCGATACCGGAGAGATCCTGATGGAGATCGACATGCCCGTGAGCTTCGGATCACGCCACTGGGGCAACGTGCGCGTGGGCTTTCATTCCTGAGCCCGCCGCCCGCGCCGGGGCGACGCGACGCCGCGCTCAGCGCGAGCGCGCGAACCATCCCGCCAGCGCCTCGGCCAAGGCCTGGCCGCTGCGCCAGGCGCCCTCGACGCGGCCGCCGCACAACCAGTCGCCGCACAGCCCGAGGCCGGATCCGGCGTCCCAGGCAGCACCCTGCGGCTGCGCCAGTGCGCCGCGCGCGTAGCGCCAGCGGTGCGCCACCGCGTGCCGCGGCGCACCCCGAGCGCCGAGTTCGTGAAAGGCGCCGAGCAGCGCCTCGACGATCTCGCCCGGGGCCGCCTCCAGGTTTCGCTGGCTCCACGCCGGCTGCGCGTGCAGCACCCAGCAGGGCGGCCCGCTGCGCCCGGGCTTGCGATGGTTGGCGCAGACCCACGCCAGCGCCGGCTGGTTGACGAAGGCGGCATCGAAGCCGGGCAAGGGGTCGTCGTCGTACACCGCCATGACGCACCAGCAGGGCTGCATCGCGGCACCCGCGGCGAGCGCGGCGAGTCGCGGCTGCAGGCCCTCGACCAGGGAGGCGGCCTGCGGTGCCGGCAGCGCCAGCGCGACGGCGTCGAAGGCCTCGGCCAGCCACCCATGCTCGACACTGCGCAGGCGCCATCGTCCGTCGACGCGCTGCAGGCGCTCGATGGTGTGCCCCGTCGACAGCGCCTGCGCGTCGGCCAGCCAGCGCGCCGGCGCGGTCATCGCGGGCACGCCGACAAAGCGGCGTGTCGGGCCGCCGCGCCGCGCGATCGCCCCCGGATCGCCGAACACCCGCAGGCGCGGCGTCCACTCGACGGCCACGCCGGCCTCGCACCAGCGCTGCACCTCGGCGGCGAAGCCGGGATCCTCGGCGGTGAAATATTGCGCGCCGTGGTCGCAGGCCCAGCCGTCTCCCCGGCGCGTCGCAAGGCGGCCCGACGCGCCGCGGCTCTTGTCGAACAAGCGTACCTGGCAGCCTGCCTCGCGCAGGCTGCGCGCGCAACGCAAGCCCGCGATGCCGGCTCCGACCACCGCGACCCGCGGCAGCACGCCCGGCGCAGGCGTGGCGTGCCGGAGCTCAGGCATGGCCTGACGCGGGCGCGATCACGTGCCCTGCGGAGCAGACGCGGGCGCGAGCGCCAGGCGCCGCGAGCGGGCTGGCGCAGGCCGCGCGGCGACCCGGGCGAGCGCGGACGCGCAGCGGGCTCAACGACTCGCCGGCGCCGAGGCCGCCGCTGCGGACGCCGACGACGACGTCACCGGCGGGCGGTCGAGCAAGGCCGCGACGTCGTGCAAGGCATGATGGGTGAACATCCATTGCGCGTCCACGTCGACCTTGCCATCGGCGTCCTCGCCCACCGAGTAGTCGCTGATGCCCATCGCACGATGGAACAGGATCACCCGGCGCCCGCTGTCCAGATCCGTCATCGCCAGGGTCGCGACGCCGTTTTCCTCGCTGATGGCGATCACGTGGCCGTCCGAGCGGAACCAGTGGATGCGCCAGAAGTAGTGGCCGATGTTCTTGCTGCCGTCGGGCTGGTACAGGCTGTCGTAGGACTGCGCGTGCGCGCAGACGTTGACCACCGCGTTCTGGCGCCGGCAATCGCTCATCAGCAGCACCTGCTTGTCATCCTCCGGTACGTCGATGGGGACGAGATGCCCGTCGCGGATGCGCATGAGGGCGTAATCCGCCTTCTGGTTCATGCCCAGCGTCGCGCCGAGCGACTTGATGGACGAGAGCAATCCGCCCAAACCCGCCGCCGCCGGGTTCTGCTGGGGAATTCGCTCGAGCAGGATGTACCCGGTCGAGCCGATGTCGCCATTCTGGAAGTTCGCGATGCTGAAACCGGGCGGCGGGGTGATGTTGGAAATCCCCTTCCCGGCGACGTAGAGAAAGCCGACGTCCCCGCGCACCACGACGAATCCGTCGGATGTCGGGATCAGCGATTGCCCGGAAAGCCGGGATCCGGTGACCGTGGTCACCTGCCAGCCGTTGCCGTCGCGCGTCGCGCTGGCGATCGGGATCGGCGTGACCCCGGCGATCGCACGCCCGCGCTTGACCGTGATGCTCAGCGGCGACGTGGCGACGACATCGGTGTAGTCGGCGCTCGGCGCGTCGAAGGCGTAGGAGACGATGCGCCCCTCCGGATCCACCACATGCTGACCGTTCGCCGTGAAGCCGTCGCGCATGCGCTGGAACACCACGCCGCGCGAGGCGCGGGGCCATGCCGCGAACCTGGCGGCCAGCGCCGCCTCGGTGATGACCTGGGGCGACGGCGCGGCGGCGGCTCCGGCAGGAGTCGCAGACACCGCGGGCGCGGCCTGCTGCATGGCGCGCGCGTTGGCCGGATTGGCGAGCATCTGCAGGGTGCCGATGCTGCCCATCAGTGCCGCCATGCGCGCCCTCAGCGCGCCCACCGCCTCGCAGGCCTGCTGATCGTCGAAGGCGTATCCCTGGCTGGTGAACACCTGCCGGGACTGCTGGACGAATTGCTGCTCCTTCGGCGTCCACTGGGACGGCGGGACACAGGTCGGGGTCTGCGCCGCGATGGCGGCAGAGCCGCCCAGCAGGCCGAACAGCAGGGTCGAGAACACACGGCGACGCATGGATGCGGAAATCGACATATTGCGCAAGATGAGCAGAATGTTTGTGAAGGATCGATGCTGAACGTCGATTATCGCGCGTACCCCACCCGATATGAGCATTCGTTGCGCATCGCGACCCGAATCGTCCGGCCGGCCCGTGCAAACGCTCCGCTCAGGCGGCCGACGCGCCGGTTTCACGCGGCACCGACACCGCGCCCGTGCGCCCGCTGGGCGGTTTCCCAGAGGCCTGTCCCGCAACTACCTGGCATTTGCTTCGTGTGCCTGCGGGAGCGATCGTCGCTTGGCCGCACAGGTTCAAGACTGGACGTCTCGACCCTGTGCGGGCGGTCGGCGAGGGCCCCGCAGGCCCCGAACCGGCCCAGCAAAACGACAGGGATTCACGGGACCGGACACTCGACTGGCTGGCGCGGATCCTCCGCCCGCGCGCGCCAGGCGTGCCGCCAGAACCGGTACGCGTTCAACCATGAGACCCATCGGGAAACTGCTCGTCGCGACGCTTTGCCTGTTCGCCGCCTGCACCGCGCAGGCCGGCACCGACTGGTACGTGCGTTTCGTGAACCGGACGTCGGAGCCGATCCCGCTGCGCTTCGGCGGCGAGCATGGCTGGCACCCGGATGAGTTCCGGGATGATCACGTCGTGCCGGCGCGGGGCTCGCTCGAGTTGCATACCGAGGACGTCGGCTCCAAGCCGGGAATCTGTGGAGTCGACGTGCCCTTCGGGGCATTCGGCGGCTCGCATATCGAGGTCTGGCAATACCGACACTGGCACTCGGTGCAGCAGAACATCTCCACGGCGCCGGCGCCGGTTCACGGCTTTTTGAGCAAGGCGCTGTTTTGTCGAGCGAATATGTGGATATGCCTCAGCTTCTTTGGCATCGGCACCAACAACCCTCGGATCACCACGTCCATCGAATCGTCGAACCAGGGCTTGTTCTTCGCCGTGCATGCGCGCGTGACCTTTCAACAGTAGCAGGCGTGCAGGCGTGCAGGCGTGCAGGCGCGTGGAGCCCCGGGCGCCAGTGCGACCACGCGGCAGCAGCCGCCACTGCACGGACAAATACCATTTTTGTCGTTTTTGACAGCTTCCTTGGACGATCATGGCCGCGTATTGCGTTTTGTCACACCTTCCGACCGACGACACGCCGGACAATGCAACGCAGACTTTCCCGCCACGCGCGCCGCACGCGGTGCAGCCTTGGTCGCGGGGCGTGGCGGGCAACAGGCGCGGCATGGGCACCCCCGGCAGGCCGATGCCGGAACATCCGGAGTCCGCGCGGAGGTCTCCACAACACACAGGGGTTGTATGCGTCAGGAACGCGACGCCGGCATCGCGCATGTGCTGCACCTGGTCGACGGCGCCGGAAGCGCGGCCGCGGCGCTCGCGCGCCTGGCAGACGCGGGCGAACGCATCGACGCCAGACCGGTGGCGTCACCGGCTGCGCTGGCCGAGGCCCTTGCGCAGCGCAGCTGGGATGTGGTGCTGATCGACGGCCCCGTGCGCGCCATGTCCTGCGAACAGGCGCTGGCGCTGTTGCGCGAGCGGCGGGTTTGCGCGGCGGTCATCGTCGTCACCGCGGAGTTCGACGACACGCGCGCCGCCCACTGGATCGAGCACGGCGCAGGCGACGTGGTCCCCGCGGATCGCCCCGCGCTGCTGGCCGCTGTGGTGCGTCGGGCCGTGCGGCGCGGGCCGCCGCGCCCGCCCGATGCGAGGCCCCCCGGCGAGCGCGACGCAAGCTGGCAAAGGCGCTTCGACGACGCGCCGGTGGCGCTGGCCACGGTGGACGACGCCGGGCGCATCACGACCCGCAACCACGTGTTCACCAGCCTGTTCGGCTACGGCGCCGCGCAGCTCGAGCACCTGGATCAATGGTGGGCGCAGGCCTATCCCGACCCGGCGTATCGCGCGAGCATGCAGGCGCAGTGGACGAGCCCGGAGAGGAACGGCGCCGCCAGCGAGGCCCTGGTGACATGCAGCGACGGCAACGTGCGCCCGGTGCTGGTTTGCGCGCACCGGCTGCACGACGAGACCCTGGTGGCCTTCGTGGACCTGAGCCGGCAAAAGCGCGACCAGGAGTTGCTGCGGCGCACGCAGGAGCAATTGCGCATTTTCATCCGCACCGCGCCGATCAGCATCGCCATGCTCGACCGTGACATGCGATATCTCGCCTACAGCGAGGGCTGGCGTGTCACGTACGGCCGCGGACATGCCGATCTGCGCGGGCGCACGCATTACGAACTCCACCCGGATGTCCCCGCGGAATGGCGCGAGGCGCACCGCCGCGCGCTGGCCGGGCAGACCATTCGCAAGGACAACGACTGCTGGACGCAGGCCGACGGCAGCATGCACTGGCTGCGCTGGGCCGTGCTGCCGTGGTTCGACGCGGAGGGCGCGATCGGCGGCATCGTGATTTCGGCCGAGGACATCACCGAGCACACGCAGGCGCAGCGCCGACTGGCCGAGTCGGAAGCCCGCTATCGGTCGCTGTTCGAGAACGTGAACGCGGGATTCGTGCTGTTCGAAGTCGTTCAGGACGAGCGCGGCGTCGTCACCGACCTGCTGATCGTCGCCGCCAACCGGGGGTTCGAAACCACCACCGGCCTGCCGCGCGCCGAGGTCGTCGGCAGGCGGCTCACGCAGGCGATTCCGGGTATCGAGAACGACCCGGCCGACTGGATCGGCACCTACTCCGAGGTCGCATTGACCGGGCAGTCCCGAAGCTTCGAACAGCGATCCGACCTGCTGGGGGTCGATTATTCGATCTCCGCGTTCCGGCCCGCGCCGCGGCAATGCGCGGTGACCTTCGTCGACATCAGCGAACGCAAGGCGGCGCAGGCCAAGGCCCAGCTCTGGGTCGAGGCCTTCCAGCGCAGCGGACTGTCCTTCGCCATCAGCGACGCGCGCACCAACCGCCTGGTCGACGTCAATCCCGCCTTCGCCGCGCGGCGCGGATACAGCGTGCAGGAGATGCGGGACATGCCGGTGGAGCGGCTGTTCGCCGCGGGTCATCCACCGGCCCACGACGACCCGCACATCGGCATCGAGCGCAAGAGCCAGGTCGTGTTCGAGTCCGAGCATGTGTGCAAGGACGGCTCGACCTTCCCCGTGTGGGTGGACCTGACGGTCACCAGCGACCCGCGGGGCGACGCGGCGATGCGCGTGGCCTGTGTCTTCGACATCACGCAGCGGCGCAAGGCGGAGCAGGATCTGCGCATCGCGGCGGTGGCCTTTGAATCCCAGGATGGAATCATGGTCACGGATGCACGCGGCGTGATCCAGCGCGTGAATCGATCGTTCACCCGCATCACCGGCTACGCGGAGTCCGAGGCCGTCGGGCGGACGCCGGGCATGCTGCATTCGGGCCGCCAGGATGCGGCCTTCTATGCCCGCATGTGGGCGACCATCGCCGAGCATGGCTACTGGCAGGGAGAACTGGTCAATCGCCACAAGGATGGGCATGAGTTCCCGCAGCGCCTGACCATCTCCGCGGTCAAGGGATCGGACGGCGCGGTGAGCCACTACGTCGGCTCGTTCGCGGACGTGAGCCTGCAGCGCGCGGCCGAACTGAAGGCCGAACGCCTGGCGTATTTCGACTCGCTGACCAACCTCCCCAACCGCATGCTGCTGCACGACCGGCTGCAGCATGCGCTGGCCGCGAGTGCCCGCGCCGACCACGCCAGCGCGCTGCTGTTCGTCGACCTCGACAACTTCAAGCGGGTGAACGACACGGCTGGCCATCATGTCGGCGATCTCCTGCTGGTCGAGGCCGCGGATCGGCTGAAGCGCGCCGTGCGCGACGGCGACACCGTGGCCCGCTTCGGCGGCGACGAGTTCATCGTCGTGCTCGAAGACCTCGGCGTGGATGCGCGCGTCGCCGCTCCGCATGCGGCAAGGATCGCGGAGAAACTGCGCGGCGTGATGGCGGATCCCTACAAGCTCGGTGAAGCCACCTTCTATTGCTCCGCGAGCCTCGGCGCGACCCTGTTCGACGGCCGCGCCGAATCGCCCGAGGCCGTGCTCATGCAGGCCGACATGGCGATGTACCGCGCCAAGCAGGACGGCCGCAACGCGTTGCGCTTTTTCGATCCGAGCATGCAGATCGAACTGGCGAGTCGCATCGCGCTGGAGGCGCAGCTGCGCGAGGCGGTCGCGCGCGAGCAGTTCGCACTGCGCTATCAGCCGCAATACAGCCGCGACGGCCGTCTGATCGGAGCCGAGGCCCTGGTGCGCTGGAACCACCCGGCGCGCGGCCTGCTGTCACCGGCCGAGTTCATCGGACTGGCCGAGGAAACCGGCATCATCGTGCCGCTCGGGCAGTGGGTGCTGGACGCGGCGTGCCGGCAGATCACCGCGTGGAACGGGACCCCGGGCGCGGACACGCTCATGCTCGCCGTGAACGTCAGCGCGCGGCAGTTCGCGCAGGCGGATTTCGTCGCGCGGGTGCTGGCGTCGCTGGATGGCGCGGGCGCCGCGCCGCAGCGCCTGAAACTCGAACTCACCGAAAGCATCGTGCTCGACAACGTCGAGGACGCGCTCGACAAGATGCGCTCGCTGAAGCAGCACGGCATCTCGTTTTCGCTCGACGACTTCGGCACCGGCAGTTCCTCGCTGTCGTACCTGACGCGCCTGCCGCTGGACGAGCTCAAGATCGACAAGTCCTTCGTCGACGAGTTGCCGCACGACCGCCAGGATGCCATGGTCGCGCAGACCATCATCGCCATGGGACGCGGGCTGGGCCTGCACGTGCTGGCCGAAGGCGTCGAGACCGACGCGCAATGGACCTTCCTGATGCAGCATGGCTGCGATGCCTTCCAGGGCTTTCGCTTCCAGGCGCCGATGGCCATCGCGGACTTCGATCGCCTGGCGCAACGCGAGGCGCTCGAGCCCGCCGTGCCGCGCGGCTGATGCGCGACCTTCGCGCTGCTTCCGGCGACGGGGCGCGGCGGCGCGCAGTCCGCCACACGGCGGCGGCGCGGCGCCGGGCCAGGCATGGCCTGCGCGGCACGCCGGCGTCTACCAGGGCAGGCGCTCGCCGCTGTAGGACCAGAAGCCCCCGCTGTGCTCCGGGCCCAGGCGATCGAGCACCTGCAGCAGCTCGGCGGCGGCCAGCGACGGCGCGCGCCGGGCTCCCGGCGCGCGGAACGGGGCGGACAGGCGCGTGTCCACGGTTCCCGGATGCAAGGCCGCCACGACGGCCTGCGGATGGCTGCGCCCGAGTTCGATGGCGGCGGTGCGGAGCACCATGTTCAGTGCCGCCTTCGACGCCCGGTAGCTGTACCAGCCGCCGAGCCGATTGTCGCCGATGCTGCCGACCTTGGCGGAAAGCGCAGCGACAAGGCTGCGCTCGCGCGGCGCCAGCAGCGGGCAGAAGTGCCGCAGCACGCAGGCCGGCCCCACGGTGTTCACGATGAAGTTGTCCAGCATCTGCGCGTAGCCGATCTGGCCCAGGCGCTTTTCCGGAGGCCGGCCCGGCGCGCTCAGCACCCCGGTGGCCAGCAGCAGCAGATGCAGCGGCCCGCGCTCGCGCAGCGCGGCGGCGGCGGCCGCGATGCTGTGCTCGTCGTGGTAGTCGATGTGCGGCCGCGTATGCCTGCCGAGTTCCAGCACCTCGGCGCAGCGCGGGTCGCCGGCCAGCTGCTCGCGCAGCGCCGCGCCGATGCCTCCGCTGGATCCGATGACCAGCGCGCGATATCCGTCGGGCAGGGAGTTCATGGCAGGCCGCGCAAGCGTGGGGTTCAGAGGGTCTCGAGGCGCAGCCGGATGGTGCGCGCCTGCTGCCGCAGGCCGTCGAGCACGGGCCCGCGCAGGCGCTCGAGCTGCCGGTACACCATGCGCAGGCGGGGCTGTTGCTCGAAGTGTCCGGCGTGCCGGGCGAAAAAGTCCCAGTACAGCGAATTGAACGGGCAGGCGTCGTCGCCGACCTTGCGCTTCGGGTCGTAGCGACAGCCGCTGCACGAATCGCTCATGCGCTGCAGATAGGCGGCGCTGCTGACGTAGGGCTTGGTCGCCACCAGTCCGCCGTCCGCCCACTGGCTCATGCCCAGGGTGTTGGGCAATTCGACCCACTCGAAGGCGTCGATGTAGATGCCGAGGTACCAGCGATGCAGCGCCTGCGGGTCGACGCCGGCGAGCAGCGCGAAATTGCCGATCACCATCAGGCGCTGGATGTGGTGCGCGTGGGCGGTGCGCAGCGACTGCGTGATGGCCAGCTGCAGGCATCGCATGCCGACCTCGCCAGTCCAGAACCAGCGCGGCAGCGGCAGCGCGTGGCCGAGCGCGTTGTACCCGGCGTAGTGCGGCATGCGCGCCCAGTAGACGCCGCGGATGTACTCGCGCCAGCCGAGGATCTGGCGCACGAAGCCCTCCACCGCGGCCAGCGGCGCATGGCCTTGCAGGTACGCGGCCTCGGCGCGCCGCACGACTTCCAGCGGGCGCAGCATCTTGAGGTTCAGCGCGAACGACAGCAGCGAGTGGAACAGGCGCTCGCTGCGACTGCTCATGGCGTCCTCGTAGCGGCCGAAATCGGGCAGCGCGCGGCTGACGAAGGCCTCCAGGCAGTCCAGCGCCTCGCGCCGGTTCAGCGGCCAGCGCAATGCCGTCTCGGCGGGATCTCCGAAACTTGCCACGCCGCAGCGCTGCAGCATGGCCCACAGCTGCGCGTGATCGTGGCGCGGACGCCAGTCGGCCGGCGCCGCCGGGGTGCCGCGCCAGGGCTGGCGATTGTCGAGGTCGTAGTTCCAGCGTCCGCCCTGCGGCATGCCGCGGTCATCCAGCAGCACGCGGTGGCGGCGGCGCATGTCGCGGTAGAAGCTCTCCATGAGCCAGCGTCCGCGTGCGCCGAAATGCGCGGCGACCGCGCTGCGCGAAGTCAGGAAATGCTCCGAGTCGACCTCCTCGGTGGCGAACGCCTGGTGTGTCGCCCAGGCGCGCAGTTGCTGCTGCACGCGCCATTCATCGGCACACTGCCATTGCACGCTGGCCACGCGGTAGCGCAGCGCCAGCTGCTCCAGGTTGGCGGTCAGCGACTGGCGGTTGTCGGGATCGTCGAGCGCCACGTGGCATACCCGGTGCCCGGCCGCGCGCAGTTGCCGGGAGAAGTCGCGCATGGCCGCGAAAATGGCCAGGATCTTCTGCGCGTGGTGCAGCACGTAGTCGGTCTCCTGGCGCACCTCCATCAGCACGTAGACGACCTCCGGGTCGACGGCGCGGAACCAGGAATGCTGCGGATCGAGCTGGTCGCCCAGGATCAGGCGCAGCGTGCGCGCGCCCGCGGAGCCCGCGCCAGGGTCGAAGTCAGCCATGGGCGGTGCTCCAGCGGCGCCTGTAGTCGCCTTGCGCGTCATGGCGCGCCGCCTGCGCGGCGACGTCGAAGCGGCGGCCGCCGCGCGGATCGGTGCCGCGCCCGGCGATGTACAGCCAGTTGCCCTGGTTGCTGTACACGTCGTAGTCGATCAACTGCGCTTCGAACCACGCCGCTCCGGCCCGCCAGTCGCAACCCAGCTCGTGCACGAGATGACTGGCCACGATCTGGCGCATGCGATTGCTGATGTAGCCGGTGCAGCGCAGTTCGCGCATGCCGGCGTCGACCAGCGGCTCGCCGCTGCGCCCTTCGCACCAGCGCGCGAAGGCCTGCGCGTCGTGCGCCGGCGCGCCGCGGCCGCCGCGGCCGCCGAGGCCGCCGGCCGCATACAGGCGACGCCCGTGCTGCAGGTGCAGAAAGCGGAAATAGTCGCGCCAGAGCAGTTCGAACCAGAGCCAGTAGCTGCCGTCGCTGGCGCCCTGGCGCGACTCGAAGTCGCGCAACTGGTGCAGCACGGTGCGCGGCGACAGCGCGCCCGTCGCCAGCCAGGGCGAGAATTTGCTCGACGCGTCGAAGTCGGCCAGCGCGTCGCGCGTGCGCTTGTAGCTGTGGGGCAGCCCGCGTTCGAGATAGCGCGCGAGATGGCGCAGGGCCGCCGACTCGCCGGCGCGGCAGCGCGGCGTGGAATAGGCGAAGCAGGAACGCGCGTCGCAGGCGGCGCTGTCGACCCCGGCCAGCGCCGCCAGCCCATCGGCACGGCGCGTGCCCGGCAGGCGCGACGCGAGCGCCGGCCACGGCGGCAGGCGCTGCGGCGTCGGCAGCGGTGGCGCGGGCTCGACGGCATGCTGCTCGACGGCGCGGCGAAACGACGTGAAGACCTGCGGCAGGTCGTGCACCGCGAACGGCAGGCGCGCCGGATCCAGCAGGCTGCCGTGCCAGACGCTGCGCACGTCGAGGCCTGCCGCGCGCAGCGCGTCGACCTCGGCGCGCTCCTCCGGCGCCGCGATATCCTCGCAGAACACCGTCGCGGCGCCGACGGCGCGCGCCAGCGCCGGCAGCTGCGTGACGGCCGGGCCGCGGCACAGCAGCAGCGGGCAGTGCAGCGCGGCGAGTTGCGCGCCGAGCTCGCGCAGCGTCGCGGCGCGCCAGGCGCGGCGGTGGCGGCCCATGCGCGCGAAACCCCAGCGCGTGGTCTGCGCCGGCGGCCCGACAAAGTACACCGGAAGCAGGCGCGACGTGGGCGCCGCGCAGGCGGCCCGCAGCCCGGGCTGGTCGTGCAGCCGCAGGTCATTGCGGAACCAGTACAGCGCGGTGCTCATGATGCGGCCGCGCCACCGCGCCGGCAGCGCTGCGAGCAGAACCTCACCTCGTCCCAGCAACGCTCCCACTTCTTGCGCCAGCTGAACGGGCGCCCGCAGCGGGCGCAGGTCTTTTGCGGCAGGTTCGGCTTGCGCATGTTCAGAATTCCAGGCTCAGCTGGCGCGCCGACGCGCCGGCCGCGCCACGCTTCGCGCGCGCGTCGCCGGGGCGCAGGCGCGAGCCGTGGCGCTCCAGGATTTCGGCGCGCGCCGCGCGCACCGGGGCCTGGGCGCGCAGCGCATGGACGCGCGCCCGTGCCGCACGCGTCGCGGCCTCCAGGTCGACCGCCGGTGCCGGCAGTTCGTCGCCGATGCGCACCCCGCAGCGCTGCTGCACCTGCGCCGGCATGCGCCAGGGCTCGAACAGCCAGGCGTCGGGGACTTGCCGCATGGCCGGGATCCAGCGACGCACGAAACGGCCCTGCGGGTCGTGGTCGCGCGCCTGCTTGACCGGGTTGTACACGCGCGTGGTGTTGATGCCGGTGGTGCCCGACTGCATCTGCATCTGGCTCCAGTGGATCCCCGGCTCGTAGTCCAGGAACTGGCGCGCCAGCCAGAGGCCGACCTCGCGCCAGTGCAGCCACAGCGGGTAGGCGGCCACCGATACCAGCATGGCGCGCATGCGAAAGTTGAGCCAGCCCGTCTCGCGCAGCATGGCGACGCAGGCGTCGACCATCGGCCAACCGGTGCGCCCGTCGACCAGCGCCGCGAAATGCGCGTCGTTCCAGTCGCCCTCGCGCAAGCCGTCGTAGCCGCGGTGCATGTTGCGGAATTCGATCGCCGGTTCCGACTCGAGTTTCTGCATGAAATGGCAATGCCAGTGCAGGCGCCGCACGAATTCGCCCAGGCCCTGACGCTGTCGGGCAGCGTGCTCCACGCCGCCGAGTTCGTCCATGCGCCGCTCGGTGGCCTGCACCACCTCGCGCAGGCTCAGGCAGCCCCAGGCCAGGTAGGGCGACAGGCGCGAGCAGGCGCCGGGCGCGCGCAGCGGCGACGAGATGCCGCCGCGGTAGCCGGCGCTGCGCTGCTCCAGGAAGGACTCCAGCGTGCGCAGGCCCGCGGCGCGCCCGCCGCGCTGCCCGTGCACGCAATCCTGCGGCTGCAGGCCGAGCTCGGCGGGCCGAGGCAGACGCTGCGCCGGCGTCGGCGCGAGCGCGGCCGGCGCGTGCAGCGCGGCAGGAGCCGCGAGTTGCGGCGCCTGCATGCGCGCGCGCCAGCGCTCGCTCCAGCCATCGCGGCCGCGCAGCGCGCGCACCACGCCGTGCTGGGGCCACTCGCGCCACTGCACGCCAGCCGCGCGGCACCAGCGGGCGACGGCGCGGTCGCGCGCGTAGGTGTGCGCATTGCCGGTTTCCTCGTGCGACAGCAGCTGGTCGAAACCGGTCTGCGCGTGCAGGCGCGCCAGCACCTGGGTCGCCTCGCCGAGTTCCACGCGCAACGCGCCGCCGAGCCGGCGCAGTCGGTCGTCGAGTTCCAGCAGGCACTCGCGCAGGAAGGCGTAATGGCGCGCCGCCTGATCCGGCTGCGCCCACAGGCTCGGCTCGATCACGTACAGGCAGATCACGCCGCCGCGGGCGACGCCGTGCGCCAGCGGCGCATGGTCGTGCAGGCGCAGGTCGCGCTTGAACCAGACCACCGAGAGCTCGCGCCGGGTGCCTGCCATGGCCTGCGCACTCAGCCTGCGCGCGCGCCGCGCAGGCAGCGCGCGGGAACCCGGCGCAGCCCGGGCGCGCGCGGTTTTTGTTCTGGACAATTACCCAATGACACGGCGTTCGGGCTTTGGAAGACGCATCGACGGAAGCGTCGCGCGCGGGGCTCTTTCTCAGAGCGCTATTTTAGCGAATGATCAGGTCGGGCGTTGGAGGCGCGCTCAGCTGCTGCACCGCGCGGGGCTCGGATGCATGCAACACGGAATTTTTGTCCAGGACAAACGCCTCGCGGGCACGACCGCCGCCGAGCCCGGACGCAGCCCGCGGCGGAGGCGGCCAGCGGGCGCGCGGCCGCTTGCAATATTCTGTGCGCGTGGCTGCGGCGAGCGCGCATCCAGCGCGTCGCCCTGCCGTCCTGCTCCGCCCCACCCGATGCATGCACCTGAGCCGCCACGTCCCGGATTGATCGTCCTGCACGGCAACCGCCTGGAGCAGCTCTACGCGGCCGTCGCGCATTGCCTGGAACGCTGGCCGCTGGGCCCGATCGAGGACGAGACCCTGCTGGTGCAGAGCCACGCCGCCGGCGAATGGTTCCGCATGCGCCAGGCCGCCGAGCGCGGCGTCTGCGCGGCGCTGCGGGTCGAACTTCCGGGTCGTTTCCTGTGGGGGCTGTACCGGCGCGTGCTGGGCGCCGCGCTGCCGCCGCAGTCGGCGCTGGACAAGCGCCCGCTGCGCTGGCGCCTGCTGCGCCTGCTGCCCGGACTGCTCGACGGCGCGGGCTTCGAAGCCATGGCGCGCTACTGCGGACCGCGCGACGAGGCACGCCTGGACGGCCTCGCGCGCGAGCTGGCCGACCTGTTCGATCAATACCAGGTCTACCGTCCGGGGTGGCTGCGGTTGTGGGCGCAGGGAGTGGACGCCGTCGACGACGCGCACGCACGCCGTGTCGGGCTGGCGCGCGAGCAGGCGTGGCAGCCGGCGCTATGGCGTGCCCTGCTGGCCGATCTCGGGTCCGCGGAGCAGCACGCGCAGCGTGCGCTCACCCACGAGCGCGTGCTGGCGCGCCTGCGCCAGCACGGCCGCGGCGCCGCCGCGCTGCCGCGTCGCGTCATCCTGTTCGGCGCCTCCAGCGTGCCGCAGGCGACGCTGCAGGCGCTGGACGCGCTGTCGCAGCACGCCCAGGTGATCGTCGCGGTCTTCAACCCCTGTCGCTACCACTGGTCGGATCTGGTCGACGGTGGCGAGACGCTGCGCGCGATCCGGCGGCGCAGCCCGCTGCGCGGCGGACTCGATCTCTCGACGCTGCCGGTGGAGCACCTGCACGAGCATGCCAACCCGCTGCTCGCGGCCTGGGGGCGCCAGGGGCGCGACTTCATGCGCCAACTCGACGCGCTGGATCGCGACGACAGCCTGGTGGCGCTGCTGGGCGCGCAGCCGACCGGGATCTTCGACGACGCGCCCGGCGAGACCCTGCTGCAGCAGGTGCAGGCCGCGGTGCGTGACATGGTGCCCACCGCCGAACTGGGCCGGCGCAGCGTGCCCGCGTCGGATCGTTCCATCGTGTTCCAGGTGGCGCACGGGCGTCAGCGCGAGGTCGAGATCCTGCATGACCAGTTGCTCGACCTGCTGCGCGACGTGCCGGGCCTGGCGCCGCGCGACATCGTGGTGATGGCGCCCGACATCGCGGCATTCGCGCCCCACGTGCGCGCGGTGTTCGCGCAGTACCGCCGCGACGATCCGCGCTTCATCCCATGGAGTCTGGCCGACCGCAGCGGGCGCGAATTCCACCCTCTGGTCGGCGCGCTGCAATGGCTGCTGCGCCTGGACGGCGCGCGCATCACCACCAGCGAGATGCTCGATCTGCTGGATCAGCCGAGCATCGCCGCCCGCTTTTCGCTCGCCGCCGACGAACTGCCCGTGCTGGCGCGCTGGCTGCATGGCGCGGGCGTGCGCTGGGGGCTGGACGCCGAGCAGCGCGGCGACCTCGGACTGCAGACCGCTGGAGAACAGGGAAGCTGGTCGAGCGGCCTGGACCGACTGGTGCTCGGCTACGCCAGCGGCGACGACGAAGCCTTCGAGCAGATTCCTCCCTACGCCGAGGTCGGCGGGCTCGAGGCACGGCTCGTCGGCGTCGTCGCCGAACTGCTCGGCCGGCTGCGTGCGCTGCGCGCGCAATGCCGCGTGCCGGCGCCGCCGTCGGTGTGGGCACAGCGCGCGCGCGGCTGGCTCGACGAGTGGTTCGAGCCCGTCGACGAGACCGAGCGCATGACCCTGGCCGCCATGTCGCAGGCTCTCGATACCTGGGAGGGCGAATGCGCGCTGGCCCGGCTCGATGCCGATGTCGGGCTCGGCGTATTCCGCCAGGCCTGGCTGGAAGCCCTCGACGGCGTCGCCGCGGGCGGGCGCTTCTTCTCCGGCGGCGTCACGCTGTGCAGCCTCATGCCGTTGCGCTCGGTTCCCTTTCGCGTGGTCTGCCTGATCGGCATGAACGACGGCGACTATCCGCGCGACCCGCGCGCCAGCGACTTCGACCTGCTGCGCCTTGCCGGCATGGCGCGCCCGGGCGACCGCTCGCGCGCCGACGACGACCGCTATCTGATGCTCGAGGCGCTGCTGTCGGCGCGCCAGGTGTTCAGCGTCAGCTGGAGTGGCCGCAGCGCGCGCGACAACAGCGAATCCCCGCCGTCGCTGCTGGTGTCGCAATTGCGCGATTACCTCGCCGCCGGCTGGCGGGCGGCGCAGCCCGACGCGCAGGAGGGCCCCGATCTGCTGGGCCAGCGCACGACCGTGCATGCGCTGCAGCCCTTCAGCCGCAGCTATTTCGGCGACGGCCCGCTGCACAGCCATGCGGTGGAGTGGCATGCCGCGCATGCGACGCCGCCGCAGGCGCGCACCACCGCGCTCGAGCCGCTGGCCGCGGCGCGCACGCTGCTCGGCCTGCGCGACCTGTCCGACCTGCTGCGCAATCCCGTCAGGCTGATGCTGCGCGCCCGGCTCGGCGTCGACTTCGAGCATGCCGGACAGGAGCTGGAAGACGACGAGCCCTTCGTCATGGACCGGCTGGCGCAGCACACGGCGCTGCGCGAGCTGGTGCGCGACCCCGCGCAGCTGGCGGACGACGCCGCGCAGTCGCTGCTGCGGCGCCGCGTCGCCGGGCTGGCGGCAGCGTCCGCACTGCCGTTCGCCGCCCCCGGACGGCAGGCCGCGCAGGAGCTGCTGGCGACGGCGCGCACGATGCTCGGGACCTGGAGCCGGCTGCGCCGCGGGCTCGGCGCGCCGGTGCAGCCGGCGTTCGCGGGCTTCACCCACGCCGGGCTGCGCCTCGAGAATGAATGGCGCGGACTGCTGCACGCCGACGGCGAACTGCGCTGGCTCGACATGACGCCCTCCCGCCTGTGCCAGACCGAGCGTGGCCGCGTCCGCCCCTACGTGCACAAGCTGCTCGCGCACTGGGTGCGCCAGGTCGTCGGTGCGGCCTGCGGGCAGGCCGGCGCCGGTTGGCTGATCGGCAGCGACCACCTGCTGTACCTGCCGGCGCCGGACGCGGCGCTGGCCGACGCATGCCTGCGCGAGTGGATGCAGCTGTGGCCGCAGGCCCTGTGCGAGCCCCTGCCGTGGGCTCCCCGCAGCGCGCTGGCCCAGCTCAGCGGCGGCGCGGCCGCGGCGCGCGTGGCCTACGAGAGTCCGCACGACCCGGCTCGCGCAGAAGCCGCCGACCCGTACCTGTCGCGTGTCTACCCCGACTTCAGCTGCCTGGCCGCCGACGGCCGCTTCGCGGACCATGCGCGGCGCCTGTTCGCTCCCCTGGCTGCCTGGGCGGACGAGCAGGTGCGGGTGTTCGAGCATGACGACGCTGCGGCCCTGGAGCAGGTGCGTGACTGAAGCCCTCGATCCGCTGAACATGCCCCTGCGCGGCAGCCGGCTGATCGAGGCCAGCGCCGGCACCGGCAAGACCTGGACCATCGCCGCGCTGTACCTGCGGCTGATTCTCGGCGAGCATGGCCAGGCGCTGATGCCCGAACAGATCCTGGTGATGACCTTCACGCGCGCCGCGACGCGGGAGCTGCGCGAGCGCATCCGCAGCCGCCTGCGCGAGGCCGCCGCGGCATTTCGCGGCGAGAACCCGGCGGGCGCCGACGACCCGTTTCTCGCCGGCCTGCGGCAGCGCCACGGCGGACAGCGCGCCGCGGCCTGGCTGCTCGACGTGGCGGCGCGCAACATGGATCGCGCGGCGATCCTGACCATCGACGCCTGGTGCCAGCGCATGCTGCGGGAGCACGCGCTGGGCAGCGGCGGACCCTTCGAGTTCGAGATCGCCGCCGACCCGGCGCGCCTGCGGCTGGAGGCGGCGCAGGACGTCTGGCGCCAGGAGATCTACCCGGCCGACGAGCGGCAGCTCGCGCTGCTCCGGCGCGCCTGCGCCGATCCGGCGGAACTGGCCGGCAGCCTCGGCGAGCGCACGATGCCGGCCGCCGTCGACCCGATCCCCGGCGTGCCGTTGCGCGAGCATGCGGCGCGCATCGACGCCGAGCGCGCGGCGCTGACGCACGAACTCAAGGCGCAGTGGCAGGAGCGCCTGCACCCCCTGCGCGAGTGGCTGCTGGCGCAGTTGCAGGCCGGAAGGTTCCAGGGCAACCGGCTGCGCGAGGACGACGTCCGCAAGGTATTCGACAAACTGCAGCAATGGCTCGACGGCGACGCCGAGCTTCCCGACATCGAGCTCGAGCGCATCGGCCGGCTCGACGCCGCGGCCCTGCGCGAACGGCTGCGGGCGCAGGCCGGCATCGAGATCCCGCAGGCGTTCGACGCGTTCGCAGAACTGCGCGAGCGGCTCGCCGCGCTGCCCGATGCCGGCGCGCTGCTGCGCGCCGCCGCCGCGGCGCGCACGCGCGCGCGCCTGCAGGAACTCAAGGCGCGGCGCGGCCTGATGGATTTCGACGATCTGCTGCGGGGCCTGGCGCAGGCGCTGCAGGGCGCCCACGGCGAGGCGCTGGCGCAGACCATCCGGCGACAGTTCCCGGTGGCGCTGATCGACGAATTCCAGGATACGTCGGCGCTGCAGTTCGAGATCTTCGACCGTGTCTACCGCTTCGCCGCGGACGCCGGCGACAGCGCCATCCTGCTGATCGGCGACCCCAAGCAGGCCATCTACGGCTTTCGCGGAGCCGACATCGCCAGCTACATCCGCGCCCGCGACGCCACCGAAGGACGCCACGAACACCTGCTGCGAAACCACCGCTCCAGCACCGGCATGGTGCAGGTGCTGAATCGGCTGTTCCTGCATGCCGAGCAGCACGACCCGCAGGCCGCCTTCCTGTACCGCGACGGCGCGCGCAACCCGATCCCGTTCGAGCCGGTGCAGGCCAGGGGGCGCGACGAGACGCTGCGGCGGGAAGCCGGCGTGCTGCCGGCGCTGCACGTCGTGCACGGCACCCGGATGCTGAGCATGGGCGACGCGCTGGTCGACTTCGCCGAGCGCGCTGCCGAGCACATCGTGGAACTGCTCGGCGATGCGCAATGCGGCTTCGCCATGCCCGACGGCGGCTTCGAACGCCTGCGCGCGAGCGACATCGCCGTGCTGGTGCGACGCGCCGCCGAGGCCGAGGCCATGGCGCGCGCGTTGCGGCGCCGCGGCCTGCGCTCGGTCTACCTGTCGGAGAAATCGTCGGTGCTGGCATCGCGCGAGGCGGCCGACATGGTGCACTGGCTGCGCGCCGTGGCATCGCCGCGCGACGCCGGCCTGCTGCGCGCGGCGATGGCCACCGCGAGCATGAAGCTGGAGCTGTCGCAGATCGCCGCCTACACCGACGACGACAGCGTGTTCGAGCAGGGTGTCGCGCTGCTGCAGCGCCTGCGCCAGGCATGGCAACGCCAGGGCGTGCTGCCGATGCTGCGCCAGCTCGTGCTGGAGTCCGGGCTGGCGGCGCGCTGGCTGGGCAGCGACGGCGGCGAGCGCGTGCTCACCAACCTGCTGCACCTGGCCGAGCTGCTGCAGGAGGCGAGCGCCGGGCTGCACGGCGAGCAGGCGCTGCTGCGCTGGCTGGAGGACGGCGTACGTGGCCTGCACGAGCGCGCCGACGCGCAGCAGATGCGCCTGGAGAGTGAAGGCGGGTTGCTCCGGGTGGTCAGCATCCATCTTTCCAAGGGGCTCGAGTACCCGTACGTGGTGCTGCCTTTCGCGACCCATTTCCGGGCGGATCGCCAGGCTGCCGCGGATGCGCAGGCCGAGCGCGAGCGCCTGCGCGAGGACGTGCGCCTGCTCTACGTCGCGCTGACCCGCGCCCGCCACGGCATCTGGCTGGGCGCCGCGCCGCTGCGCATCGGCAACGCCAAGGCCTGCGTGCTGCATCGCAGCGCGCTCGGGCATCTGCTCGGCGCCGTGCCGGACAGCGATGCCGCTGCGCTGTCCGGTGCGCTGCGCCAGCTGTTCGACGACCTGCCGCAGGTGCGCATCGACGCGGCGACCGACGAAGCGGTCGCGCTGACGCGCTGGCGCGACCACGCCCCGGCGCCCCGGCTCGGCGCGCAGCGCGCGTACACCGGGCGCTTCGAGCGCGACTGGTCGATCGCAAGCTACTCGCTGCTGGTGCGCGGCATGGAAGCCGGCGACGGACTGCCCGGGCTGCGCAACCTGGACGAGGCCGGCGCCGCCACGCCGGCGCGCTCGCGCCCGGAGGCACCGTGGCACCGCTTCGCGCGCGGCGCCGGGCCCGGCAACTTCGTGCATGAGCAACTGCGCTGGCTGCAGGCACAGGGCTTCGGCAACCTGGCCGCGCCAGCGGTGCGCGAGGCGCTGCGCGAGCGCTGCCGGCGCTCGCCGTGGGCGAGCGGCGCCGACGACCTGCTGGCCTGGTTCGACGACCTCGTCGAGCAGCCGATCGCAGGCCTCGGCAGCAGCCTGCGCGGCCTGCGCCAGAGCAGCGCGGAGCTCGAGTTCTGGCTGCCCGCGCGCCAGCTGCAGGCTGCTTCCGTGGGCCGTCGCTGCGCCGCGCGGTATCTGCGCGCAGCGCCCTGCCTGGAACTGCAACCGCGCCAGCTGCACGGCATGCTGATGGGTCTGATCGACCTGGTGTGCGAGCACGACGGACGCTGGTGGGTGATCGACTACAAGACCAACAGCCTGGGCGCGCACGATGCCGATTACACGGCCGAGGCGATTCTCGGCAACGTGGCCGAGCACCGCTACGACGTCCAGTTGCTGCTCTACCAGGCCGCGCTGCACCGCCTGCTGCGCCAGCGCCTGGGTAGCGCCTACGCTGCCGAGCGCCACCTCGGTGGCGCCGTCGACCTCTACCTGCGCGGCCTGCATGGCCCGGCCGGCGGCGTGTTCGCCATGCACGCCGACCTGGAACTGCTCGGCGAACTCGACGCCATGCTCGGCGCGGCGGAGCACGCGACATGAGCGCCGCCGATGCACTGCCCGCGCTGCGCGGCCTGTTCGGGGCCACCGCGCGCGCGCTGGTCGACTTCATCGCCGCGCATGAAGCGGCGCTGCCGCGCGAGGCGTGGCTGGCCATCGCGCTGCTCGCCGAACTGGAGGCGCGCGGCCATGTGTGCCTGGATCTCGAGCAGGAACCGGCGGCATGCGCCGACGCACTGCCCGACGAACTCGCGCTGGCGTTGCGGCAGCTGCCGCCGGATCTGCTGGAACAGGCGCGGCAGGCGCTGCCGCGCCTGCGCTGCGTCGAAACCGCCGGGCGCACGCCGCCGGCCGGCCAGCCGCTGGTGCTGGACGGCTCGTTGCTGTACCTGCGCCGCTACTGGAATTTCGAGCATGCCCTGGCGCGCAGCATCGCCGCGCGCCTGCAGGCCGCGCCGCCGCCGCTGGAACTCGATCGCGCACGCGCGCTGCTCGCGGCGCTGTTCGGCGGCGATGCGCCGGTCGGCCCCGACTGGCAGCGGATCGCCTGCGCGCTGGCGCTGCGGCGGCCGCTGAGCATCGTCACCGGCGGACCGGGAACCGGCAAGACCTACACCGCGGCGCGCATCCTGGCGCTGCTGCTGGGCGGCGACGGGCCGGCCCCGCGCGTCGCGCTCGCGGCGCCCACGGGCAAGGCCGCGGCACGCCTGAAGGCCTCGATCGACGCCGCGCTGGCGACCCTGCCGCACACCCTGGACGCGCGACTGCTGGCGCGTCTGCGCGATCTGCCGGCGGCGCAGACCCTGCACGCGCTGCTCGGCGCGCGCCCCGACACACGGCGCATGCGCCACGATGGCAGCCGTCCGCTCGCGCTCGACGTGCTGATCGTCGACGAGGCCTCGATGGTGCACCTGGAAATGATGTCGCGCCTGTTCGACGCCCTGCCGGAGCAGGCGCGCATCGTGCTGCTCGGCGACAAGGATCAGTTGTCCAGCGTCGAGGCCGGGGCCGTGCTCGGCGCGTTGTGCGAAGACGCGCAGCGCGGTGCCTACCGCCCCGACACCGCGGCCTGGGTGCGCGAACTGGCCGGCCAGGAACTGCCGCAGACGCTGTGCGACCCGCGCGGACCGGCGCTCGCGCAAGCCACGATCATGTTGCGTCGCAGCCGGCGCTTCGGCGGCAGCATCGGCCAGCTCGCGCTGGCCATCCACGACGGCGATGCCGCACGCTGTCGCAGCCTGCTGCAGCAGGCCGGCGCCGCGGACGCCGCGATTCATCTACGGCATGCCGCGGGCGCACCGCAGATCGCCGCCTTCGCGCTGCGCGCGGGCGGCGACGGCGCCGACGACTGCAGCCACGACGCCTACCTGCGGCTCGTGCACGCAGGGCCCGTTGCCGGCGAGGAGGAAGTCGCCTGGGCGGCACGCGTGCTGCGTGCCTTCGACCGATTTCGCGTGCTCAGCCCGCTGCGCGACGGCGAACTGGGGGTGCTGCGCATCAACCAGGCCATCGAGGCGGCGCTCGCCGCGCAGGGCAGCATCGCGCAGGAGCGGATCTGGTACGCGGGGCGCCCGTTGCTGGTCACGCGCAATGATCGGGAGCTGCGCCTGTTCAACGGCGATGTCGGCGTCGTGCTGCCGCCGCGGCGGGAAGGCGAGGTGCCGCGCGCATGCTTCTGCGCCGACGGTGGCGTTCGATTCATCTCGGTGGCGCGCCTGGGCGCCGTGGAGACCTGTTTCGCCATGACCATCCACAAGTCCCAGGGTTCGGAATTCGAGCATGTCGCGCTGGTGCTCCCCGCGCAGGGCCGCGGCATGGGGCGCGAGATGCTCTACACGGCGGTGACGCGGGCGCGCGCCCGGGTCACGCTGTTCGCCGCCGAGGACGGCGGCTTCGAGCAGGCCCTCGCGCAGCGCGCGCGGCGGCGCAGCGGGCTCGCGGCGATGCTGCAGCGGGCGATCACCGAGGCCGCGCCGGACGGCCACGGCGCGGCCTGAGCGCGGCGCGCCGCGCCGGCGTCAGGCGCGCGAGGTCGCGGCGCCGCCGCGGCCGGCCAGCCGGAGCGAGGCGAGCACCGAGCCGCCGAGCACGACCGTGAACCACAACGTGGCGAGGCGTGTGAGCAGCGTGGTCGCCAGCGCGTCGGGCAGATTCGCGCCGCAGCCGACCAGCAGCGCGACCATCACCATTTCGGTTCCGCCGAGCCCGCCGGGCGCCGCGCTGAGCCCGCCGGCAAGCAGCGACAGCGCGTAGATCCCGGCCGACAGCGGCAGCGAAAGCGCCAGCCCGATACGGCTGCCGATGGCATGGAAGGCGAGTGCCTCGGCGCACCAGGCAGCGAGACCGAGCAGATTCGCGCGCCACAGCAGCGCGGGCGCGTGGCAGCGTCGCGCCTGGCGCAGCAGGCGCCGAAGCAGGCGCGGCAGCAGGCGCTGCAACAGGCGCCGGCGCGCCACGCGCAAGGCGCGCGGCAGCAGCAGCGCCGCGCCCAGGGCCAGCGCGAGCGCCAGCAGCCAGACGTGCAGCAAGGCGCCGAGCAGCAACAGCACCAGCAGGTCGGAGGCGCGCTCGCTGAGCAGTGCGGCCAGGCTGTGCGCCGGGTCGACGCCGCGGCCGCGCAGCAGCCAGGCGCGCGATGCGTCACCGGCGCCCGCCGGCGTCAGCGCGAAGGCGAAGCCGGCAACGAACAGACGCCAATGCAGCCAGCGCGGCAGCGCGTGGCCCTGCGCCCGCAGATAGAGCTGCCAGCGCGCGAAGCGCAGCTGCAGATTGAGCAGGGTCAGCACCACGGGCAGCAACAGGCCGCCGGGGCCGATGCGCAGGCAGGCCTGGCGCACGGCCGCCCAGCGCCCGTCGAAGGTCGTGGCCGCCAGCAGCACCAGGGCTGCCGCTGCCAGCAGCGCGGCGGCGTGGCGCACGAAACGGGGTGGGCGGCGCAGGGGCATGGGGCGCGCGAAGGACGAGGGACCTCAGGCGAAAGACGTCGCCGATGCTAGGCCGCGCCCATGACAGCGCGGTGTCGCGCGGCGCTGCCGGCGCCCGCGCGCGCGCCGGCTCAGGCCGGCGTCACCTGCACCGTGAGATGCGACAGATCGTCGAAGCCCGCCAGGAGTTGCCGGTAGTACGCGCAGTCGTGCGCGGGGTCGCGGGCGCGCACGCAGACGATCGCGCCGAGGTGCCCCGGCCCGAGGCGCCACAGGTGCAGGTCGTCGACCTGATCGCCCTGTGCCGCGACGCGCTCGGCGATCTCCCGGCTCAGCCGGCGATCCGGATTCATGTCCAGCAGGATGCTGCCGGTGTCGCGCAGCAGGCCGCTCGACCAGTTGGCGATGACCGCCGCTCCGACAATGCCCATCAGCGGATCCATGAACACCCAGCCGAAGTACTTGCCGGCGGCGAGGCCGACGATGGCCAGCACCGACACCGCGGCATCCGCCGCCACGTGCACGAAGGCGGCGCGCATGTTGTGGTCGCGGTGATGCGCCGCGACATGCCCGTGCCCGTGCCCGTGCCCGTGCCCGTGGTCGTGGTCGTGGTCGTGGTCGTGGTCGTGGTCGTGGTCGTGGTCGTGGTCGTGGTCGTGGTCGTGGTCGTGGTCGTGGTCGTGGTCGTGGCCGTGGCCGTGGCCGTGGCCGTGGCCGTGGCCGTGGTCGTGGCCGTGGTCGTGGTCGTGGCCGTGGCCGTGGCCGTGGCCGTGGTCGTGGTCGTGGTCGTGCCCGTGGCCGTGGTCGTGCCCGCCACCGAGCAGCCACGCGCTGAGCACGTTGACCAGCAGGCCGAGCGCGGCGATGGCCAGGGCCTGGTTGAAGTCGATGCGCACCGGATGCAGCAACCGCGCCACCGCCTCGACGCCGATCAGCAGCGCGATCATGGCGAGGATGATGGCGCTGGAGAATCCGGCGAGGTCGCCGAGCTTGCCGGTGCCGAAGCTGAAGCGGCGGTCGCGCGCGTGGCGTCGCGCATACGAGTAGGCCAGCGCGGCGATCAGCATGGCCGCGGCGTGGGTGCTCATGTGCAGGCCGTCGGCGATCAGCGCGAGGGAACCGAAGTGCAGGCCGCCTGCGATCTCGATGACCATGACCACGCTGCACAGCGCGATCACCGCCCAGGTGCGACGGGCGTTGCGATCGTGCCCCTCGCCGAGGAACACATGCTCGTGCCCGGGTGCGGCGGCGTCGCTGTCCGGCGTCATTTGAAATACCCCCGGAACACGTCGACGAGTTGCTCGGCCGCGTCGGCGGCCTCGGGCTGCTGCGTGCGCAAAGGCTCCACCAGGTGGCTCTGGATATGCTGCTCGACGACTTCGCCGAGCAGGCCGTTGAGCGCACCGCGGCAGGCCGCGATGACATGCAGCACCTGCTCGCAGCCGGCTTCCGAGGCGAGGGCGCGCTCGATGGCCTCGACCTGGCCGCGAATGCGGTGCACCCGGTTCAGCAGCTTGGCCTTCTGGCGGATGGTGTGGCTCATCCTCCGATCATAGCCTACCCCCCTATGGATACGGAAGTCCTTGCTCGACGACCGGGCGCGGCTTGCAAGATTTTGTATCCCGAATCTGCCGTATGCGACTATGCTGGAACAAAGCCCAAGGCGTCCGCGCCCCTTTTCGAGAACCGCGCCATGGCCGCGTCGCAACCCAGCTCTTCGTGCCTGTTCGAAGCCATCGTCAACGGACACGAGGACGCCATTCTCACCATCACGCCGCAGGGCATGGTGAGCAGCTGGAATCCGGCGGCCGAACGCCTGTTCGGCTATCCGGCATCCGAGGCGCTGGGGCTGCCGCTGGACCAGTTGCTGCGCCCGCTGGGCGGCGAGACCTTCCCCGCCGGCGAGGCCGAGAGCCAGACGCTGAGCGCACAGCGCCTGTTGCGCAATCGCCACGGCGCGCTGCTGTCGGTGCTGCTGACACGCTCGCCGATCGACGACCCGCGGCTCGGCCACGCAGCCACGCTGCTCACCGCGCATGCGCTGCACCACACGCTGCCGGCCGGTGCCGCGCCGCCGCGGGCGCGCCAGGTGAATGTCTACGAGTCGCTGGTGGAGTCGTCCGACGACGCCATCGTGACCAAGACCCTGAGCGGGATCGTGACCAGCTGGAACCCCGGCGCGCAGCGCCTGTTCGGCTACAGCGCGGCGGAGATGATCGGCGAGTCGGTGACCAAGCTGTTTCCGCCGGAGCGCGCGCAGGAGGAGGAACTGATCCTGCAGCGCATCGCGGCGGGCGAGCGCGTCGATCACTTCGAGACCGAGCGCCTGCACAAGGACGGTCATCGCCTGCATGTTTCGGTGACCATCTCGCCGCTGCGCGATGCCGCCGGCCGCGTGGTCGGGGCCTCCAAGATCGCGCGCGACATCGGCGAACGCATCCGCGCCGCGCAGACCATCTGGCGCCAGGCCAACCAGGACGCGCTGACCGAGTTGCCCAACCGCCACGCCTTCCGGCAGCAACTGGCGCTGGAGATCGCGCGCGCCGAGCGCGAGTCCGGGAATTTCGTGGTGCTGTACATCGACATCGATCATTTCAAGACGGTGAACGACTCGCTCGGCCATGACGCCGGCGATGCGCTGCTCGTGGCCGTGGCACGGCGCATGCGCGGCGCCCTGCGCGGCTCCGACGTGCTGGCGCGCATGGGCGGCGACGAATTCACCGCGCTGCTTCCCGCCACCGGCAACCCGCCCGACGTGAGCGCCGTCAGCACCAAGCTGCACGAGGTGCTGGCGCAGCCGTTCGCGCGCAGCGAGCACCCGATCCACGTCTCGATCAGCGTCGGCGTGGCGGTCTATCCGCGCGACGGTCGCGATCCCGACGAACTGCTGCGGCATGCCGACCTGGCGATGTACGAGGCCAAGCATGCCGGGCGCAATCGCACGGTGCTGTACGACCCGATCCTCGACCAGCGCGCGCGCGGCCGACTGCTGCTGGCGGGCGACCTTCGACGCGCCGCGCAGCACGGCGAGCTGTACCTGGTGTACCAGCCTGTGGTGCGCATCGCCGACGGCGCGCCGGTCAAGTTCGAGGCCCTGATGCGCTGGCGCCACCCCGCCTTCGGCACGGTGCATCCGGCACGCTTCATCTCCCTCGCGGAGGAAACCGGCTTCATTCTCGAGCTCGGCGACTGGGTGTTCCGCAGCGCGGCCGATCAGGCCGCGCGCTGGCGCGAGCACGCCGCGGGCATGCCGCAGGTGTCGTTCAATGTCTCGCCCCTGCAACTCAGCGCCGACGTCGACCACACCCGGGACTGGGCGGCGCAGCTCGAACGCATCGGCGTCGATCCGCGCCAGATGGTCATCGAGGTCACCGAGACCGTGATCCTCGACGACTCGCCGCGTGTGGCGCAACGCCTGCGTGCGCTGCGCCGCCAGGGCTTCCAGGTCGCCGTCGACGACTTCGGCACCGGAGCGTCGAACCTCGCGGGCCTCAGCCGCATCGACGTCGATTACCTGAAGATCGACCAGTCGCTGATCCGCAAGCTGCCCGGCGATGCCCGCAAGCTGGCGATCTGCGAGGCCATCGTGGCGATGTCCCACCGCCTGGACATCCAGGTGATCGCCGAGGGCATCGAGACCGAGGAGGAGTTGCAGAAGGTGCGCGATATCGCCTGCGACTTCGCCCAGGGCTATCTGTACGCGCCGCCGCTGGAGGCGCCGCAGGCCACGCAATGGATGCTCGAGCGTCGGGCGCGGCCGACGCCGCCGCCGGGCAGCGTCAGCGCACCAGCAGGTTCTTGAGGCGTTCGATGTCGTCGGCACAGGCGCGCAACGCGGTGTGCTCGACCTCGCGGTACAGACGCACGAGCTCATGCCCGGCGGCGGTCAGGCGGCTGCCGCCGCCGTGGCTGCCGCCCTGCGCCGACTCCACCGCCGGCTCGCGCAGGCCGGCATTCAGCTCGTCGAGCAGCAGCCAGGCGCGACGATAGGACATGCCGAGGCGCTTCGCCGCCGCGGTGATCGAGCCGGTGCGCTGCACCGCTTCCAGCAGATCGATCTTGCCCGGGCCGACCGCGACATGACCGTCGCGGGTGATGCGCAGGCGCAGGCGCACCGCCGGCGCCCCGGGGGCAGCGGCGACGGCGGGCGAGGCTGTGGATGGTTCGGACATCGCGATGGCGGCTGCAGCGTATGCCCCCACAGCATAGGGCCTGGGCCCGCAGCCGCCCAGCCTGGCGTGCGCGCGGGCGCGAAGCCCGCGACAATGCCGTGCTGCAGCCTTGCGCCACGCCCACGCAGCCATCCGCGTCATGTCCTCCGCAATACCCAGCTCGCCCTGGCAGGTTCCCGGGTTCGCCCGCTTCTGGCTGGTCCGCGTGGCGCTCACCGGCGCCTACCAGATGCTCGGCGTGGCCATCGGCTGGCAGATGTACGCGCTCACCGGCAGCGCGCTCGATCTCGGCCTGGTCGGGCTGCTGCAGTTCCTGCCGCGGGTCGCGCTGGTGCTGCTGGCCGGAAGCGTGGTCGATCGCTTCGAGCGGCGCAGCGTGGTGGCGCTGAGCATGGGCGCGCAGGCGCTCGCCGCCGCCGGGCTGATGGCGGCGGCCTTCGGCTGGGGCATCCATGCCGGCCGCGGGCTGATCCTGGGCGCGTCGCTGCTGCTCGGCGCCTGCCGCGCCTTCGACATGCCGGGCATGCAGGCCCTGCTGCCGCAGCTGGTGCCGGGCGCGCTGCTGGCGCGCGCGGTCGCGGTATCCGCGTCGGCGACCCAGGCGGCCACCGTCATCGCGCCGGCCGTCGGCGGGCTGCTGTACGCGCTGGGCGCGGGCGTCAGCTACGGCCTCGCCGCGCTGGTCGACGTGCTCGGCGTGGCGCTGCTGCTCAGCCTGGGCCGCGTCGGCGCGGCGCGCAGCACGCGCATCACCATCGACTCGATGCTCGACGGAGTGCGCCACATCCGCGCCCATGCGGTGATCCTGGGCGCCATCTCGCTCGACCTGTTCGCCGTGCTGCTCGGCGGAGCCACCGCCCTGCTGCCCATCTACGCGCGCGACATCCTGCACATCGGCCCGTGGGGCCTGGGGCTGCTGCGCGCGGCCCCGGCGCTGGGTGCGCTGCTCGTCGCGGCCTGGCTGGCCCGCCACCCGATCGAGCGCCACGCCGGGCGCCTGATGTTCGGCTCCGTGGCCGTGTTCGGGTGCGCCACCGTGGTCTTCGGCCTGTCGCGCTCGGTCGCGCTTTCGATGCTCGCGCTGGCGGTGCTTGGCGGCTCCGATGTGATCAGCGTGGTGATCCGCGGCACCCTGGTGCAATTGCAGACTCCGGACGCGCTGCGCGGGCGCGTGAACGCCGTGAACTCGTTGTTCATCGGCGCCTCCAACCAGCTCGGCGAGTTCGAGTCGGGGCTCACCGCGGCCTGGTTCGGCACGGTTCCGGCGGTGGTGCTGGGCGGTCTCGGAACCCTCGTCGTGGTCTGGCTCTGGCGCCGCCGCTTTCCCGCGCTGGCCGCCTGCGACCGCCTGCAGTGAGCGCGGCGCGCGCGCAGGCGCCGGCTCAGTCGGCCGGGAACAGCGCGTAGCGCAGCAGGAACAGGCCCGCCACGACCCACATCGCCGGGTGCACCTCGCGCGCCCGCCCGGTCAGCAGCTTGAGCGCGGCGTGCACGATGAAGCCGAAGGCCAGGCCGTTGGCGATCGAGTAGGTGAACGGCATGATCAGCGCGGCGATGCCGGCCGGCACCGCCTCGGTGACGTCGCCCCAGTCGATCTCCAGCAACTCGCGCATCATCAGGCCGGCCACGTACAGCAGCGCCGGCGCGGTGGCGTAGGGCGGCACCACGGCGGCCAGCGGGGCGAAGAACAGGGCCGCCAGGAACAGCACGCCGATGGTCACCGCGGTCAGCCCGGTGCGCCCGCCGGCCTGCACTCCGGAAGCACTCTCGATGTACGCGGTGGTGCTGCTGGTGCCGAGCAGCGAGCCGCAGAAGATCGCCAGGCTGTCGGCGAACAACGCGCGCCCGAGCCCCTCCTCGCGGCGGCCGTCGAGCAGCCCGGCCTTGCGCGCGAGCCCGGTCAGCGTGCCGGTGGCGTCGAAGATCTCGACCAGCACGAACACCATGATGATGTGGAAGAAGCCGCCGCGCAGCGCGCCGCGGATGTCGAGCTTGAACAGCGTCGGCGCAATGCTCGGCGGCATCGACACCAGCCCGTGGAAGCGGCTCAGGCCGAGCGCCATGCTGGCCACGGTGACGGCGAGGATGCCGATCAGGATGGCCCCGCGCAGGCGAAAGTGGTCGAGTACCGCGATCAGCAGGAAGCCGAGCGACGCCAGCAACACCGGCAGGGTGTGCAGGTCGCCCAGGCCGACCTTGGTCGCCGGATTGGCCACGACGATGCCCGCGCCGGACAGCGCGATGATGGCCAGGAACATGCCGATGCCGGCGGCGATGGCGCTGCGCAGCGACTGCGGAATGCCCGCGATCAGCCAGCGCCGCACCCCGCTCACGGTGAGCAGCACGAACACGCAGCCCGAGATGAACACCGCGCCCAGCGCCTGCTGCCAGGTGAAGCCCATGCCCTTGACGACGGTAAAGGCGAAAAAGGCGTTCAGGCCCATGCCGGGCGCCAGCCCGATGGGCCAGTTGGCGAGAAAGGCCATGAGCAGCGTGCCGAGCGCGGCGGCCAGGCAGGTCGCGATGAACACCGCGTCGTGGTTCATTCCGGTCGACGACAGAATCGCCGGATTCACGAAAATGATGTACGACATGGTCAGGAAGGTCGTGATCCCGGCCATGATTTCCGTGCGCGCGTCGGTGCCGTGCTCGTCGAGCCGGAACAGGGATTGC
Organism: Pseudomonadota bacterium; assembly: GCA_021815805.1. GTDB lineage: Bacteria > Pseudomonadota > Gammaproteobacteria > Burkholderiales > Burkholderiaceae_C > Thiomonas_A. The sequence goes on along the minus strand of JAKAZQ010000007.1, from coordinate 53,325 downwards.
AAGCTCATGCGTGGTCTCCTCCTGGGGCGTGATGATGCACGATGCGCGGGCGCCCCGCGCATGCGCTGCCGATTCGGCGTCGACGCAACGTTGATCGGAGTCGAATCGCGCGCGGCGCGCATCAAGCACAATCCGTGAGTCCGTGCCCGCCCTGCTCCCATGCCCCGACGCCTGCTCTGGTTCCTGCCCGCCCTGCTCGTGCTGCTGTTGCTGGCGTGGTGGACAACGCAACGCTGGCTCGGCCCGCGCGTGCCGGCCTACCGGGTGCAGCAGCGCCCGTTGCTGCAGGACGTGCTGGCCACCGGCCGCGTCATCACGCCGTCGCGCGTGAACGTGGCCAGCGAGATCACCGGGGTCGTGGTGCAGCGCCTGGTCGAGCGCGGCGAGCGTGTCGCGCCGGGGCAACTGCTGCTGCGCCTGCGCAGCGACCAGGCGGATGCGCAGCTGACGCAGGCGCGCGCCGCGCTGGCGCAACTGCTGCAGCAGACGCGGCCGCAGGCGCGCGCCGCGCTGCGCAGCGCGGAGTCGGCGCTGCAGCTGGCCGACGCGCAGGCGCGGCGCGCGCGCGCGCAGGCGGCCAGCGGCGCGCTGTCGCGCCAGGCCCTGGAACAGGCCGAGCAGGCCAAGCAGGCCGCGCTGCAGCAGCGCCACGCGGCCGCCGCCGCGTGGCAGGCGGCGCGTCCCGGCGGCGCGCTGCAACGCCAGCTCGACGCCGAGCTGCGCGCCGCGCGCGCGGTGCGCGCGCGCTCCGAGATCCGCGCCGGCGTCGCCGGCGAAGTGCTCACGCGCAACGTCGAGGTCGGCGACACGGTCACGCCGGGGCAGGTGCTGTTCACGCTGGCGCGCGCCGGCGCCACCGAGATCTCGCTGCCGGTGGACGAGCAGAACCTGCAGCACCTGGCCACCGGACAGCCGGCACGCTGCATCACCGACGCCTATCCGGGGCGCGGCTTCGACGCGCGCCTGGTGTTCATCGCCCCGGCGGTCGACACGAGCAGCGGCACCATCGAGCTGCGCCTGCGCGTGGCGCAGCCGCCGAGCTGGTTGCGCCAGGACATGACCACCTCCTGCGACGTCATCACCGCGCGCAGGGCGCACGCCCTGGTGGTGCCGGACGATGCGCTGCGCGCGCGGCGCGGCGACGCGGCGCAGGTCCTGGTGCTGCACCGGGGCAAGGCGCTGGCGCGCAGCGTGCGCCTCGGCCTGCGCGGGCTGGTGGCGAGCGAGGTGCTGCGCGGCCTGCGCGCCGGCGACGTGGTGATCGCCGATCGCGCGGTGCGCGCCGGCCAGCGCGTGCGCGCGACGCTGCAGCGCCTGCCGGACAGCGCGGCGGCCATGCCCGACGCCGGCGCGCCGGCCGCGTCGCATTGAGGCGTCCGCCACGCACATCGACGCGCACCATGGGACTGTCCTGGCGCATCGCCTTCAATTTCCTGCGGGACGGCAAAGCGCAGACCCTGCTGATCATCGGCGGCGTGGCCGTCGGCGCGGCGGTGATCGTGTTCATCACCGCGCTGGTCGACGGCTTGCAAGGCAACATCGTGCAGCGCACCCTCGGCACGCAGCCGCATATCGTCGTGTCGGCGCCCGACCTCGTGGCACTGGCGGCGCCGGCGCCGCGCGGCACCGTGGATCTGCGCGCCACCGACGCACGCCCGCAGCGCCTGCGCTCCATCAACAACTGGCCGGGGCTGCTGCGCGTGCTGCAGGCGCTGCCGGGCGTGCGCGCCGCCTCGCCGATGGTCAGCGGCCCGGCGTTCGCGCAGCGCGGCACGGCGGTGCGCGCCATCGCCATCCTGGGCATCGTGCCGCGGCGCTACGTCCGGGTCATCCCGCTGGACAAGGACATCGTGCGCGGCCGCATGGCGGTCGGCGCCAGCCAGGTCCTGGTGGGTACGCGCCTGGCGCAGGACCTCGGGCTGCGCGTCGGCGACAAGCTGCGCGTGCAGGGCGCCGCCGGCGGCGCGCAGGTGTTCGACGTCGCCGGCGTGTTCAGCCTGGGCGTGCGCGATCTCGACGAGCGCTATGTGTACATGGGCCTGAAGCCGGCGCAATCCCTGCTCGGGCTGCCCGGCGGAGCCACCGAGATCGACCTCACGGTGCGGCGGATCTTCGCGGCGCAGGCCATCGCGCAGCGCATCGCCGCGCTCACCGGGCAGAAGGCCGAGAGCTGGATGGACACCAACGCGCAGTTGCTCAACGCGCTGCGCTCGCAATCCCTGTCGAGCGCGCTGATCCGGTTTTTCGTCGGGCTGTCGGTGGCCTTCGGCATCGCCAGCGTGCTCGCCGTCAGCGTCGTGCAGCGCACCCGCGAAATCGGCATCCTGCGCGCCATGGGTGCGACGCGCGGGCGCATCCTGGCGGTGTTCCTGTACGAGGGAGCGGCCGTGGGCTTCGCCGGCTCGACGCTGGGCGCGGCCGCCGGCAGCGGCATGGTGTGGGCCTTCAACACCTACGGGCCCGGGCTGTTCTACGTGCCGGTGCCGCCGGCGCTGGTCGTCGAGGCGGTGGCCCTGGCCACGCTGGCCGGCGTCGCCGCCGCCGCGCTGCCGGCACTGCGCGCGGCGCGACTCGATCCCGTGGTGGCCATCCGCTATGTCTGACGCGCCGACACCGGACGTGCTGCGCCTGCAGCAGTTGCGCAAGTCCTACCAGGTCGGCACGCCGCTGCAGACCGAGGTGCTGCACGGCATCGACTTTCGCCTGCAGCGCGGCGAATTCACCGCCCTGGTCGGCCCCAGCGGCTCCGGCAAGACCACGCTGCTCAACCTGATCGGCCTGCTCGACACGCCGACCGACGGCGAGCTGTTCCTGCTCGGTCGCCCGACGCGTGCGCTGGACGACACCGCGCGCACCGCGTTGCGGGGCGGCTCGATCGGCTTCGTGTTTCAGTTCCACCACCTGATCCAGGCCTTCGGCGTGCTGGACAACGTGCTCATGCCGGCACTGGTGCAGGGCGCGCGGCGCACGCGCGAACTCGAGCGCCGCGCGCTCGACCTGCTGCAGGCGGTTGGGCTCGCCGCGCATGCCGGCAAGCGCCCGGCGGAACTCTCGGGCGGCCAGCAGCAGCGCGTGGCGATCGCCCGCGCGCTGCTCACGCGTCCGCCGCTGGTGCTGGCCGACGAGCCCACCGGCAACCTCGACACGCACAGCGCCGACGACGTGTTCGCGTTGCTGCGTCGCTTCAACCGCGAGTTCGGCTGCGCCGTGCTGGTGGTGACCCACGATCCGCGGCTGGCGCAGCGCTGCGACCGCATCGTCGACCTGGTCGACGGCCGCCTGGTGGGCGACCGCCGCGTCGCCGAGACGCCTTGAGCGGCCGCGCCGCGCGCGGCGCGGCCAGCGGCTCGTGCAATCATGTAGGCCAACAAGACAGGCACAGACCCTCGGCGCACCGGTCCCGCGAGGCACGGCGTCGTCGCATCGGCGCGCACGGGTCGCAACCACGGAGGAGACTCATGTCGCATCGCAGGCTTCACGCTCCCGTGCCCCGGCACGCCTTGCAGGCCCCGCGCCTGCGCAGGCTGGTCGTCGCGCTGCTCGGCGGTGGCTGCACCGCGCTGTCGTGCGCGGCGGCGCGCGCCGCGTCACCCGTGACCGGCAACGCGGTGCAGCAGTTGCAGACGGTCACGATCCAGGGCGTGGCCTACGGCGCGCAGGCGGTGCGCCTGCCGTCGACCATCTCGGTGCTGGGACGCCGCGATCTGACCGAGGGCGAGCAGCAGGTGAATCTTTCGGAAACCCTGAACCAGGTGCCGGGCCTGATCGTCAACAACCGCCAGGACTACGCGCAGGACATGCAGTTGTCCATCCGCGGCTTCGGCGCCGACTCGCCGTTCGGCGTGCAGGGCGTGCAGATGACACTCGACGGCATCCCGCTGACCATGCCCGACGGCCAGAGCCAGTCGCAGACCATCGACCTGCCGATGATCGGCGCGATGAAGATCATCAAGGGGCCGTTCGCCGCGTTGTACGGCAATGCCGCCGGCGGGGTCATCCAGGCCTACACCGAGCCGGCGCCGCAGCCTGCGGCGCTGCGCCTGGGCACCTGGCTGGGCGCCTGGAACACGCGCCAGACCACGCTCATCGGCGGCGGCAGCAGCGGCAGCGTCGACGGCATCGCCGGGATCACCGATTTCCGCACCGACGGCTGGCGCCAGCACAGCGCGGCGACGCGACGGCAGTTCAACACCGTGCTGCACTGGAACGCCGGCGACGACAATCGCTACAGCCTGGTGTTCAACGCCCTCAACCAGGATGCGCAGGATCCGGGCGGGCTCACGCTGTCGGAGTACCAGAGCAACCCGCGCCAGGCGAACGGTCTGATGCTGCAGTACGACACGCGCAAGAGCGTGCGCAACCGACAGACGGGGCTGTCGTGGCAGCATCGCTTCGACGCCGCCGACACGCTGCAGCTGAGCGTGTACGGCGGCACGCGCCGCATCACCCAGTACCTGCCGTTCAGCGGTTCCTACCCGAGCTCCGCCGGGGGCGTGGTGTCGCTCGCCGACACCTTCGGCGGCACGCGCGCCACATGGTCGCACCGCGGCGAGCTCGCGGCCCGTCCGTACACCCTGGCCGCCGGGCTCGACTACGCGCGCGAAAACGAGTTCCGCAAGGGCTATGTCAACAACGACGGCGTGCAGGGCGATGTGCGCAACGACCAGTTCAACACCGTCGACAACATCGCCGAGTTCGTGCAGGCGCACTGGGATCTCACGCCGACCGTGGCGCTCAGCGGCGGCGTGCGTCACGACACCGTGAACTTCGGATCGACCCCGGGCGTCGGCGCCCCGCCGGCCTCCGGGACCGGCGGCGGAGTGCATTACGCCAGCACGGATCCGGTGGTCGGCGTGCTGTGGAGAATCGACGCCGCCAACCGGGTGTACGCCGACTACGGGCTGGGCTTCGTCACCCCGACCATGTACCAGCTGGCCTACCGCCCGGACAAGCTGCCGGGGCTGAATTTCGCGCTGCAGCCGATGCACCTGCACAACAGTGAAATCGGCTGGCGCGGCGCGTTCGGCACGCTGCACGCCCAGGCTGCGCTGTACCGCGTGACCACCGACAACCAGATCATCGGCAACACGTCCTTCGGGCGCACCACCTATTCCAACGACGGCGGAACGCGGCGCTACGGCGTCGAACTCAGCCTCGATGCGCAGTTGCCCGCGCACCTGAGCACGCGCCTGTCGCTCAACGCCATGCACATCCGTTTCGACGGCGGCCCGAACAACGGCAGCAGCATGCCCGGCGTGCCCGAGCGCCAGTTGTACGCGGCGCTGACCTGGCGCCCGCCGCTGCCGTCCGCGGCGCTGCGCGGCTTCTACACCCGGGTGTCGCTGCTCGCGCGCTCGCGGGTCTACGTCGACGCGGCGAACAGCGCCGCGGCGGCCGGCTGGGGGGTGCTGGACTGGGCCGCCGGGGTGCGCCAGACCCACGGGGCATGGAAGCTCTCCGAGTTCGTGCGGGTGGACAACATCGCCGATCGCACCTACGTCGCGGCGGTGGTCGTCGGCGACAGCCAGGGGCGCTATTACGAAGCGGCGCCGGGCCGCAACGCCAGCGTCGGCGTGCAGCTCGACCGCAGCTTCTGAGCCCCCAGGGCCGGGCTGCGCCCAGCCCGCCCCCCAGGGGGGGCAAGCCATCTTGGGGCGGCCCGGCGATGGGTTGAGGAGAGCCCCCAGGGCCGGGCTGCGCCCAGCCCGCCCCCCAGGGGGGG
>JAKAZQ010000007.1:0-47503 GCA_021815805.1 Pseudomonadota bacterium | reverse complement strand
GAGCCCCCAGGGCCGGGCTGCGCCCAGCCCGCCCCCCAGGGGGGGCAAGCCATCTTGGGGCGGCCCGGCGATGGGTTGAGGAGAGCCCCCAGGGCCGGGCTGCGCCCAGCCCGCCCCCCAGGGGGGGGCAAGCCATCTTGGGGCGGCCCGGCGATGGCTTGAGCAGAGCCCCCAGGGCCGGGCTGCGCCCAGCCCGCCCCCCAGGGGGGGCAAGCCATCTTGGGGCGGCCCGGCGATGGCTTGAGGGCCCGCGGACGGCGCGACACGCCGGCATGCCCACGGCGCGCGGCGGGACATGCGGGCGCCGCGCCCCACGGCTATGCTGGCGCGCCTGCCTGGCGTGGGAATCCGCTGCATGTCCGCCGTCCCCTGGCTCCACCTGCCGTGGAGCGCCCTGTTCGCGGCCACCGCGGCCAGCCTGTCGCCGCGCCTGCGCTGGCCGGCGCTGCTGCTGCTCGGCGTGGCCGGCGCCAGCGCGTGGCGCGACGGCTGGCTCGACGGCCGCGCCGCGCTGCCGCTGGCGCTGTTGCTGCTGGCCGCGGCCGCGGTGTCGCCGCGCCGCGCCCACCGACTGCGCCTGGCCGGGCATCTGCTGTTCGTGGTCGTCGCGCTGGGGCTCGGCTTCCACGCCTTCCCCGGGTTTCATGCGTTGCACGTGTTCGGGCCCGCGCCGCTCGGCCCTTGCGCGGTTCCCTATGGGCTGTCGCTGCCGCTGGACAAGCCCCTGATCGGCTTGTGGCCGCTGCTCGTGCTGCCTTGGCTGCATCGCCGCGAATCTTTGCGCCACAGCCTGCTCGCCGCGGCGGGGGCGCTGGCCGGCGCCGCCGTGGTCTGCCTGGGCCTGGCGCTGGCCATGGGCTTCACCGCCTGGGACCCGCACCTGCCGGGCATCGCAGCAGTCTGGATGCTCGACAACCTGCTGCTGGTCAGCCTGGTCGAGGAGGCCTTGTTCCGCGGCTACGTGCAGGGCGGGCTGCAGCGCCTGCTCGGGCCGCGGCCGGACGCCGCGCCGCTGGCCCTGCTGGCGGCGGCCGTGCTGTTCGCGCTGGCGCACCTGGGCGGCGGCTGGCGCTGGGCCCTGCTCGCCGGGCTCGCCGGCGTGGCCTATGGAGCGGCATGGCGCCACGGCGGCCTGCGTGCCGCCGTGCTCGCGCACTTCGGGCTCGACGCGCTGCAGTTCTTCCTGTTCGTCTACCCCGCGCTGGGTTCCTGCGCGCCCTGAGCGCGCGCGCCGGCCTCAGGTCGGCGTGCCCGCCGCGTCGTCATGCTCGAGATAGGCGAAGCGCGGGTCGTCGGGCGTCCCCTCGAGCGCGCTGCCGGCGATGCGTCCCGGACGCCAGCCGACGACTTCGTCGATCTTGCGTGCCAGCTCGAAGTCCTTGTCGGTCACGCCGCCCGCGGAGTGGGTCATCAGCCGCACCGTCACGCTGGGATACGACACCGCCAGATCGGGGTGGTGCCAGGCGGCCTCGGCGAGGTGGGCGATGGCCCCCACCACCATCATCGTGGCCTTCCAGCCGCTGGTGCGGTAGGTACGCTGGATGCAGCCGTCGCGATGCCGCCACTGCGGCAACTCGGCGCGCAAACGGGCCTCGATGCGTTCGGCGCCATGCACCGTGTCGCCACCAGGTGCTGTGTTGTTCATGAGATGCTCCCCGTGCGCTGTGCGCTGTTACGACAGACCGCATGCTGCCACGTCGCGGCAAATCCCGCAGCGCATCGCGCCGGCGCGATCGCGCGGGGCGAGCTGCGCTGCGGGTTGCTCCCCTGCCCAACGCGCAGCAGGCCATGTACCCTCGAGCCCGGACGCGGCGCGAAGGCGCCGCGCCGGCCGCACCAGGGCCGCACCCAGGCCGACACCACGCGCTGCTTCCCGCAAAACCTCCCGACGGATGCTTGAACCATCATGGAAGTCCAACTCGACAAGCGCTACCCCCTGCCCGTGGATCCCGAGCGCGCCTGGGCGCTGCTGTGCGACATTCGCACCCTGGCCGGCTGCATGCCGGGCGCGCAGATCACCGAGCAGGTCTCGGAAAACGCCTACAAGGGCCTGATGAAGGTGAAGGTGGGGCCGGCCCAGGCACAGTTCGGAGGCACCGTCGACGTGCTCGAACTCGACCCCGCCGCGCGCCGCCTGGTGCTGCGCGGCAAGGGCGCCGACAAGGGCGGCTCGTCGGCCTCGATGGAGCTTCATGCGGTGATCGAGCCGCATGCCGACGCTCCCGGGCAGGCGGCGCTGCACGGCGATGCGCGCATCGAGGTGAACGGCAAGTTCGCCCAGTTCGGCGCCCGCATGATGGTCCAGGTGTCGGAATTGCTGCTCGGCCAGTTCGTGCAGAACTTCGCGGCCGCCGCGCAGCAGCTGCCGGCTGCCGGCCAGCCCGCCGAGCTGGGCGCCGACGCGCCCGACGCCGCGCCGGCGCCGCCGGGCTCCGGCGCACCGGCGGCGGCCGACAGCCTGGCACCGCCGCAACGCCAGGCGGCCGGCGAGCTCAACGGCCTGGCCATCCTGTGGGCGCTGCTCAAGCACTGGGTGGCAGGCCTGTTCGGCAGCAAGCGGGGCCACTGAACGCCGCGCCACGCCGGCAACGCGGCCCGTGGCGGCCCCGGCGCGCTCGCAGTAAGCTTGCGCTGATTCGGAGATACGAACCATGAACAGCATCGATATCGAGGTCCTGCGCACCGCGCTGGACTGGCTCGGACGCGGCCGGCGCGTCGTGCTCGGCACGGTGGTGCGCACCTGGGGTTCGGCGCCGCGCCCTCCCGGCTCGATGATGATCATCCGCGACGACGGACAGGTGGCGGGGTCGGTGTCCGGCGGCTGCATCGAGGACGACCTGATCCGCCGCGTGGCGGCCGGCGAGCTCGCGCTGCACCATCCCGAGGCCACGATCTACGGCCAGACCGCCGAGGAAGTCCGGCGTTTCGGGCTGCCCTGCGGCGGCAGCGTGCAGGTCGTGCTGGAGCCGCTCGGCGAGGCCTCCGGACTGGACGAGCTGCTCAAGGCCATCGAGTCGTCGCAGCGCGTGCAGCGCAGCCTCGACATGGCCACCGGCGCGGTGCGTCTGACGCGTGCGGACGGCGGCGAACAGGTGTTCTTCGACTCGCGCGTGCTGCGCACCGTGCACGGCCCGCAACTGCGCCTGCTGATCATCGGCGGCGGCCAGTTGTCGCGCTACCTGGCGTCGATGGCGGTGATGCTCGACTATCGGGTCACCGTCTGCGAGCCGCGCACCGAATATCACGAGGGCTGGGACGCCCTGCCCGGCGTCAGCCTGTCGACGCGCATGCCGGACGACGAGGTGCTGGCCATGCAGCCCGACGACAGCACCGCGGTGGTCGCGCTGACCCATGACCCGAAGCTCGACGATCTGGCGCTGATGGAGGCGCTGCGCGGCCCCGCCTTCTATGTCGGCGCGCTCGGCTCGCGCCACAACAACGCCCGGCGGCGCGAGCGCCTGCTCGAATTCGACGTCAGCGCGGAACAGGCCGCACGCCTGCACGGCCCGGTCGGGCTGCGCCTGGGCGGCCTCACGCCGCCCGAGATCGCCATGAGCATCATCGCCGAGATGACCGCGGTGCGCCGCGGCAGCGATCTGTCGCAGCCGCTCACCGACTGGAGTTCGTCGTCGTCGGTCTGCGCCGTCGCCTGACGGCGCGCCGGCGCGCTGCGGCTCAGCGCGGCAGCGGCGAGACCGCCACGCGCCCGGGCTGCGGCGCGCGCGCCGACGCGACGACGGCCTCGGCGCCCACGCCCACCACGACCACCGTCGGGCGCCCGGCATGCAGCATCGCGGCGCGCGCCAGGTCGCACAGCGCATGGCTGCTCTGCAGCATGTCGGCGCAGCCGGCGCGCGACACCACGCTGACCGGGGTTTGCGCCGACCAGCCGGCGTCCAGCAGCCCGCGCGCCAGCGTGCCGAGCTTGCGCCCGGCCATGTAATACACCTCGGTATCGGCGCGCCGACCGGCCTGCGTCAGGCCTTCGCGCGTGACCGCCGTGCACAGCGCCACGCTGCGCCCGCGACCGCGGCGCGTCAGCGGACGGGCGCTGTCCGCCGCGGCCGCCAGCGCGGCGCTGATGCCGGGAACGATCTCGAAACCGACGCCGGCGTCGCGCACCGCCTGCAGTTCCTCGTCGAGGCGCCCGAACAGGCCGGGATCGCCGCCCTTCAGGCGCACCACCAGCGCATGCTTGCGCGCCAGGCGCACGAGCAGTGCGCAGATCACGTCCTGCGGCGTGCTCGCGCGAAAACCCCGCTTGCCCACGTCGATCCACTCGGCGCGCGGCGCCAGCTCGCGCAGCTCGCCGCCGACCAGCGCGTCGCACAGCACCACGTCGGCCTGCGCGAGCAGGCGTGCGCCGCGCAGCGTGAGCAGGTCGGCGGCTCCCGGCCCGGCGCCGACAAACGCGACGCGTCCCATCACGCAGGCACCGTGGCTTCGACCAGCAGCGCGCCGCTGGTGCGGTGGCTTTGCGCATCGACCAGGATCATGCTGCCGGCGACACGGTTGTCGGCGTACGCCGCCAGCGGCAGCGCCGACTGCGCCTGCACCCGCACGCGCCCGATCTCGTTGGCCGCCAGCGCATCCGCCTCGACGCCCTGCAGACTGTGGATGTCCAGGCGCTCGTGCACCCGCACGATGCGCGCCGCCACCCAGGCATGGCCGTGGCGCAGCCAGTACTTGCGCCCGAGCACCGCCGGCTCGCTGTCCAGCCAGGCCAGCGTGGCGTCGAACTCGCGGGCCTGCGCCGGCACCTGCTCGGCGTCGACCAGCCAGTCGCCGCGCGACACGTCGACGTGGCTGTCGAGCACCAGGCCGGCCGAGCTGCCGGTGTCGCAGGCGTCGACGCGCTGCGCCGCCCGCCGCAGCTCGGCCACGCGCGCCGTCTGGCCGCCCGGCAGCACGCGCAGCTGCTGGCCGACGCGCACGGTGCCGCGCGCCACACGCCCCCACAGCACGCGCTGCGGATGGCCCGCGGCGTCCTGCGCGCGCGCCACGTACTGCACCGGCAGCAGCAGTGCGCCATGCGCAGCCGTGTCGCCGGCGGGCAGGCCCTCGAGCAATTGCAGCAGCGACGGGCCCTTCCACCACGGCCAGTGCGCCGAAGGCTGCACCACGTTGTCGGCGCGCAGCGCCGACAACGGGATCACGCCGGCCGGCTCGATGCCGGCGCCGCGGGCGAACTCGCGCAGCGCGTCGTGCACCGCGTCGAACACCGCCTGCGCGTCGTCCACCGCGTCGAGCTTGTTCACCGCGAACACGATCGACGGGACGCGCAGCAGTTGCGCCAGCAGCGCATGGCGTCGCGTCTGCGGCAGCAGGCTGAGCGGGCGCCGGGCGAGATCGAGCTTGGTGACGTCGACCAGCACCACCGCGCAGTCGCTGCCGGCGGCGGCGGTGACCATGTTGCGCGTGTACTGCTCGTGTCCGGGGGCGTCGGCGATGATGAATTTGCGCCGCGACGTGGCGAAATAGCGATACGCGACGTCGATGGTGATCCCCTGCTCGCGCTCGGCCTCGAGTCCGTCGGTGAGCTGCGCCAGCAACGAAGCGTCGCTGCCGTGCGCGACCAGGTCGAGCTGGTCGGCCAGCAGCGCGCGGCTGTCGAGCAGCAGGCGCCCGATCAGGGTGCTCTTGCCGTCGTCCACGCTGCCGGCCGTGAGAAAGCGCAGCGCCGGCAGGCTTGCCCCGCCCTGCACGCCGGGTTGCTGCGCCGGCACGCCCTGTTCGGCTTGCATCAGAAATATCCTTCCTTCTTGCGCCGCTCCATCGCGGCCTGGCTGCTGCGGTCGTCCATGCGCGTGGCGCCACGCTCGCTGTGGGTCACGGTGAGGGTCTCGGCGACGATCTCGGCGGCGCTCGCCGCGCGGCTCGCCACCGGGCAGGTGCAGCTCATGTCGCCGACGGTGCGAAAGCGCACGTCGGCCTGCTGCACCACTTCGCCGGCGCGCGGCGGCGTCAGTTCGGTCACCGGCACGAGCAGCCCGCCGCGCGCCACCACGTCGCGCCGGTGGCTGTAGTAAAGCCCGGGCAGCGCGATGTTCTCGCGCGCGATGTACATCCAGACGTCGAGCTCGGTCCAGTTGCTGATCGGAAAGGCCCGGAAATGCTCGCCCGGGCGCAGGCGCGTGTTGAACAGCGACCACAGCTCGGCGCGCTGCTCCTTGGGCTGCCATTGGCCGAAGGCGTCGCGATGGCTGAAGATGCGCTCCTTGGCGCGCGCCTTTTCCTCGTCGCGCCGCGCGCCCCCGACCAGGCAGTCGAAGCGATGCTGCTCGATGGCCTCGAGCAGGGTCACGCTCTGGTGGGGATTGCGCGATTCCAGCGGATCGCGCAGGCGCACGCTGCCGCGGCGGATCGAATCGTCCATGTGGGCGACGATGAGTTCATCGCCGTGGTGCGCCACCTCGCGATCGCGAAACTCGATGACCTCGGGGAAATTGTGCCCGGTGTCGACGTGCAGCAGCGGCATCGGCAGGCGCCCGTCGAAGGCGCCGTCCGCGCGCTGGCTGCGGAACGCCTTGTGCGCCAGGCGCAACACCACGCACGAATCCTTGCCGCCGGAGAACAGCAGCGCCGGGCGCTCGAAGGCGCCGGCAACCTCGCGCAGGATGAAGATGGCTTCTTCCTCGAGCGCGTCCAGGTGGCGGTGGTCCGCCGCCGGCAGCAGTTGTCGGGTGTGCAGCGGGGCGTTCATGCGCTGGCTCCTGTTTCGGATGCAAGGGGGTCGCGGGATGCGGCGCCTGCCGCGGGGTTGCGCTCGACGTGCAGGCCGCACTCCTTCTCGCCGTCGCGCTCCCACCACCAGCGCCCGGCGCGCTGGTCCTCGCCCAGGGTCACCGCGCGCGTGCACGGAGCGCAGCCGATGCTGGGGTAGAAACGATCGTGCAGCGTGTTGTACGGCACCGCGAAATCCGCCACGTACTGCCATACGTCGCCCAGGCTCCAGTCGACCAGCGGGCTGAATTTCACGCGCCCGTCGCTGCCCTGCTGACGCGCCTGCAGGCCGCCGCGCTGCGCCGACTGCTCGCGCCGCAGCCCGGTGATCCAGGCGCTGCGCGCGTCGAGCATGCGCCCGAGGGGCTCGAGCTTGCGCAGCGCGCAGCAGGCGTGGCGCAGTTCGACGCTGCGGTACATGGCATCGCTGCCATGGCGGCCGACGAACTCCACCACGGCCTGCTGCGGCGGACGCCAGACCTCGATGGACATGTCGTAGTGGCGCTGCGCGCGCTGCAGCAGTTCCAGGGTCTCGGCGTGCAGCGCCCCGGTATCCAGCGTGGCCACGGCGATGTCCAGGCCGTGGCGCCGGATCATGTCGGTCAGCACCATGTCCTCCACGCCGAGGCTGCTGGCCAGCACCACATGCCCGGCATGCTGCTCGGCCGCGCTGCGCAGCAGATCCAGCGCCTGGGCCCGCAGCGTGGCGTAGTTCGCGCTGGCGCGGGCGTGCAGCCGGCTGGCCGGTGCCAGGCGCGGCGCCGCGGTGTCGGCAGGCGCGCCGAGGCGGCTTGCGGGAGCGTCGGCGGGCGTCATGCGTATGCGGCGAAGTACGAGGGCACGAGCCCTACCGGACGCGCCAGCGGGCGCCGCGCGTCGAGCTGGTAGTGGCCGGGGAAGAATTCCAGCGCGCGCCGCGCCGCGGCGACATCCTGGTCTTCGCGCAGCACGGCGCTGTCGAAGCCGCTGCGCGCCAGCGGCAGCACCATGTCCACCAGCACCTGGCCGACGGCGCGCAGTTCGCCGTCGAAGCGCAGGCGCAGGCGCAGCAGCCGTGCCTGCGTGTAGGCGCGCCCGTCGGTCCAGCGCGGGAACTGCAGCGCCAGCAGCGACACTCCCGCCAGCTGCTCGCGCAGCGACTCCACGTCGACGTCGTTGGACAGCAGCAGCCCGACGTCGCCCTGCCCGCGCAACTGCGCACGCGCCGCCGGCTCGAGTTCGCGCCATGCCTGCAGTTCGAGCAATGCGCGCGCCGGCTGCGCCTGCGCGCCGGTCTGGAATTCGCGCCAGTCGTCGCTGGCCGGATGGATGAAGTTCATGCTGTTGCCTTGCGTGCCGTGCTGCGACGCACCGCGTCGGCGGCGCTCGCGAAAGGCGCCGGGCCGAGCCGGCGCGCGGTCTGGATGAAGCGCTCGCCGGGCTGGCGCTGCGCGCGGTAGACGTCGATCAGGGCCTCCACCACGTCGCCCACCTCGTCGGCGGCGAAGGAGGCGCCGATGATGCGGCCGGGAGCGGCGCTGCCGCCGCGCTCCGAGCCGTCACCGCCGCCCACCGTGATCTGGTACCACTCGGCGCCGTCCTTGTCGACGCCGAGGATGCCGATGTGCCCGCTGTGATGATGGCCGCAGGAGTTGATGCAGCCGCTGATGTTCAGATCCAGGTCGCCGATGTCGAACAGCTCGTCGAGATCCTGGTAGCGCTGCGTGATGTCCTCCGCCAGCGGCAGCGAGCGCGCGTTGGCGAGGGAGCAGAAGTCGCCTCCGGGGCAGGCGATGATGTCGCCGAGCAGGCCGATGTTGGGGGTCGCCAGCCCGGCGTCGCGGGCCTGCGCCCAGAGCCGCTCGAGGTCGCTCTCGCGCACCCACGGCAGCACCAGGTTCTGCTCGTGGCTGACGCGCAGCTCGCCGCGGCTGAAGCGGTCCGCGAGTTCGGCCGCCGCGCGCATCTGCTGCGTCGTCGCATTGCCCGGCGCCTGTCCCGCGCGCTTGAGCGACAGCGTCACCACGCGATGATCCGGCAGGCGATGCGCATGCACGTTGCGCTGCAGCCAGCGCGCATGGGCCGGTTGCGCGCGCGCCTGTTCGCGCGCGGCCGCCTGCTCGGCCAGTTGCTGCGCCGAATCGGCCGGCGGCGGCGCGGGCGGCGCGAAATGCGAGGTCATGGCGGCGAGCTGGGCGTCGCTGATCAGCTGCGCCTCGGCGCCCAGGTCATGCTCCAGGATGGAGCTGAATTCGCGCTCCACGGCATCGATGAAACGCTGCCCCTCGGCGCGCACCAGCATCTTGATGCGCGCCTTCCAGATGTTGTCGCGCCGGCCGTAGCTGTTGTAGACGCGCAGGATGGCCTCGGTGTACAGCAGCATGTGGCGCCACGGCAGGAACTCGCGCACCACGGTGCCGATCATCGGCGTGCGCCCCATGCCGCCGCCGACCAGCACGCGCAGGCCGAGCGCGCCCTGCGCGTCGCGCACCAGGTGCATGCCGATGTCGTACCAGGCGGAAGCCACGCGATCCTCGCGCGAGCCGCCGATGGACACCTTGAACTTGCGCGGCAGGAAGGCAAACTCCGGATGCAGCGTGCTCCACTGGCGCAGGATCTCGCAGAACGGGCGCGGATCGGCGATCTCGTCCGGCGCCACCCCCGCCAAGGCGTCGGTGTTGATGTTGCGTACGCAGTTGCCGCTGGTCTGGATGCCGTGCATGTCGATGGCGGCCAGTGCGTCCATGACGTCGGCACTGCGCTCCAGCGGGATCCAGTTGAACTGGGCGTTCTGGCGCGTGGTGAAATGCAGGTAGCCGCGATCGAAGCGTTCGGCGATGTCCGCCAGCCCGCGCAACTGGCGCGACGACAGCGCGCCGTAGGGCACGGCGACACGCAGCATGGGCGCGTGGCGCTGGATGTACCAGCCGTTCTGCAGGCGCAGAGGCTTGAATTCCTCCTCGCCCAGGCTGCCATCCAGGTGGCGGCGCAACTGGTCGCGGTACTGGGCCGCGCGCGCATGCACGAAGGCCCGATCGAATGCACTGTAGCGGTACATGGAAGCGGAGCATGCGGCGCCTCGGGGACGCCACCAGGTTCGACACAACCTGCATGCTAGGCAGGCGGCCCCGCAATCCCAACGACAGTGTGGTGATACCGATAGACGGCGCCGGTTATAAGCCGACGTGCCCCGGCGCCGGCCCTGGCCCTGGCCCTGGCCCTGCCGCGGGCGCCGGCAGCACGGCCTGGCGCGCGCGCATCCAGCGCAGGATCTGTTCCGGCTCGAGCGGTCGGGCGATGGCATAGCCCTGGCCGGCGTCGGCGCCCAGCTCGCCGGCCAGGCGCACCAGTTCGGGGCTTTCCAGCCCTTCGACCACCACCAGCAGCCCGAGCCGGTGCATGAGTTCGGTCAGCCCGCCGACGATGGCCGCCACGGCATCGGGGTTCGAATGCATGTCGCGCACCAGGCCGCGGTCGATTTTCACCAGGTCGAACTGCAGTCGGCGCAGGCGCAGCAGGGTCGAGTGACCGGCGCCGAGGTCGTCCATGGCCATGCGGGTTCCGAGCTGCTTCAGCGACGCCACGGTGCGGTCGATGCTGGAGTCGCCGATCCACTGCTCGGTCTCCAGCAGTTCGAAGGTCAGGCGCGTCGGCTCGACGTCGTGGCTGCGCAACGCCTGTTCGACCACCTGGTACAGATCGGGCTGGCGCAGCACGCTGGGCGGCAGGTTCAGCGAGGCGTCGACGCGCAGCCCCAGGCGATCCCAGTCGCCGAGGCGGCGCAGCACCTGGGCGAGGCCCTGGCGGAACAGCTGGCCGAGCTCGACGCTGCCGCAGGCGGGCAGGAACTCTCCCGGCATCAGCAGGCGCGCGCCGTCGCGCAGGCGCGCCAGCGCCTCGACCTTGAAGCAGCGCCCGTCGCGCAGGTCGATGATCGGCTGGTACAGCATCTGCACCTGGTCGTCGGCGATGAGCTGGCGCGCCCGCGCCATCGCCACGCTGGAAACCGGCAGCCTCTGCGCGGCGACCTCGAAACGCGCCCACGCCTGGCGGAACACCTGCAGCACGGTATCCAGCCATGGCCCCACCGCGAGCGCTCCGAACTGGCCGCAATGGCGTCCGAACAGGCCGACCACGGCGACCGGCCTGCCGTGCGCATCGAGCACCGGGATCGCCACGTGGCTGCCGACCCCGACGTGCGCGGAGGCGGCGTGCCAGTGCGCCAGCGTCGGATCCCGCGCGTACACCGCGCTGGTCTGCGTGCAGCCGAGCATCCAGCAGCGGGCGAAGCTGCCGCCGTCGCCGACGCGCGCGCCGAGTTCGGCCAGCGGGCGCAGCGCGGCGCTGTGGTAATCGAACACGAACCGTCCGTCCTCGCTGGCGCGCGCCAGCGTCACGCCGACCATGCCGGGCAGGCGCTCGAGCGCGGCGCCGGCGTGGCCGACGAAATCTGCCCAGACCGTGAAATGCTCCAGTTCGCCCAGCGCCTGCGTACCCCACTGACGGTAGGCGCGCGTGACCTCGTCGGCGCCGAGCATGCGCTGCTGCAACTCGCCGCTGACGCGCTGCGCCAGCACATCGAGCAGATGCAGCCGGCGCAGGCTGTGCATGGGCAGGCGGCCGATGCGCTCGGCGAGCGCGTGGTGCAGGCCGAAGAAGGCGCGGGTCAGCGCCGCGGGCGCGACCCCGGCCAGCGCCTGCCGGCGCCCCACGCGCAGCGAGGCGTCGGCGCACGCCGCGCTCTCGGCATCCGGCTGCAGCAGGCCGCGCAGCTGCTGCTTCTCGCGCGCGCACAGGCCGGCAAGGGTTTCGGCGTCGAAGGCGGCCGCCGCGACCACGTCCTCGTGCAGGCGCGTGCAGTGGTCGTCGAGCAGGGCCTCGTCCAGCTCGAGACCGTGGCCCAGCGCCTCGACCAGCAACTGCGCCGCGGCCGCTCCATAGGGGGGCGGCGCCGGCGCGGCCACCTGCTCGCCGAATTCGACCCGCACCGACTCGCCCCAGCGCAGCCACCAGTTGCTGCGCGTCGCCTTGTACAGCTTGCAGCTCAGCAGTGCGGCGTCGGCGCAGCGCAACAGCCCGTCGACGCTGTGTTCGTCATCCGGGAACACCGCCAGCCCGAGGCTCATGCACAGTCGCAGGCGCGACGACGACATCGAAAAGACGGCCTGCATGGCCTGCTCGAACGGGCGCAGGCGCTGCGCCAGGGCACCCAGATCGTCGACACGATTGAGCACCAGCACGAACTCGTCGCCACCGATGCGCGCGAGCAGGTCCTGCGGGCCGAGCACCGCGCTCAGGCGCTGCGCCACCTGGCGCAGCACGGCGTCGCCGACCAGGTGCCCCCAGCGCTCGTTGACTCCGGCGAAATCGTCGAGGTCCAGACACCCCAGCACGAGCCGCGAGCCGTCCTGCGCGACCTGTTCGAGTTCGCGCTGCAGGAAATGATCCAGGCCGAAGCGGTTGGGCAATTGCGTCAACGCATCGTGGCGCGCCTGCCAGCGCAGGCGCTGCTGCGCTTCGCGACGATGCGTGATGTCCACCGCCGACCACACGGAGTCGTACTCGCCGTGGCCCTGGTCGATGCGGCGCCCTGCGACCTCCCACCAGACCACCTCGCCGTCGGCGCGCCGCATGCAGGCTTCGGCGCGCGCCTGGCCGGACTCGCGCATCGGCCGCTCGATGCGCCGCCGCAGGCGGGCGAAATCCGCCGGCGTGGCGTGCAACTCGTCGACGCACAGCCCGACCAGCTCCTGCGCGTCGGCATGGCCGAGCATGCGTGCCAGGGTCGGATTGGCGGCGCAGATGACCCGCCCGCGCAGCAGGGCCATGCCGACCAGCGCGTTGTCGAGCATGGCCGTGTGCAGCGCCTGGGCGCGGCCGCGACGCACCAGCAGGCGCTCGAAGCCGAGCAGCGTGCCGGCCATCGTGGCGGCGAACTCGAGCAGTTCGAGCTCCTCGTGCGCCGCCGGTCCTGCGGTACCGGAGGTCAGTGCGAAGGTGCCGATCAGCTCGCCGTCATGCCACACCGGGTAGGAGTGGCAGGCCTGCAGGTGCCATTGCCGCGCGGAGTCGCGCAGATCCTCCCAGCGCGTGTCGGACGCGATGTCGTCGACCAGCACCGGCTCGCGGCGCCACGCCGCATTGCCGCACGAGCCGCTGCCGGCGCCGGGGAGCAGGCCGTCGAGCTCGAGGCGCAGCGCCGGCGGCGCGCTCGGCGCGGCGAACACGTGCAGCAGCTGATCGTCGCCGAGCACCATGACGCTGGCAATGCGGCCCGGCGCATGAGCTTCGGCGAGGCGGCACAGGCGATCGGCCAGCTCGCGCGGCGCATGCCCGGCCACCAGCTCACGCAGCGTGCCGGTGGCAAACTCGAGCCAGGCATGCTGACGCGTGGCATCCGGAGATATCGACACGAGAGGACGAAAGACGGAAGGTGCGGGACGGACGGGGCTGCGCGCGCCGTGCGCGCCAGCCCGGATTGTGCCGCGATTCCGCGGCGCTCGGAGCCTGGGCGGCAGAGGGAGCCGTCGCGAACTTCGTCAGGGGCGAGGACAGTTCGGGGGCAGTGAGCAGCCCATGGTGGCCACTATGGGCGACGCATCGGCGCCGGAATGGGCCGCCCCTGGCGAATTGCAGCAGGCTCGCCCTCTGCCGCCCAGGCTCCTCGGCAGCACCGCAGGCGCGCAAACCCGCGTGCGCGCGGATCCCTGCCGGAAAACCGCTCAGTGACGTCCGCCGAGCAGGTCGCGGTCGCGCTGCTGCACATAGCGCACCACGGCCTGGTCGAACGTGAAGGACTTCTCGAGAAATTGCAGGCCCAGCGGCAGCAGGCTCTGGCCATTCGGCAGCAGCACCGGTTCGTCGACATGCTGGATGCTCGCCGCCGTCTGCAGCGGCCGGCCCAGCAGCTCGAAGCGCAATTCCGGCAGGCGCTCCCCGGCGCGCAGCGCGAAATCCCCGTCCACCGGGCTCACCAGCACGCGCATCCCGCCGGCGCTGAGGTCGTGACAGTTCCCCGTCAGCTCGCCCGCGCCCTGGCGCACCAGCACCACCGGGCTGACGTGTCCGCGCCCCACCGGCACGCGGAAGTACTGGCGGCGCTGCAGGTAATACACCTCTTCCGGCAAGACGGCGCGCAGCGCGGTGGCGTCATGCCACGGCACCCGCTGGATGTCCTGCAGCTCGAAGCCCACGTACACCCCCTCGTAGCGAGCCACCGCGAGCAGATCGGAGCGTCCGTCCCAGGAGACGCCCTCGACCTCGGGCGGGATGTCGAACACCACGGTCTCCTCGTCCTCGTCGACCTCCAGCAGGATCGACGGCAGCTCGCGCGCCGCGGCGTCCACGTACAGGCTCAGGCGGTCGCGACTGGTGCACAGTTCGTGCAGCACCTCGAGCGCGCGTCGGCGCGCGGTCAGGCGGTGCTTTTCCGTGAACAGCAGGTCGATCAGGGTTTTCATGCGGCACGATGCGGGCGGAAGCAGCCACAGTGTACGAAGCCCGGGCCCACGCAGGCGTGCGTGTGCCCCGGCGCTGCGCCTGCGGCGCCGCGCGCTGTTCCTGCGGAAGTTTTGGATTATGGTTCAGGTGTGCGGCGGTTGCGCGACTGGCGCGCCGCGTCCGTCGCCGTTGCGCGGGCACGAAATCGCACGACACGAAACCAGGATCCTTGACGACATGTTGCAGGAAATTCGCCGCTCCGACGAGCGCGGCCATGCGCAGCACGGCTGGCTCGACTCCTTCCACAGCTTCAGTTTCGGCTCGTACTACGACCCGCGGCACATCCAGTTCGGCCCGCTGAGGGTGATCAACGAGGATCGCGTGCAGCCCGGCAGCGGCTTCGCCGAGCATGGTCACCGCGACATGGAGATCATCAGCTACCTGATCAGCGGCGAGCTGGCGCACAAGGACTCCCTGGGCAACGGATCGACCATCCGCCCCGGGGATGTGCAGCGCATGAGCGCCGGCACCGGAGTGCAGCACAGCGAGTTCAACCCGTCGCACACGCAGCCGGTGCACTTCCTGCAGATCTGGATCCAGCCCCACACGCCGGGCGTCACCCCGGGCTACGAGCAGCGTCGCTTCGAGGCCGCCGCCAAGCGCGGGCGCCTGTGCCTGATCGTCGACGGCGAGGGGCGCGACGGCGCGTTGCGCATGCACCAGGACGCCAGCATGTACGCCGGCCTGTTCGACGCCGGCGAGTCCGGCACGCTGCCGCTGGCCGCCGGGCGCCAGGCCTATGTGCACGTGGTGCGGGGCAGCCTGCACGCCAACGGCGTCGCGTTGCAGGCCGGCGACGCGCTGAAGCTGCGCCACGTCGACAGCGTGCGCGTGGGAGACGCCGTGAACGCCGAGGTACTGGTGTTCGACCTGCCCGACACGCCGATCTGAATCCGATTCGTCTCCAGCGGCGTATGGATTGGCAGGCGAGCCGTGAACGACCTCCGGTCCACGGCTCGCCGATCCGACCGACCATGCACCTGGAGATGACGATGCAAGACCTCGAATACCCCACGCTGCCCGCCTCCCCCGATCGCCGCGCCTGGTTCCGACGCGGCGGGCTGTTCGTCGCCGGGCTGGGCGCCGCCTCGGCGCTGGCGCTTCCGGCACGCAGCTTCGCCGCGTCGAGTTCGAGCGCGGACGACGTGCAGATGCTCAACGTCGCGCTCGGCCTCGAGTACCAGGCGATCGCCGCCTACCAGGTGGGGGCAGAATCCGGCCTGCTGCAAAAGCCCGTGCTCGCGGTGGCCGTGGAGTTCCAGAGCCAGCACAAGGCCCACGCCGGAATCCTGGAGGCCACCATCCACAAGCTCGGTGGCACGCCGGTGATGGCACGCAAGGCGTCCGAATACGGCTTCCCGACGGACCAGCTGCACAACCAGGCCGACGTTCTGCGCTTCGCCGCCGGCCTGGAAAAGGGCGCGGCAAGCGCCTATCTCGGCACCGTGCCGCAGTTTCACGAGCGCGCGCTGGCCAAGGCGGCGGCCAGCATCCTCGGGGACGAGACCATGCACTGGGCGATCCTGCTCAACGCGCTGGGCGAGAACCCGGTGCCGGCGGCATTCATCGCCTGAGCCATCGCCCGCCGCCTGCCGCGGCGCGCGGCGGGCGGCGCGTGGTGCCGGCGCCGCGGGCTGCGCTAGCATGCTGCGCAGCGGCCCTGCAGGCCGCTGCGCCCTGCACCGTTGGCATGCCCGACCTGGAAAAACTGCTGGCTTTCAGCGCCCTCGGCGATCGCGGCGCCTTCGCCTGCCTTTACGAGGCGACCCGGCGTCGCGCCTGGGCGATCTGCCTGCGCCTGCTGCGCCGGAACGATCTGGCCGAGGACGCGCTGCAGGACGCCTACGTGAAAATCTGGCACCTCGCCGCCAGTTACCGCCCGTCGGCCGGTTCGGCGGAAGCCTGGCTGGCCGCCGTGGTACGCAACACCTGCCTCGACCGCCTGCGCGCGCAGCAGCGCGAGCAGGCGCACCGGCTGGATGATCCCGAGCAGGCGCTGCAGGTCGCCGATCCGCGCGCCGACCCGGAGCAGCAACTGCAGGCCAGCCTGTCGCAAGGCAGGCTGCAGGAGTGTTTCGATGCGCTCAAGCAGCAGCAGCGCGAACTGCTCACCGACGCCTACGTGCTGGGCCTGAGCCACAGCGAGTTGTCGACGCGGCGCGGCATGGCGCTGGGCACGGTGAAGACGATCATCCGGCGTTCCGTGCTGGCCCTGCGCGAGTGCCTCGGGGGGACACCGGCATGAAATGGGAACAGCACCCCGAACGGCTCGACCGGCTGGCCGCCGACTATCTCACCGGAGGCATGGGACCGGCCGCGCGCAGGCGTTTCGAGACCCTGCTGCAAACCCAGCCGCTGGCCGCGCAGAGCCTGCAGCGCTGGCGCCAGCGCCTGGACGAAGGCCTGTTGCCGGCGCACGCGCCGCCCGACGTGTGGGAGGCGGTGCAACGCCGCCTGGCGCCGCCGCCGGCTGCGCCGGCGCGCGGCGGGCGCGCCTGGGGCCTGCGCACCTGGAAGGCGCTGGCGCTCGGCCTGGGCTGTCTGGCGGTGGCCTCGAGCGCGCTGCTTCTCGGATTGCTGCTGCAGCGCCCCCCCGCGCCGGCGCGCCACCTGGTGGCCGTGCTTGCCGGGCCGGCCGGCCACGCCGCGCTGCTCGACGTGCACGACACCCAGGCCACGCTGACCGCCATCGGCGGCCAGGCGCCGCCGCCCGGCAAGTCCTTCGAATTGTGGGTACTGCCGCGCCAGGGTCGACCGATCGCCGCCGGGGTCGTACGCCTGCGCGGCAGCTTCCGCATGCCGATGCCGCCGCAACTGCGCGCGGCCGCGCTGCAGGCGCGGGGCTTCGCCATCAGCGTGGAGCCGGCCGGCGG
This sequence comes from Pseudomonadota bacterium, assembly GCA_021815805.1. GTDB lineage: Bacteria > Pseudomonadota > Gammaproteobacteria > Burkholderiales > Burkholderiaceae_C > Thiomonas_A. The sequence continues at coordinate 30,428 of JAKAZQ010000007.1, read as the reverse complement.
CTCGCCCACCGGCCAGCCGACGGGCCCGGTGACCTATGCCGGACGCGAGGTCGCCGACGCCGGCGCGCCGGGCGGCGAGCGCCCGCGCGCATAGTGCCTGCCGGCCCGCGCGCGCGACGGCAAACGCGGCACGCGCAGACTGTTGCCGTGGCGCCGGGCCGCTGCTACGCGGACTGCGCCAGCGCCGCCACCGCCAGGCCCGCGAGCACGAGGCCCAGGCGGTTGACGCGGCTCGTCGGCTCGCGCAGCAAGCCCATGCCGAGCAGGGCGCTGAGCGCGATCACCCCCAGGTTCATGCCGGCGAACACCACCGCGGGGTTGGCGTGCAGGCTGATGTGGGCGCGCACGTACAAGTCGATGTCGGCGAAGTTCAGCAGGCCGAGCAGCAGCCCGGCGCCCAGGCTGCGCACGTCGGCGCGCGCGCCGCGCGCCATGCGCCACAGCTGCGCCGCGCCCATGAAGACGAAGGCCAGCACGAAGGAACTCTGCAGCGTGGTGCCGAAATCGCCGCCGCGCAGCGCCACCAGCTTGAGCAGCACGTCGACCAGCGCATACCCGAGCCAGACCGCGCACAGCCAGAGCGCGGAGCCGCCACCGCGCTGCGCCGCGGACACGGCGGCGCGCGGGCGCGCAAGCATGGCCGCCAGCGCCGGCAGGCCCAGCGCCAGGCCGAGCCACTGCCAGGCATCGATGCGCTGCCGGAACAGCGTGAAGGCGGCCAGCAGGGACAGCAGCAGCGACAGGCGCTGCGCGGTGTCGGCGCGCACGATGCCGGCGCTGCGCACGGCGCGCCCCATGATCACGAACAGGCCGGGCAGCACCACGCCGAGCAGCAGCACGAGGCCCCACGGCAGCGCCGCCAGCGCGTGGCGGTCGAGGCGCGGATGCAGCAGCCACAGACAGGCCGCGCCGGCCGCGGCGTAGTTCCACCACACCATCTGCCCGAGATCCAGGCGCCAGGCCGCCGCCTGGCGCAGCCACCACGACACGGCGACGCTGAAACACACGGCGAGAGCGAGAAAATGCATCGACGGATTCGCGGGATCGAGACGCCGCGCACGCCGCGCGGCAAGCAAAAAGCCCGGGGCGTGCCCGGGCTGCGGATCAGGTCGGCGCGCGCGCGCCGGACCCTGCGCATGGTACGTCAGCGATGCCCGCCGCCGTCATGGGCGCGCCCGCGCCAATGCCGCGCCGCGGCCATGGCCATCATCTCGCGGTCGCCGCGGCTGTCGCCGTAGGCGGCGTCCAGCGCCTGCACGCCGAGCTGTTCGCGCAGCCGGCGCGCCTTTTCCGCGCCGTAGCAGTTGCCGCCGACGAGTTCGCCGCGGGTCCTGCCGTCGGCATCGAAGGCCAGCTCGCTGCCGATCACCGCATCGAAACCCTGGTCGAGAGCCCACGGACGGGTGTACAGCGTGAGCGAGGCCGTGACCAGCACGCAACGCTGGCCGGCCGCCTGATGGCGCCGCAGGCACTGCATGGCATCGGCGCGCAGCAGCGCTGCGACGTGGCGTTGCGCGAAAACCTCGCCGAAGGCCTCGAGCTGATCGCGCCGGTGGCCTGCCAGCGCGCGCCGCAGCAGATGCACCTTCGCGGCCTCGTTGGAGACAAGGCGCGCGCCATGCGCGGCCAGCCAGGGCGACTCCAGCGCAAGCACCGCCGTCAGCCGCGCCGGCCCGAGCATGCGGTGAAGAAACGGCAGCAGGCTGTCGCGGCGCGTCAACGTGCCGTCGAAATCGAAGGCGACCCAGCCGGACATCGGCGTCGACGACACCGCGGTCACAGCGACATGCGCTTGAACATGCGCTCGGGAATGTGCTGGATGATCCGCATGATGGGGTGCCAGAACCAGGGCAGGTAGACGATGTCGCGACGCCGCTGGAGCGCCCGCACGATGCCGCCGGCGATGCGCTGCGGACTCGCCCAGAGAAGTCCCTTGCGGGCGATGCCGGCGGTCATCGGTGTGTCGACGAAACCGGGCTTGATGGTCAGCACCTGGATGCCCTGGCGGCTGCGCGCGATGCAGCGCAGCAACTCGGAAATGGCATCGGGCATGGTGTGCGGAGGCACCACGCACTGGTACGGACAGAAGCCACGCCGGCCATACCTGCGATTCGAGTGCGCGATCCCGTCCAGCGGGCAGGAATGCGGCACATGGTGCACGAGCGCGTGACCGTCGCCGACAAGGCCCGAGCGGGGGATCCGGCTCGGGCCTCGAACTGGCGGAGAGAGGGGGATTCGAACCCCCGAAGGGCTGTTGACCCTTACACGCTTTCCAGGCGTGCGACTTCAACCACTCATCCATCTCTCCGGGAAGCCCGAGATCCTAGCAGCAGCGACGGGGCGCCCGCCAGGATGGCCGTCCCGGCCTCAGTCGCCCGCCTCGCGCTCCAGCGCATCGGCGAGTTCGACGGCGCGCCGTGCCGCCGCCCGCAGCGCCGCATCGAAGGCCCCGGCGACGTCGCGCGCGCCCAGCACCTCGAGCGCTGCGGCGGTGGTGCCGCCCTTGCTCGTGACCTGCTCGCGCAGTTGCGCCGGGGTGGCCGGCGAGCCCGCGGCGAGCGCGGCCGCCCCGGCCATCGTGCCCGACGCCAGGCGCTGCGCGACGGATTCGGGCAGGCCCAGCCCGACACCGGCGGCGATCATGGCCTCCAGCACATAGAACATGTACGCGGGCCCGGACCCGGACAGCGCGGTGACGGCGTCGAGCGCCGGCTCGTCGTCCACCCAGACCAGTTCGCCGGTGGGCGCCAGCACCTGCTCGGCGCGCGCGCGTTCGGCCGCCCCGCAGGCGGGGTTGGCCACCAGGCCGGCGACCCCGCGTCCGATCAACGCCGGGGTATTCGGCATCGCGCGCACCACGCGCCGCGCGCCGGCGAGGCGCGTGATGGCGGCGCAGCGCACGCCGGCCATGATGCTCAGGTGCAGGCCGTCCGACGCCCCCGGAGCACGTTCGCGCAGGCCCTGCGCAGCCTGCCTGAACTGCTGCGGCTTGACCGCCCAGACGAGCACGTCGATGGCGCCGAGGCTGGCGTCGGGCTGCGCCAGCGACTGCACGCCGAAGCGTTCGCGCAGGCGCTCGCGCTGCTCGGCCTGCGGCTCGACCACGAGCATGCGCGCGGGCTCCACGCCCGCCTGACGCAGGCCGCCGATGATGGCGCCGGCCATGTTGCCGCCGCCGATGAATGCCATGGAGAAGTCTTGCATGCGGACATTATCGCCGCGCCCGGTGCGGCGTCGAGGCGCCGCCACGACGCACCATGTTGGGGCTGGCGCACGACCATGCGACGGATTGCAGCAGGCCCGTTGTCCTTGCGGAACGCGAAAGGTGCCCCCCCAGGCAGGGGTCGACAAATCTCATAAAACCATGATATGAGCATATGTAATTGACCGCCATTCCGCAATCTATGGCAGTATGATTAAGAACTTCCGAATAAATGCCATCATTCTTCGGGAACTGGTACATGTCGCTCGATCTTGCACCGAGCGGGTGCGCCGCCCGGGACCCCTTAGGCCTTACGTCATTGCTGACTACTGGGTGACGAATGTGTCGTGCGCATTCCGAGTGAGCGACAATGAACTTTTGTGCCGGAAATGTTGCCCGACGCGGGTGCTTGCCACAGATGGTCGCGCCAGCCGGCGCGAAGCGCAGGCTGCGCTCGCGCAGCCCACGGGGTGCATTCCCGCCGGGCGCATCCGACCCCGCGTTCGACCCCGTCGAACCGACACCCAACCCGACTCTGGAGATTGCCCACCATGAAAGATGCCGCCAGCGCACTCGATCGCGTTGATCGGCGCATACTCGCCCTGCTGCAGGGCGACGGCCGCATGTCCAACCTGGCGCTGGCCCAGGCCGTTCACCTGTCGCCCACGGCAGTGCTCGAACGGGTGCGGCGCCTGGTCCGCGAACAGTTCATCCTCGGCTACGAGGCCCGCCTGAACCCGCACAAGCTGGGGGCCTCGCTGCTGGTGTGCATCGAGGTGCGACTCGATCGCAGCAGCCCGGAAGTCTTCGAGCGCTTCAAGGAATCGGCGCGCGATCGCCCGGAAATCCTCGAGTGTTATCTGGTCACCGGGGATTTCGACTACCTGATCAAGACCCGCGTCGGCGACATGGATGCCTATCGCGAATTCCTGAACAGGACCCTGCTGAACCTGCCAGGGGTACGCGAGACGCGTACCTACGTGGTCATGGAAGAAGTCAAGAGCACCCACGCGCTGCAGGTGGAGTGAAATCGCCGGAGTGCGCGCGCCGGCCGCGGCGCGCACCCGGGGTGATGCGCTTCAGGCCGCCGGGCGATCCACGGGCTGCGGCGCCGCCGCAGGGGTGATCGGCGCCTCGAACTTGCGCACACCCGGCAGTTCGCAGGCGAGCACGGCACGGCGCAGCGCCTCGATGGCCACGGTGCGGGTAAAGGTCTTGCGCCAGGCCAGCACGACGCGCCGCGACGGCACGGGGTCGCGGAACGGCACATAGCGGATCTGCCCGCCACCCGGCGTTTCGGCGTCGAGTTCCATGGACATGCGCGGCAGGATCGTGATGCCCATGCCGGATGCGACCATGTGCTTGATGGTTTCCAGCGACGAGCCCTCGAAGCTCTTGCGGATGCCGTCGGAGCCGGGGGAGAAGCGGGCGAATTCGGGGCAGACCTCCAGCACGTGGTCGCGAAAGCAATGCCCGGTGCCCAGCAGCAGCATGGTTTCGTCGCGGATCTCCTCGCTGCGCACGTCGTCGGCGCGCGCCAGGCGATGCCCGCGCGGCACCGCGACCAGGAAGGGCTCGTCGTACAGCGGCGCGGTGGCCAGGCCGTGCTCCGGAAACGGCTCGGCGAGCACGGCGACATCGAGTTCACCGTTGCGCAGCATCTCGAGCAGGCGCACCGTCAGCTGCTCCTGCAGCATCAGCGGCATCTGCGGGGTCAGCGCGATCACCCGGCGCACCAGCGGCGGCAGCAGATACGGCGCGATGGTGTAGATGACCCCCACGCGCAGCGGCCCGGCCAGCGGATCCTTGCCGCGCTTGGCGATTTCGCGAATCGCCGAGGACTGCTCGAGCACGCGCTGCGCCTGCTCGATGATCTCGGCACCGACATCGGTGATGCTGACTTCGCTGCCGCCGCGCTCGAAGATCTTCACGTCGAGTTCTTCCTCGAGCTTCTTGATCGCCACCGACAGCGTCGGCTGGCTGACATAGCAGGCTTCGGCGGCGCGACCGAAATGACGCTCGCGGGCCACGGCGACGATGTAGCGCAATTCGGTCAGAGTCATAGCCTGAATTAAACCACAATGCCGAACAAATTCGCGCAAACTATCGTGCCCGATGCCCGTGGCTCATGCCGCGAGCCAGTCCATGCCGCCGCCGAGCCAACGCTGCAGATGCGCACGCGCCGCCTGCGGCTGTTCGCGCAGCAACTCGGCGGCGGCGCCGCGCGCCAGCTCCAGCAGGTCGGCGTCGTCGCGCAGGTCGGCATGGCGCAGGCCCTGCAGCCCGGACTGGCGCTGGCCGAGCAGTTCGCCGGGGCCGCGCAACTCGAGATCCTTCTGCGCCAGCACGAATCCGTCGCCGGTGTCGTGCATGGCGCGCAGGCGCGCTCGCGCCGTGGCCGACAGCGGCTCGGAGAACAGCAGCAGACACTGCGCCGCGTCATGTCCGCGCCCGACGCGCCCGCGCAGTTGGTGCAGCTGCGACAGGCCGAAGCGTTCGGCGTGCTCGATGACCATGAGACTGGCGGTGGGCACGTCCACGCCCACCTCGATGACCGTGGTCGCCACCAGCAGGCGCAGCTCGCCGGCGGCGAAGGCGGCCATCACCTCGGCCTTGCGCGCCGCCGGCATGCGGCCGTGCAACAGGCCGACGCAGTCGCCGTGCTCGCCGAGCAGCGCCTGCAGTTCGGCGTGGGTGGCCAGCGCATCGCGCAACTCGGGCTGCGCCTTCGGCCCCGGCGGGGAATCCGCGGCGGGCTCGATCAGCGGGCACACCCAGTAGGCCTGGCGCCCGGCGAGCACGAGTTCGCGCACGCGGTGCATCACGCTGTCGCGGCGTTGCTCCGAGAACACGCGCGTGCGCACCGGCTGGCGCCCGGGCGGGGCATGGGCGATGGTGGATATGTCCAGGTCGCCGAACACGGCCATGGCCAGGGTGCGGGGAATCGGCGTGGCCGTCATCATCAGCAGGTGCGGCTGGCGCTGCTCGCCTGCGCCCTTGGCCCTCAGGCTGAGGCGCTGCGCCACGCCGAAACGATGCTGCTCGTCGACGACGGCCAGCCCGAGGCGCGCGAACTGCACCTTGTCCTGGATCACCGCGTGGGTGCCCACCACCAGCGACGCCTCCCCGCTGGCCGCGCGCGCCATTTCCGCCTCGCGCTCGCGGCGCGACTGCCCGCCGCGCAGCCAGGCCACGCCGACGCCGAGCGGCTGCAACCACTCCGCCAGGCGACGCAGGTGCTGCGCCGCCAGGATGTCGGTGGGGGCCATGAGCGCGCATTGCATGCCGCTGTCGATGGCCTGTGCGGCGGCCAGCGCCGCCACCACGGTCTTGCCGCTGCCGACGTCGCCCTGCAACAGGCGGTGCATCGGCTGTTCGCGCTGCAGGTCGACGCCGATCTCGGCCACGCAGGCGGCCTGATCCGGCGTCAACGCGAACGGCAGGGTGCGCAACAGGCGCTGCGCCACACCGCCGTCGCGCGCCGGCAGCGGCCACGCCCGCTGCTCGGCGCGGCGTGCCCGCGCCAGCTGCTGCGCCAGTTGCTGCGCCAGCAATTCGTCGAACTTCACCCGGCGCCACGCCGGATGCCGACGATCCTCGAGTTGCTCGATCTCGACATCGGGCGGCGGCGCATGCAGCAGCTGCAGCGCCTGCCCGAGGGGCGGCAGCTGCAGGCGCGCCAGCAGTGTCTGCGGCAGCCATTCGCGGGCATCGAGTCGGCGCAGCGCCGCCGCCACCGCCTTGCGCAGCCAGGCCTGGCTGACGCCGGCGGCCGACGGATAGACCGGGGTCAGGCGATCCGGCAACGGCGCATCGGGGCCCAGCGCGTGGCACACCGGGTGCACCATCTCGAATCCGAACAACCCACGCCTCGGCTCGCCACGGATGCGCAACGCGCGTCCCGCCGCGTACTGGCGCGTCCAGCTCGGATAGAAGTGAAAAAAGCGCAGTTCCAGGCGCGCGCTGTCGTCCTCGACGACGACGCGCAGCACGCGGCGACGCGCCGTCATCAGCTCGGCCTGCAGCACGCGCGCCTGCACCACCGCGACGCGGGATTCCCGCAGCTCGGCGATCGGCGTGACGCGGGTTTCGTCGACATAGTGCAGCGGCAGGTGCAGCGCGTAGTCCCAGTCGCTGCGCAGGCCCAGGCGCTCGCCCGGCGCGGTCGGCGCCGCCGCGGCCGCCGCGCCGGGCGCCGGCACGCCGGCCATCACGCGCCGCTCGGCGCGCCCGCGCCCGCCGCCACATCGGGGTCGCAGAGCGCGTCGCCGCGCTGCAGCGCGGCGCCGACGCGCAGCAGGTCGTCCAGCGTGCGCAGGAACACCTGCGACACCGTCTGCCCGGGGCAGTGGCGCGCCACGGTGCGCTGCACCAGCTCGGTGCCCTCGAACCATTGCTGCACCTGCGCCCGGGGCAATGCGCGGCCGCACTCGAGCAGATGGAACTTGAGCAGCACACGCAGCGCGTGCGCGGCATGCCGCGGCGGATCCGCGGCGAACATCTGCAGCCTCGCGTCGGCCCGCTCGAGCGCCGCGCCGACCTCGCCGAACACCGGGCCGTGGCCCGGAATCACCCAGTTCGGCGCCAGTTGCTCGATGCAGCGCAACGTGGCGCGCTGGGCATCGAAACCGTCGCCGCCGACGAGTTCCGGGAACAGCACCCCGAAGCCATGCTCCCACAGCGCGTCGCCGCTGATCAGGATGCGGGCGTCGGGCTGGAACAGCATCAGCGCATGGTCGTCGTGCCCCGGGGCGGCATGCACCTGCCATGGCAGGCCGCCGAGCCACAGCTGCTCGCCCGCGGCGTAGCCGGCGCTGGCGCGGAACGCCTCGGCGCTCTGCCCCGTCTGCACGAAACTCAGGCCCGATTCGTCCCAGTCGTTGACCGCCTGCAGTTCCCCGGCGGGCACCAGCACGCGGCACGCGCCGCCCGGCGCCAGCGCGCGCTGCAGCCCGGCATTGCCGCCGCAGTGATCCGAATGCAGGTGGGTGTTCACGATGCGCGCCAGGCGGCGCCCGCCGAGCGCGGCGCGCACACCGGCCAGCGTGGTGTCGATGCGCACGAGGTGCCCGGTATCGACCACGCTGGCGGTGTGCTGGTCGTCGTGCATGACCACGCAATTGGCGCTGAGCCAGTCGTGCACCAGCACCTGGACGGTGGAAGGCAGGGAAGGAAGGACGATGGACATGCGGGCGTCGTGGGCAGGACCGCGCGCGGCCATGCCGAGTCGAAGACCTCGGGTTTGGCGGCGCAGCGCGAGTGGCCTAGCATAAGAGCAAATCCTTCGACCGTTCTGGAGCGGTGCCGCATGGAACGACCCCTGGCCTTCTCGTCGGATCTGCACGCCGCGTACGCCCACCAGCGCGCCGCCTTCCGCGCCTGCCCGTATCCGGCCTGGGAACTGCGTCGCGACCGCCTGCGGCGCCTGCTCGCGCTGCTGCGCGACCGGCAGGGCGGCATCGCCGACGCGGTGGCCGCCGATTTCGGTCAACGCGCCCGCGCCGAGACCGAGATCCTCGACCTCGTACCGTCGCTCGCCGCGCTGCGCCATGCCCTGCGCCACGGCAGGCACTGGATGCGCCCGCGGCGCGTCAGCCCGGGCGTCTGGTTCCGGCCGGCGCGCGCGCAGATCCTGCCGCAGCCCCTCGGCGTGGTGGGCATCATCGCGCCGTGGAACTATCCGCTGTACCTGAGCATCGGGCCGCTGGCCTCGGCGCTGGCCGCCGGCAATCGTGCCATGCTCAAGGTGTCGGAGTACACCCCCGCCTTCGGCGCCCTGTTCTCGGAGCTGGTGCGGGAACGCTTCGACCCCGACGAACTCGTCGTGTTCGCCGGGGGAGCCGAGCAGGCCGCCGCGTTCTCCGCTCTGCCGCTGGACCACCTGCTGTTCACCGGTTCCACCGCCGTCGGGCGCCGTGTCATGGCCACCGCCGCGGCGCAACTGGTGCCCGTGACCCTGGAGCTCGGCGGCAAGTCGCCGGCGGTGGTGGCGCCGGACTTCGACCTGCGGCTGGCTGCGCAGCGCATCGTCTACGGCAAGCTGGTCAACGCCGGCCAGACCTGCGTCGCGCCCGACCACGTGCATGTGCCGCGGGCGCGCCTGCGCGAATTCGCCGAGGCCTGCGTGGACGCGGCGCGAGCGCTGTACCCCGCGGGGCTGGCCAGCCCCGATTACTGCAGCGTGGTCGACGCGCGCCAGTACCTGCGCCTGAGCGGCATGCTCGAGCAGGCGCGCGCCGCCGGAGTCGACATGCTGCCGCTGTTTCCCGGCGAGCAGGCGCGCGACCGCCAGCACCGCCTGGCGCCGGTTCTGCTGCTCGACCCGCCGTCGAAGCTGCGCATCATGCAGGAGGAGATCTTCGGGCCGCTGCTGCCGCTGCTCGGCTACGAGCGGCCCGACGACGTGCTCGAGCACATCAACACCCAGCCGCGGCCGCTCGCCCTGTACTGGTTCGACGACGACGCCCGGCGCATCGAGCATGTACTGCGCCACACGCACTCGGGCGGAGTCACCGTCAACGACACCCTGATGCACGTGGTCCAGGACAATCTGCCATTCGGCGGCGTCGGTCCGTCGGGCATGGGTCATTACCACGGGCGATGGGGTTTCGACACCTTCAGCAAGCTCAAGCCGGTGCTGCGCCAGAGCAGGCTCGCCGGCACCGCGCTGGTGCGCCCGCCCTACGGCGCGCGTGTCGCGCGCCTGGTCGAGTTGATGAAACGCTGGGCCTGAGGCCTCGGATCAGGGCGTGCGGGCGCGCCGGCGCCCCTGCTTGATCGCAAAATCCACCTCGCCCAAGGCGTCGCTCAGCCACTCGTCGAGATGGCTGAACAGACTGCGCGGCGGCACCCGCAGCGTCGCCTCGGCCTCGTCGAAACGATTGCGCACCGACATGCCGGCGCGGCGCGCGATGCCGATCATCGCCCGGTTGCGACTCAGGCACTGCAGGCGCAGGATCTGCAAGCCGCGATTGCGGGCGATGGTCGCGGCGCGCTCGAACAAGCGCGTGCCCAGGCCCCTGCCGCGGCCGTCGGGCCGTACCGAGACGCCGAACTCGGCCTCGCCGCCGGGTGCGCCGGCCAGCGCCAGGTGCGCCGCGGCGACGAGTTCGAGTTCGCGGTCGAACACCCCGAACAGTTCGTCCCGCACGAAGTCGATGTGCTGCACGTAGTCGCGCAGTTGCCGGTCGCTGGCGGCGTGCCCGAAGCGCAGATAGCGATCCTCGGGCACCAGCGCCAGCAGATGGCGCAACAGGCTTGCGCGGTGCTCGACCCCCAGCGCGCGAATCGGCACCACGGCAAGGCCTGCGCGCCGCGGCGTCTGCACGGGGGGGCGCTGCGGGACGGGACGAAGGTCGGGGATCATGCGATTGGTGCGATGCAGCATCGGCACTATACCGCGCCGTCCCGATGTCGCGCCCGGACACGTCTGCCGCAAGGCACAACCGCCGCCGGGCCCGGATCTGTTCGGGTGACCGGCGACTTGGCGTAGAATGACGGATTCCGGTTTTTTGGCCACCGGAACACGCTGACGGCTTTCCCGCCGCACGCGCCCAGGCGACACCCCCAAGCGACGTCCAAGCGACGTCCAGGCTACGCCCAGGCGCGCGCGGCACCCGCTCCCGGCTGCCTGCCCACCGGGGGGGTTCATGGCCGCAGCACGGGCAGAGCCCGCCGGCATCGAGCCTGCAGAGCGGGAAAAACGGCCGCAACACTCTTTTCAGAGCGGTACAACCTCCATGAAAACCTTCAGCGCCAAACCGGCCGAAGTGAAGCATGAATGGTTTGTGATCGACGCCACGGACAAAGTCCTCGGCCGTGTCGCCAGCGAAGTGGCACGTCGCCTGCGCGGAAAGCACAAACCCATCTACACGCCTCACGTCGATACCGGTGATTTCATCATCGTGGTCAACTCGTCGAAGCTGCGCGTCACCGGCAACAAGGCCCACGACAAGGTGTACTACCGCCACTCGGGCTATCCGGGCGGCATCTACGCCACGCGATTCAAGGACATGCAGGCCCGTCATCCCGGACGCGCGCTGCAGCTGGCCGTCAAGGGCATGCTGCCGAAGGGCCCGCTGGGCTACGCGATGATCAAGAAACTCAAGGTCTACGCCGGCGCCGAGCATCCGCACAGCGCGCAGCAACCCAAGACCCTGGACCTGCAAGAGGAACGGCGATGATCGGCAATTGGAATTACGGCACCGGCCGCCGCAAGAGTTCGGTGGCTCGCGTGTTCATCAAGAAGGGCAGCGGCAACATCACCGTCAACGGACGCGCCCTGCAGGAGTACTTCGGACGCCAGACCTCCATCATGGTGGTCAAGCAGCCGCTGGTGCTGACGGAAAGCGAAGCGCTGTTCGACATCCAGGTGAACGTCCGCGGCGGTGGCGAATCCGGTCAGGCGGGCGCGGTGCGCCTGGGCATCACGCGCGCGCTGATCGACTTCGACGCCACGCTGAAGCCCTCGCTGTCGAACGCCGGGTACGTCACCCGCGACGCCCGCGAGGTCGAGCGCAAGAAGGTCGGCCTGCACGGCGCACGCCGGCGCAAGCAGTTCTCCAAGCGCTGAGACCCGGCGGCATCCGCTGCACCCCAAAAGCCCACTCCGCAAGGAGTGGGCTTTTTGTCGTGCGGCGCGCGGGCCTGCGGCGGGCATACGATTGACCATGCACAATACGCGGATTGGCTGACGCGGGGAGGAGCGCATGGGAATGTTCGCGTGGCTGCGGCGGCGCCTGCCGTTTGCGCCAGGCACGTCCGCCGCAACGACGGCAGCGACGGGAGGCGACAGCGCCTTCCACGAACCCGGCCCGCGCACGCGCTTCGGCCTGAGCCCGGGCGCGGTGCTGGCCGGCCTGGACTTCTATCGCGCCATCGACTTCCAGCGCCGCTGGCGGCTGCGGCTGGCCGCCTATGTGCGCGGGGAGACAAGGGCGCGTGTGTCGTGGCGCGAGATCTCGCGCGACGATCAATGCGAGCTCGGGCGCTGGCTGGTGGACGCCGCGGCGGGCCAGCCGCGCCACGACCAGTTGCTGCGCCGGCTGCGCGAACAGCACGCCGCGCTGCACGCCGCGGCGGCCGATGTCGTGCGCCTGGCCGACAGCGGACAACGCGAGGCCGCGCTTCAGGTGCTGCGCCAGGGGGCCTTCGCGGATGCCTCCCATGCCACGGTGGCGCGCCTGAGCGAACTGTTCCAGGCCCTCAACGACGCGCCGGCGAGCGAACCGCGACAGCGCTGAACGGCGCCTGTAGGCCTTGCAGCTACCATTTCAGGCTTCGCCGGCTGCCGCTGTGCGCCGCCGCATTTCGTGAGGATCAAGCACCATGGCCGGGCTGAAGGTTGGAATCGTCGGCGGAACCGGATACACCGGGGTCGAGTTGCTGCGGCTGCTGCTCGGCCACCGCGGCGTCGAACTGCGCGCCATCACCTCGCGCAAGGAAGCCGGGCTGGCGGTCAGCGAGCTCTACCCGAGCCTGCGCGGCCATACCGAACTGCGCTTCAGCACCCCCGAGCAGGCACCGCTGCGCGAGTGCGACGTGGTGTTTTTCGCCACGCCGCATGGCGTGGCCATGCAGCAGGCGCGCGAACTGCTCGACGCCGGGGTGCGCATCATCGATCTGGCGGCCGACTTCCGCCTGCGCGACCCGGCGCAATTCGAACGCTGGTACGGCATGCCGCACGCCTGCCCGGACATTCTGGCGCAGGCCGTCTACGGCCTGCCCGAACTGCAACGCGCGGCCATCCGCGAGGCGCGGGTCGTGGCCAACCCGGGCTGCTATCCGACCACCGTGCAGATCGGCTTCGCGCCGCTGCTGCGCCATGGTCTGGTGGATCCGGCGCACCTGATCGCCGCCTGCGCGTCGGGCGTCTCGGGCGCCGGTCGCAAGGCCGAGATCGGCTACCTGTTCTCGGAGGCATCCGACAATTTCAAGGCCTACGGCGTGAAAGGCCACCGACACGGCCCGGAGATCGAACAGGAGCTGCGCCGGCTGGCCGGCCTGGATGCCGCAGACGGCGCGCTGCGCTGCCTGTTCCAGCCCCATCTGGTGCCGATGATCCGCGGCATGCACAGCAGCCTGTTCGCGCGCCTGAACGACGCCGGCCAGGCGTGTGAGCTGCAGCAACTGTACGAGCAGTTCTACGCCGAGGAACCCTTCGTCGACGTGCTGCCGGCCGGCAGCGCACCCGATACGCGCAGCGTGCGCGGCGCCAATCTGCTGCGCGTGGCGGTGCATCGCCCGCAACCCGACACGGTCATGGTGCTGGTGGTGCAGGACAACCTGACCAAGGGCGCATCCGGCCAGGCGGTGCAGAACATGAACCTCATGTTCTGCCTGCCCGAGACCGACGGGCTGCAGGGCATCGCGCTGCTGCCCTGAGTCCGTGCCGGCGGGCAAAAACCATGTCGCCAGAATGGGTTGGGGCCCGGCAAGGTGCGCGCGCAGCACCTAAAATCGGGGCATCAACAGGAGATACTCCATGAACGCAGTGTTGCAAGACACCCCGGCGACGGCTACGCCCGAGCCGTTGTTGTTCACCGACAGCGCGGCGGCGAAGGTCAAGGAACTGATCGACGAGGAGGGCAACCCGGCGCTGAAGCTGCGCGTGTTCGTGCAGGGCGGTGGTTGTTCCGGCTTCCAGTACGGCTTCACCTTCGACGAAGCGGTCAACGAGGACGATACCCAGATGCTCAAGGCCGGGGTCACGCTGCTCATCGACGCGATGAGCCTGCAGTACCTGGTGGGCGCCGAGATCGACTACAAGGAAGGCCTGGACGGCGCCCAGTTCGTGATCAAGAACCCCAACGCCACGACCACCTGCGGCTGCGGCTCGTCGTTCTCGACCTGAAGCCAGTAGCGCAAGAACAACAGCAGGTATCCAAAGGCCGCCCACGGGCGGCCTTTGTCATGCTGCCGCCGCGCGCTCAGGCTGGATAGATCGCGCCCAGCACGCGCGGCCCGCGCGCGCCGGTGACCGCGGCAAGGTTGCCGGGCTGTCCGTCCACGGCGCGGGCGGCCAGCCACGCGAAGGCGGCGGCCTCGACCTGCTGCGGGGGCAGTCCGCGCTGCCCGGTGTCGACAATGCGCCAGGCGCCCAGCGCTTCGCCCAGGCGGCGCAGCAGGTCGCGGTTGGCGACCCCGCCGCCGCATACCAGCAGTTCTCCGGGGCGCGCCAGGTGGCGCTGCAGGTCGTTGGCGATGCTGTGCGCGACCATCTGCGCCAGCGTGGCCTGCACGTCGCGCGGCCGCGCCTCGGAGAACCCCTGCAACCTGTGCTGCAGCCACGCCAGATCGAAATGATCGCGCCCGGTGCTTTTCGGCGCGGGCGCAGCCAGGTACGGCTCGTCGAGCAGCAGACGCAGCAGGCCGGGCAGCACCTGCCCGCCCGCAGCCCAGGCGCCGTGCGCATCGAAGGGCTGGCCGAGGTGCCGCTGCGCCCAACTGTCGAGCAGCGCATTCGCCGGGCCGCAGTCGAAACCGAGCACGCGGCCGTCGGCGAACAGCAGGCTCAGGTTGGCGATGCCGCCGAGGTTGAGCACGGCAAGGTCGGCACCGGCGCGGCCGAACACCGCGCGATGGAACGCCGGCACCAGCGGCGCGCCCTGCCCGCCCGCGGCGATGTCGCGACTGCGAAAGTCGGCCACCACGGTGATGCCGCAGTGTTCGGCCAGCCAGGCCGGCGCGCCGAGTTGCAGCGTGTAGCCGAGTTCCGGGCGATGGCGCACCGTCTGGCCGTGTGCGCCGATGGCGACGACCTGCGCCGGCTCCACGCCGCTGCGGTGCAGCAGTTGCGCGACGGCCTGCGCGTACAGCGCCGCAAGTTCGAGCCCGGCACGCTGGGCGCGGTGCAACTCGTCAGGCCCGGGCTGGTTCAGCGCCAGGAACTCGGCGCGCAAGGCCTCGGGCATCGGCAGCTGCACATGGCCGAGCACCTGCGGTGCCCCGGCGGCCAGCTCCAGCAGCACCGCGTCGACGCCGTCGAGCGAGGTGCCGGACATCAAGCCGGCGAACAGCCGGCCGCGTGGCGTTTGCGCCGCAGCCTGCGGGGGCTGCGCCTGCCCCGCTGCGTTCAATGCGACGACGCTGCGCTGGCGAGTTGCTCGCCGGCCGGCGGCAGCAGCGCCAGCAGACGGGTGCGCGGAGCGGTACTGGCGAGGAAATCCGGACGCAGCCCCGTCGGCAGGTGGGTTCCCTTCGGCGTGTAGTGCGCGATGTGCAGCGGATTCACGGGCTTGCCGTGGACGAAAAACTGGAAGTACAGGTGCGGGCCGGTGGACCAGCCGGTATTGCCGGACAGCGCCACGACCTCGCCCTGCTTGACCTGCTCGCCGACGTGCACCTCGAATTTGCTCAGGTGCGAGTAGATGGTGGCGTAGCCCCCGGGATGCTCGACCTTGACGTACTTGCCGTACCCGGTGCCCCAGCCGGCGTACACCACGCGTCCGTCGGCGATGGTGCGCACCGGCGTGCCCACCGGAATGGCCAGGTCGATACCCTTGTGAAACTCCGGCTTGTGGAAGATCGGGCTGATGCGCCAGCCGTAGCCCGACGTGAGCCGGTCATAGGGCAGCGGCGACAGCAGGAAGGCGCGCGACAGGCTGCTGCCGTCGGGCGCGTAGTACGCGGCGTCCTGGGCGTGCCCGGGCGGATCGAACCAGACCGCGCTGTAGTGGTGTCCGGCGACGGTCATGCGCGCAGCGAGGATGCGCCCTTCGCGCAGCACCCGGTTGCCGGCCGTGTAGACGCGCCAGGCGACGGTGAAATGATCGCCCGGGCGCAGATCGCGCCGGAAGTCGACCTCGCCGCCGAACAGTCCCACGAGCTGCGATGCCACCGAATCGGGCATGCCGGCAGCGTCCGCGGCGGAGAACAGGGTCGAGTGCACGACCCCGCTGGCGACGCGTGTCTGCACCCGCGCCTGCTGCACGCGCACTTCGGTGTCGAAGCTGCCGCCGGCGCGCGCATCGATGCGCAGCAGGCGCCATTGCAGCTGCGGCTGAGCCGCCTCCGATCGGTCCACCGTCTCGCCCGGCAAGGGTGCCTCGAGGCGATGCAGCATGCCCAGGGAGTCGACCTCGGCGCTGACCATGGCGCCGCGGTGACGCAGCAGTTCGGCGAGCATCCGCTCGTGCGACAGTGCGCGCAGTTGCCGCGGATCCGTGACCTGCAGGCGGCGCAGCAGCGAGCCGATGGAGTCGGTCCTGGCGACGAAGGCCGTGGTGTACAGCAGGCGCGGCTGCGACTCCAGCGCATCGACCTGCGGCGCGAGGTCGATCGACACTTCCTGGCGCACCACGCTGGGTGCCGGCAGCGGCGGCTGCGGCCCGTATTCGACCAGCGCGAACGCGCTGACGCTGCTCAGCAGCAGAACGCCGCCGACGCCGGCGGCGAGTCGCCCGGGATGGGCCTCCATGGCGTCGCGCACGCGCGACACGAGGCTGCGCAGGCGAACGGATGTTTGGACGAAAAACGACATGCGCACTCCTGATTACCGGCTCGTCGAGCCTGCGGAACGACGAACCACCCGGCGCGGGGCCGCGCACCATGCGCGCGCGGCGGCCGCGGCCTTGCCCACTACACTTGAGCTACTCGCGTCGACCCTGCGACAACGCCGGAGCTGCATTGCAGCTTGCCAGCCGCGAAGGCAAGAAAGTCCCTCCGCGACCCTGGTTCACGGTAGCCACCCGGCACACCCCCCTCAAACAGGGGGGGTTGAGTCGACTTGGTGCCGAGTTTAGCAGCGGTCGGCCGCACATTCGCCAAAAATTTCCATGTCCTCAAGTTACAACTCTGTTAGCGGCCCCAACACCGAACAGGAGCTCCCGGATCCGATCCGCCATGCCCTCGCGGTCACCCGCCGCGGCTGTGCCGAGCTGCTGGTCGAGAGCGACTGGATCGCCAAGCTGCAGCGCAGTGCGGCCAACGCGCAGCCGCTGCGCATCAAACTGGGGCTCGACCCCACCGCGCCGGACATCCACCTCGGGCATACCGTGGTGCTGAACAAGCTGCGGCAACTGCAGGACCTGGGCCACACGGTGATTTTCCTGATCGGGGACTTCACGTCGCGCATCGGCGATCCGTCGGGACGCAACACCACGCGACCGCCGTTGACCATCGAGCAGATCCGCGCCAACGCGCAGACCTATTACGCGCAGGCCAGCCTCGTGCTCGACCCGCAGCGCACGGAGATCCGCTACAACTCGGAGTGGAGCGAGGCGCTCGGCGCCGACGGCATGATCCGCCTCGCCTCGCGCTACACACTGGCCCGCCTGCTGGAGCGCGAGGACTTCACCCAGCGCTTCCGCGCCAACGTGCCGATCGCCATGCACGAGCTGCTGTACCCGCTGATGCAGGGCTACGACTCGGTGGCGCTGCACAGCGACCTGGAGCTCGGCGGCACCGACCAGAAATTCAACCTGCTGGTGGGGCGCGACCTGCAGAAGGAGTACGGCCAGGAGCCGCAGTGCATCCTCACCATGCCGTTGCTCGAAGGCCTCGACGGCGTGGACAAGATGTCCAAGTCCAAGGGCAACTACATCGGCATCCAGGAAGCCCCGGCCAGCATGTACGCCAAGCTGCTGTCGATCAGCGACAGCCTGATGTGGCGGTATTACGAACTGCTGTCCTTTCGCCCGCTCGAGGACATCGCGCGCCTGCGCGCGGAGGTCGAGGCCGGGCGCAACCCGAAGGATGCCAAGGTGCTGCTGGCGCGCGAGATCGTCACGCGCTTTCACGACGCCGCCGCGGCCGACGCGGCGCAGGCCGATTTCGAATTGCGCGCGCGCGGCGGCATTCCGGACGACATCGCCGAGCTGCGCCTGAGCCTTCCCGACGGCGGCCTGGCGCTGCCGGTGGCGCTCAAGCAGGCCGGGCTGGTGCCGTCCACCGCCGAGGCGCTGCGCATGATCGAGCAACGCGGGGTGCGCGTCGAGGGCAGCGTGGTCGAGGATCGCAACCTGCGGCTGCAGGCCGGCAGCCACGTGCTGCAGGTCGGCAAGCGCAAGTTCGCGCGCGTGGTCCTGGCGTGATGCCCGACTGACGCGCGGCCGCGCCGCGCGCGGACTCAGAGCATCGGCGCCGCGGCCTGGTTCAGCGCGCGCTCGGCCAGCCGCGCGTACAGCGCCGCGCCCAGCGGCAGCACGGCGTCGTTGAAGTCGAAGCGCGGGCTGTGCAGCTGCGCCGTGTCGTCGCCTCCGACGCCCAGGCGCAGGTAGGCGCCGGGCACGGCCTGCAGCATGAACGCGAAATCCTCGGAACCCATGCTCGGCGGCAGGTCGCGCACCACCGCCGACTCCCCGACCAGTTCGGCCGCGACCTCGGCGGCATGGAACGCGACGTGGGGCGTGTTGACGGTGGCCGGGTAGACGCGCTCGTAGACCAGCTCGGCCTGTGCGCCGAAGGCCAGCGCCACGGACTGCACGAGCGGGCCGAGGCGGGCTTCGAGCATGCGCTGCACGTCGCCGCGGAAACTGCGCACGGTGCCGACGATGCTGACGCGGCGCGGAATCACGCTCATCGCGCCGGGGTCGCCGGCGTGCATCGAACACAGGCTGACCACCGCCTGGTGCGACGGATTCACGTCGCGCGCGACGAGGGTCTGCACCGCGGTGATCACGTGCCCGGCCACGAGCACCGGATCGACCGCCAGGTGCGGATGCGCGCCATGACCGCCGCTGCCGGCGATGTGGATGGTGATGCGATCGGCGGCGGCCATCATGGCGCCGGGGCACAGGCCGATGCGCCCGGCCGCGAGCTGGGGCCAGTTGTGCATGCCGAACACCCAGTCGGAGGCGAAACGCTCGAACAGCCCGTCGTCCATCATCGCGCGCGCGCCCCCCAGGCCCTCCTCGGCGGGCTGGAAGATGCAATGCACGCAGCCGTGGAACTGCCGCGTGGCGGCGAGGTAGCGCGCCGCTCCGAGCAGCATCACGGTGTGCCCGTCATGGCCGCACGCATGCATCACCCCGGTGCGCGTGGAACGCCACGGCGATGCGCTGTCCTCGTGCATCGGCAGCGCGTCCATGTCGGCGCGCAGCGCCACCGCGCGCGGCGCTGCGTCGCCTGCCGCGGCGCCGGCATCGCTCGGCGGCGGCGCGCGGCGGCCGTGGATCACGCCGACCACGCCGGTGCCGCCGATGCCCTCGTGCACCTCGTCGACGCCGTGCATGCGCAACTGGCGGGCCACCAGCTCCGCGGTGCGATGCTCCTGGAAGCCGAGCTCCGGGTGGGCGTGCAGATCCCGCCGCAGGCGGATCAGATCGGCGTGGCAGGCGTCGAGAATTTGCAGCGGACCGTCAGGCTTCCACATCGGGCAGGCATCCGGGCCCGCCGCGGGCGTGCACCGCCGCGAACCGAAAGCCCTTTCAGAACATTGAACCACCGCGCCGCCGGGCCTGCAAACCACGCGATGGGGTTGCGCGTTACCGGGATGGGCAGCCCGCCGCGATGTGTCTATGATCGCGCCTTTGCGTGTGTTCGCGGTACCCATTGTGAGTCGCCCGATGCCGTCTCCACTTCCGGCCGCCGACGCGGCGGACGCCGATCTCGGCCGGCGCAGCGTGCGCAGCGTCTGGCACCCCTGCACGCCGCTCGAACAGCTGCGCGCGGCGGCGCCGCGCGCCATCGTTTCCGGCCAGGGTGTGTGGCTGCTCGACGCCCAGGGACGGCGCATCCTGGATGCCATCAGCTCATGGTGGGTGAACCTGTTCGGGCACGCCCAGCCGGACATCGGCGCCGCCATCACCGCACAGATGCAGCGCGTCGAGCACGTCATGCTGGCCGGGCTCACGCATGAACCGGTGGTGCGCCTGTCGGAGCGGCTGGCCGAGCGCACCGGACTGGGCCATGCGCAATACGCCAGCGACGGCGCCTGCGCCAACGAGATCGCCCTCAAGCTCAGCGCGCACTACTGGCGCAACCTGGGAAAGGCGCGCAAGAGTCGTTTCATCGCGCTGGGCAGCAGCTACCACGGCGAGACCCTGGGCGCGCTGGGCGTCACCGACGTGCCGTTGTTCCGCACCAGCTATGCGCCGCTGCTGCGGCCGGCGGCCACCGTGCCGACGCCCGAGCTGCGCGGCCTGGCCGACGACGCCGCGCGGCAGGCGGCGATCGATCACGCGTGCGCGGCGCTCGACGACTACCTGCGGCGCGAGGCCGCGCGTACCGCGGCATTGATCGTCGAGCCGCTGGTGCAGTGCGCCGCCGGCTTCGTGTTCCACCCGCCGCAGTACCTCGCGCGGGTACGCGAACTGTGCACGCGCCACGACGTGCACCTGGTGGCCGACGAGATCGCCGTCGGCATGGGCCGCACGGGCACCTTCGGCGCCTGCGAACAGGCCGGCGTGACGCCGGATTTCCTGTGCCTGGGCAAGGGACTCACGGGCGGCTTCCTGCCGCTGTCGGTGGTGCTGTGCACCGACCGGGTGCAGCAGGCCTTCGAGCACGCCGACCCGGCGCGCTCGTTCCTGCATTCGCATTCGTACACCGGCAACGCGCTGGCCTGTGCCGCCGCGCTGGCCACGCTGGACCTGCTCGACGAGCCGCGCCTGGCCGCCAATCGCGCGCTGGCGCAGCGCCTGGATCGCCTGTTCGAGCCGCTGCACCGACACCCCCGGCTGGGTCATGCGCGGCGTCTCGGCATGATCTGGGCCTGGGACGTGATCGACGCGCCCGCCGATTTCCCGCGGCGCTTCGGGCTCGAGGCGCTGGCGCGCGGGGCACTGCTGCGTCCGATCGGCTCCACGCTGTATTTCATGCCGCCCTACGTGATCGACGAGCCTGCCGCCGAGCACCTGCTGCAGGCCACGCTGCAGGCGCTGCAGGCGACCCTGCACGGCCGCCCCGGCGGCTACGCCGACGCGGCGCTGGCGTAGGCGCGGGCACCCCCATGTCACGCGAACTCGCCCCGGCCTGGCTGGTCAGCGGCACCGACACCGAGATCGGCAAGACCCTCGTGGCGTGCGCGCTGCTGCACCGCCTGCGCGAGCGCCACGCCGGCGTCGTCGGTGCCAAGCCGGTGTCCGCCGGCGGCGATGCGCAGGGACGCAACGAGGATGTGCTGCAACTGCGCGCCGCCAGCACCCTGGCGGTGCCGGCGGAACTCGACAATCCCTACGCGCTGCCGGAGCCGATGTCGCCGCATGCGGCAGCGCGACGCGCGGCACGCTCGATCGACCTGGCGCGCATCGCCGATGCCGTGCAGCGCCTGCGCGAGCGGGCCGACGCCGTGGTGGTCGAGGGCGTCGGCGGCTTTCTCGTGCCGCTGTCGATGCGCGAGGACGGCGGCGATCTGGCGCTGCGCCTGCGCCTTCCGGTGATCCTCGTCGTCGGCCTGCGGCTCGGTTGCCTGAACCACGCCCTGCTCACGCAGGAGGCGATCGCCGCGCGCGGCCTGCGCCTGGCCGGCTGGGTGGCGAACCGGATCGATGCGAGCATGCTCGCGCCGCAGGACAACCTCGAGCTGCTGCGTGCGCGCCTGCGCGCGCCCTGCCTGGGGGTGGTTCCGCACCTGGCGCGGGCCGACGCCGTCGAGGCCGCGCGCCACCTGCAAGCCCCGCCATGACCCCGGAACAGCACGGCGCCTGGGACTTCGACGCCGAACTGCGCGCGCTCGATGCCGCGCAACTGCGCCGACGCCGACGCGTGGTCGAGTCCTACGACGCCGCGCATCTGTGCGTCGACGGGCGCCGCATGCTGTGCTTCTGCGGCAACGACTACCTCGGCCTGGCGCAGCACCCGAAGCTGCTGGACGCCGCGCGCGACGCGGTCGCGCGCTGGGGCGTCGGCGCCACCGCGTCGCCGCTGGTGTGCGGCCATTCACGCGCCCACGAGCAACTCGAGCAGGAACTCGCGCGCTTCGTCGGCATGCCGCGCGCGCTGCTGTTCCACGCCGGATTCCCGGCCAACACCGGGCTCGTGCCGGCGCTCGCCGGGCGCGGCGACGCGGTGTTCTCCGATGCGCTCAACCATGCCTGCCTGATCGACGGCGCGCGGCTGTCGCGCGCCGAGCTGCAGGTCTACCGGCACGCCGACGCCGCCGATCTGGCGCGCCGCCTGCAGTCGAGCCGGGCGCGCCGCAAGCTGATTCTCAGCGACGCCGTGTTCAGCATGGACGGCGACGTGGCGCCGCTGCGCGAACTGCTGCGGCTGGCCGAGCGTCACGACGCCATGCTGCTGCTCGACGACGCGCACGGTTTCGGCGTGCTCGGCCCGGCCGGCGCGGGCAGCGCGGCGGCGTTCGGACTGCGCAGCCCGCGGCTGCTGTACATGGCCACGCTGGGCAAGGCCGCCGGCGTGGCGGGAGCCTTCGTCGCCGGCGACGCCGCCGCGCTGGAGTTCCTGATGCAGCGCACGCGCAGCTACATCTTCGCCACCGCGGCCCCGGCGCTGCTCGCCGAGGTGCTGCGCGCGAGCCTGCGCGTGATCGCCGACGAGGAGTGGCGTCGGCGCCGCCTGCGCGAACTGGTGACGCAACTGCGCGACGGCGTGCGCCTGCCGCCGGGCTGGCGCCTCGGGTCTTCGAGCACGCCCGTGCAGCCGGTGCTGATCGGCGGCAACGACGCGGCGCTGCGCGCCATGCAGCAGCTCTGGGACGAAGGCCTGTGGGTGCCGGCGATCCGCCCGCCGACGGTTCCGCCGGGCAGCGCACGCCTGCGCCTGAGCCTGTCGGCGGCGCACTCGGCGCAGGACCTGCAGCGCCTGCTGCAGGCCCTCGCCGGGTTGTGCTGAACGCCGGGCCGGCGGCCTGCGTTCAATCCGGCACGGCGTGCTCGATGCGCCGGTCCGGCACCAGCCAGAGCAGCGCCACCAGCACGTACACGGCCTGCGCCAGCGGCGGCGAGCGCTGCGCCAGCGCGATGCCCAGCAGATACAGCAGCGCCGAAGCCTTGCCCTTGCCGTCGCGACCCACCGCGCGGCGCAGCGAATGGCCGTCGGCGGCGATGATGCTGCGTTGCAGCAGCAGATAGGCCAGCGAGGCCATCCACAGTACGCCGCCGTACAGCTCGGTCGGCGCGCGCGCGAAGTGGTTCTCGCCCATCCAGGCGGTGGCGAACGGCAGCAGCGACAACCAGAACAGCAGATGCAGATTGGTCCACAGCACGCCGGCGCTGACGCGCCCGACCATGTGCAGCAGATGATGGTGGTTGTTCCAGTAGATGCCGATGTAGACAAAGCTGAGCAGGTAGCTCAGCAGCACCGGCAGCAACGGCGCCAGCGCCCCCCACGCCGCGCTGCGCGGCACCTTGAGCTCGAGCACCATGATGGTGATGATGATGGCGATGACGCCGTCGCTGAAGGCTTCGAGCCGGCCCTTGCCCATGTGCGCACCTCCGTGGCGGGCTAGGCGTCCCGGCCGGCGGGCGCCACGCGCGGCCAGACCATGAGTTCCTGCTCCGGCAGCTCGAACTCCAGCTCCACGCCCGGGCGCAGCCCCATGCGCTCGACTTCCTGCCAGGTCGCGCCCGACCACACCAGGGCGTCGGCGCAGCGCAGCGCGACACGGGCACGCCCGGCCTGCGCCAGCAGGTGCTCGACCGTGCCGCGCAGGCGCTGCGCGCCGGGCTCCGCCGGCGCCTGCGCCGGCAGCAGCCGCAGTGCGTCGGCGGGCACCGCCCAGTCCACCGCTTCGCCGCGCGCCAGCCCGGGCGGCGTGCGGGCCCGCACGCGGGCGCCGCCTTGCGCCCAGTCCAGCTCGGCGATGCCGTCGGGGCCGGCGGGCGCCTGCAGCCGCGCCTCGAAGCGATTGTGCACGCCGAGCAGCGCGGCCGCCTGCGCGCTGGCGGGATGCGCGAACACCTCGCGTGCGCTGCCCTGCTGCAGCACGCGATGCTGCGCCAGCACGACCACCCAGTCGGCGATCGCCGCGACCTGCGCATCGTGCGTGGCCACCAGCGCCGGCATGCCGAGTTCGTGCATGCGCGCGACCAGCTCCGTCAGCACGTCGTCGCGTGTCGAGGCGTCCAGTGCCGAGGTCGGCTCGTCGAGCAGCAGCAGGCGCGGACGCCGGGCCAGCGCGCGCGCCAGCGCCACGCGCTGCTGCTGCCCGCCCGACAGCTCGGACGGGCGCCGCGCGGCTTGCGCGCGCAACCCGACCGCCTCGAGCAGCTCGAGCGCCTGCGCACGCCGGCGCCCCAGCGCTCCGCCCAGCGCATAGGCCACGTTCTGCCATGCGCTCATGTGCGGAAACAACGCATAGCCCTGCGGCAGGTAGCCGACCGGCCGGCGCTGCGCGGGCAGTTCGTCGAAGGGCTCGCCGTGGCTGGGCACCAGCCCGGCCAGCGCCTTCAGCGCGGTGCTCTTGCCCTCGCCGCTGGCGCCCAGCAGCGCGGTGAAGCCGCGCACCTCGAAATCCAGCTGCATGGCCAGCGGGCGCAGCACGCGCAGGCGCACCGGCAGCGCCGCCGCGTCGAGGCGCGGATTCACTGCAAACCTCCGCCGCGGCGCCGCGCCCACAGCCCGCCGAGCAACGGCAGCGGCAGGCCGACGGCGAAGAACAACCAGAGCAGCGGGTACACCGCATGCAGCCCGGTGTCCTGCAGATCCACCCACATGCGCACCGGGATGCCCTGCGGGTAGTACGCGACGATCAGCACCACGCCGAATTCGCCCAGCGCACGCACCCAGGCCAGCGCCAGCGCGGCGGCCAGCCCCAGGCCCGCGAGCGGCAGCGTGATGCGCCGGAAGGTGCGCGCGCGCGACTGCCCGAGGCTGAGCGACATCTGCTCGAGCTCGCGCGGCACGCCTTCGAAGGCGGCGCGCGCGGCAACGATGAAATACGGCGCGCTGGCGTACACCTGGGCCAGCACGAAGGCCGCCGGCGTGTTGGTCAGCATGAGCCCGGCATGCGCCAGCGGCTGTCCCAGCCAGCCATAGGGCCCATAGCTCATGCTGAGCAACAGGCCCATCGCCAGCGGCGGCGTGAGCAGCGGCAGCAGCAGCAGAATCTCGCACAACCACTTGCCGCGGAACTCGCGCCGCGCCAGCCACCAGGCCGCCGGGGTTCCGAGCAACGCGACGATCGCCATGGCCCACGCCGTGTAGACCAGCGACACGCGCACCGCGCCGAGATCGCCGGGCTGCAGCTGCAGGGCATGCCACGGCGTGCTCCGCAGCAGCCCGGCGAACGGCGCGCACAGCAGCAGCAGGGCGAGCAGGCCCAGGCTCGCCACCACCGTACCGCGCCCGGGACGCGGCAGGCGGACGGTGCTGGGCAGCCGGGTCGGAGAGGCGGGAGCGGTCACGGTGACGGAGCGTGGGAACAGCGTGGCGCGGGCGCCGCCCCGGATCATAAGCAGCCGCGGCGCGGCTCGCCTCCATCCTCGGCGTGGATGTCGGCCCCGCGCGTCTCGGGCAGCAGCAGCAGGCCGACGCAAAAGCTCATCGCGGCGACCAGCACGGGGTACCACAGGCCGTGGTAGATGCCGCCGTCATGGGCGACCAGCGCGAACGCCACGGTCGGCACGAGGCCGCCGAACCAGCCGTTGCCGAGGTTGTAGGGCAGCCCCATCGAGGTGTAGCGGATGCGCGTCGGGAACAGCTCCACGAGGGTCGCGGCGATCGGCCCGTAGACCATCGCGACATCGGCCACGAGCAGGGTCAGGATCAGCACCACCAGCGGGCGGTTCACGGCCGCGGGATCGGCGCGCGCCGGATAGCCGGCGGCCAGCAGCGCGGCCTGCAGCGTGCGCTCCAGCGCCTGGCGGCGAAGCTGCAGCCGCGGCGGGGACAGGCCGCGCGCATCGAACACCGGGATGCTCGCGCCGCCGACTTCGATGCGCGTCACGCCTCGACCGGCACGCCTGCGGTAGTTCACGGCGAGCGCGCTGAGCGCCTGCTTGGCGATATCGCATGCACGCGTGAAAGGCACTCCGCCTTGCGGACGCAGCGGAAACGAGCATTGTGCCGGCTGCGCCACCAGCACCACCGGATGACGCGCCATGGCGCTCGCCAGCCGCGGATTGGCGGCCGCCGTGAGGGCATGGAACATGGGGAAGTAGCCGAGCACCGCGAGCAGGCAGCCGGCGAGCATGACCGGGCGGCGTCCGATGCGATCGGAAAGGCGTCCGAACACCCAGAACAACGGGATCGACAGCAGCAGCGCGATGCCGATGAGCAGGCCGGCCAGACCGCCGCCGACCTTCAGCGTGTGGGTCAGGAACACCAGCACGTAGAACTGGCCCGTGTACCAGATCACGCCTTGCCCGGCGGTCATGCCGAACAGCGACACGAGCACCCGCCGCAGGTTTTCCTTGCGCCCAAGCGCCTCCGACAGGGGCGCCTTGGAGGTGCGCCCGGCGCGCCGGATGCGCACGAACGCCGGCGACTCGCTGAGCCGCAGGCGCATCCACACCGACACCGCG
The DNA here is from genome assembly GCA_021815805.1 of Pseudomonadota bacterium. Classification (GTDB taxonomy): domain Bacteria; phylum Pseudomonadota; class Gammaproteobacteria; order Burkholderiales; family Burkholderiaceae_C; genus Thiomonas_A. The sequence goes on along the minus strand of JAKAZQ010000007.1, from coordinate 3,863 downwards.
AGCAGCGCGCTGGAGGCGAGGAACGGCAGGCGCCAGCCCCAGGCGACGAAGGCGGCCTCGCCGAGCAGGCGGCGCAGTCCGACGTTGACCAGCAGCGACAGCAGCAGGCCGATGGTCGCCGTGGTCTGCAGCCACGACGTGAATGCGCCGCGGCGCCGGCGCGGCGCGTACTCGCCGACGTAGGTGGCCGCGCCACCGTACTCGCCGCCCACCGCAAGGCCCTGCAGCAGGCGCAGCGCGACGAGGATCAGCGGTGCCGCCACGCCGATGCTGGCGTAACCCGGCAGCAGGCCAACGATGAAGGTTGACAACCCCATCAACAGGATGGTGACGAGGAAGGTGTACTTGCGTCCGATGAGGTCGCCGAGGCGCCCGAACAGCAGCGCGCCGAAGGGCCGCACGAGAAAGCCCGAGGCGAACGCCAGCAGCGCGAACGCGAACGCCGAGCCCGGATCCAGCCCGGCGAAGAACTCGTCGCCGATGATGCCGGCCAGCGAGCCGTACAGATAGAAGTCGTACCACTCGAACACCGTGCCCAGCGCCGACGCGACCAGCGCCCGGCGGCGCTCGATGTCGAGCGCGCGCCGGTCCTGCGGGGGCGATGGCGGCGGCGTCAAACTCCCCACACCACGGGTGTATCGGCTTCCAGGCTGCGCTTGAGCAGCTGCACGAAGGGCCAGGCGCGCTGGCGCAGCGTGATGCCGCGTGCAGCGCCCGCCGTACCGGCGCCCTGCGAGGCCGGGCCGGCGCGCTCGTCCTCCTCGACCGCCGCCTGCAGCGCCGCGATGGCCTGCGCCATGGCTCCGGGCTCGATGATGCCCTGGGCCGCCGGCGACTTGCCGATGATGCCCAGGATGCGCTCCGCGGGCGCCTGGTTCATGAACAAATCGGAATCGGCACGCGATCGGAACCTGTACATCATGGCGTTGAGCGGCATTGCCGCGTAAGGATTGACGGGGAGCCGGCCGGACCACGGACTCTGCCCACAGCATAAATCCCCGCTTGCCCGGCAACCAGCCTCGGGCGCGCCGGCACGCCCGCTTGCACAACGCGGATACTCGTTGCACAGGCTGCCGGCCGCGGCGCCAGCGCCTAAGGTGTCGGGCCGTGGCAGACCGCGCGAGTGTCGCGACGGCCGCCGCCGCCCACCACCGCCCACCACGTGCCGCCCGCCGATGCTCGATCCCGACATGGTGCTGCTGTCGCGATGGCAGTTCGCCGTGACCGCGCTGTACCACTTCCTGTTCGTGCCCCTGACCCTGGGCCTGGGCTTCCTGCTGGCCGCCATCGAGACCGTGTACGTGCTCGGCGGGCGCGCCATCCATCGGCGCATGGCCGAGTTCTGGGGCAAGCTGTTCCTGGTGAACTTCGCGCTGGGCGTGGCCACCGGGCTGACGCTGGAGTTCGAGTTCGGCACCAACTGGTCCTTCTATTCGGGCTTCGTCGGCGACATCTTCGGCGCGCCGCTGGCGCTGGAGGCGCTGATGGCGTTTTTTCTCGAATCCACCTTCGTCGGGCTGATGGCCTTCGGCTGGCAGCGCCTGAGCCGCATGCAGCACCTGGTCGTCACCTACCTGGTGGCGCTGGGCGCCAACCTGTCGGCGCTGTGGATTCTCGTGGCCAACGCCTTCATGCAGGATCCGCTGGGCGCGCGCTTCAACCCGCTGACCATGCGCATGGAACTCGCCAGCCTGCCGGCGCTGCTGTTCAGCGCCGAGGCGCAGGCCAAGTTCGTGCACACCAGCCTCGCCGGATACGTCACCGCCGCGGTGTTCATGGCCGGCATCAGCGCCTGGTACATGCTGCGCCGGCGGCACCTCGAACTCGCCCGGCGCTCGTTTCGCGTGGCCGCGCTGTTCGGACTGCTGTCGACGGCCGGCGTGATCACGCTGGGCGATGCGCTGGGCTATACCGGCGGGCACGCCCAGCCGGCAAAGCTCGCGGCGATGGAGGCGGCATGGCGCACCGAGCCGCCGCCGGCGCCCTTCAACGTCGCCGCCTGGCCGGATCAGGCGCGCATGCGCAACCGCTTCGAACTGCGCATTCCCTACGTGCTCACACCGCTGGTCACGCACACGCTGACCCTCCCGGTGGCCGGCGCGCGTGACCTCGTGCGGGCCAACGAACAGCGCGTGCGCAACGGGCTGCAGGCCCTCGCCGCGCTGCGCGAGCTCGCCGCCCGGCCCGCCGACGCGCGCGCGCGCGCGGCCTTCGAGGCGCACCGCGGCGATCTCGGCTTCGGCCTGCTGGCCTGGCGCTACGCCCGCGACGCCGATCCGCGCCGGCTCGGCGACGCGCAGATCCGGCAGGCCGCGCGCGACAGCCTGCCCGACGTGTTCGCGGTGTTCTGGAGCTTTCGCCTGATGGTGCTGAGCGGGCTCGTGCTGCTCGCCTACTTCGTGCTGGCGCTCGTGCTCACGCTGCGCGACGAAGTGCAGCACCGTCGCTGGTTCCTGCGCATGTCCCCGTGCATGATCCCGCTACCCTTCGCGGCCTGCGAATTCGGCTGGCTCACGGCCGAGCTCGGACGCCAGCCCTGGACGGTCTACGAACTGCTGCCCACCTGGATGAGCGCGTCCGGGCACACGCGCGGCGAGCTGGCCTGGTCGCTCGCCGTGTTCGCTGCGCTGTACACGGTCTTCCTGGCGGTCGACATCGGCCTGCAGTGGCGCATCGTGCGCCGCGGCCCGCCGGCCGGCGAACCCAGCACGCCGGCGCGCGCCGCGGGCGCCACGGGCTGACACGCGCCGCGATCCGCCATGGGCCTGCACGACCTGCTCAAGCTGACCTGGTGGGGGGTGCTGGGCGTCGTGCTCGTCGCCGCGGCCACGCTGATGGGCAGCGACATGGGGGTCGGTGCGCTGTTGCGCACGGTCGCGCGCGACGACGCCGAGCGCCGCGCCTGCCTGAACGCGATCGGGCCGCACTGGGAGGGCAACCAGACCTGGTTCGTGCTCGCGGGCGGCGCCAGCTTCGCCGCGTTCCCGCTGCTGTACGCGACCGCGTTCTCGGCGCTGTATCCGGTGATGCTGCTGCTGCTGTGGTCCATGCTGCTGCGTCCGCTCGGCTTCGAGTACCGCAGCAAGCTGCCGCAGCGCGCCTGGCGCGAGGCCTGGGACTGGGCCCTGGTGCTGGGCAGCGCGCTGCCCATGCTGCTGCTCGGCGCGGCGTTCAGCCAGCTGCTGCTGGGCGTGCGCTTCGATCTCGACTGGAGCCTGCGCTCCCGTCACACGCCGGGCGCGGGCGCGCTGCCGCATCCGTTCGCCGCACTGTGCGGCGCGCTCGCGCTGGCGCTCGCCGCGCTGCAGGGCGCCGCCACGCTGGCGCGCTGCTGCCGCGGCGCGGTCGCGCGGCGCGCCCGCCGTGTCGGATGCGCCGCCGCCGCCGCCGCGCTGGCGCTGTTCGCGGGCGCCAGCATCTGGGTCGGGCACCTCGACGGCTGGATCCTGCTGTCCCACGCCGGCGACGCGGCGTCGCAGACCCCGCTGCAGCAACAGGTTCTGGTGCGGCAGGGGGCCTGGCGCTTGCATTTTGTGCAACTGCCGCCGCTGTGGCTGCTGCCAGCGCTCGGCGCGCTGGGCATGCTCGGCGCACTGGCCTGCCTGCGCCGCGATCGCGCGCGCGCTGCGTGGCATTGCGGCTCGCTGGCCTGGGCCGGCGTGCTGGGCACGGCCGGCGCCAGCCTGTTTCCATTCCTGCTGCCGTCGAGCACGCATCCGCAGCACAGCCTCACGCTATGGAACGCGGCGTCGAGCTGCGCTGCGCTGCTGTGGATGACAGGCTTCGCCGCGGTGCTGCTGCCGCTGGTGGCCTGGTACACGCGCTGGTGCCTGCGCGCCATGCGCGGACCCGCCGGGCGCGGC
>JAKAZQ010000039.1 GCA_021815805.1 Pseudomonadota bacterium | reverse complement strand
GCCGAGGCGGGCGGCATCGCGCGCGATGGCGCCAAGCTGGTCACGGCGGTCGCATGCGCGCGCGTGCCGAAGTTCACGGTCATCATCGGCGGCAGCTACGGGGCCGGCAATTACGCCATGTGCGGGCGCGCGTACGGACCCCGTCTGCTCTTTGCCTGGCCGAATGCGCGCATCTCGGTGATGGGTGGGGAGCAGGCCGCGAGCGTGCTTGCTACCGTCAAGCGCCTCAGCCCGGGTAGCACCCCGGTCGAGGTCCAGTCCCTGCAGCAGATGGTTATGGCGGGCGCCGCGCGCACGCGTGGCGCCGGCCGGCCCGACGCCGCCGGCGCCCGCCGCGGCGCCGGCGCAGGCCGCCGAGGACGCGTGCCGAAGACTGCTGCGCCGCGGCTGGACGGCGCAGCAGATCGACCGACTGCGCCAGCGCGGATGGCTTGCGCTCGCCCGCCCTGCCGACGCGCCGCTCGAAGAGTCGCTGCGCCAGTTGCAGGCGCAGACCGATGCACTGCGCCGCACCCATGCGCTGGACGACGCCGCGATCGCGCGCTTTCGCGCCACGCTCGAGCACGGCCTGCCGCCCGGCGCCGACACCCAGGAACCGCAGGCGGCGGTCGCGGCCGCGCTGCAGCGCCTGGAGCGACACGCCGAGCAGGCGCTGCGTCGCGCCGGCCTCGACCGGGCGACCGCGCAACGCCTGCTGCGCGAGCGCGAACCGCGGCTGGCCGAGGCGCTGCAGCGCATGCAGCAGCAGGAACCCGCTGCCTCCGACGTCGCTTCCGACACCGCTCCGGATGCCGCGGCGGACACGCCGCAGCCCCGGGCCGCGCAGCCCGCCGAGCCCGCGTCGCGCGCGTCGTCGCCGACCTGCCGTGCCGACGTCGAGGCGTGGCTGCGCGAAGGCACGCCGCTGCGCGACCGCAACCTCGACGGCCTCGACCTGCGCGGGCTCGACTTCTCCGGCGCCGACATGCGCGGCGTGCAGGCCCGCGGCGCCGTGTTCGCCGGCTGCCGCATGCGCGACGCCGACCTGCGCGATGCCCTGCTGCACGACGCCGATCTGAGCCAGGCCGACCTGCAAGGTGTCGACCTGCGCCACGCCAGCTGCGCACGCGCCCGCATGTCCCGCGCGTGCCTGCGCGGCGCCACCTGCGACGGCGCCGACTTCACCGCCACCGAGCTGCATGCCGCCACGCTGGACGAGGCGCGCATGCAACGCGCGCTGTTCGAACAGGCCGATCTGCGCGAGGCACAGGCCACGCGCTGCGATGCGCAGGCGGCGCAATTCGCCGCCTGCGACCTGCGTGGCAGCGTCTGGCGCGACGCGCGACTCGACGCTTCGGCGTGGCTGGACTGCAACCTGCAGCGGGCCTGCCTCGCCGCGGCAGTGGCTCCCGATGTGCAACTGCAGGGCTCCGATCTCGGCGCGGCCGACCTGCAGCGAGCCGACCTGCGCGGCGCGCGCGCGACCTCCAGCACCCGATTGCCGCGCTGCGACCTGCGCCACGCCGACCTGCGCGGCGCCTGCTGGGAAGGCGCCGACCTGTGTGGTGCGGACTTGCAGTCCTGCCGCCTGGACGGGGCCGATCTCGCCGGCATCCAGGCGCGCGACGCCTGCCTGCGCGCCGTGCAGGGCAGCCGCCTGCGCCTCGACGGCGCCGACCTGCGCGGCGCGCGGCTGGATGACGCCAAGCTTTTGCAGGCCAGCCTCGTCGGCGCCGACCTGCGTCAGGCCACGCTGCAAGGCGCGCTTTGCTTCGGTGCCGATCTGGCCGACCTGCGCAGCGATCCCGACACGCTGCGCGGCGCCGACCTGCGCCGCAGCCTTGTGGCGGCCCGCCGCGCCCACGCGGACAGCGGGCCCGGCCGGGAGACATGAACATGGACGCCGGCACCTCCGCGATTCTGCGCCGGGCGGCCGCGACGCGCCAGCTGCACGACGCCGAGCTGCGCGGCGCCGACCTGCGCGAGTTCGGGATGCAGGGGTGGCAGCTGCAAGGCGTGCGCCTCGACGGCGCCGACCTGCGCGGCGCGCGCCTCGACGACGCCGTGCTGTCCGGCTGCTGCCTGCGGCAGGCTCGCCTGGAGGGCTCGTCGTGGCTGCGCGCGATCGTGCATGGGTGCGACCTGCGGCAGGCCCGTCTGGAAGCGGCGCAGGCCGCCCATGCCTGCTTCGACACCTGCCGGCTCGACGATGCGTGCTGGCAGGGCGCCTCGCTGCTGCGCGCCACGCTGCAGGCCTGCGAGCACGCGCGCACCGATTACCGCAACGCCGACCTCGGACGCTGCTGGGCGGCGCGTGCCGACTGGCGCCAGAGCCTGCTGCAACGCACGCTGCTGCATACGGCGTTCTTGCAGGGCGCCCGCCTCGACGGCCTCGACCTGCGCGACTGCGAGCTCACCGCGGCCAATCTCGACGCGGCCGATCTGCGCGCAGCCAACCTCTCGGGCATGCGCCTCGAGCGCCTCCAGGCCAACGGCGCCGATCTCTCCGACGCGAACCTGCAGCAGGCCGTGCTGGACATCGTCGGGCTGCAGCGCGCGCTGCTGCGCGGTGCGCTGCTGCAGGGCCTGCGCGCCAGCCAGCTGGTGGCCGAGCGCGCCTGTCTCGAAGGCGCACACGCCGAGTCCTCCGAATGGCAGGGCTGCGCGCTCGCGCACAGCGACTGGCGCGGCGCGCGGCTGGGCGCCGCACGCCTGCACGGCTGCGACCTGTCGTTCTCCCGGTTCGATGGCGCCGAGCTGCGCGGCATGCGCCTGCAACAGGTCAACCTGCATGCCTGCGAGCCGGATGCGTCCACCTGGGAAGGCGCGCATCGCAGCGCTTGCGCGAACACCGACCAGGAACTGCTCGAGGCCCAGCGCTGGCAGCCCCCACAGGCGTCCACCGCGACCCGCAACCCCGACGAGGAGCCATCCCGATGAGTGTCCATCCCCTGCCACGCCAGCGCGGTGGCGCCGCGCAGCTGTTCACGGCGCAGGTCGACCGGGTCGACCACGACGGCTGCCGGCTGGCGCCCGGCGCCCCGACCGAGCGTGCATGCATCGCGGCCGGCTGCCTGCTGCAGCCACAGCCCGGCGACCGTGTGCTGTTGCTGTGCTGCGATGGCGCACCGGCCTTCGTCACCTGCGTGCTCGAGCGCGCCGGCCCGTGCGGCTGCCTGCGACTGCCCGGCGGCTCCGAGCTGCGCAGCGACGATGGCGGCCTGCGCCTGCACGCGGCGCAGCTGCACCTGCTGGCCGACGCGGCGCTGAGCGCACGCGCCCCGGATCTGGCACTGCAGGCAGCGCGCTGTCGCCTCGCCGGCGGCAGCCTCGAGCTGCGCGTCGGCCGCCTGCAGGCCCTGCTCGGCACGCTTCGATTGCGGGGTCGGGAATGCCTGGCACGCCTCGGCCGCAGCTTCAGCGAATGCGGCGACAGCGTGCGCCGCATCCGCGGCATCGACGAAACCCACGCGGCGCAGCAGCGTGTGCATGTCGAGCATCGTCTGCACATCCAGTGTCACGACACGAGCATCCTGGCCGAGAACCATGTGCGGGTCGACGCCCGCCACATCGACCTGGGCTGAACCGGCACGCCACGCGGAGCACCTGCATGTACGCACTGACCCTCGAAGCCGGGCAATGCCTGAGCGGCGACGACGTATGCCGAACCCCCGCGCCGAATGGCGCGGTGCCGATTCCGTACCCCAACGTAGGTCTGCCGATGATGGCCAGCGGCGCCTGCAGCAAGGTCTTCGTGCGCGGAATCCCCGCGCTCAACAAGGCCTCGCGCATCGCGCTGTCCAGCGGCGACGAGGCGGGCGCGGCAGGCGGTGTGATCAGCGCGCGCGTGCTGGGAGAGGTCACCTTCGCCCAGGGGAGTCGGGTTGCGCGCATGCAGGGGCACCCGGCGGTGCGGCTTGGAGATGCCACGCGCCACAACGCCGGCAACTCCGCGGGTGCGGTGGTGCAGCCCAGCCAGTGCCAGTTGCGCATCGCGCGTTGAAGACGCAAGCCGGCGCCGGGACCCGGCGAATTTCCCGAGAGGCCAAGAGCCCACCAAGGTTGGGCCTCGCGGGCAATCATCGGTGTCATGTGTTCCTGTGCCTGCCACCCAGCCGCGCACGGGCGCCCCGCAAGCATGGTCGTGGCGGGCGTCCCTGCCGCGACCTGCCGGTTCGCGATCTGCCGACTCACCATCTGCCTGACGGCCCTGGGCTGCTGCTCCTGCAGCCTGTTCGGCGACACCCCCGGTCTGTCGCGCGAGCAGGCGCTGGCCGCACCGGCCACCGATTTCGCGCCCAACGCCGTCACCATCGGCGTGCAGGCGCAGGCACGCCTGAATCCGTCCGAAGGCCAGGCGCACACCGTCGTGGTGGGCGTGCTGCAGGCCGCCGGCCTCGACGTCCTGCGCGCGCTGGCGCAAGAGCCGCAGCGGGTCGACGAAGCCCTCGCCGGAGGTGTGCTGCCGAGCGGCATCCTGCAGCTGGTGCGCTTCGTGGTGCAGCCGGGGCAGACCTGCACCATGCAGCTCGATCGCGTGCAGCAGGCGCGCGCGGTGGGGCTCGCCGTGGGCTATGCGCAACCGGACGCCGGCACGGCGCTGCGCGTGTTCGCCATCCCGCTGCTGCTGCACGCGCAGGGTTGGCTGTCGCCGCGCTACACGGCCGCCACCGGGCCGTTGCATCTGCGACTGCGCCTGGGCGCGCGCCAGGTGCTGGAGGCCGGCGTGACGCAAGCTTCCCTCCACCGCCACGCCGGCCCGGCCGCGTCCGCGCCGGGCGCGCCGCCGCCACCGGCGGCGCTGCCCTGCCGGCGCATGCCGGCTGACTGAACGCGCCACGAGCGGGCGCGCAGGACATCCCGATGGAATTCAACACCCCCGTCTACTGGCATCAGGGCATGTTCCTGCAGCCGCAGCACTTCCAGCTGGACGCGCTGGCGCGGCAGTCTCGCCTGGACGACCTGATCCACGTCGTCGCCCCCGAGCTGTGGGGCGTCGGCGAACTCGACATCGCCACGCCGGCGCTGAGCAACCATTGCTTCGAGGTGCGTCACGCGAGCCTGCGCTTCGCCCGCGGTGCGGTTCTGCACTACCCCGGGAACTGCATCATCGCGGCCCGCCGCTTCGACCCCGCCTGGCTCGAGGCCGGCAAGGCCCTCGCGGTCTACCTGGGCCTGCATGTGCTGAGCACGGATCAACCCAATGTCAGCCTGTGCGAGGACAAGGCGAGCGCTGCGCAGGCCAGCACGCGATTCGTCGCCGAATTGCAGCCGACGGAGGTACCCGATCTCTACTCCGACGGCCCGAGCGCCCAGATCCGCACCCTGCAGTACGTGCTGCGGGTGTTCTTCGAGCCCGAAATCGAGCACCTGCAGGCCTACGAGATGCTGCCCGTCGCGCGGCTCGTCCATGACGCCGAGGGCACGCACCTCGACGAGGGCTTCATTCCGCCGTGCTACGCGATCAGCGGATCCCAGCGCCTGCGCCACATGCTCGACGACATTCGCGAGGAAATCACCGCTCGCATGCGTCAGCTCGAGGAACTCAAGGGCGAACACGAAGCGCCGGGCAGCGAGCCGGGCCCGGCGCTGCAATTCATGCTCGCGCTGCGCACGCTGGCGCGCGCCACCAGCTGGCTGACCCGGGCCTGCGAATCGCGTCAGGCGAGGCCCGCAGCGCTGTATGGAGCATTGCGCGACCTGGTGGCCGATCTCAGCTGCTTTTCCACGCGCTGCGACGCACTCGGCGCGACGCATGCGGTACCCGAGGGCCTGCCCGGCTTCGATCCGCTGCGGGTGCGCGAGTGCTTCACGCGCGCGCACCAGGTGCTCAGCCTGCTGCTGCACGACATCACCGTGGGGCCTTCGTACGTGCTCGGCCTGAGCCCCATGCACTCCGCGCTCGGCACCGCGATCCCTGCGCAGGCCTTCGACCGGCACAACGAGTTCTTTCTCATGCTCGACGCCGAGGTGCCGCCGGCGCACTGGGCCGATCGGGTGGCGCGCGAGGTGCGCATCGTCGCCCCGGGCGATCTGCAGGCGCTGGTGGCGCACGCGCTTCCGGGTCTTCCGCTGCACCACCTCGGCACCGTGCCGGCCGGCCTGCCGCGCCGCGCGCGCAGCGCGCACTGGCGCATCACACCGACGCAGCCGCTGTGGGACGCGGTGCAGCGCGAAGCCACGCTGCTGCTGCACTGGCCCGACGCACCGGCCGAACTCCAGGCCAGCCTGGTCATCCTCGAGCATCTGCGATGACACGCCTGATCGACGCCTACATCCCATGGTTCGCGCGGGTTCAGTCGCTGGTCGAGCGCCCGCCGCACGGCATCGCCGAGGTGGTGGCGCAGGTCGACGCCTGGTACGCCGAGGCGCGCGCGGCTGCCGCGGGCGCGAACTGCCCGGCGGAGCATGCCGAACTTGCCGCCTTCGCGGCGGTGGCGTGGGCCGACGAGCGCCTGCAGACCAGCGACTGGGAACACGCACGCGAATGGCAGTCGCAACTGCTGCAACGCCGACATTTCGGCGTCCTTGACGCCGGAGATGCCTTCTTTCGTCAACTCGGGGAACTCGGTGCGCCGCACCAGGAGGTGCGCGAGGTATTCGCGCTGGCGCTGCTGCTCGGCCTGCGCGGACGCCACGCCCTCGATGCGGGTGATGCCGCCTGGCGTCAGGCACGCGACGCCGAACTGGCGCGCATCGCCGACGTCCCCGGCGAGCAGGGCCCGGCGCCGCTGCTCGTCGGCACTCCCGGGCCGCGCCCGACGTCGGTCGATGCGGTACGCCGGTGGTCGGGTCGCATGCGCGCGCCCTGGGGCATGGCGTTGGCCAGCGCGGCGGCGCTGGCGCTGCTGTTCGGCGCCTATGCATGGCTGCTGCGCCAGGCGATCCGCGCCTGGTTCCAGGCGGATTGAGTCATGCCGGCGCTGCTCGCCGTGCTGCGCGCCCTGGCCTGCGCCCTGGCGCTGGTGCTGCTGCTGGGGGCCGGCGCGGTGACGGCCCTGTATGTCGGCGCCTCGCCGTGGTGGAGCCTGCTGTCGCTGCCGCTGCTCGGCGTCGCCTGGAGCCTGTGGCGCGGCGGGCGCGCACTGCGCACCCGCCGCGCCGCGCGCAGGCGCAACCGGCGCCCGGAGCGCCTCGTCGAGGTTCCGCGCGATGCACAGCTGGCACAGGCATGGCATCGCGCGTTGGCGCGCTCCGGCGCGGCGCGCGACGGCAAGGGTTCGCGGGGTGAGGGCCTGCCCTGGTTCCTGCTGCTCGGCAGAACGGGTTGCGGCAAGACCACCGCGCTGAGTCGCGCGCGCATACCGAGCCCGCTGTCGCCGGTGCGCAGCGATGCCCCCGACACCGGCGGCGTGGCCTGGTGGTTCACCGATCGACTGGTGCTGATGGACTGCGGCGACGCCATGCCCGGCCCGGACGCCGGCGCGCAGAGCATCGCCGAATGGGAGTACCACCTGAGGATGCTGCGGCGCCAGCGGCGCCACGACGGCGTCGAAGGAGTCGTGCTCGTGCTCAGCGCACAGTACCTCCTGGAGGCCGACACCGACCAGATCGGCGACGAGGCGCGCGCCATCCGTGCGCGCCTGGAGCAACTCATCGGCGAACTCGGCCGGCGCTTCCCGGTGTACCTGCTGATCACCCGGTGCGACACGCTGTACGGCTTCGAAGCCTGGGTGCGGGCGCTGCCGGCGCAGCGCGCGCAGCAGGCGCTCGGGTATCTCGCAGGCGTCGAAGGCGACCTGTCGGACCAGGACTTCGTGCGCCAGGCGCTGGACGCCGTCGATGCGCGCCTGCGGCGCCTGCGCTGGCAACTGCTCGCAGACGGACAGGACGGCGCCGCCGAGATCCTCATGTTCCCGCTGGAACTGCAGGCGCTGCGCGCGCCGCTGCAGGCGTTTTCCGACAATTGCCTGGCCACGCACCCGTGTCTCGAGCGTCTCTTGCTGCGCGGCGTGTTCTTCGCCAGCGGGGAGCAGCATGGGGGTGCCGTGTCGCGCATTCTCGGACACGACGCCCCGACGGCGCAGCCGCACGGCCCGCGGCACCAGGGGGTGTTCCTGCGCGGCCTGTTCGCCGATCTGCTGCCCGCCGAGCACGGGCTGTGCCGGCCTGCCGCGGCGGTGCTGCGCCGCCGCCGCCGGCGCACGCGCATGCTGCTGGGCGCCTGGCTGACGCTGGCCGGCCTGGGCGCCTTCGCACTGAGCGTTTCGTTCGTGCACAACCTGCGAGCCCTCGACGCGCTGCATGCCGCGGCAGCTCGGCACGAAGGCACCCGTGGCGGGCCCGACGAACAGATCGAGGCGCTCGCCGCCCAGGAACAGGCGATACGACGCTTCGACCGGCTCGGGCACGCCTGGCTCGCACGCCTGACCCTGCCGGGCAGCGGCTTGCAGGAGCTGCTGGCCGGACAGAAGCGCCAGTTCGTCGCCAGTTGCCGCGCAAGTCTCGGCGATGCAACGGCGCTCGAGCCCGATCTCCCGGAGTCCGGGGCGAACGCCACCCGCAGCGCCAGCGCCGTGCTGCAGCGCCTGCGCCTGAGCGCCGCGCTGCAGGCCCACGCCAGCGGTGCCGGGCTGCAGCAACTGCAGCAGCTCGCACGCCCGTTCGCCGGCGTGGACGGCGGCGACGACACGCTCCAGGCACAGCGCTGGCAGCTCGAGCTCGCGCAGATCGCGTGGACCTCACCGTCCGATCCCCGCCAGCAGGCCCGCCTGCTGCGCACGCGGGCATCCCTCGATCGTCTCGCATTGCAGGATCCAAACATGCGCTGGCTGGCGCGGATTCCCACACTGCAATCGGTGGCCGCGCTGCGCGCGTCGGATGCCTGGGAGCCGGCGTCCGCAGGGCCCGCGGTCGACGCCCCGCGCGAGGCCGCGCTGCCGGTGCTCGCGCCCGAGTTCACCAGCGCCGGCTATGCGGCGATGCGTCGACTGATCGACGACTGGCGCACCGTCAGCGCCGAACCGGTTCGCGTGGCCGAGGCCTGGGAACGCTTCCGCAGCGGCTGGCGCGAAGGCCAGCGGCTTGCCGTACGCGCGGCGCTCGAGCAGGTCGTCGCGGCTGCGCCGCCGCTGCGCGGCGCAGCGCAGTGGCGGGCGGCGCTGCCCGAACTGGCCAGCGTGGACAACCCCTACTGGACCTTCGGGGATGCGGTGATACGCCAGCTCGACGCGCCCACCGGCGCTGCCGAGCCAGCCGCTGGCGCCGGCGCCGGCGCGAACCAGGCCGCCGCGGCACCGATGGGCTGGGCCGCGGCCGCGCGCGAATTCGCGGCCTGGCGCTCCGAGGCTGCCGGAGGCTCGACGGCGCACACCCTCTATGCCGCGTTGCGCGAAGCCGGCAGGCGCGGATCGCCGCAAGGCGCGGCCGGCGGCGCCGCCGGCGCCGCGCGTTCGGTCAAGGGATACCTGCGGGGGGCGCGGGATCTGCGCGACTACCTGGCAGCCCTCGACGCCCTCGCCAGAACCCTCGAACAAGGCGATTCCCAGGCAGCGGGCGTCGCCGAGGAATTCCTGGCCTTCGGCCGCGACCCCAAGGTCACGCAATCGGTGGCGGGGTCGGCGGCGCAGGCGCTGCAGCGGGTCGTGCACCGGCTGCAGGACGACGCCGCGGTTGCCGCGCCGGACGCGCTTCGCATGCGCGCTCGGGCCACGGACTCGGGCGTGTTCCCGATCGGCGGGCTGCTCGCGGCGCCGTGGCGAGCGCTCATGCACTACGCGAACGCCACGGCGGCATGCAACCTGCAACGTCGCTGGCAATCCGACGTGCTGTGGCCGTTGCAGACGGCCGCGTCGCCGGACGACGCGATGCAGCAGGTGTACGGCCCGCGGGGAACCTTGTGGACCTTTCTCGAGGGCCCGGCGGCGCATTTCCTGGTGCGTGATGCACAGCAATATCGCGTCGCCGAGAAGGCCGGCCAGAAGGTCTCGTTCACTCCGGAGTTCCTCGGCATCATCGACAACGCGGCACGCCGTCGGGCCGATCAACAGCGCCGCGAGACGCGCACCGCCCGCCAGCAAAGCCAGACGCAGGCCGCGCGCATGCAACTCGGTGAACTGCGGGCGGCGCTGCAGGCGGCGCGCGCGCAACACGCGGTGGTCGTGCTGGCCGCGCTGCCGAGCGACGTGGTGCCGCAGAGCGCACCCCGCGTGTTCTCGACCTCCCTCGATGTGGACTGCGCCTCGACGGACACCCGACTGAACAACCTGAACCTGCCGCTGCAGCGCAGCCTGGACTGGAGCCCGCAGAGCTGCTCCGGGGTGCGTCTGCGCATCGCGCTGGCCGACCTCGTGCTGGAGCGAAGCTATCCCGGCCCGCTCGGCTTCGCACAGTTCCTGGCCGACTTCCCCGATGGGTCGCACGGTTTCACGCCGGCGGATTTCCCGTTGCAGGCCGCGCGCTTGGGTCAGCTCGGCGTGCGCTCGATTCTGCTGCACTACCGCGTGCAAGGAGCCGAGGCCGCACTGCGCGTCGCCGACAGCGTGCGCCGGCTGGAGCAACGCGAGCAGCAGCTGCAAGCCACGCTCGGGCGCCTGCAGCCGCAGCCCGGGCTCGACACTGCGCCGGCGCCGCGGCCGGACGGGCCCGGCGCGGCAGCGGAGGCGCCCGGCACGGCAGCGCCGCCACCCGGCGCGCCGGCCTGGCGCGCGACGCCCGGGTTGCCCGCGCAGATCACGGTATGCTGGGACGATGGACCGGTTACGGGCTGAACGCGACGCGCGGCGCTGACGCAGCATAGGGCCCCTAGAATGCCGGATTCACGCCTCCTGCACCCTGTACCCCGCCGCCAGCCCATGCCCGTCGTCCGCGGTCGTTCCTTGCTTCGCCCCGGCGCGCTGATCGCCGCGCTGCTGCTGGCCTGCGCGATGCCGGCGGTGCGCGCGCAGGACCTGGCACAAGTGCGCAGGCTGCAGGCTGCGGGACAGCTGCCGCAGGCGCTGCAGGAGTTGCAGGGCCTGATCCGGGAGCACCCGAACGATCCCCAGTACCGCCTGACCGAGGCACTCATCCTGCGGCAGCAGCACAAGGACCCACAGGCCATCGACGTGCTGCAGGCGCTGACGCGCAAATACCCGGAACTGCCCGAACCCCACAACAACCTGGCCGTGCTGTTCGCCGCGCGCGGCCGGTACGAGCTCGCGCTGGCGCAGCTGCGCATGGCGCTGCACGCGAATCCGGCCTACGCCACGGCCCGCTCGAACCTCGGCGATCTGTACCTGCAACTGGCGCGCCAGGCCTATGCGCGAGCTGCGCAGGATGCAAGCGACGCGGCGGTGCAGGCCCATGCGCGTGCCCGGCTGCGCTGGCTGCAGGCCGGCGGATCCGCACCAAGCCCGGCACCAGGCCCGGCACCAGGCCCGGCACATCCCCAGGCACAAGCCTCCGCGCCATCCTCGGCAGCGTCGCGCAGCGGACCCGCGACGGCGCGGTGACGCCCCGCAACCTCGTTCAGCGCGGCGCCGCCGCGAGCCCTTTCACCCGGTCCATGCCCATGTCCAGACCCCGCCCCCACCCCCACCTCCCCTGCGCTGTGCGTCGCCTGCTCCTCGGCCTCGGTTGCTGCGCCGCGCTGTTCACCTCGGGCGTCGCCGCGGCGGCGCAGGCCTCGGCTGCCCATCCTGCGCAGCCGGCGGCGGCCGAGCGGGTCGAGCTCGACACCAGCCTGGGGACGATCATCATCGAACTCGATGCCAAGCGCGCGCCGCGCACGGTCGCCAACTTTCTGCACTATGTGCGCAGCGGCTTTTACGCCGGAACCATTTTCCACCGCGTGATTCCCGGGTTCATGATCCAGGGCGGCGGCTTCACGCGCAGCCTGCAGCAAAAGCCCACCGCGGCGCCCATCCCGCTGGAAAGCCGCAATGGCCTGCGCAATCTTCGAGGCACCATCGCGATGGCGCGCACCAGTGATCCGGCTTCGGCGACCTCGCAGTTCTTCATCAACCTGGTGAACAATCCGATGCTCGACTATCCGCAGCCTGACGGATACGGCTACGCCGTGTTCGGGCGTGTCGTTTCGGGCATGAAGGTGGTCGATCGCATCGCCGCCGTGCCGACACACGACGTCGGCACGATGAGCAACGTACCCGTGCAACCGGTGCTGATCCGCGCGGCACGCCTGCTGCGCTGACGGCGGTGCCGGAACAGCAGCAGGAGTGCATTCCCTGACCCCTCCTTTTCCACAAGGCAAGCAACCATGGTCGAACTCCACACCAGCAAAGGCGTGATCCGTCTGCAACTCGACGCCGAGAAGGCGCCCAAGTCCACCGAGAACTTCCTCGCCTACGTGCGCAGCGGGCATTTCGACGGCACCATCTTTCATCGCGTGATCGACGGCTTCATGATCCAGGGCGGAGGCTTCGAGCCCGGGATGAAGCAAAAGCCCACGCAGGCGCCGATCGCCAACGAGGCCGACAACGGCCTGAAGAACAAGCGATACAGCATCGCGATGGCCCGCACCAACGACCCGCACTCGGCTACCGCGCAGTTCTTCATCAACGTCGCCGACAATTCCTTCCTGGATCACAGCTCGCCCACGCCGCAGGGATGGGGCTATGCCGTGTTCGGCGAGGTGGTCGAGGGCCAGGAGGTGGTCGATGCCATCAAGGGCGTGAAAACCGGCAGCAAGAGCTTCCATCAGGACGTTCCGCTGGAAGACGTGATGATCGAAAAGGCCGTGGAGGTCTGAACTGCTGCGCGATCTGACCGCATCACCGGGCTGGCGTGCGCTGGCCCTGGTGTCGGACCTGCACCTGGGGCCGCAGGCGCCTCGCACCACTGCGGCCTTCGTGCGCTGGGTCGGGGGGCTGGCCGGGCGCGCCGATGCGCTGCTCGTGCTCGGCGACCTGTTCGAGACCTGGATCGGCGACGATCTCCTCGAGCAGCCCCAGCGGGACCAGCATCACGCGGTGTGCGCGTGCCTCGGGCAACTGGCGGCCGGCGGCTGCTTTGTCGGCGTGCAACGCGGCAACCGGGATTTCCTGCTGGGCTCGGCGTTTGCCCGACGCTGCGGCGCACGCCTGCTCGACGATCCCTGCCTGCTCGAGCTTGCCGGGCAGCGCATCGTGCTCAGCCACGGCGATGCCCTGTGCATCGATGACCTGCCCTACATGCGCTGGCGCGCGGTCTGCCGTGAGCCGAAATGGCAGCAGGATTTTCTCGCGCAGCCGCTCGCGGCACGCCAGCAGCAGGCTGCCGCCGCGCGCGCGCAAAGCCGGGACAGCCAGGCCGCGATGCTCGCGCCCGGCGACGCCGATGCATCCGAGGCCGCGCGCTGGCTGCAGCGCGCGCGGGCGGACTGGATGATCCATGGCCACACCCATCGTCCGCGCGAGCACTGGCAGCAAGCGCAACTGCGCCAGGTGCTGAGCGACTGGGATCTGGAGAAACCGTCGGATCCGCGAGCGCAGGCGCTGTGGCTGCGCCCGCGCGCGGGCTGGGTCGAGGTGCGGCGCGAGGATCTTGGCGCGGCGCTGGCGCAGCCCGCCGACGCGCCCGCTACTTGACCAGTTTCTCGAATTCGTCGCGATCGAAGTGTTCGGTGCGCATGGCATCGGCGGGACCGCTCTGCGCGGCGCATACGCCGTGCTTTTCCAGTTCCCGCCACAGCAACGCGACCTGGTGCTCGAGCTGCGCCGCGTGGTCGACCAGTCCGAGAACCGCCTTGCTCAGCGGATCGTCGCCGCTCTGCGTCACCGCGTAGGCCGAAAAGCCCATGCGGGAAGCCGCCGCCTCGCGCTGCTGCTCCCCCTGCTTGTCGATGATGCGCGCCGGGTTGCCGACCGCGGTGGCCCCCGCCGGAACCGCCTTCACCACCACCGCATTGGAGCCGATGCGCGCGCCACGCCCGACCGTGAAGCCACCCAGCACCTTGGCGCCGGCCCCCACCACCACGCCGCTTTCCAGCGTCGGATGGCGCTTGGCGCCCTTGTACAGATTCGTGCCGCCAAGGGTCACGCCCTGATAGATGGTGCAATCGTCGCCCACCTCTGCGGTCTCGCCGATGACCACGCCGAGGCCGTGATCGATGAACACGCGACGTCCCATGACGGCTCCGGGGTGGATCTCGATCCCGGTGAGAAAACGGCCCCAGTGGGAGACCCAGCGGCCGAACCAGTAATGGCCGCCTCGCCATGCGCGATGCGCCAGGCGGTGCATCCACAGCGCGTGCAGCCCCGGGTAGCAGGTCAGCACCTCCCAGCGCGACCGCGCCGCGGGGTCGCGCTCGAGAATCACCTGGATGTCTTCGCGCAACGAGGCGAACATGGAAAAGGGACGATGCAATGGACAAGGCCGCGCAGCCGGCCCGACGCAAGCTGCTGAGTGCAGTGTATTGGAGCCGGGTCGGCCCCGCTGAGTACCGGCACCGCGCGGCCGGATCCGCAACTCAGGCTGCGGGCGGCGGATCCTGGCCCAGACGGCGCAACGCGGCCCGGCAGATGCCGCGCAGGATCTGCACCTCCTGGCGGGTGAGCGCAACGCGCCCGACCAGCCGGCTCAGACGCGGCATCAGGCGCCGCGGCGCCTGCGGATCGAGATAGCCGAGAGCAAGCAGCGCACGCTGCGCGTGTTCGAGCAAGGCTTCGATCTCGGCGTGCGTGGCCGCCGGTTCGGGCGCGGGGCCCGGCGCGCCATGCGGCAGCACGCCTACCGCCTTGCGCCACTCCCAGGCCACGATCTGCACCGCCTGCGCGAGGTTGAGCGAACCGTAGTCGGACGCCGTCGGCAGGTTGAGCAGTGCATCGCAGCGCCACACCGTGTCATTGTCCAGCCCGTAGCGCTCGCTGCCGAACACGAACGCCACGCGCCGCCGCTGCTGCTGCGCCAGACGCGCGAGTTCGGGCAGCCATTCGGGGCCGTGCAGCGGCGGACCGAAGTCGCGCACCCGCGCCGAAAGCGC
Source organism: Pseudomonadota bacterium (assembly GCA_021815805.1). Taxonomy (GTDB): domain Bacteria; phylum Pseudomonadota; class Gammaproteobacteria; order Burkholderiales; family Burkholderiaceae_C; genus Thiomonas_A. The sequence goes on along the minus strand of JAKAZQ010000039.1, from coordinate 14,314 downwards.
GACCAGCAACCCGCAGTCGCCGGCGACCTCGGCCAGCGTGTCGCCCTGGCGCGCCGCGCGCAGCACGTCGTCGGCGCCGCTGGCCATGGCCAATGCCTCCGGACGGCTGCGCAGATCCGGGAAGCGTGGCGCGACCAGCCCGAGATGGGCAAAGCCCATGGTCTTGATCGCGCGCGCCGCCGCCCCGGCGTTCCCGGCGTGGCTGGTGCCCATCATCACGAACAGGGCCTGCAGCGGCGACGCCACGGCCGGCGCGCGGCCTTGGATAGAATCCTGCACGTTTTCTCGCTCTTTCACGACAACCCGCACATTCTCGTCGAGCCGCGCCTCGCGCGCCCGCGCCGCCCACCATGCATCCCGTGATCAATGTCGCCGTCCGCGCCGCGCGCGAGGCCGGAAAAATCATCAACCGCGCGAGCCTCGACCTCGACCTGCTGCGGGTTTCGGAAAAGTCGGCCAACGACTTCGTCACCGAAGTCGATCGCGCCAGCGAACAGGCCATCATCGAAGTGCTGCTCAAGGCCTTCCCGCAGCATGGAGTGCTCGGCGAGGAGACCGGTACCAGCCACGGCCGTGCCGATGCGGAGTTCCGCTGGATCATCGATCCCCTCGATGGCACCACCAATTTCATCCACGGCCTTCCGGTGTACGCCGTGTCGATCGCCCTGGCGCACCATGGGGTGATCCAGCACGGCGTGGTCTACGACCCCTCGCGCGACGAGTTGTTCACGGCCAGCCGCGGCGCCGGAGCCTTCCTGAACAACCGGCGCCTGCGCGTGTCGAAGCGCACGCGCCTCGAGGACGGCCTGATCGGAACCGGCTTTCCGTTCCGGCGCGGCGACGATTTCGACGCCTATCTCGAGATGTTTCGCAAGTTCTCGCAACGCTGCGTCGGGCTGCGCCGTCCGGGAGCCGCCGCGCTCGACCTCGCCTACGTCGCCGCCGGGCGCTACGACGGCTTTTTCGAGCTCGGCCTGAAGCCGTGGGACGTCGCGGCCGGCTCGCTGCTGGTCACCGAAGCCGGCGGCATGGTCGGCGACTTCACCGGCGAGCCGAATTTCCTCGAGGGTGGGGAACTGATCGCGGCGAATCCGCGAATCTACGCACAAATGGTGTCCCTGCTGCGGCCCTACGCCGCAGCGCGCGGCGACGCCGCAGCGCCGACCGTCTGATCGCGCAGCCGCGCCGCCGCGAGGCGTGCGCGCGCATGCGCACGGGCCGCCGCCGCACGCGCCGAGTCGCAAGCGTCGCGGCATGCCGGAAAAACGGTTACGACACGTTTCATTTCCGGCGTGGAAGGTTTTTCCGACGGTATAAATCCGTGACCTTCCGGGAAATTCATGCGCTGTTCCCGCGCTGCGCGCGCGGGGCCTTTGCCATCGCGCGGACGCGCCTGCACGCAAAAACCTGTTCCACAAAACGCCCGACAGGCGCCATGACGTGACGTTTACCAGGGTCACGCGAATGCATCGCGCCACGACGGACCGTTTGCCGGGGCCTGCGCATCGCCCGTGCAAAAGCGGCGCATGCAGGCCGTGCGCTGGCCCGGAACAGACGGATTTCGCAGTCGGGTCGCTGCGGTCTGGCGCTCCACGGCTTGCTTCCGGCATATTGTTGCGGTGTTATTTTCCCGTTACCCCCCTCGGGTCCTGAGTTAATTGCCGCTTGTCAGGCGCCGCATGCCCGCCTAGCATCGTTTCGTCATCTTCTGCGGCATTCCTGCGGGAACCTGGCGTTTCATTCATCCAGTATGAAAATCTGTCGCACTTACGACTTCTCCACCACCAAACGGTCAGCGCGCTGGCCCTGATTCTGCGCAATTTCGGCGCATTCCGAGGAACCACCCATGGCCATGAACGGAAAAAGCTCGACAGTCGAAATCCAGTTTCTCGGACAAGTCCGCATTCATACCGAAACGGATTTGATAGTAGTCAATGACAAAAAGGCCATACTGCTCATGTTCGTACTCGCGGTGCGCGGTGCCACGAGCCGCCAGCAAATGGCCTCGCTGCTCTGGCCGGGCACCGACTCCGAGCACTCCCAGGGCAGCCTGCGCCTGCGCATCCACAAGATCAACCGACTGTTCCCCGGGCTGGTCAAGAGTCACTTGAGTTCGATATTTTTCTGCCCCGGCGTGGCGCATGACATCGATTTTCTGACCTCGGATGAGGAGATTCCGCTCGCGGTTGCGCTGGACGCCCATCGCGACCACCTGATCGGCTCCCTGGAGTTCCCCGAAAACCCGCAGCTCAACGCCATGCTGTCCCACTACAAGGGGCAGATGGCGAGCAAGGCGGCGAACCTGCTCTACCGGCACGCCCGGGCGGCGGCGTCGAGCGACAGCTTCGACCAGGCCGTGTACTTCCTGAACCGCATCCTGCTGCTGTCGCCGCACAACGAGACCGCCTGCCGCAATCTGATGCGCGTGCATGTGCTCAATGGCTGCCGCGCCAGTGCCATCGAGACCTACGAGGCGTTTCGTCGCAACATGCGCGAAAGCCTGGGCATCGAGCCGGACACCAAGACCAAGCGGCTGCACATGGAGATCCTGTCGGCCCAGGAGGATCCGACCTACCAGTCGCGCATCAGCGAGGCGCTGGACTCGATGATCCTGTAGCGGCGACAGCGCGCACGAGATCGCGCCATCGGTCAGCGCATCAAGGCGCCTCGAATACCGCCATCACCACGCCCACGCGGCGCTCGCGCAGGCTGCGTGCCAGGTTGGCTGCGAGCCGCGGGAAGTCGGCCCCCATGAGCACATCCAGCCCGGGGGCGGACGGCGGCCCGGCGCGCCGCAGGCGCTGCGCCCAGGCCAGCGCCGCCGGTGTATCGTCCTTCCACGCCACCACGCGCAGCCCTGCCGCCTCGATCGCGGCGCGTGTCGCGGCGGCATCGAGCAGGAAACTGCCGGCAGCGCTGCGCGCCCAGGGCACCGGGTAGTGAGGCTCGGCGCCGCACGAAACGACGTCGTAGCTGGCGAACCGCCCCGCCGTCCGCAGCACGCGCCGGATGTCCCGGTACAGGCCGGCGCGGTCGGCGACGTTCATGGCGACATGCTGCAGCAGCACCACGTCGGCACTCTGGTCATGCACGGGCAGCCCCGGAGCGCCGCCCACCTCGAACGATACCCGCGCATCCAGCCGCGCCCGCTGCGTCAGGTAACGCGCCGCCTCGATGAAGTCTTCGCTGGGATCGACGCCCAGCACGCGACACGCGAAGCACTCGGACAGGTAGCGTGCCGCACCGCCCACGCCGCAACCGACGTCCAGCACGATGTCCTGTGCACGCACGCCGCACAGCGCGGCGAGTTCGGTGGTGGCCGAGAGGCCGCGGATGTGAAACTGGTCGAGGCCGGCCAGCTGGCGCGAGGCGAGCGCCGTGTGCTCGGGTCCGAAGGGCGCCAGCGCGATCTGCAGCCGCCGCACCAGATCGACGCTGCGGTAGTGATCGCGAACCGGATGCAGCGGGAGGTTCATGGCTGTCCGACGCGGGCGCGACCCTGCGAGTGGGTCACCCGCACGAAACGTTGAAGGCCGCACCAGCATAGCCGAGTTCCGTGCGGCTCACGATGCGCCTGGCCTCGTCGGCATGCGCAGCGCGCTCGGATTGCGCGCCGGCAGCCCGGCTTGCACTACATTCACGCCCCATGCACCGCGCCAAGCCCCACCGCCCGCTGAGCGACGCCGAGATCGACGAACTGGATCAGTTCCTGCTGTATGCCGACGTCGAGGACAGCATGACCCTGGACATGCTCGACGGCTACCTGCATGCATTGGCCGTCGGCCCGGCGCGGCCGACCCCGCAGCAGTGGATGCCCAGGATCTGGGGCGAAAACCACAAGGACACGATGCCGCCGACCCGCGATGCCGGCCAGGCCAGGCGCATGGTCGACCTCGTGCAGCGTCTGTTCCTGAGCATCGTGCAGCGCCTCGACGATGCGCGAGGCGCCACGATGGCGCCGCTGTGGTCGAGCTTCGAGGAGTCGGGCGTGGAGTACGACGATGCGCAGATCTGGGCCTGCGGTTTCCTGGACGGGCTGGAACTGTGCCGCGACGCCTGGCAGCCGTTGCTGGACACGCAGCAGGGCCAGGCCTGGCTGCGCCCGCTGCGAGAACTCGGCGAAGACGCCCCGGATGCCGAAGCGCAGGCGCGCAGCGCCACCGCCATGGCGCGTCAGAAGCTGTCGCACGAGATCCCCGATGCGGTGTTGTCCATGCACGCCTACTGGCGCGCCAGCAGGCGTGCCGAGGCGCAGGGCGACGACACCTAGGAGCCTGGGCGGCAGAGGGAGCCGTCGCGAAATTCGTCAGGGGCGAGGACAGTTCGGGGGCAGTGACGAGCCCATAGTGGCCACTATGGGCGACGAATCGGCGCCGGAATGGACCGCCCCTGGCGAATTGCAGCAGGCTCGCCCTCTGCCGCCCAGGCTCCTATGAGCCTGCTCGAGCCGGCCTGGGCCGGGCGGGCGTGGTGGACAGCCTGTGCAGCTGCAGCGCCAGCGGCGCGACCCGAATCCGGATGTCGATGCGTGAGGCCACCGGCGCGGCATTGCGATAGCCCGGGAAAAAACGCGTGGCGACAAACAGATCCCGCAGCCTGTGCAGATCGCGCGCGCTGAAGCCGTGGCTGCTGGCGACCCGAATGCGTACCACGTGCCCCGACGCATCGATGAACAGGACCAGGCGCGCCATGCCGAACTCGGCATCCAGGTGCGTGCTGCGCCGGATGTCCGGCGCGCTCACCGGTACCGGACGCCGCTGCAGCTCGGAACCGGCGTAGAACACCGTACCCAGCGCCTGGTTCCCGCGCTGGCGAGCGCGTCGCGGCGCCGCCGCGGCACGCATGCGCGGCCTTCGCGCAGCCGCTTCGATGCGCGGCCGCGCAGACTCGAGCAACACCGAGAGGCGGCGCGGCCGGGCGTCGCCGCCGGCAGGCTGCACGCGCAGCGGCAGGCGCCCCGCCGTCACCAGCACGGCAACGTGCACGAACACGGACAGCAGCACGGCGATCGCCAGCGGGCTCGCAGCCCGGCGATCGGCCCGCGCCGGGCTACTCGGCACTCGGAATCTCGTTCCAGTTCAGTTGCTTGAGGATGGTGCTCGACGACAGGTTGCCGGGAACGTTGCCGACGGCGCCGGTACTCGTGCCCTCGGTGATGCGCAAGCTCCCGTCCACGTTGGTGATGCTCAGATCGGTGGCCACGCCGGACAGCGCCGACGAGGCGTCGATCAGGGCGCTGTTGTGGTCGATCAGCACCGTCTTGGCCAGCCCGAACTCCACGCCGAACACGCGATTGGTTCCCGACGGGCTGCAAACGTCGCCGATCGGCTGGTTGACGGCGAAGGCCACGATGCCGTAATTGGACGTCGGGGTCAAGGTCACGCGCTCGGACGCCCCTCCGGTGGACGACGTGGCCAGATCGATGTACCAGCCCGACGGCGCGGACGGCGAACTGCCGATGCCATTCGCCAGGTTCGCCCCGCTGCTGCTCGTCGACGTCGAATCGGCGACCTGCACCAGGTCGCTCCGCGTCAGCGGGAAGGTTTCTCCGGCCGGCAGCGTGGACGAGGTGTTGAAACTCGTGGCCGTGCCGTCGATGATGGCGTAGAAGCTCTGCTGGTTGTTGGTGGTGATGTCCGACCTCGCCAGCAATTTGCCGGTGCCGAGCATGACGTAGCGCTTTTGCGAACTCGGATCGATCTCGATCAGCGGACGCGTGGTGATGGGCTGCGGGTTGCCGTTCGCGTCCTTCAGTTCGGCGATCTCGGTCGGCGGGCTGTAGTCCCCGGTCTTGGGGGTCAGGTCCAGGCGCCAGAGATGGCCGTTGAGGTCGCCCACGTAATAGCTGTCCGCCGTGCCATCGGTGTAGTCGAGCACGTAGGCGGAGCCGTAGGTCAGTCCGTCGGACGGCAGGCCGTCGGCGCCGCTGCCCACCGCGATGCGCTGCAGCAGCTCGCCGTTGCGCGGGTTGACGATGTAGATGTAGCCCGAGCCGTCCGGCGTGTTGTAGCCCGAGGTCAGGATGACCACCCAACCATACTGGGCGGTCTTCACCACGCTCGGATCGCCGTAGGAGTAGCCCATCGTGGAGTCGCTGAACTCCCAGAGCACCTTGGCGGCCAGCGCGCTGTTGCTGGTGAGGCTCGCGGGGTCGGTGACGTCGAGCGCGTAATACGACCGGCCGCCCTTGCCCAGGCCGCCGATGAGCATGGTGTGCCAGTCCGGCGCGGTGGTGGTGGCGCCCGCGGTGCGGCTGAAGTCGACGTCGAAGTTCTCCGGCGTGGCGTCGACCATGTTGTGGTGCACGAAGCCGGTGGGCGCCCCGAGCGAGGCCAGCCCGGTGACCGGCGCCGAACTGCTGTCGCCGTACATGGCCGAGGGGATGTAGGCGAAGAGTTCGCGCCCCTGGGTGGCGTCGGTGATGCTGCCGTCGAAGGCGTGCATCATGCCGTCGTTGGCTCCCGCGTAGACCACCGTCGGACGGTTCGCCCAGGTGGACTTGAAGCTCGAGTAGCCGGGGTTGTTGGCGTCGGAAAAGTCGGCCGACGGCGCGCCGACGATGCTCAGCGAGGAATCGGTGATGTCGCCGAGTACGGCCTTGCGCGCACGGTAGACGCCGCCATTGCCCACTTCCTGGGTGCGGTCTCCGCGCAGCCATGCCAGGAAGTTGGCCGAACTCTGGCTGCCCGAGGACACGCCGGGAACCTCGGCGAAGGTCGCGTACTGGGCCGGCAGGGTGTTCGCCATGTCGGTGGTATCGAAGGGCACGCCGGGTGCGCCGGAAGCCGCGCAGCAGGTCGCGATGACGCGGCTGGCCGGGCTTTGCGCGTCCAGCTTGCTCTGCGCGCTCCACACCTGCGTGGTGGTCGGATTGCCGCTGGCATCGAAGCTCAGGCTGTAGGCGTTCACGTCGCCCGTCCAGCCGTTCGGGTTGTAGGTCGAGCCGTAGCTGACATTGCCGGTGACCGACAGGCGCGGCGATGCCACGGCAAAGGCCGTACTGGAGCCGGCGATCTGCTTGGCGATGCTGGTGAACGCCGAGGTCAGGCCCGCCACCATCTGGCCCGCCTGGTTGGCATCGAAATAGTTGTCGGGCTGCAGGTCGCTGCCCTGCGTGTTGGAACTCGTATGCCAGGTCGAGGTCGGCGGCGGCGTGGTGCTCGCCGGGTTCCAGTTGTTCGGCACCTGGAACCCGCCGTACTTGGTGGCGAGGTAGAACTGGTTCTTGTCCTTGTACTGCGAGTACTCCTGCACGTCGAGCCAGTAGGTCGAGGCGGTCTGCTTGTAGGTCTTGCTGCCGTCGGCATTCTTGAAATCATTCGGCCGCATGTCGTTGACATGGGCGTCGTAGGCCATGCCGGCGATCAGGTCGGTGGCGCCGCCGCAGCAGCCGCCGCCGCCTGGAACCCATGGCGGACTGGCGCTGCCGAGGTTCGGGCCGTAGCCCTCCATGGCCCCGACCAGATCCGTCTCGGCCTTGTAATCGGTGGTGTCCGGACTGAAGTTGGGTACCACCTGACCTCCGGGCGGCGAGAGCGTCGATCCCGGCACCACCGAGTCGTCGTGGGTGTTGACATCGCCGATGCCGAGGAAAAAGTTCTTCTGGCAGGCGTAGAGAATCGGATCGTCCCAGCTCACGATGGCCGGAAAGCCGTCGAGCATGGTGCTGGTGGCCCCGGCGCTGTAGGCGGGTATGTCGCCAAGGTGCTTGTAGTAGCGAACCCCGGTGTAGAACAGCTCGCTCAGGGTGTCTCCGCTCTTGTAGATGTGGGAGAACTCGCCGAACTTGTTGATGTAGTTGATCACGCCGCTGTTCGACACGCCGCTGGCGCTGGCGTCGTTCGGATCCGGGTCGGAGTAGAAGATGCCGGTATCGGGATCCCACTCGGGCGCGGGGTTGTCCACCGTGACGCTGGGGTTGCTGGTCGACGGCATCTTCGGCCCGACATAGGCCATGCGGGCGCGCAGCACCCCGCCCTCGCGCTGCGACGACGAGTCGTCCAGGTACGACACGGCGCCGTAACGGATGTTGAGCGCGTTCTGCTGGATCAGACCCTCGGGCTTGAAATTCGTGCCGTAGGCCGTGCAGTTGGCCTCGAGGCTGACATTCGGGTCGCACACCAGCACGCGGATGGTGAGCGCGTACACGGTATTGGAGCAATTGCTGCTGCAGTCCGAGCCCGACGCGTTCGCACTCGGCACCTGCCCCGCGTACTGCGTGGGCGTGCTCGAGAACGAGCCCGACGAGGTCAGCAGCATCACGTTGCCCTCGCCCCAGGTGTGCGTGCGCAGCGTGGACCAGCGGGTAAGCGGCGTGGCGCCGGCGACCGTGGTGGAGGAGTCGCTGATCAGGCCGTCGGGATCGTCGGTGGTGCCACCCTGCCTCGACACCCAGGTCTTTTCGAGAATGGTCTGGCTGGTGGTGTCGACCACGCGGTAGCCGCCGGTCAGCGCCGAGCGGAATTCGTCCAGCGCCTGCATCGACGCCCAGTTCAGAAAGTTGCCGCTCCACAGCTGCAGGCCATCGCCCGACACGCAGCTATGGTCCGAGGCCAGCTCGTGGGGCACGAACAGCCCGAGGTTGCTCGCGCCCGGCGAGCCGCTCGGCGGCGCGTAGTTCGGATCGTAGGTGTAGCACTTGTTCGGGTCGAAGTACCCGATGTAGGTCGAAGCGGGGGTATATCCGGTCTTTACGGAGCTGTAAGCCGTGGATGCTGGATAGGCGGCAGCGTTGGCGGTCGGATATTCCACCGACAACACGAACAGCATGTTTCCCGGCACCGAGTTGACCGTGAACACCGGAGCGTCGGCGAGGTCGACCGCGCGCGCGCTGCCGATTCCGAGGATGGCGGCGACGCACAGCGCAAGAGTCCCGATGACCTGTCTGACTTGCATGGACTACTCCGAAATCAACTGCTGCACGAAGGTCTGCGTGTTGTGCGGCCCGAGCACGCGCACCGTGATGCGATAGACGGGTTGCGGCGTTCCGCCGGCCTTTTTCATCCAGGCCGTGCCGCCCTTGTCCTGGCCCAGCTGGCTGATCACGCATTGCGAGGGGTCGGTGATGGCCCCGCTGCTGGTGCACAGGCGGTCGATCACGTAGCGGATGGTGATGCCCGTGGCCACGGTCTTGTGGGTCACCGGATCCGTGATCGGCGCCGTGGCGTCGCTGATGTCGGCGCCAGTCATGGTCCAGGCCGAATCGTTCAGCAGCATGGTCGGTATGCCGTTCGGGCCCGAGGGCAGCATGGTCGACGAATAGTTCGCCGAGGCCAGGTCCGAGTCGAGCGTCGTCGCGCTGGCCAAGGCCCCGCCGCTCTTGAACTCGTTCTCGGCGGCCTGGATGCCGCGCCCGGCCTGCATCTGCAGGTCACGCTTGAAGCCGATGTCCCCCGCCGCCAGCGAGGTGTTGAGCGACGAGCGCACCAGCGCGACCGACGCGATGAGCAGGATGACCAGCAGCACCAGAGCGAACAGCAGGACCACTCCGGACTCGCGAACAACGGATCGACGGGGAATGCGGGACATGGCCGAGTTCGCGCCTACTGCAGGGTATTTTGAATCGGGATGGTCAGATCGAGGGTGCGGTACCTGTAATGCTGCTCGCTGGCGCTGAGCACGCGCGAGTAGCTCAGGGGACTGCCGAGGTCGGTGAACAGGTCGATCGGCCCGGGCGTGACCGCGGTCTTCTCCGGAAGCTGGGTTCGCAGGATCAACCCGATGCGCACCGCCTTGATGGTCTGGATCAGTTGCGCGGCCACGGTGGTGCCGGCGTCGAGCGAGCTGACCGCGTAGTTCCCGCTGGGCGCGACCCACTGGATCGTTCCGCTGCCCGTGGGATCGACGCCGTACAGCGCGTGCATCTCGAACACGCCATTGATCACCGGCGTGGTCTGCTGGGTGATCAGGTCGTAGGCATCCAGGGTCGTATCCGGGCCCACGCCGAGCATTTCGAACACCGGAGGCGCGCCGTTGCTCTCGTTGCCCAGGTCGATGACCAGGCCGCCCGCGCTCATCGACGACAGCGTGCGCGTGGAGATCGAATCCCCCGCGTGGTAGGTGCCGCCGAGATTGACCACGCCGCCGCTGCCGACACTGGAGACCTGATCCAGCAGGCATCCGCTGAGGTTGACTCCGTTCGCCACGTCGCTGATCAGCAGCAGGTCGTTGCTGGCATAGCCGACATCGCTGACCAGGTGCAGCGCCGCCGCCGATGGCGGCTGCAGCAGCGACGTCGGAACGGGCTGATTGCCGTCGACGCCCCCCATGACCACCAGCACGTCGGACGTGTCGGTGCCGCCGCTGCCGTCCGAGGCGACCGACTGCCCGGGCAGGATCAGCAGGGGCATGAGGTGCACGTTGGTGAGCGTGACATTCGGGAAATCCGACGAGAAGCCGGAACTCAGCGGCAGGATGGTCGAGCCGCCGCTGCGCGCGTTGAGCTCGCAACCCAGTGTGAAGGCATTCGCCTGATAGAACGCCGAGCCGGCACTGCGAATGACCTTGTCGAGCGAGTAGGCCGCATAGCTCCCCGCCTGGTCGATGTCGTTGGTGGAGGTGGTCGTGCGCTGTTGCCCTTCGTTGTTCGCCATCAGTTCGCTGATGCCGAGCATGACCAGCACGGCGATGATCATCGCCACCATCAACTCCACCAGGCTGAAGCCGGCGCTGCGCGAACGGGCTGCGGATCGCATGCTTCAGGAAGTCCCGTCGGGAATCTGCACCACCGTCTGGTACTGGTGGGTGCTGCCGCTGTGCGGATCCGTCCAGTTCACGGTGATCACCGACAGCTTGTTGGTCGCGTCGTAGTCCACCGAGCCGGTCCCACCGGGAAGCCCCGTGGTCGGATGGTTGGTACTGTCGAGCGAGGCCTGCCACGCGCTGACCTGCGCCGCGGGAACCGAAGCGCCCCTGGCGAGCCACATCTGCGCGGCCAGCTGGCTCGCGAGCTGGGTTGCGCGGGTGCGATCCTCGGCGGCCGTCGACTGTTCCAGCGCGGACGCCTGCAGCGAGATCATGCCGAGAATCCCGAAGGCCAGCACGAGCATCGCGACCAGCACTTCGACCAGTGTGAATCCGCGTTGTGCAGCCCTGGCGCGTTGCATCTCAGCACCCTTGTGGATTGCTCGCCGACAGCGTCAGCGCGGGGTCGCACATGCGGATCTGCCCGCCGAAGCTGACCGTCACCCGCAGCGGCCTGTCGCCCAGCGGGTTGGCGATGTCGTAGGTCACCAGCGTTCCCGCCGCGGGCACGCTGCACGAATAGGTGGCGCCAGCGACGGTCTGGGTGGTCGCCACGAGGCGCCCGATGGAACTGAAACACAGCGACGCCGGACCCGTGATGGTCGTGCCGTTGCTCGCGCCACCCAGCGCTCCCCCCTGCAGATACGCCGAGCTCGTGTAGGAGGCGAGGTTCGCCTCCGCCGCGTAGAGCGGCAAGGCCTGGGCGTACCAGTTCACGCCGTCGGCAGTCGGCGTCGCCGACAGCGCCGGCGTGGCGTTGCTGAGCGCGAACACGACAATGCGACTGCGGTTGAGGGCATCGGTCTGCGCCGCGCGCAGCCCGTTCTGCAGCAGTTCGGCCGTGCTGCGGATCTGCTCGTCGTGAATCCACGCCGAGAACGACGGGATGCTGAGCACCGCAAGGATCGCGAACACCACCATCGCGACCAGCAACTCGACCAGCGTGAAGCCGCCGGGAGCCTGGGCGACGAGCCGGCGCCGCGCTGGCGCGGCCGCGCAGGCTTGCAGCAGGCGGCTTGCGCCAGTCCGGCGCGCGGGCCGCTTCAGCATTGCGCGCCCTCGGCCATGATCCAGCAGGTATACGGCGACGCGGGAGTTCCTCCCCAGTCGGACGGCAGCGACGTGGTCGTCTGGTTGCCGTTCTGGTCGATGGTGAACACGAAACCCGCGACCGCGCCGGTGCCGGTGGCGGTGATCGTGTAGGTCGTGGCCGTCGGCGTCGCGACGCAGGCGACGTTGAACTTGGCGCCGCTGCTGCCCACGCTTTGCGACGTGGAACACGGACCGCCCACGTAGGTGCGGTTGTCCTGGTAGAAGCGCTCCATGAGCGTGCGCTCGGCGGACAGCTGGTCGGTGCCGGCGACCAATTCGGCACGCAGCTCGTAATTGCGGTAAGCCGGCAGCGCGATGGCCGTCAGAATGCCGACGATCGCCACCGCGATCAACACTTCGATCAGGGTGAACCCCCGCGTCCGCCGGCTTGTGCCTGGCAGCCGTGCTGCGCCAGCGTGGCACGCGCGTTTACCCATCATCCTGCCCCCCGAAAGCTCGAATATTCGGGGAATCAGTCTAGCAGAACAACTTATGCGCCAAACTGACGCAAGTTTCGGGACTCCTTCGGCGTGGGAGAAGCACAACATGGACAAATGTGCCGAAATTCCATGAATGCGCGAAACGCAGACCATTGCGCGACATTTGGGCATCGTTCGCCACCGCACGCGCGCGCAGCCGCGAGCTTGCGCATCAGGGATCGAGTGGCGAGCAGCCTCGTTCACCCGGCAGCGTCGGCGCATGGTGGGCCGGGCGACGGGCCGCCGGGCAGCTCCACCGGCAGGCTTGCGCTGCGCGCGGCCGCGTGCGTCGCTGCCGCATTCGCGCGGGCCGGCAACCAACAAAAAAGCCCGACGGTTGCCGTCGGGCTTTTTCACTTGAGCGACTGATCTCGCTCGAATTCCTGGCGGAGTGGACGACCGCCGAACCGAGTTCCATAAAGTTCCAAGGAAGTTCATTTAATACTTTCTTTTCAACAACTTGCAGACGCTCTACGTTCGTCAACGTCCATTGACATCCCCTGGAATCCGGGTTTTTCGGTAAGATCATCGGTAAGAGCAATTCGCTCCAAACCGAAGATCAGACGATGGCGACAACCCTAGACAAGCTCAGCCCTCGGCAGGTGGACACGCTACCCGAGGGCTTCCACAGCGACGGCGGCAACCTGTACCTGCGAGTGAAAGGCGGATCACGCGCATGGGTGTATCGCTTCAAGGACAAAGGCCGCGTGCGCGAGCTGGGCCTGGGCTCAGTGAAAGAGCGCAAGCTCAAGTCGGCACGCGACCTGGCGGCAGATCTTCGCGCCGCCTATGCCGATGGCCGAGATCCTGCCGACCTGCTGCGCCGCGATGACAAGCCGCAAGGCATGACCTTCCAGCAATGCGCAGAAGCACTCATCGAGGCCAAGCGTCCAGGCTGGCGCAACGCCAAGCATGCCCAGCAGTGGGCAAACACCCTGCGCGATTACGCCTATGAGACGCTCGGCGCGAAAGATCCAACTGCCATCACCATTGCGGACATCAAGGCCATCTTGCTGCCGATGTGGGCCACCAAGACCGAGACGGCGACGCGGGTGCGCCAACGCATCGAGGCCGTGCTGGACTATGCCGCTGTACATGACCTGTGCGACGGCACCCGCAACCCGGCGCGCTGGAAAGGCATGCTCGACAAGGTGCTGCCCAAGCCTGACAAGGTGCGCACCAAGGTGCATCATGCGGCAGCACCCTATGCCGACCTGCCGCGCATCATGGCTGCGTTGCACGACAAGGAGCATGTGTCGGCCCTGGCGCTGCGCTTCATCATCCTGACAGCTTGCCGCTCTGGTGAGGGCCGAGGGGCTATGTGGGATGAAATCGACCTCGATGCCAAGCTGTGGACGATTCCTGCGGCGCGCATGAAGGCTGCCAAGCCGCACCGCGTGCCGCTGGCCGATGATGCAGTGGCGATCCTGCGCACGATGCAGGAATGGCGGCGCGAGGCCTGTACGCTGGTATTCCCCGGCGCACGCGGCGGCCTGTTGTCTGATGTGGCGGTCAACAAGACCCTGCACAGCATCGCGCCCGATGTGACGGTGCATGGCTTTCGCAGCGCATTCCGCGACTGGGCCGCCGAACAGACGGCATTTCCTGCACGCGTGTGCGAGCTATGCCTGGCGCACGGCAACCCGGACAAGGTGGAAGCGGCCTATCAGCGATCCGACTTGTTCGCTAAGCGCCGCGAACTCATGGACGCTTGGGCCAAGTTCTGCGGCGGTCACGGCAACGTGATGCACATAGCGCACGCGGCATGAGCACGGGGGAGACGAAATGACGCCTCGAGCGAAGCCGCGCAACCCGCCAACACCAGAGCCCAGGCTAGAGGTGCCCGACACGCCAATTGACCTGAGCAGACTGCCCCACGGTGTCAGCCAAGTCGAGGCAGAGCGCATGTTGGCCGATCTGCTGGCTTCCGAGGATCTGTCATGGGTCGCTGTGCCCGACTTGTCTGGTCTGCCGGGCCACATCCAAGATTTAGTCAGTCT
>JAKAZQ010000038.1 GCA_021815805.1 Pseudomonadota bacterium | reverse complement strand
CCGTAGGGCGATGAGGCCGCCGGTGTGCGCGCCTGGTTCAACAGGGTGAGCACCAGCGGGCAGTCCTCGAGCAGGTTCAGCGCATGCTGGACCGATCCCTGCTGGGTCTTGCCGGCCTGCACCACCAGCACCACCTGGCCCATCTGCGGAGCCAGCGAACGTGCCTCGGCGGCGTGCAGCAGCGGAGGCCCGTCGAACACCACGATGCGCTGTTCGGCATGCGCGGCCAGTCGCTCCAGCAGGCTGTTCATCGCGGCGCTGCCGAAGATCTCGGTGGCCAGTTCGTTCCGGGTTCCCGCCGGCAGGAAGCTCAGGCCCTCCACGTTGGTTGCCAGTTCCACGTCCGCCAGATCCAGCGACGGATCCAGCAAAAGATCGATCAGGCCGCGCCGCTGGTCCGGCACGCGAAGCCGATCGCCGGCCGCCCTGCGCGTGGCATCGGCATCCACCAGAAGGACGCTCCGGCCGAGTTCGCTGGCCATGCTGATGGCCAGGTTCACCGACGTGAAGGTCTTGCCCTCGCCGGGGAGGCTGCTGGTGATCATGATCAGGTTGCCGCGTGCCACGGCCTCGCGCCCCTTGCCCCCGATCGCATTCGTGAGCAGCGGGCGCTTGATGGAGCGGAATTCATCCATCAGGCGCGAGCGCGGCGCACCCGGCACCAGGTACCCCTGGGCCGCGAGATTCGCCAGGTCGACATCCACCCGCTGACGCGGTGCCTCCAGTGGCGGCGGCGCGGCGGCCACCGCCTGCAATGCGCCGGCCAGCGCGGCGGGCTGGTCGCTCGGGCTCTGCCCGGGCTGGCCGGATTCGCTCCATGGAACCTCGACGCCCGCGCGGCGCAGTTCCTCGAGACGTTTGCTGGCTTGTTCGATGGTGCTCACGGGCGGCCTCAATGGATCAGATGCAGCACGCTGGCCAGGGTCCACGCCACGAACACGAGGACCAGCAGCGATCCGGCGGCGAAGAACATGCGGTTCTCGCGCGATTCCCGGTGCTGTGCTTCCGGGGTCATCACCAGACTCACCGTGCCGAGCACCGCGCGCTCGGTGGTCTCACGCAACTGGCGGCTGGTGCGGTACGTGGGCAGAAGCATCGACAGCAGGTAGGTGGTGCCCACGCCCAACAGACCCGCGACGACCAGCACCAGCGCGATCAGGAAGGTGCGGTGCGGAAACAGCGCGGTGGGCGCCAGGCGCGGCGGATCGACGATCCGGAAATAGTCGCTGCGCCGGCTCTGCTCCTGGTTGCGCGCCAGCGTGGCGGACTCGCGCCGCTGCACGAGCTTCTGGTAGTCGTCATTGAGCACACCGTAGTCGCGGGTCAGTTGCTGGTATTCGGCATCGACCTCGGAACTGCCGCTCTGACGCGAGCGCAAGCGCTGCAGGCTCGCCGCTACCGCGGCCGTCTGCGCCTGCAGCGCGGCGACGTTGGCGTTCGCCTGCGCCAGGCTCACACGCAGCTGCTGGTACACCGGATTGGCGATCTCCCCGACACTCGGCGCGGCCGGCGCGCCCGGCGCGGCCGCCGGCCGGCTGCGTTTCTCGGCCTCCAGTCGCGCGAGGGTCTGGCGCGCCGCGATCACGTCGGGATAGGCGTCGGTGTAGCGCTGCAGCAGATCGCCCAGGCGTCGCCGCTCGGCAGCGATCTGCACATCCAGCGGCGAAGGCGCCGAGATGGCAGGCGCCCCGGGCTGGTTGGCCACGGCCATGCCCGGGCTGGTGCCGGCAAGCTGGGCCTGCAACTCGGCGCGCGAGCTCTCCGCGGCCGACAACTGTCCCTGCAGCCCGGTCAACTGGTCCTCGAGCTGGCCCACGCGGGCCACGTACTCGGCGCCGGTCTGCGGCGCGAATCCCGGATGGGCCGTGGCGAAGGCCTGCAGCTTGTTCTGGGCCTGCTGCAGCTTGGTCTTGTAGATCGCGATCTGGCTGTCGATGAAGCCCAGCGCCTGGCTGGCCTCCCTCTGGTTGCCCGCCAGTCCCTTTTTGACGAACAGGTCCATCAGGCTGCGCACGACACCGAGAGTCTTGGCCGGATCGTGCCCGATGTAGCTGACCTGATAGATGTTGTCCCGTCCGTTGATCTTCAGATGAATGTCGTGTTGCAGTTGCTGGATCAGCAGTTCGCGCTGCAGGTTCGTGGCCCCAGGACCCAGCAGGTGGTTGCGGTCCATGATGGTGATGACGTTGTCGCGCGACAGCAGGGTCTGCGCCAGCAGCGCCACCTGCTGACTGAGGTCGGGCTGCACCGACAGGCCTTCCAGCAGCGGCCGCAGCGTGGTCTGCGTGTCCACGTAGACCATCGCAGTCGCCTCGTAGCGCTCCTTGAAGGCCAGCACTCCAAGCGCGCCGAGAATGGCCACGACCCAGGCCACGGCAAGCCCCCACCAGCGCCGCTCCCACATGGCGGGCAACAGGTTGAACAGGGGTGCGAGCATATCGTTCATGGCGTTTGTACAGGCGCGCGGAGCGCATCCCGATCATTGTGCGCAGTTTCTCGGCGTCCGCCAAGCCGCGAATGCGGGAGGCGGCGTGCGTGTTTCAACTACTTTCAAGAAATGTGCGGTAGTTCCGGTCCTGGCGTGCGAGCAGCCAGTCCGAGAGCACCCCGGCGATGCGCTCCGCGGCAGGGCCCTGGTCCACGCTCGGGGCGACACGCACGTCGCCTCCGGCGATCGTATCGGCCAGCCCTTGTGCCAGGCGCAGCAAGGACTGCCGACGCAGGCCGGCGTCGCCGGCGCGCAGCGGTGCCGCTGCGTCGAAGCCCAGGCTGGACACCCCCATCGCCCGGGCCTCGTCGCGCAGGTGATCGCTGTCCGTGAGCAGGCAGCGAGCGTGGCGTAGCAGCGCCAGCCATTCCCCGCCTGCCGAAGCCTCGATCACGTTGACGGCCGCGGCGCCGGCAGCGGCGCAGCGCTGCGCCAGCGGGTCTCGCAGCGCCGGCTCCACGGGCCAAACCATGCGCACCCGCCACCCCATCGCGCGCAACTGGGCGTCCACGCCCAGCACCGCGTCGACGGTCTCGTCCGAGCTGTCGTCGAGCCCGATGAGAACGTACCCGGCGGGATCGATGAGCACCGAAAGCGGCACGCCTTCGCGTCGGAACACCAGTGCCGGATCCACGCTGCTCGACAAACCCATGCGCAGCACGTCCGCGGCCAGGCTGCCGCAGACGCGCACGCATTGGGACGGCAGGCCTTCCGTTTCCAGCAGGCGCCCGGCTGTCGCATCGGCGGCGAAGGCCAGGCTGGCGACGTGATCCAGCAGCACCCTGCGGCGCTGCCCGGGCAGCGCGCGGCTGCCGCGCGAAGCGCCCGCGCCGATGCGCACCACCGGAATGGCGGCTTCGGACGCGACCATGGCACAGGCCAGATCGATCGCGCCGTCACCGATGGACACCAGCGCCGCGGGGGCGCTTTGCTCGAACAGGGTCGCCAGCGCCGCCGCGACCTGCGCGACGCGCGACGCGTGCGAGCCGGCCCGCAATTCCAGTGTCAGCGTGGTGTCGTGCGCAGCGCCGGCTCGGCCCGGGGCGACCGCGTCGCCGGCCTGCTCGGGCGCGTCGACGAAGCGCAGCAATCTGGCCGCGGGCAGGTCCTCGCGCGCAGCGAAGGCCTGCATCAACACCGCGGCGACGCGTTCGTCGCGTTCCGAGCCTGCCACGCACAGCAGCGAGGAAGCCACGCCGGACGGCGCGCCGGTCGCGGCCTCGTCGGGCTGCTCGCGTTCCCCGCTGATTTCCGCGCGCATCTCGCGTTGCACGCGCCGCACGCGTTCGACGTCGATGCGTTCGCCGGATTCCAGGAACGCCGACAGCAACAACCTGCTGCACAAGGCGTTGATGCGCCTGGGCACGCCCTGGGTGGCTTCATGGATCGCCGCGAAAGCCTCGTCGTCGAAGGCCGGACGTCCGCTCCAGCCGACGTGCCGCAGCCGGTGCTCCACGTAGGCGCGGGTCTCCTGCGGCTGCATCGGCCCGAGATGGCAACTGGCCAGCACGCGTTGTCGCAGCTGCTCCATCTGCGGCAGGCGAATGATGTCGCGCAGCTCGGGTTGCCCCACCAGGAAACTCTGCAGCAGCGCCTTGTTGCCGAACTGGAAGTTCGACAACATGCGCAGTTCCTCGATCGCTCCCGGGCTCAGGTTCTGCGCCTCGTCGACGATCAGCAGAGCACGCCGGTTGGAGGTCGCCAGGGTGGCCAGATAGGCCTCCAGCGTGACCAGCACCCTGGCCTTGCTCAGGCCCTCGACGTTGATGCCGAAGGCAAGGCTCACCGCCGACAACAGGTCGTCGGCCTGGAGTTGCGTGCTGACGATCTGCGCGGCCACGATCCTCGCCGGATCCAGCTCCGCCAGCAGCGCCCGCAACAGCGTGGTCTTGCCGGCCCCGATCTCTCCGGTGACGACGATGAAGCCCTCGCCCTGGAAAGCGCCGAAGCGCAGGTACTGGTAAGCGGTGGCGTGCCCCTTGCTCTCGAAATAGAAGCCCGGGTCGGGGTGGATCTGGAACGGCGGTCCGCTCAGGCCATAGAACTGCTCGTACATGTCGGCGTGCCGGCGCGGGATCAGAAACGATGCACCAGGCCCGCGAAAACCCCCGTCTCGGCGGTGTCACCGACCACGGTGGAGCGCAGCAGGCGGCGGCGCGCGCCGATCAGCCCGATCGTCCCCGGCGTGAATTTGTGGTTCAACTGCAGAATCAGCGAGGACTGGCGCGCGCTGGTGCCCGCGTTCAGGCCGAATCCGGTATCGATCTCGCGCTGCAGGGTCACGTTCAAGGTGTCCAGCGGCGTCAGGCGGTGTCCGTAGTTGAACGCGGCACCGGTCTGGACGTTGTCGCTCGACGCGGTCTGGATCAGGCGCAGCACCTGCTGCCCCGGCAAGAACAGATCTTCGCTGCGACTGCGATACAGCGACAGCGCGTAGCTGTCGCGCTCATGCAGCAGCAGCACCGTCGCCACGGCGCTGTTGCGCAGCACCGTCGACGAGGTGTAGTAACCGCCGGCGGTGGAAAGCCCGGCGGGCAGCCCGGAATTTCCGAGCAGGCTCTCCACCAGCTGTGCGCGCTGCAGAGGGCTGGGGTAGCGCGATGTCAGCAGGCCGTCCAGCAGGGCGCTGATGTTGGTCGCGGAGCTGGCGTTGCCGCTGAGCGGCGCCAGATAGCTGCCGAGTCCTCGCGTCCAGTTCAGGGTGTAGCGCAGCAGCGGCGTTCCGCCGGTCGCCTCCAGGCCCCAGCCGGTGCCGAAAAATCGATGCTCGACGGTGGCCTGCACCCGATGCTGCAGGTCCGGTTGCCACTGCGTGCGCACGCCGTAGATCGCGGCGGTTGCGTCGGCGCGATAGGCCTGCGCCTTTTCACGTCCGCCGATCAGCCCGACCACCCACTGCGGCGTGACGGCGTAGTTCAGGATGGCGCGCGCCGTGGTGTCGCGAAACGACGCATAGGGCTGGTCGGTGTAGGTCGAGTAGCTCTGTTCGGCGACCAGTCCGTAACCCCAGTCCAGCGGCGCCTGGTCCAGGCGCACCAGTTGATCCAGGTAGCGTCCGCCGACGATTCCGCTTTGCGCGCCCACGTTGCTCACGTTGGTCCACGTGGCCTCGCTGTGCGCCTGCAGGCGCAGGCCGGGTCGCAACTCGCGGTTGATGTACGGCTTCAGTTGCCACTGCGTGCTGGTAAAGCGCGGCCCCTGCAGCGGTCCGCCCTGTCCGACGTAGGGGCTGATCGCCGCCTGCTGCGACAGCACGCCGGCGTCGAGGAACAGGAAATGGTCGACGAGCTCGCTGTGCAGATTGACGCTGCCATCCGGCGCCACCAGGCTCGGCTCCGTGCCGCGGCGGTAGTACATGCCGTGCAGGCCAATGTCCGCGCGCACCTGCCAGCGTGCGTGCTCCGAATCCAGGAACAGTCGCGGCGCCACCTCGAACAGGGTGTCGCTCTGCGGCGCCCCGCCCAGCCCGAAATTCGAGTTGTCGGTCTGCGTGACCAGCACGGCCACCGAGGGCGCCACGTAGGTCGTGGGCGGACTGGCCGGGGCTGCTGCGCCCGACGCCGCCTGCAACGGGCCGCTCAGGCGCGGAATCACCTGGGCGCGCACCGTTCCGGCCGCGGCGACACCGGCGCACACGGCCAACGCGGCACGTGCCACCACATGCATGCGAAGCTTCATGGAATCGACTCCTCCGAGGACGCGGATCAGAACCAGCCCTGCGGAATCATGATCGTGTCTCCCGGCAGCAGCGGCACGTTGTCGGCCATCACACCGCGGTGCAGCAGGTCGCCAAGATGCAGGCTGTAGGACTTTCCGTCCCGGATCAGCACCGCCGCGTTGCCGTCGGCATAGGGCGTCAGGCCTCCCGCCGCGATCATCGCGTCGAGCAACGTCATCTTGTCCCGATAGGGAATGGTCTGCGGCTTCGCCGCGGCGCCGACGATCGAGACCTGCTGGCCGAGCGCGCCGTGGAAATTGCTCACGACCACCGTGACCACGGGTTGGCGCACGAACTTGGCGATGTGCTCGCGAATCTTGGCGGCGAGCTGATCGGGCGTGAGACCGGCCGCCTGCATGCCGTCGACCAGCGGTGCCGAGATGCGCCCGTCGGGACGCACCTGCACCGTGGTGGACAGGTCCGGGTTCTGCCAGACCCCGATGTGCAGGGTGTCACCGGGGCCGATGATGTAGTGGTAATCCGACATCGAAACCTGTTTCGGTGCCGGAGGGAAGTTGTTGGTGGCGCAGGCTGCCAGCGCCAGCGCGAGCACGCAGGCGCACCATGCCGCAATTCGGCGCGGGGCCAGGACAGAATGAATCGATTTCATCGTGGTCATTTCCGTGAAGGAATTCACACTTGCCGCCCCTTTACGGAAGTCCAGAGGATGACGGCACAAGAAAACGGCGCGAAGATAGCGCCGAGTACGATAGAACGAAGTCTATTTCAGGCGCCCGTAACAGAATCTCCCCGTATCAAGGGGATGACCGAAACCGGGGCGCGTGCAAACATACTGCATTCACGGAATTTTGCCGATCGCGACCTGCCGCGCGTATTGGCGATCGAGCCGAAAAACAACGGCGAAGGTCTCGCCCCGGCGCCTCCGGGTGGGATCGCGAAACGCCCCGGCGACGACATGCCGGGCACGCAGCGCAACGAGAAGGGCAAACAACATGATCCGGGTCTTCGACCACTACGTGCCGACGCGCACGGTGCTGGAGCTGAGCATGGACTTCATGCTCCTGCTGATCGCCGCCGTTGCCTCCGGCCTGACGCTGACAGCATGGACGGGCGTGCCGGTGCATGCCGCCGACATGATCGGCTCCCTGCTGCCGGAGGCGCTGGCCTTCGCGCTGGTCATGCTCGTGCTGTTCGCCGCCTTCGGCGCCTACCAGCGCGACCGCGTGGGCTCGCTGCGCTCGATGCTGCTGTGCATGCTGCTGGCCACCTTCGTCAGCGTGGGCCCGCTGTTCTTCCTGGTGATGCAGCTCAGCACGATCGAGCGTCATCCCCTGCATTTCCTCGGCCTGGCGTACCTGTATCAGTTCGCCGCGCTGGTGCTGATTCGCCGCCCCTTGATGAACGCGCACTCGCGCGGGCTTTGGAACCGCAAGGTGCTGGTCATCGGCTGCGGCATGGACGCGCAGGGCGTGGCCACGGACATCGCGCAACGCGGCGGCGGCGCCTACGACCTGATCGGCTTCTATCCGTCGCGCCACGACGACGCGCCCACGCCGGGCCTGCCGGCGCCGGTGCTGGACCAGACGCGGCCGTTGGCGACGCTGGCCGCCGAGCACGACATCGACGACATCGTGGTCGCGGTGCGCGAGCAACGCGGCGGCGTGCTGCCGCTGCGCCACCTGCTCGAGTGCCGCACGCGGGGCGTCGCCGTGCATTCGCTGGCCGCCTTCAGCGAGCGTCTCAAGGGCGAGGTGCCGCTGGACAGCCTGAAGGCCAGCTGGCTGATCTACGGCAACGGTTTCGCGCAGGGCTGGCTGCGCACGACCATCAAGCGCCTGTTCGACGTGGTCGTCGCGCTGGTGCTGCTGACGCTGACCTGGTGGATCATGCTGCTGGCGGCGCTGGCCATCTTCATCGAGGACGGCGCGCCGGTGCTGTTCCGCCAGGAACGTGTGGGGCGCTCGGGCAAGACCTTCAAGGTGCTCAAGTTCCGCAGCATGCGCACCGACGCCGAGACGGATGGCGTGGCGCGCTGGGCGCAGGCCAACGATTCACGCGTGACCCGGGTGGGGCGCTTCGTGCGCAAGACGCGCATCGACGAACTGCCGCAACTGTTCAACGTGCTGCGTGGCGAGATGAGCCTGGTCGGCCCGCGCCCCGAGCGCCCGGCTTTCGTCGAACAGCTCACCGAGCAGATTCCCTTCTACGCCATCCGGCACAGCGTCAAGCCGGGGCTGACCGGCTGGGCGCAGGTACGCTTCTCCTACGCCGCCTCGCTGGCGGACGCGCGCCGCAAGCTGCAGTTCGATCTGTACTACGTGAAAAACCACTCCCTCGTGCTCGACGTGCAGATTCTGCTGGAGACGGTTCGCGTGGTCGTGTTCGGCGAAGGCGCGCGCTGAAACCCTGAAGGTCGCTTCCGGTGCGCGCCAGGAGCCTGGCGCCGCGCCTTGTCCTCCAACTCCAACTTGAATGGTGATCTATGAGTGTCGTCGCGGTCGTCGGACTCGGCTATGTCGGGCTTCCTCTGGCGGTGGAATTCGGTAAGAAGTACCGCACCATCGGCCTGGACCTTTCGGTCGCCAAGATCGAGGCGTACCGCCAGGGCTTCGATCCCACCGGCGAGGTCAGCAGCAGCGAACTCAAGGCGGCCTCGATGCTCGAGCCGACGTCGGACGCCGCGCAACTGCGCGAGGCGGACTTCGTGATCGTCGCCGTGCCCACGCCGGTGGACATCGCGCACAACCCCGACTTCTCTCCGCTGGAATCGGCCAGCGAGGCGGTCGGACGCAACCTCAAGCGCGGCGCCACCATCGTGTTCGAATCCACCGTGTACCCGGGCGCGACCGAGGACATCTGCGTGCCGATCATCGAGCACCACTCCGGCATGCGCTGGAAGACCGACTTCCACGTCGGCTACTCGCCCGAGCGCATCAACCCGGGCGACCGCGAGCACACCCTCACGCGCATCGTGAAGGTGGTGTCGGGCGACAGCGAGGCCACGCTGGAGCGCGTGGCGCAGATGTACTCCAGCGTGATCACGGCGGGCGTGCACAAGGCCTCGTCGATCAAGGTGGCCGAGGCCGCCAAGGTGATCGAGAACACCCAGCGCGACCTCAACATCGCGCTGATGAACGAACTGTCGCTGATCTTCCATCGCATCGGCATCGACACCGGCGAGGTGCTGGCCGCCGCCGGCACCAAGTGGAACTTCCTGCCGTTCCGTCCCGGGCTGGTGGGCGGGCACTGCATCGGCGTGGATCCCTACTACCT
The DNA here is from genome assembly GCA_021815805.1 of Pseudomonadota bacterium. GTDB lineage: Bacteria > Pseudomonadota > Gammaproteobacteria > Burkholderiales > Burkholderiaceae_C > Thiomonas_A. The sequence goes on along the minus strand of JAKAZQ010000038.1, from coordinate 20,252 downwards.
CACCCACAAGGCTGAGTCGCTGGGCTATCACCCGCAGGTCATCCTCGCCGGGCGCCGCATCAACGACGGCATGGGCACGTACATCGCGGAACAGACGGTCAAGCAGATGAGCCAGGCCGGCTACCCGATTCGCGGCGCCAAGGTGGTCGTTCTCGGCCTGACCTTCAAGGAGAACTGCCCCGACCTGCGCAACTCCAAGGTCATCGACGTGATCCAGGAACTGCGCACCTACGGCGTCGACGTGTACGTGCACGACCCCATCGCGGCGGCCGGCGAGGCACGCCACGAGTACGGCATCGAGCTGGTGGAATGGGATCTGCTGCCGCGCGCGGCAGCCATCGTCGCCGCGGTGGCGCACGACGACTACCGCAAGCGTCCGTTGTCCGACTACCTCGCGCGCCTGGAGCCGCGGGGCGTGGTGATGGACGTCAAGTCCATGTTCGACGCCGCCGCGCTGCGCGCCGAGGGCGTGCAGACGTGGCGTCTGTGACGGAGGGGCGAATGCAGGAATTCGCGTTGCCCGAGCTGCACTCCGGCTTCGACCCGGCGGCCGACCTGGCCGCGCCCCGCCGCTGGCTGGTCACCGGAAGCGCGGGGTTCATCGGCTCGCACCTGGTGGAGGCGCTGCTGCGCGCCGGCCAGGAGGTGGTGGGCCTGGACAACTTCGCCACCGGCTTCCAGCGCAATCTCGACGAGGTGCGCACCGCGGTGGGGGAACAGGCGTGGGCGCGCCACCGTTTCATCGAGGGCGACATTGTCGACCCCGACACCTGCGCGCGTGCCTGCGAAGGCGTGGACGTGGTGCTGCACCAGGCCGCGCTCGGCTCGGTGCCGCGTTCGCTGGCCGACCCGCTGCGCACGCATGCCGTCAACGCCACGGGCTTTCTCAACATGCTGGTGGGCGCGCGCGATGCCGGTTGCGCGCGCTTCGTGTTCGCCGCCTCCAGTTCCACCTACGGCGACCACCCCGGGTTGCCGAAGGTCGAGCATCGCATCGGCAACCCGCTGTCGCCGTATGCGGTGACCAAGTACCTCGACGAGTTGTACGCCGGCGTGTTCACCCGCAGTTACGGCATGCAGACCGTCGGCCTGCGCTATTTCAACGTGTTCGGGCCGCGCCAGGATCCCGACGGGGCCTACGCCGCGGTGATTCCCAACTGGGCGAGTCGTATCGCACGCGGCGAATCCTGCATGATCAACGGCGACGGCGAGACCACGCGGGACTTCTGCTACGTGGCCAACGTGGTGCAGGCCAACCTGCGCGCCGCGCTGGTGCCGGCCGAGGGGCCGCGACACGAGATCTTCAACATCGCATACGGCGAACAGACCACGCTGAACCAGCTGCACGGACTGCTGGTGGACAACCTGCGCGAACGCGTCGCCGGGCTGCAGGCGCTGCCGCCGCAATACCGCGAATTCCGGGCCGGCGACGTGCGCCACTCGCTGGCCGACATCGGCAAGGCCCGGCGCCTGCTCGGCTACGCCCCCACGCACAGCGTGCGCCAGGGCTTGCGCGAGGCGATGGGCTGGTACGTGCGCCCGCCCGCCGCGGTCGCCGGCTGAGCCGCGCCACGCGAGCCCCGCGACACGCCCGCCGCGCCAGGTCATGCGCACCACGCCGAAACACGTCCGACGCTGGGTGGCGCTGCTCGCACTGGCGGTCGCCGCCGCGTGGGGCGCGTGGCAGCACAAGACCCTCGAATCGGGCGCGCGGCCGCTGGCGCGGCGCGGCCTGGGCGTGCTTCGCGACGCGCTGGCCGACGGCCTGCTGCAGCGCCTGTACGCCGGTGCCGTCACGGATCCGAACCCGCCGCGGATTGACGCCGCCCGCGCGCGGCGTCAATTGCACGAACTGCTGGCCAGCCTGCCGTGGCCGACCTGGACTGCGGCGCCGGTCACGACCCCGCCGTCGAGCCACGGCACCACCTACTACGTAAGCCCGCGCGGCAACGACGACAACAACGGGCTGAGTCCGGCCCATGCCTTCGCCACGCCGCAGGCCGCGGCCGACGTGGCGCGCGCCGGCGACACCGTGCTGATCGCCGCCGGCGTCTACCGCGGCACGCTGATCGCGCGCGCCAGCGGGCGCCCCGGCGCACCGATCACCTTCGGCTCCGACGGCAGCGGCCCGGTGATCATCGACGGCTCCACGCGCGTGGCGGGATGGAGCCGCGGCAAGGCCGACGTCTGGTCGGCGCCGATCGGCTTCCGGCCGATCGCCGTGGTGGCCGACGGCCACGCGCTGCGCCCCAGCCTGGACGGGGCGCGCGGCGTACGCCCGGGCTCGGGAACCTGGAGCGTGGACGGCGGACGCCTGGTCGCGGACTTCGGTCCGAGCCTGGGGGCTGCCGACCCGAACCATGCCGATATCGTCGTGCCGGGCTCCGACGGCGCGCAGACGGTGGTCTATTTCTACGACCGCCACGATCTGGTGTTCAACGGCCTGACGGTGCGTGGTTCGGGGGCTTCGGGTATCTGGGGCTACGGCAGCGACATCACCGTCAGCCACTGCAACCTGGAGTTCAACGGCAAGGCCGGCATCAACTTCATGTCCATGCAGGGCAATGCGAACTCGGGCAACCGCGCGCTGGACAACCGGGTGTACATGAACGTGCTGCTGAACTGGCCGCGCGGCAACAACGGCTTCGCCGCCTCCGGCGGAGGCTGGAGCGGCGGCCTGGTGTTCGCCGGCAGCCTCGACGGCGTGGCCCGCGGCAACCTGGTCTACGACAACGGCGGCGAGGGCGTGATCAGCTATGGCTCCGGCGGCGGCCGGCGCACCGGCGGCACGCTGTTCGAACACAACGTGGTGTTCGACAACTGGTCGGTCAACATGTATTTCGACAACCAGCCCGGCGACACCGCGCGCGCCAACCTGCTGTTCGACCACCCGGTCGACACCTCGCAGTGGCTCAAGCCGCCGAGCGCCGGCTACCCCTGGAACGAGTTGTACAAGTTCAGCGTGTGCCTGATGCTCGCCGACGAGGTCTACTCCTCCGGCGGCCCCGCGAACCTCGCGCACACCAGCGTGTACGACAACCTGATCGCCGGCTGCCGCATCGGCATCCGCGACTACGCGGAGGGGCACCTGAGCACCCCCCACGGACTCAAGCACACGCTGATCGCCAACAACACCATCGTGCTGCCCGCGCATCCGCTGCCGTTCGGCGACTCCACGTACACCGCCGGCATCCAGCTGCTGGGCAACGGCAGCGCCGACGTCGACAGCCTGGTGGCCAACAACCTGCTGGTGGGCGGTGCGGACGACGCGCCGCTGGTCTGGATGCTGCGCGCCCCGAACCCGGGCGGCATCGTGTTCGAGCACAACGCCTACGCCGACCCGGCCACGCGGCAAGGGCTGTGGCTGGGCGCGTCGTCGGCCCGCCGACTGGACCTGCGGCAATGGCAGCAGGCCCTGCCGGGCGACGCCGGCAGCCTGTATGCCAGCGCATCGCCGCTGGCCGGCGACATGGCGGGCATGCTGGCCGACGGCGGCTTTTTCCGCCTGGACGCCGCACGCCTGAAGCCGGGCGCGGGGTCGCGCGGCGCCGGCGTCGACCTGTCCGCGCGATTCGGCTCGGCGCTGGACGGAACCTCCTGGGGCCGGCGCTGGTCCATCGGTGCGCTGCCATGAGTCGCACAGCAGGAGGGTTCCCGATTTCTCGGGTTGTCAAGGGTTTTGGCTGTGGCATAGTCGCGCTCAGGCATCTGCACATTACGCTCCGGCGCGCCGGGCACACATCCGATTCGAAATCCCGAGGAGAAACTGATATGGCGAAGTCAAGCTCGCGCGCCGCAATGCTGACGCTGACCTTGCTCCTGAGCGCCTGTGGTGGCGGTGGTGGCGGTGGTGGCAGCAGCAGCCCGAGCGCCGGCGTCACGCCGCCCGCCAGCGCCTACACGGTCGGCGGCACCGTCAGCGGCCTTGCCCCGGGCGCAAGCATCACGCTGTACGACAAGCAGACCGGCGAAACCCTGGCGCTGGGCAGCGACGGCAGCTTCGCCTTCACGACCGCGCAAGCCAGCGGCACCAACTACGCGGTCACCGTGTCGGCGCCGCCCACCGGGCAGAGCTGCGCGGTGACCGACGGGCTGGGCGTCGTCGGCGCGTCCAACGTGACGACGATCGCGGTCACCTGCACCACGCCCCACAGCATCGGCGGCGCAATCAGCGGACTGGCCAGCGGCAAGCAGGTGACCCTGATCGACAACAGCCGCGACTCCCTCGTGGTCAGCGGGGTGTCCGGCGCAGGCAGCGTGCCCTTCACCTTCGGGAGCCAGCTGTCGGGCGGCCAGGCCTACGACGTGCAGATCGCGTCGCAACCGTCGGGCGCGGTGTGCCAGGTCGCGTCCGGCGGCAGCGGTACGGTGTCCACGACGAATGGCGTGGACGTGACCAACGTGCAGGTCACGTGCAGCACGACGCCCCCGCCTGAATACCTGTACGCGGCCACGCCCAACGGCTTCGTCGGCGTTTCGGGCTATCCCATCAACCTGAGCAACGGCACGCTGGGCGCCCAGATCGGACAGGTGGGCACGCAGAACTATCCGGTGGCGCTGGCCGCCGACAGCGTCGGGGCGTATCTGTACACCATCGGAGGCAGCGGCGGGGCCGACAACGTGACCGCCCTGAGCATCGCTGCCAGCAACGGTGCCATCGCGATCGCGGCCGGCTCGCCGGTCCCCACCGGCATCGACCCCTACGGCGTGGCAGTGAGCCCCAACGGGAACTTCGTCTACGTCGCGAACAACAACGACAACACCGTTTCGGTGTACTCTTCCAGCGGCGGAACCCTGCGCCAGGTAGGCCTGCCGGTCGCCTCGGGAGGCAACAATCCGCAAGGGCTGGTGTTCAATCCCGCCGGCACCTACCTGTACGTGCTGAACTCGGGCAGCGATAGCATCACGACCTTCGCGGCCGATCCGGGCACCGGCACGCTCACCCCCGTGGGCTCGCCGGTAGCCACCGGCGTGACGCCCTATGGCGTGCAGACTTCCGTGACGCCGGGCGGCACCTTCCTGTACGTGGCCAACTACGGTTCGAATTCGGTCTCGGCCTACTCGCTGGGCTCCGACGGCCTGCCGTCGCCCATCGCCGGCAGTCCCTTCGCGGCGGGCAGCCGGCCGTTCGCGGTAACCGTCAATCCCGCGGGCACCTTTGCCTACGTGGCCAACGAAGCGGACAACACCGTGTCGACGTACAGCATTGATCCCACCTACGGCACCCTGACGCCGGTAGGCTCGCCAACGCCGACCGGTGCCGGCACGAAGCCCGAGGGGGTCGTGGTGGATCCGTCCGGCCAGTACCTGTACGTGTCCGCCTACAACACCGATGCCATCGAGCAGTTCGCGATCAATGCCGGCACCGGCGCCCTGACCCTGGTCAGCGCCACCGCCGCGACGACACCCGGCAATCCCCGCCCGCTGGTCGCCGTGCGTCCCTGAGCCCCGGATCCGCGACATGCGCGTTGTGTATTACGTCTCGCTGTTTCCCTGCTGGTCGGAAACCTTCATCGCGCGCGAGATCGCCAGCCTGCTCGATCAGGGGCTGGACGTGCGCATCGTGTCGCTGAAGCCGCCCAGCGAATCGCTGGTGCAGTCCGATGCCCGGCGCATGCTGGACCGCGTGGTCTACCCGCCGCGCGGCCTGCGCGGCGTGCTGCGCGGCCTCGGCCCGCTGCTCGGCCACCCGCTGCGCAGCCTCGGTGAACTCGCGCGCATGGCGCGGGGCCTGTGGCGCCACCCGATGGCGCTGCTCAAGTCCCTGGTCGCCTGGTGGCGCACGCTGGCCACGCTGCGCGACGTGCGCGCGTTGCGCCCCGACCACCTGCATGCGCACTGGGCGACCTACCCGTCCACCGCGGCGATGTTCGCCTCGGAGCGCCTGGGCCTCGGCTTCAGCTTCACCTCGCATGCCCACGACATCTACGTCGAGGATCACCTGATCGGGCCCAAGCTGGCGCGCGCCGCCTTCGGCGTGACCATCTCCGAATACAACCGCGACGCGCTGGCCTCGCGCTACGGACCGGCGGCGGTGCAGCGCCTGCGCGTGATCCACTGCGGGGTTCCGACGGCGGACTATGCCTTCGCGCCCGACGGTCGCGAGCCGGGACTGGTGCTGGCGGTCGGGCGCCTGGATCCGATCAAGGGTTTCACCCATCTGCTCGATGCCTGCGCCGAGCTGACGCGCCGCGGCCTGCGCTTTCGCTGCCTGATCGTCGGCGAGGGCCCTCTGCGGGCATCGCTGGAGCAGCAGGTCGCGCGTCTCGGGCTGGCCGGCGTGGTCGAGTTGCCCGGGGCGCAACAGCAGGAGCGGGTGCGCGAACTGCTGCAGCGCGCCGCGGTGTTCGTGCTGCCCAGCGTGGTCACGCCCAGCGGCGACCGCGACGGCATCCCGGTGGCGCTGATGGAGGCGATGGCCTGCGGCCTGCCGGTGGTGTCCACGCGCGTGTCGGGCATTCCCGAACTGGTCGAGGACGAGCGTGGCGGCCTGCTGGCGCCGCCAGGCGACGCGGCGGCCCTGGCGCGCTGCATCGAGCGCCAGCTCGACACCGGTTCGGAGCACACCCGGGCGCGCGTGCGCGAGGCCCGTCGCCAGGTCGAGCAGGGCTTCGACATCGCGCAGGAAGCCGCCAAGCTGCATGCCGCCTTCACCGGGCTGCCGGGCGTGGGCTCCGCCGAACTGCGGGTGCGCCATGCCTGAGGCTTCGCGCAGGCTGCGCCTGCTGGTGGTCAGCGACGAGATGGAGGTGGGCGGCACGCAGCGCCAGATCACGCGCATGCTGCTGGGCCTGGACCGCGACGCCTTCGAGCCGACCCTGGTCTATTTTCGCGAGCGTTCCTTTTTCGTGGATCAGCTCGAGGCCGCGGGAATCCGCGTGGTGCGCATCGACAAGCGGCGGCGCGTCGATCCCGGGTTCTTCCTGCGGCTGCGCGGATTCGTCGCCGACGGCGGCTTCGACGTCATGCACTGCTTTTCCATCACCGCGGAGCTGTGGGGCGCACTGGCACTGGCCTCGATCGCGCCGGCACGACGCCCCGCGCTGGTGAGCTCGATCCGCAACACCTACGACTGGGAACACCCGCTGCGTCGGCGCATCAAGGCCTTCGCGGCGCGACGTTCCTGGCGCGTCGTCGCCAATTCGCGGGCCGGCGCGCAGGGCGCCGCCGAAGCCATGGCGCTGGCGCCGCAACGCCTGCCGGTCATCTACAACGGCGTGGACGCCGCCGCCGTCGGCGACGCCGACCCGGCCGGACTGCGCGAAGCCCTGGGCATCGAGGCGGGCGCGCCGGTGGTGCTGTTCGTCGGACGCCTGGTCGAGCACAAGGACGTGCCGACCCTGCTGCGCGCGGCCGCCCGCCTGCGCGAGCGCGATGCCTGGGTTCTGCTGGCCGGCGACGGCCCGCTGGCGCCTGCCCTGCAGGCGAGCATCGACGCGCTGGACCTGCGCGGGCGGGTGCGCCTGCTCGGTCAGCGCGACGACACCGCGGCACTGATGCGCCTGAGCGACATGGTGGTGCTGCCCTCGGTGTCGGAAGGCCTGTCCAACGTGATCATCGAGGCCATGATGCAGGGCCTGCCGGTGATCGCGTCCCGCGTCGGCGGCAACGTCGAACTGGTCGGGCACGACGCCACCGGTCTGTTGTTCGAAGCCGGCGACGACGCCGGCCTCGCCGCCTGCATGGCGCGCCTGCTCGACGATCCGGCGCTGCGCGCGCGCCTGGGGGCAGCGGCCGGCCAGCGTGCAATGCGCGATTTCAGCCTGCGCGCGATGGTCGACGCCTACTCGACGCTGTACCGTGACGCCGCCATGGCCGGCCGGCGCGGCGCCGGCCGGGCCCTTCAACCAACCTCCCTCTCCTGAACCCGATGAACGGCGTGCTCGGTGATTTCCTCGTACTCGTGACCCACGGCGGCGTGGCGCCGCGCCTGGCGCACATGGATGATGCGCGGCAGTGGCCCGCCTCGTCACCCGGGGATCCGGTGCGCATGCACGCTCCCCTGCCCGGGGTGCGGGCGTGGACCCGCGGCGCCACGCGCGTGGCCGTCGGCGCCGACGGCGCCGGGGGCTTGGGCCTGGCCCTGCGCCCGCCACGCGGCGGCTCGCGTGCCGCCGGCGCCGGCGCGGCCGACGAGGTGCTGCAACGCTGGCTGCGCGAGGGCCGATTCGAGCCCGCGCGCCTGGACGGGCGTTTCGCCTACGTGCTGTGGCCTGCGGATGCGCAAGCCGCGGTGCTGGCGTGCACCGACGCCTTCCGCACCTGCCCCGTCTATCACGCCGCCACGCCCGACGGCCTGCTGCTGGCCAGCGACCTCCGGCTGATCCTGCGCAGCGGCCTCGTGCGTCCGCGCGCGTCGACGGCGGCCATCTACCAGTACCTGAACTTCAGCTACGTGCCGGCACCGCTGAGCGCGGTCGACGACGTCGCCAAGCTCGAGGCGGGCAGCCTGCTGAGCGCCCGCCGCGGCGGGGTGGAACTCCAGCGCTACTGGGATGCTCGCTACCCGGAGGATCTGCGCGCCCCCGAGTCCGAACGCGTGCGCCAGCTGCGCGACACCATCGTGCGCACCGTCGAGTCCTATCGCTGCGCCGACCACGAAGGCTGGGGCACCTTCCTCAGCGGCGGCACCGACAGTTCGAGCATCTCCGGGATCCTGGCGCGCGCGCATGACGCGCCGGTGCACAGCTTCTCCATCGGCTTCGCCGAGGAGGGCTACGACGAACTGCCCTACGCGCGCATCGCCGCCAAGGCCTTCGGCCTGCAGGCACACGAGTTCCGGGTCGGCGAGAGCGACGCGGTAAGCGCGCTGCTGCGCCTGCTGCAGGCCTACGACGAGCCCTTCGGCAATTCGTCGAGCATCCCCACGCTGTTCTGCGCCGAACTCGCCGCCTCCTCGGGCGTGGACCTGATGATCGCCGGCGACGGCGGGGACGAGATCTTCGGCGGCAACGAGCGCTACCGCAAGGACCGCATCTTCAGCGCCTACCACGGCGCACCGGCGCCACTGCGCATGCTGGGCTCGGCGCTGGCCGCCGGCGCCGGGGCTCTGCGCAACCGCACGGCCAACCGCGTGCGCAACTTCGTGCAACGCGCCAGCCTGCCCAACCCCGACCGCTTCTACAACGACGACGCCTTCGCGTCCAAGTACTTCACGCAGTTGCTCACGCCGCGCATGCGCGACGCCGTGGGAGCCGACGACGCGCTGGACGTGCAGCGGCGCATCTATCGCCAGTGCGACGCGCCGTCCGAGATCCATCGCCTGATGTACCTGGATCTGCGCATGACCATCGCGGAGAACGACCTGGTGAAGGTCACGCGGGCGGCCAGGCTGGCCGGGGTGAACACCCTGTTCCCGTACCTGGATCGCCAGCTGCTCGATTTCACCGGGCGTCTGCCGGGTCGCGACATGGTGCGCGGATTGCACAAGCGCCACCTGTTCAAGCTGGCCACGCAGGACATCCTGCCGCTGGAAATCCGCACCAAGAAGAAACAGGGATTCGGCCTGCCCACCAGCGTGTGGCTGCGCCGCGGCGGCCCCTACGCCGAACTCGTGCTCGACACGGTGCTGTCCGCCCGCGCGCTGGAGCGGGGCCACTTCGAGCCGGCATTCATCCGCGAACTCGTCGACCGCCACCGCAAGGGGCTGTGGGACCACGCCGCGGACCTGCATGTGCTGGCCATGCTCGAACTCTGGCAGCAGGCCAACCTCGACGCGACCCCGGCGCGGGCCGAGGCCGCGGCCGGGCTCGGCGGGAGCTGACGAACCATGTGCGGAATCGCTGGACTGTTCGCGCTGGACGGCGCGCCCGAGCCGCGGGCCGGCCTGGTGGAGCACATGTGCGCCCAGATCGTGCACCGCGGCCCGGACGACCAGGGCGTGTTTCGCCACCCCATCGGCCACATCGGCATGCGCCGGCTGAGCATCATCGACCTGTCCAGCGGGCACCAGCCGATCGCCAACGAGGACCGCTCGGTGTGGATCGTGTTCAACGGCGAGATCTACAACTACCGCGAGTTGCGCCGCGAGCTCGAGGGACACGGCCATGTGTTCGCCACCCACAGCGACACCGAGTGCATCGTGCACGGCTACGAGCAATGGGGCGACGCCGTGTTCTCCCGGCTGCGCGGCATGTTCGGCGTGGCCATCCTCGATCTGCCGCGCCGGCGTCTGCTGCTGGGGCGCGACCGCCTGGGCAAGAAGCCGCTGTACTACACGCGGCTGCGCGACGGCACGCTGGCCTTCGGCTCCGAGCTCAAGTGCCTCGGCGTGCTGCCGGGCTTCGAGCCGCGCATCGACGCGCAGGCCACGCGCGACTACCTGACGCTGGGCTACGTGCCGGCGCCCGCCAGCATCTACGAGGGAGTTCGCAAGCTGCCGCCCGGGCACCTGCTGGTGGCCGAGGCCGGCGCGCTGCGCACCGAGTGCTACTGGCAGCCGGCATTCGGCCCGAAGTGGGAGGACGACGAGACGACGCTGCGCGAGCGCCTGCTGGCGCAGCTCGACGAAGCGGTGCGGGTGCGCCTGGTCAGCGACGTGCCGTTCGGCGCGTTTCTCAGCGGCGGGCTCGACTCCAGCGTGGTGGCCGCGCTGATGGCGCGCAACATGAGCCGCCCGGTGCAGACCTTCTCCATCGGCTTTCGCGAGGATAGTTTCAACGAACTGCCGGCCGCGCGCGCGGTGGCCGCGCACATCGGAGCCCGACACACCGAACTGGTGGTCGAGGCCGACGCCACCAGCGCGCTGGAAGACCTGGTCTGGTACTTCGACGAACCCTTCGGGGATTCCTCGGCGATTCCCACCTACCTGGTATCGCGCCTGGCGGCTCGGGACGTGAAGATGGTGCTGTCCGGCGACGGTGGCGACGAACTGTTCGCCGGCTACGACCGCTACGCCCGCTATGCGCGCCTGCGTTCGCTGCGCGCGTCCACCGCCGGCCTGCTGGGCCCGCTGCTGCGCGTCGGCGGCAGCCTGCTGGGCGGCGGCCGGGGACGACGCCTGCGACGCATCGGCGAGCGTGCGAGCCTGCCCTTCCCGGACGACTACATCTCCGGCGTGGCGCTGTCCAATGCCGACGATCTGCGCCGCCTGCTGGCGCCCGGCATGCGGCGCGACGACCCCTACGCGAGCATCCGCGCGCAGTTCCAGCGTACCGAGGTGGGCGACCCGATGGAGCGCATCGTCGACGGCGACCTGCGCACCTACCTGGCCGATGACATCCTGGTCAAGGTCGACCGCATGACCATGGCCAATTCCCTCGAGGCACGCGCGCCGCTGCTCGATCATGAGTTGCTGGAATTCGCCGCGCGCCTGCCGTTCGCGATGAAAATGCGCGACGGTCGCGGCAAATACCTGTTCCGGCGCGTGGCCGAGCAGTTGCTGCCGGCCAGCGTGCTGAACAAGCCCAAGCAGGGGTTCGCGATCCCGATCGCGCAGTGGCTGCGGGGCCCGCTGCGCGAGCGCATGCAGGACACGCTGGCCAGCGCATCCTTCGCCGGCCGCGGGGTGTTCGACGTGGACGAGGTGCGGCGCCGCATGGGCTCGCACCTGGCCGGCGGCGAGGACCACAGCGAGATGCTCTGGCTGGTGCTCACCTACGAGACCTGGGCGCGACGTTTCGTCGACGCCAGGCCGGCGCCGCCGGCGCAAGCCCCCCGACCACTGACGGCGGTCTCCCCATGAAGCCGTCCGCGCGCGTCGATGTCCCGGCCGAGCAACCGACTCCGGCCGCCCTGAAGTACCTGCTGGCCGCGACGGTGTTCTACATCCCGAACCAGCGCATGTTCCCGGACTTCTCGCTGACCGGGCTCAACATCACCAACCTGCTGTTCCTGGCACTGCTGGTGCTGGTGCTGCGTCGGCGCGACGTGGCCCCAGCCAGCCCGCCGCTGAAAAAGCAGTTCATCGCCTATTTCCTGGTGCTGGTCTGGGGCTTCCTGATCGGGCAGCTCTACGACGCCTCGAAGGTGTTCGCCGACATGCAGGTGCTGAAAAACGCGGTGCTGTACATGCTGCTGTACTTCCTCGCGTACTACGGCGCCTGCGATCGCAAGACCATGCGCATGCTGTTCTACGTCATGCTGTTCACGGTGTTCTTCGACACCTACCTGGGGCTGCGACAGGTGCTGGACTACGGCATGCACTACAACGAGAGCCGGCGCGTCGCCGCGCCGTTCAGCTGGAACTCGACCGACGCCAATCGCTCGTCGGCGTTTTACACGCTGTACATGGTGCCCATGGCGGTGACCGCGCTGTACCTGCCGCGGCGCATGCTGCGCTGGTTCGCCTTCGGCTGCGTGGGTTTTCTCATTTTCGTGAATTTCTTCACCTACTCGCGCCAGTCCTACGGCATCATCGTGGTGCTGCTGCTGCTGCTGGCCGTGCGCCGCAGTCCGGTGCTGGTGCTGGTGCTGTCCATCGCCCTGGTGAACTACCACGTCTGGCTGCCCGATTCGGTGGTGCAGCGCATCGACATGACGGTGAAGACCAAGGACGTGGTACCCGGCGAGGCCGAGCCGCTGAACAAGGAACTGGACACCAGCACCGAGTCCCGGTTCATCATCTGGGGTGGCGCGGTACAACTGTTCATCCGCAACCCCTGGGGCGTCGGGCTGGACAACTTCCATCGGCGCATCGGTGAGTACGCACCCGATTACGCGGGCTACGACGCGCACGATTATTTCGTGCTGACCACCACCGAGAACGGTTTCGCGGCCCCGTTCGCGCTGCTCGCGCTGCTCATCGGACTGTTCCGCGTGGGCCGCTGCGTGGAAAAGGAAGGCCGCGAGCCGGAGTCGAAGCTGTACGGCCTGTCGCTGTGGCTGGGAACCCTGGGCGTGGCGATGATCAACCTGTACGGAAGCCGTTTCGTGGACGGCAACCTGATGTCCAATTTCTGGATCCTCGCCGGCATGACGGCGCGCTACCTGCAGATCGTTCGAGGCAGCCCGGATGCCGCGCCCAAAGCGGCTCGGGCGAGACCGCGAAGCCCGCTGGCCGGGGCGCGTACCCCGAGCGCCTGAGCGGCGAAGCCGGCACGCCGGCCCGGCCCGCCGCGGGCAGCGTGGCGGCACGCAGACGGGGCGCACCCCGCCCCGACCGCGCCGGCATGCGCAACTAGAACGCTCCCGCGTTCCAGGCGCCGCTGTTGGTGAAGGCGTTGCCTTCGAGGTTGGTGGTGTAGTTGGTGAAGCCGCTGCCGCCGTACAACGAGCCGGGGGACACGCCGGCGTTGACCGCCGGCGAGGTTGCGCCGGGAATGGCGTTGCGATAGTCGTAGGCCGACAGCCCCGTGTCGTAGTACGTGCTCGGCGCCGCCTGGAACTGGTTCACGCCGGCGAGCTGGGGATCGGCGAAGCCGGCGTCGGAACCGCCGTTGCTGGCGCTGATCGCCGAATTCCACGCACTGAAGCCAAGGTAGCTTGCGGTTCCGCCGGCGTTCACGTAGAAGGGCGTCGCCCATCCCGGGTTGTAATAAAGGTTGTTGCGGAACTTCACGCCGCTGTACGCCGACACCGGCGCGTCGAGTTCCAGCACCGGCTCGGTATTGTCGAACGCGTAGATCAGGTTGTTGGCGATCACCGTCCCCGAATCGGCGGTCGGGTTGTCCAGCAGGTGGATGCCGGCGGTAAAGGTTCCGCTCGGCGTGGTCGGCGGCAGGATGATGGTGTTGTTGGCGATCAGCGTGTTCTTCAGGCTGTGCTGGCTGATGGTGGGGCTGCCCTCGGCGTATTCGTTGATGCCGATGCGGCACCCCGCCATCAGGTTGTCGTACACCTGCGTGTTGGCCAGATTGGCGCTGCCGTTGCTGGAGTTGTACTCGTCGGCGAGCATCAGGCACACCGTGTATTTTTGCGGTGGCCCGGAACTCCAGTTCCCCGACGTGGCGGGATAGAACAACTGCGAGGCCGCGATCGGATGGTCGAACAGGATGTTCTGGCGCGCGATGTCGTTGGGCTGGTTGTCGAAATACATGTTGACCGACCAGTTGTCGAAGGCCAGGTTCTGCTCGAACAGCGTTCCCCCGGTCGTCGCATGACCCGGGTCGCTGCCATAGGAGATGATGCCCTCGCCGCCGTTGTCGAACACGATGTTGCCGCGCGCCACGCCGTTGAGACTGTCGGTGAAGGACAGGCCGCCGCTCCAGCCTCCGGCAGACTGGGCGAAGCCGTTGTTGCCGCGCGGCCAGTTCAGCAGGACGTTCTGGTAGACCAGGTTGTAGAGCGCCTGGTTGTTCGCGTTGATCCCCGGACTGGCCATGAAATTCAGGCCCGCCTTGGCGTTGAACTCGAGAATGCAGTTCTCCACCGTGATGTTGCTGCCGTAGCCCCAGATACCCGCCGCACCGCTGCCGCGCACCGTCAGGCCGTTGAACACCAGGTAGTCGTTGTTGTAGAAAAAGACCACTTGTTGCGAGCCGTTGTTGCTCGGCACAACAATGTCCGATTGGGCCGGCGTGGCATTGCCGAAATCGGCCGTGATGGTCCTGCCCGACAGGTACCAGGTGTCGGAGCCTGGCGTCACGGCCGACGCGGACGACACCTGTCGCAGCGGTACCTGGTTGACCACGACAGCCACTGGGGTGAAGCTCGCGGTGGCCTGCCAGACCGAACCGTTGACCTGAGTCCATCCCGTCACAGGCGTCGAGCCGTCGATGATCACCGGGCCGCTTCCGTCGCTGCCGAAGGTGATGGGCTTGCCAGCGCTTCCGCTGGCATAGTTGGTCATGTCGAGGGTGCCGTGGTAGGTGCCGGCGGCGATCAATACCGTGTCGCCCGCCTGCACGACGCTGGCCGCCTTCTGCGGCGTGGCGAACGCCGTCTGCGGGCTCAGACCGTCGTTGCTGTCGCTGCCCGAGGTGCTGACGTAATAGGTCTTGCCCGTGCTGGACACCGGAGTCGCCGGCGTCCCCGGCTGCCAGGTGTGCCAGGGCAACTGGATGGACTGGAAGCTCGACGCCGGCAAGCCGCCGGAAATACTGCCGCTCTGGCCGCCGCTGGATGACCCGCCGCCTCCGCCGCCTCCGCCGCCACAGGACGAAAGCGCCAGACAGGCCGTGACAGACAACACCAGAGCTCGGCACACCCCGAAACGGGATCGGGGAACCGTGAATCGTGAAAGCATGCGATACCTACGGAAAAAGGGAAAGCTTTGCACCGAGCCGTGTCATGTGCTCGCCTGACGAAAAGCGCAAGCCGCCAGCCCTCGCTCGATGCAGACTGCCCCCTGCCGACCCTTGCGGCCGGCGCATGTTCGTTTTGGATGCGGGAAAACGACAGATCCTGGCAATTTTTGGTACAGCGTGCCAGAAATTCGTGAAATACTTGATTTCCTGCGAGTTTACTTGCAACCGCGCTTGAAACGCCAAGCTCTCCACACATTCCAACCGATCACGCCGGGACGCCGGACGGGTGACCGCAGCGACGGGGCAGCACGGCGCCGCCAGGGCAGTCCGCGTTTCGCTCACCGAAGCCCACGCACCGCCGCGAAACAGGCCTTGGCGCGCTGCCGGTTTGCGCCGGGTGTCATCGCCGGCACGGCGCCGCCCGGTCAATTGCGCGCGTCTCCGCGAAGGCGTTACCATCCTGCTCCGACAGGCCGCATCGGGCTGCGTGGCTTGCTCAATGCAGGATCCCGTGCGCGCCGGCGCGGTCGACGCCGCGGCGCGGCCAGCGCCATGGGGTTGTTCG
This sequence comes from Pseudomonadota bacterium, assembly GCA_021815805.1. Lineage (GTDB taxonomy): Bacteria > Pseudomonadota > Gammaproteobacteria > Burkholderiales > Burkholderiaceae_C > Thiomonas_A. The sequence goes on along the minus strand of JAKAZQ010000038.1, from coordinate 4,562 downwards.
ACATGCCGGTGGCGGCTCGCGATGCCATTGCTGCATGTTCAGGTCGGCGAGTCCGATCTCCGGCGATCTCCCGGGTCTTCCGAATCTGGAGCATCGCAGCGGCAAGCCCTTGTCTCCTGATGCCATGAGCAAGGTCGTCGACGAAGTTTCCGCGTCGGTATTCACTCGCAGCCACTCCATGCAGAAGGTCGGCCTTCGCCATTGCACCGTGTTCGGCCCGTGCAGGGACACGAACAGCGCCTGCGCAGCCGTGATTCCCGACGCACCCCTCCCGAACGCGGCCCGGCCGCATGCAGTTGGAGTCCATCGATGAAATTCGCCATCGCCGGCACGGGCTACGTCGGCTTGTCCAACGGCATCCTGCTGGCCCAGCATCACGAGGTGGTGGCGCTCGACATCCTCGCCGAGAAGGTGGACATGCTCAACCGCCGGACGTCGCCGATCCGCGACCCGGAAATCGAGGATTACCTGCGCAACCGTGCGCTGAATTTTCGCGCGACCCTTGACGCGCACGAGGCGTACGCGGGGGCCGACTACATCATCGTCGCCACCCCGACCGACTACGACCCGGAGACCAACTCCTTCAACACGCGATCGGTCGAGGCGGTGATCGGCGAGGCCCGACGCATCAACCCGAAGGCGGTCATCGTGATCAAGTCGACCATCCCGGTCGGCTACACGCTCCAGGTACGCACACGCTTCAACTGCGACAACATCATGTTTTCGCCGGAGTTCCTGCGCGAGGGGCGAGCCTTGTACGACAACCTGCACCCATCGCGCATCGTCGTCGGTGAACGCTCCGAGCGGGCCCGTGTGTTCGCGCAGGCGCTGGCCCAGGGTGCCCTGCGCAGCGACGTGCCCATCCTGTTCACCGATGCCACCGAGGCGGAGGCGATCAAGCTCTTCGCCAACACGTATCTGGCGATGCGCGTGGCCTACTTCAACGAACTCGACACCTTCGCCGCCAGCCACGGCCTGGATACGCGCCAGATCATCGACGGAGTCTGCCTGGATCCGCGCATCGGGGCGCACTACAACAATCCTTCCTTCGGCTATGGCGGCTACTGTCTGCCCAAGGACACGAGGCAGTTGCTGGCCAACTACAACGACGTTCCGCAGAACCTGATCCGTGCCATCGTCGACGCGAACTCCACGCGCATGGATTTCATCGCCGACGGCATCGCGCGCGCCCGACCCGGCACCGTCGGCGTGTACCGCATGATCATGAAACAGGGATCCGACAACTTTCGTGCGTCGAGCGTTCAGGGGGTGATGCAGCGCATTCGTGAGCGGGACATCGATCTCATCGTCTACGAGCCGACGCTGCAGCAACCGAGATTCTTCGATTCGGAAGTCGTCAACGACCTGAGCGCCTTCAAGGCACGAAGCGACGTGATCATCGCCAACCGGCGCGCCCCGGAACTGCAGGACGTCGCGCACAAGGTCTACAGCCGGGACCTGTTCGGCCAGGATTGACCGGCCCTGACGCCGGGCGATCGAGGCCGGACTGCCCGCGGCCAGGCGTCGCGGGCGCGGCGCTGCGCAGCGCCGCCGGGACCGCGGCGATCACGCCCTCCTCGCGCTTCGCGCCAGATAGATCCCGCACAACGCGAGCACCGCGCCACCGATCTGCAGCGGACCCATCGCCTGGCCCAGGATGATCCATGCGTAGATGGCCGCCATCGCCGGTTGCACCAACAACCCGACCGACGCGAGATGCGAGTCGAGATGCTTGATGGCGTGGGCGACCACCACCTGGCCGCCGATCTGCACCACCAGGGCGAGCGCCGCCAGCCAGAGCCAGCCCACATGGTCCACGGGCAGCATGTGGCCCTGCAGCAGCGCGAATGGCAGCAAGGCCACGGCAGCGCACGAACTGACCCATGCCATCAGGGGCAAGGTATCCAGGCGCTGGCGCGCCTGCTGCACGCCGAGTTGGTACGCTGCATAGAACAGCGCGGAAGTCACACCGCAGAGATCCCCCAACAACGCCGTGCCATGACCGAAATGAGCCCCGATCATGGTCATCGCACCGACCAGCGCAATGCCCATTCCGAGCAGGAAACGCGCACTCGGCGTGCTGCCGGCGAGGGCCCACAGCGCAACCGTGATGACCACCGGCGCCAGGTTGGACTCGAGCGTGGCATTGGCCACCGTGGTCCAGAACAAGCCGAGGTGGTAGAAGATCAGGTCGCCGGCGAACATCGCGGCAGACAGCATGATCAGCGCCGCGCGGGGCCAGGCCCCCAGGCGCAGCGGCACGACTGGCGTCGGTTGTTCCAGCGCCGGCTCGAGTTCGGCATCGGCGGCGTGCCTCGCGGCGCTGACACGACCGGCGCGAAGTCGCTGCGCCGCGGCCCACGACGTCAACACGACGGACGCCAGCGCCATGCGCCAGAACGCGCTGCCGAACGGCCCGACGCCGGCCTCGCCGGCCAGGCGCACCAGCACTCCACCCGTGCCCATCAACGAGGCGCCGAACAACAAGGTTGCGAAGTTCATCTCGCGATTGTTGCCGAGACCCCGAATCGCCGCTGCCGGCGCGACCCGCCATGACACCTGCGGCTGCCGGCACCGCTGCGGCGTCACCGGGCCCGAAGCTGCTGCATGCGCCGGACCGCGCTACCGCGGTCCGGGCGGCGTGGCGATGAGCGCGCCCACCGCATGGGGAGCCTGCGCCGACGCTCCTCGCATCGGCACGCCTGCTGAAGCCTTGCGCTGCTTCGACGCCGCGTGAAGGCGCCGTCCGACACAGGAGACCATCGAGCATGTCCTGGTTCAAAGCCTCGCCGAAACACCGCACGGACGTCAGCCGAAGCGACGGCTGGCGGATCTGGATCGACGGCGCGATGCTGCGCGCCACGGCCCCGGGCCGGGAACAAGCGCCCATCCAGCTCGCGCAGACATGGGCGATCCGGCTCTGCACGACATTTTTCGCCCAAGGCGGGCAGGCCACGCGCATCGAGTTCCACGGCGTCGGCTGCGTGTCCGTTCCGCTGGATTGCGATGGCCTGGACGAGGTCATCGCGTTCTTCCGCTCGTGGCCGGGTTTCGACCCCTCGCCGCTGCGCCGTCCGGTGACCGAGCCAGGCCGGCAGTTCGTCAATCTCTGGCGACGCAAGCCGGTGCCCAACGCATCCGTGGTCGAAGGCATGACGCCGGAACAGGCGCTGGAGGAACTGCGCCGCGGCCCCGTCCTGCTCGCGTGCCCTTCGGCAGGGAGGGAGGCCGACCTCCCGATCAGCTGGGATATCACCTACGACGAACTGGGCGCGATACCCGGCGTCGAAATCGTGCAGAGCCTGTTTCACCATTCATCGATGCAGTTCGGCCCGATACGGATCTTCGGCCTGACGATCGACCAGATGCGCACTCCGAACCCCGGCTATGCGCAAGGCAGCACAGGCCGTCGCGATGTCCCCGTGGCGCAGTGGCAGATGGGCATCGTTCTGCGCGATGACATGATCGGCAATTACCAAGCGGTCAAGAGACACCTGTCCGGCGTTCTCGGAGCGCCCGACATGTCGCAGCGTTTCCACAATCGGGAAGACCCCCGGGGCAACGCGCTGCACTGGGACATCGCCGGGATCGGCGTCCAGCTTTTCTACTCCCTCGACACCTACAACCGGCCGGAAGACGGCGAATGCGTGTTCTTCATCAACAATAAGCGGGAATATCCGCAATTTCTCACCGATGCCTATTGCCAGAACCTGGCAAGCGTCACGGGCGCAGGGCAGAAATGCCTTTCATGGAGATTCGGCGAATGCTGGAGCGGCGCGCTGTTTCGGTCCTCGCGCTGGATCCGAAAACCCCCGGAAGTGGTCCTGAAGGCACTCGGCCAGGACTCGCTCATCGTCTGGAGCGACATTCCGGCTGGGCGTGTCGGATTTTCCACCAGCGAGCACGCGGTGGTCATCCCGCTGCAGGAGGCCAAGGCCCTCACGTTTCGCAATACCCTGCCCGGGCGAGGCCCGGGGAGTTCCGCGCTGCATCTGCTGTCCCACGATGGCGCGGCGACGCTGGTCATCGGCACGCGCCCGGGCGAACTCGACGCGGCAGCCGAGGCCATCGCGGCCCTCACCGGTCTTGCGCTGATACGGCTGCCCGATGAGCAGGACATATAAGCGCGCAGGCGCCCGCTGAACGGCTCGGGCCCGAGCGCCGGGTCGACGCCGGCGGCGCGGCCGCCGGGCGATCGCGGCCGCTGCCGGCGCGCCGCGATGACGGGCCCGCTGCAGCGGCAGGCATGACGCGCCTGCTCAGTCGCCCCCCAGCAGTGCATCCTCGGCCAGCGCGAGTTGCTGCGGCGAGCCCGACAGCACCACGGTGTCGCCCTCGGCCAGCACCAGCTTGTCGTCGGGCTGCACCACCTGGCCACCGGCGCGGCGCACCTGCAGCGCCAGCGCGCCGTGCAGCGGGAGTTGCTGCAGCACGCTGCCGATGGACGCGGCACCCGGCGGCAGGGTCAGGGTGCGCAGGCGCGGCTGCTCGCCCTGCTCGAGGCTGCCGGCGGGGTCGTCGAAACCGTGGAAAAAATCCCGCAGCAGGTCGTAGCGCTCGGC
>JAKAZQ010000037.1 GCA_021815805.1 Pseudomonadota bacterium | reverse complement strand
CGTCACGAGCGCGCCGCCCGCGGCCCCGGGCAGCCCCGCCACGGCGCCGGCCGATGCCGCCGGCGGCGCCACGCTGCAGCAGGCGCGCGCCTTTCTCGGTGCGATCCTGCCGAGCGCGCGCGCCGCGGCACGCGCGCTCGGCGTCAGCCCGCTGGGCATCCTCGCGCAGGCCGCGCTGGAAACCGGCTGGGGACGCCACGCGCCGGGCAACAACCTGTTCGGCATCAAGGCGTCGGCAGCCTGGCACGGACGTTCGCTGCAGGCGCTGACACGCGAAGTGGAGGGCGGCGTGCAACGCGTCGGCGAGGCCGCGTTTCGCGCCTATCGCAGCGTGTCGGCCAGCGTGCACGACTACGCCGCGCTGCTCGAGTCGCCGCGCTACGCCTCGGTGCGCGGCCACGGCCAGAACCTCGGCGCCTTTGCCGAGGCGCTGCAGCGCGCCGGCTACGCCACCGATCCCGGCTACGCGCGCAAGGTGCTGGATGTCGCCAACGGCTCGACCATGCGCGACGCACTGGCCTCGCTGGCGTCGGCCGGCGGCTCAAGTCCGGCGCTTCCGTGACGTTGTTGTCCCTGCATACCCCCGTCTTGCGCACCATGAACTCCACCGATCACCGCCCTGCCCGACCCGACGCCACGAGCGACGAGCGCGCGCTGCTGTCGGCGCTGACCGGCATGCTGCGCGACAAGCGCCTCGCGCTGATGGACGGCGACGTTTCCGCGCGGACGCTGGCCCCGCTGTGGCAGCCGCTGCTCGAGCGCCTCGGGGCATTCACCGCGCTGCGCGCGGCCGGCCGCGGCGGCGTGCCCGACGCGCAGTTGCGCGTGCAGGCCGAGGCGCTGCGCCAGGAATACGACGCGCTGCGTCACACGCTGCAGGTATGGAGCGACGCGGTGCGCCTGGCCCGCGACAAGGCGCAGCAGCGCCCGCGTGAGCCGGTCTACGGGCCGTCGGGTGCGGCGCCCGGCCGCGGCAGCCTGGGAAGGGGTTGAGCCATGTCGGGAGTCAGCGGTCTGGTCAGCAACGCGGTCACCGGCCTGTTGGCGGCGCAGGACGCGCTGCAGGTGACGGGCAACAACATCTCGAATGTCAACACGCCGGGCTACACGCGCGAGCAGGGAGTGCAGGTCACCCAGCCGGCGAGCCAGTACGGCGGCCTGTACCTGGGCAACGGCACCGACCTGACCACGGTCACCCGCAGCTACAACGGCTACCTGCAGAACCAGGTCTGGAGCGCGACGGCCAGCGCCAGCGGGGCGAATACCCTGAACACGCAGTTGCAGTCGGTGGTCAACCTGTTCGGCGGCACCTACTCGGGCCTGAGCACGGCGGTGAACCAGTTTTTCACCAGCGGCGTCGCGCAGGTCGCCGCCGACCCCTCGAATGTCCCGGCGCGCCAGGCCATGATCAGCCAGGCGCAGACCCTGGCGCAGACCCTGAGCAACGCCGCGCAGCAATTGCAGGGCGCCGCCAGCGGCGTGAACCAGCAGATCGGCCAGAGCATCGACAGCATCAACACGCTGACCAGCCAGATCGCCGCGCTGAACGTGCGCATCAGCTCGCTGAGCGCCACCGCCAGCCAGCCCAACACCCTGCTCGACCAGCGCAACCAGCTTGTCACGCAGCTGTCGGCGCAGCTCGGCGTCAGCGTGCTGCAGCAAGGCTCGCAGATCAGCGTCTACACCACCAGCGGGCAGGTGCTGGTGTCGGCCAACCAGTCGTTCGCGCTGCAGGCCGCGGCCAACCCCTACGACCCGTCGCAGGCCGAGGTCGCCTACGCCACCAACGGCGCGATCATCAGCCAGGGCCTGCAGGGCGGCACGCTGGGCGGGCTGCTGCAGTTTCGCAGCCAGGTGCTGCAGCCGGCGCAGGACGGGCTGGGGCGCATCGCCGACGCCATGGCGCAGACCATCAACAACCAGCAGGCCCAGGGCCTCGACATGTACGGCAACCTCGGGGCGCCGCTGTTCCAGTCGGGCCCGGTGCAGGTGCTGGCCGACTCGGCCAACAGCGGCGGCGCGGCGATCAGCGGCAGCGTCGCCAACGCCGCGCTGCTCACCGGCGCCGACTACAAGCTGCAGTTCAACGGCAGCAGCTGGAGCGCCACCAACCTGTCGACGGGCCAGGCGGCGAGCCTGAGTTCCGGCAGCAGCGGCGGCGTCACCACGCTGCAGTTCGACGGCGTGCAGCTCAGCGTCAGCGGCGCGGCTTCCGGCAACAGTTTCGAGGTCCTGCCCACGCGCCTGGGCGCGCTCGGCTTCCAGGCCGTGCTGAGCGACCCGCGTGCCCTCGCCGCCGCGTCCCCCTACGTCGCCAGCGCGGGGCAGACGGTGTCGGGCAGCGTGGTGAACTCCAATCTCGGCAACCTGGTGCTGTCGTCCGGCCAGTTCGCGACGACCTCGGGCGGAGTCGGCAGCGTGGTGCTCGGCGGCGTGCAGGTGCCGACGGCGCTGCAGGTCACGCTGACCAGCGGCGGCACCAGTGGTTCCACGGTCGGCTTCGTGGTCACGTCGGGCAGTTCCGGCGTGCTGGCCAGCGGCAGCCTCACGCTGGGCGGCAGCGGCACGACCATCGACATCCCCTACGCCGCGTCGGGGCCGCTGTCGGGCAGCTACTGGAGCGTCAATCTCAGCGGCTCGCTGGCGGTGTCGGGCGACACCTTCAGTCTCACGCCGGGCGGCCCTGGCAACGGCGGCAATGCGCAGGCCATGGCGGCGCTGCAGAGCGCCAAGACGCTTGCCGGCGGCACGCTGTCGCTGCAGGACGCCTACACGCAACTGGTCGGCCAGGTCGCGTCGCAGGGGGGGCAGGCGCAGAGCGCGCTCAGCGCCGCCAACGCCGTGGCGCAGCAGGCGAGCAGCGCCTGGCAGTCGGCGTCCGGCGTGAATCTCGACCAGGAGGCGGCACGCCTGATGCAGTACCAGCAGGCCTACCAGGCCGCGGCCACCGCGATCCAGATCGGCGGCAGCCTGTTCCAGTCCCTGATCACCGCGGTGCAGTCGGCCTGAGCACCGGCCTGGCGCCGCGCCGGAGACCTCGATGCAGATCATCAGCAGCAACCAGTTCTACGCCGGCGGGCTCAGCGGCATCCTGCAGCAGCAGACCACGCTGGGCACGCTGAGTCAGCAGCTGTCGACCGGCAATGCGCTGGTCGACCCGTCGGCCCAGCCGGTGGCGGTGGCGCAGAACGTCGACCTGACGGCGCAGATCGGCCAGCTCGCCGGCTACACGCAAAACGGCAGCAACGCCCAGCAATCGCTGCAACTCGAGAGTTCCACGCTGCAAAGCGTCTCGACGCTGGTGGACCAGGTGCGCCAGCTCGCGCTGCAGATGAACAACGGCACGGTCAACGGCCAGGAACTGCAGAACGCCGGCACCACCATGCAGGGCTACCTGCAGCAGCTCGTGCAGTACGGCAATACCCAGGACGGCCAGGGCAACTATGTGTTCGCCGGCAGCCGTAGCCAGACCCAGCCCTTCGTGCTGCAGGCCAACGGCCAGGTGCTCTACCAGGGCGACGGCTCGCAAAACCAGCTCGCGCTCGGCCCGAGCCTGAACACCGCCACCGGCGACCCGGGAAGCGCGGTGTTCATGAACATCCCCGGTGGCAACGGCACGTTCAGCGTGTCGGCCAGCGGCGGCAACACCGGGGGCGCCAGCCTCGGCCCGGGCAGCGTGAACAACCCGAGCCTGGCGCAGCAGGTGCTGCTGGTCGCCGGGACGCAGTACCACATCAGCTTCAGTGCGGCGCCCAGCGGCGGCGGCCTCGACTACAGCGTCAGCAGCGGCAGCGGCGCGGCATTCGCGGCCTCCGGCGTGGTGGCCAGCGGCAGCTTCAGCGCCGGCATGAGCATCGGCCTGCCGCCGGGGGCGAGCCCGGCCATCGAGGTGCCGATCGTCGGCACGCCGGCCGCCGGCGACAGCTTCACCATCGCCGGGGCTCAGCCGCAAAGCCTGTTCGCCACCTTCAGCAGCCTGGAGCAGGCCTTCAGCACCGGCAACAGCCAGGCCAGCGGCACCAGCGCATTGCGCGCCCAGGCCATCTCCAACGCGATCTCCAGCCTGGATCAGGCGCAGACGGTGCTGCTCGGCACCCAGTCGTCGATCGGCGCGCGGCTGCAGCAGGTGCAGGCGGTGCAGACGCAGAATTCCGGCACGACCCTGCAGTTGCAGACCCAGCAGGCGAGCATCGCCAGCATCAACTATCCGCAGGTGATCACCCAGTACCAGCAGAGCCTGACCGCGCTGCAGGCGGCGGAAAGCGCATTCGCCAAGCTGCAGGGCCTGAGCCTGTTCAAATACATCTGAACCCGTCAGCTTCCGGAACCTCCGTCATGCCCACACCTCCGTCCCACGCCCGCGCGGTCGCTGCACCCGGTGTCATCAACATGGGCAGCGGCAAGGACTGGAAACCCGATTGCCTCAACATCGACATCTCGGACGCGTGGAACCCGGATCTCGTGTTCGACCTCAACCAGGCCCTGCCGGCGGCCGGGCTCTCGTTCGAGACCGAGCGTTTCGGCACCGTGCGCCTCGCCGACGAGTCGTTCGAGGCCATCATCTGCAACGACGTGCTGGAGCACGTCACGCAATTGATGACCGCCATGACCACCTGCCTGCGCCTGCTGCGGGTGGGCGGCGCGCTGCGCGTGCACGTGCCCTACGACCTGTCGTTCGGGGCGTGGCAGGACCCGACCCACGTGCGCGCATTCAACGAACGCAGCTGGCTGTACTACACCGACTGGTTCTGGTACATGAACTGGGATTCCCACCGCTTCGATCTCAGATCGCTGCAGTTCGTGCTCAGCCCGGTCGGAATCTCGCTGCACCAGCAGCAGGTCGACCAGGACACCATCCTGCGCACGCCGCGCGCCGTCGACGCGATGAACGTCGAACTCGTGAAACGCCCGCTCACGCCGCAGGAGCGCGCGGAATACCGGTTGCGGCACGCGCCGGTCGAACACTCCCCCGTTCCCGCGTGAGCGACGCGCACTGCGCCGCCGGTCGACGGCGATGCCGGCGCTGCGCGCGCCTGCTGCCTGCGCGGCGGGCCGCGCGCGCCGCGGGGCGCCCACGCGCAGCGTATATCCTCGTGCCATGCAGGCTCCCGGCGCAGCCGGCCGCGCGCGACAGCGCCGCAACGACGCGCGCGCCGCAGGCGCGCGGCGCGTGCTGAAGGCTCCCCCACGGACACCACGAACCAGCCACTTTCATGACCGTCCAGATCGTATCGATTCAACCGAACACGCATGGACCCAGTGCATTCTTCGAGCACGTCAAGATTGCCCTGGTGGCTGCGCTGACGGAAATCGGCCTCGACGCCCGGCCGGCAGTCAATCAGATCAGCACCGACGTTCCGAACATCATCCTGGGCGCGCATCAGCTGGACGACGCCTCGCTGTCAAAAATCCCTGACAACTGCATCATCTACAACCTCGAACAACTCGAGGCCGACGAGCCGCGTTTTTCAGCGAACTACGCCGGGATTCTCGCGAACAAGAAGGTCTGGGATTACTCCCGCAGGAACCTCGACGTGATCGCCAGGCTGCGCGGCAGCGGCGCGGCGGAGTACGTGCCGATCGGCTACAGCGCCAGCCTCGCCAGGCTGCAGCCCAGGCAGCCGACGATCGATGTCCTGTTCTACGGCGCGATCAACCAGCGACGCCGCGTGATCCTCGACGCGCTGCGCGCCGCCGGCATCCACGTGCACGCGACCTCGAACAGCTTCGGCGCGGATCTCGACGCGCTCATCGAACGCTCCCGGATCGTCCTGAACATCCACTATCACCCGAGCAAGATCCTCGAGGCGGTGCGCCTGAGCTACCTGCTCGCGAATGGCAAGGTCGTGGTCAGCGAGTACTCGGAGCAGACCGAGGCGTCGCCGGAACTGCTGCAGGCCATCGTCGCGGCACGCTACGAGGACCTGGTCGAGACCTGCCGCGATCTGCTGGCCCGGCCGGACGCCCTCGCGGAAATCGGCAGTCGCGGCTTGCGGGCCTTCTCGAGCTTCCCCTATGCGCGGATCCTGCGCCAGACCGCGCTGGCCTCGCGGCTGCTCGGGCAGCAGCAAGGCCCCGCCGCGCCGCCGGCGCCGCCGGCGGCGGCGCCCGCAGTCGCTGCCGCGCCCGTGGTGACGCTCTCGTCGCCGGGCCCGACACGTTCCGGCGACCGCTGTCCGCTGGTGTCGGTGATCGTGCGCACGCAGGATCGGCCGCTGCTGCTGCGACGTGCGCTGGCGAGCATCTGCGCGCAGAGTTTTCGCGATCTGGAAGTGGTGGTGGTGAACGACGGCGGACCGCCGGTGGAACGGCTCTGCGCCGAGCTGCTGTCGCCGCAGCTGCCGCTGGGCTATGTGCGCCACGCGGCCAGCCTCGGCATCTCGGAGGCCCTGAACGCGGGGCTGCGCGCGGCGCGCGGCGCGATCATCGCCTACCTGGACGACGACGACGTGTTCCTGCCGACGCACGTCGAGTCCCTCGTCGAATGCCTGCGCGACCCCGCCGTGTCCTTCTGCTACACGGAATCGGCGTACGTCGTGGAGCGCCTGGTCGACGACCGCTGCGAGGAGGTCTCGCGCCAGAAGCAGTTCGCCGACTGCCGCTACTCCAGCGACCGCCTGCAGGTCGCGAACTACCTGCCGATCAACACCTGGGGGCACCGGCGCAGCATCATCGAGCGCATCGGCATGTTCGATACCCGCCTAGGCAATTTCGAGGACTGGGATTTCCTGTTGCGCTACGCCGCCATCGGCAAGCTGCGGCACATCCCGAAACTGACCGTCGAAGTGCACCATCGCACGGTCGCCGACAGCGTGCTCGGCCGCCACCAGCGCCGTTTTCTCGAGAGCTACCAGACCATCTACGCCCGCCACCCGGCGGCGCAGGCCTCCGGCGTGGCGGCCGGACGCGCGAAACTGCTCGCCGAACTGCAGGCGCGCGAACAGGCCGCGCCCGCGCCGGCCGGCGTGCCGAGCGCGGCGCCGACCCCGGCCCCGAGTCCCGCACCCGCTGCCGCACCCGCTGCCGCACCCGCACCGGTCGCGCTCACCCCGTGGCTGCCGGCGTCGCGCCTGCTCCCCGGCGAGCGCGCGTGGGCCGCCGAACTCGCCGAGCAGTGGCGGGCGCAGGGCCGTCTGCCGAGCATCGTGATCGCGGTATTCCCGCCGTCCGCCGGCAGGCCCGGCACGCTCGCCGCCGGCGGCATCGGCCCGCAATGGCTGGACGCCGACACGCTGAAGCTGCCGGCGACCGAACACGCCGGCGATCTGCTGCGCCAGGCCAACACGCTGCTGCTGCGCGGCGAGCATGCGTGGGTCGGCTTCATGGAGGACGGCGACCGCCTCGCCGAGGACGCGGTGTTCCGCGTCGCGCAGCATATCGTCGCCCATCCCGAGGTGCGCGTCGTCTACACCGACGAAGACGTGCTCGGACAGGACGGCAGCCACCTGAATCCGCATTGCAAGCCGGACTTCAATCTCGATTACCTGCGCAGCCTGCCCTACATCGGCGGCTTGCTGCTGATGCGGCGCGACCTGTTCGAGGCCCTCGGCGGCTTCGATGCGGCGCACGACGGCGCCGAGGACTACGACCTGCTGCTGCGCGCCTGGGAACAGCTGCGCGACAGCGAACATGGCGACGCCGCGATCGGCCATGTCCCCGAGGTGCTGTATCACCGCACGCAGGGCTCCGGCCACACGCGCAAGGACATCCCCGGCCTGCTCGAGGCCGGGCGTGCGGCGCTGCAGGCGCATTTCGATCGCCTCGGCATCGCCGCACAGGTGCAGCCCGGGCCGTTTCCGCCGTCGTTCCGCGTGCGCTGGCCGCTGCCGCAGCAACGCCCGCTGGTGTCGATCCTGATTCCCACGCGCGACGAGTTGCCGCTGCTGCAGCGCTGCATCGAGTCGGTGATCGAGAAGACGCGCTATCCGGCGTTCGAGATCCTGGTCATCGACAACGAAAGCCGCGCCGACGACGCCGTGCGCTATCTGCAGGCGATCGAGGCGAAGCGGGCGGAACTGGGCGAGCGCCTGCGCGTGATCCGCGTTCCCGGAGCGTTCCAGCGACCGCTGCTGTACAACCAGGCCGCGCGCTCGGCGCGCGGGGAGTACCTGCTGCTGCTCGACAGCCGCACGGCGGCGCTGCACGACGACTGGCTCGACGAGCTGATGAGCCAGGCCGTGCGGCCGGACGTCGGCGTGGTCGGCGCCAAGCTGCTGCTGCCCGACGGCAGGATCCAGCATGCCGGCGTCATCCTGGGCATCCGCGGCCCGGGCGATCAGCCGTTCAGCGGCCGTGCGCCGGAGGATCGCGGCTATTTCGGCCGTGCCCAGCTGGCGCAGGATCTGTCGGCGGTCAGCGGCGCCTGCATGCTGGTGCGGCGCAGCGTGTTCGAGCAGGTCGGCGGGCTGGACGACGCCTCCCTGGGCGCGGCCTTCGGCGACATCGACCTGTGCCTGAAGGTGCGCAGGCAGGGGCTGCGCGTGGTGTTCGACCCCTACGCGCTGCTGTTGCACGAGGGTTCGCCCGAGCCGGCCGGCGACGCGCCAAGCGACGACGCGCAGGCGCGGCAGCAGCGCACGGCCGACGCGCGCGGCGTGATGTACGACCGCTGGCTGCCGCTGCTGGCGCGCGACCCGGCGTACCACCGACGCCTCAGCCTGGCCACCACCGAGTTCCAGATCGACGACCAGCCGTGCCTGGCCTGGGATCCCGATTGGCATCCACGCCCGCGGCTGCTGGTGCACCCGGCCGACCGCGAGGGCTGCGGCGAATACCGCATCATCGCGCCGATGCGCGCGCTCAATCGCGCCGGCCTGACCCAGGGCTGGGAAACCATGCGCCTGTTCGATACGGCGGAGATGGAGCGCATCCAGCCCGACAGCCTGGTCGTGCAACGCCAGATGGAGTGGCCGCAGATCGAGGCGCTGGAGCGCAACGCGCGCTACAGCAAGGCCTTCCGGGTGTTCGAGATCGACGACCTGATCACCAACCTGCCGCTGAAAAGCGTGCACCGTGCGCACATCCACAAGGACATCGCCAAGCGCTTCCGCAGGGCCGCCGGGCTGTGCGACCGCCTGGTCGTCGCCACCGAACCGCTGCGCCAGGCCTACGCCGACTACTGCGCCGAAGTGGTGGTGTGTCCGAATTACGTCGAACGCGCGCGCTGGGGCGGGCTGCGCCCGCCACGCGCCGAGCGCCGGCGTCCGCGGGTCGGCTGGGCCGGCGGCATCGGGCACGCCGGCGACCTGGAGATCATCATCGACGTGGTGCGCGAGACGGCGGCGGTCGTCGACTGGGTGTTCTTCGGCATGTGCCCGGACACCCTGCAGGGCGTGGTGCGGGAATTCCATGCCGGCATTCCGCTGGATCAGTACGCGCAGAAACTGGCCGCGCTGGACCTCGACCTGGCGGTCGCTCCGCTCGAGCACAACGCCTTCAACGAGGCCAAGAGCCACCTGCGCCTGCTCGAGTACGGAGTGCTCGGCTACCCGGTGATCTGCTCGGACATCACCCCCTACCAGGGCGACTTCCCGGTCACCCGCGTCGCCAACCGCTTCCGCGACTGGACGCGCGCCATCCTGGACGCGGCGGCGGAGCCGCAGGCGCTGCGCGCGCAGGGTGACGCGCTGCGCGAAAAGGTGCTCGCGCAGTGGATGCTCGAGGATCATCTCGACGTCTGGCTGCGCGCCTGGACGCGACCCGCTGACGCACCCGCGCGCAAGCCGGATTCGCCTGCTACGATCGGACGCACGAGTCCGGGGATTTGACATTGGCCCGACGCCCGACCCCGAGTTCGGGCGTCTTCTGCGCATCATCGCGATGGAACCCACTCCGCAAGGCGCGACGCCATCCGTCGTGGACGATCAGCAGGCGAGCTATGCGCACGTCGCGCGCCAGCCGATCCTCGACCGCAAGCAGCAGACCATCGGCTACGAGCTGCTGGCGCGCGAGTCGGCCACCAGCACGCAGGCGCCGGCCCAGCACACCCGGGCGTCCGACACCGCGCTGCTGTTCCACGCGCTGTCGAGCATCTCCGCGCAGAACCTGTTCGGCGACAAGCTGGCCTTCATCAACGTGCGCCTCGAGGATCTGCGCGCAGAGCACCTGGAAATCGTGTTTCCGGAGCGCATCGTGCTCGAGCTGCCGCGCGCGCCGCACGACCAGGCCGAGGCCATCGCCGAGGCGGCTTCGGCCATGCAGGAGCTGCGCGACAAGGGCTATCGGCTCGCCTGCGGGGTGCATGCGCTGACCGCGCCCTACGCCGCCTGGCTGCCGCTGCTGCACTTCGTGCAGATCGACGTGCTGGCGCTGCCGGCGGGCGCGCTGCCGGTGCTGATGCGCCGCCTGCAGGCGCTGCCGTCGCTGCGCGTGATCGCCGAGAAGGTCGAGACCCAGGAAAGCTTCCAGGAATATTTCGACGCCGGGGTGCACCTGTTCCAGGGCTACTACTTCGCGCGCCCGCAGACCGTCAGCGCGAAAGTCACCAACCCGGCCTACGCCACGGTGCTGCAGCTCATCGACCTGGTCAACAAGCAGGCCGAGGTGCCGCGCATCGAGGAGGTGCTCAAGCACGACCCCACGTTGTCGTTCAAGCTGCTGCGCTACATCAACTCGTCCGGCTTCGGCCTCATGAGCGAGATCACCTCGTTCCGCCATGCGGTGGTGATCCTCGGCTACAAGAAGCTGCTTCGCTGGCTGGTGCTGCTGCTGGCGACGACGCCGGGCAGCAGCGCGGCCTCCAGTCAGGCGCGCGTCGCGATCACGCGCGGCCGAATGATGGAGCTGCTGGCGCGCGGCCTGCTGTCGCAGGAGGACGCCGACAACGCCTTCGTCGCCGGCGTGTTCTCGATGCTCGACGTGATGCTCGGCGTGCCGATGGACAAGGCGCTGCAGGAGATCTCGCTGAGCGAGCAGGTGGTGCTTGCGCTGCGCGAGCGCCAGGGCAGCTTCGGCCCCTACCTGCGCATCGTGCTGGCCTGCGAGCGCGAGGACTGGGACGAGATCGACCGCGACGCCGCGCTGCTCGGACTGGACGAACGGGCGGTGGCGCTGGCGCACCTGGAGGCCCTCGCCTGGGCGGAAAACCTGGGCATCTGAGCCCGCGGCGGCAGCACCACGAACGTCCATGCAGGGTATCGTACGCACGCTGTTCCAGGACACGTTCAGGGTGCGCTCGCGCTCGTCGCAGACCCTGGATCTGATGCTGCGGGGCCGCGAATGGCTGAGCCTGTATCTGCCGGGCGACGCCGACGAGCGCACTTCCCGCCTGCTGCACGTCGACCCGGCGCGCGAATTCATCGTGCTCGACGACCCGAGCCCGGTGCTCGAGACGGTGCCGGAACGCGGCGGCGAGGTGTTCTTCCTCGGCCTGGCGGCCGGCGTCTATGCCGGGCTGCGCAGCGTCTACGAGGGGCGCCAGGGCTGGCACGGCAGCCTGGCGCTGCGCCTGCGCTGGCCGCATGCGGTGTACCACCTGCAACGCCGCTCGCACCTGCGCGTGCCCGTGGAGTCGCGGGACATCCAGGAACTGGAACTGCGACGCCGGGGTTTCGCCAGGCTGCGCGCCGAGTGTCTCGACCTGAGCATCAGCGGCATGCGCGTGCGCGTGCGCGACGACGGCAGCGCGCCCCCGGCGGTGAACGACTGGATCGACGCGGTGTCGTGCCGGATCGACCAGAGCACGCTGAGCTGCGCCGCGCTGGTGCGCTTCGTCAAGCCGCTGCGTGCAACCACCCACCGCAGTGCCGGCTACCTGCTGGGCCTGCAGTTCCAGCAGTTGCCGCCGCGCCAGGAGGTGGTGCTGCAGCGCTACGTGTACCGCCGCGATCGCGAGATCGTCCCCGACAGCCGGCTCTGATCAGGCGCTGCTGCGCTGCTGCGCCGGCAGCGGCTGCACGCTGATGATGCGCTCGGCCCAGCGCGCGTCGACGCGCGCGCACGCGGCCGGTCCGACCCAGGCGCCGTCGCCGGCCACCTGCTCGGGCTCGAACACCTGCTGGCGCAGGCGCGCCTGCTCGACGTCGAACACCAGCGGCGCCTGGCCGTGCACGCGCAAGGCCTCGCCAGGCTGGCTCGGCAGCATGACCAGCACGCAGGGCGGCGCCAGCAGATCGCGCGGATCGAACTCCGCAGTCGGCGTGTAGCGCAGGCCGAAGCAGGCGGCATCGCACACGACGAAGGCCAGATCCGGCACCTCGAGCGATTGCAGCCACAGGAACGGCCCCTGCGCCGGCACGTGCAGCAGCACGAACTCGCGCAGCTGCTCGAATCCGGCCAGCGGCTGCGCACAGCTCCAGCGCTGGTGCGGGGCGACCTCGACCAGCCCGAGGCGGGTGCGGTACACCTCGGCCATCACTCGCCCTCCCGCGGCTTGGCCGGCGCAGGCGGCTGCTGCAGCCACTGATCCAGCGCGCCCGGATCCGCGCGCTGCGCCCGCTGGTTCAAGCCGGCCACCATGTCGTACAGCTCCTCGCGCAGGATGCGAAGATCGCGCGGGCCGTCGATGCCCAGGCGCACCTTGCCGCCGCCGAGCTGCACGACCACGATGCGGATGTCCTTGCCGATGCGAATGGCCTCTCCGCTGCGACGACTCAGGATGAGCATGCCGTGGGCTTCCGCGACGGGCCTGGACGCCGGCGCCGCTCAGGCGCTGCCCAGCGGCTTGGCCGTGCCCGCCGCGACGCTGCGGCCGCGCGGCCCGTAGACCTCGCCGCGGTCGGCGCCCGCCGCACCGCGCAGCACGTTCAGCGCGCCCTGGGTGTTGCGGATCAACGCCGCCAGTACCGCGCCGTTGCGCTGATTGGCCTGTGCCACCTCGCGCGCCAGATCGCGCAGGCGCGGCGCATCCGGAACCTCCGGCGCACTGCGCTGCTGCAGCGCGTCGATGCGAGCGCACAGCTCGCTCTTGCGCGCGGCGAGCTGCTCGATGCGCGACGCATCGTGATGCTGCAACAGCGTGTCGAGTTCGGTCTGCAGCAACTGCAGCAGTTGCTCCAGCGCATCGCACAGATCCGCTGCGATGGCGCCGGCCAGCGTCTGGCGCGGGTCGGAGGGCGCCGGCATGGCGTGGCGCGCGCCGTCAGGCGCCGGATCCCGCGCCGCCGCCGGCGCCGGCCAGCGCGCGGCTGTCGCGCAACAGCCCGCGCGCGATGCCGCGTGCATCGACGGCGTAGCTGCCCGAAGCGATGGCCTGGCGCAGCGCCTGCAGGCGCTGCGGCGACGCCGTCGTCCCGGGCTGCGCGGCGGCGCTTGCCAGCAACTGGCGCGCCGACTCGGAAATGGACACCGTCTCCCCCGCTGCGGCACCCGCGGACGGCGCCGCGGGCGCGGCCCCGGCGCGCTGTGCCGCCGCCTGCTGTGCCGCCACCTGCTGCGGCGCCACCTGCTGCGGCGCCACCTCGGCGCGCTGCGACGTACCGCTGACGGACTGCGTGTAGGTTTGCTGGATCGGGTTCATGGTCGCCAACATCGAAGCTCTTTGATCAGTACGACACGATCCGGCAGGACTTGAGGGCGGATATCACGGTTTCGCGGGCAAGCTGGACACGCCTGGCGCCGGCAGCGCAGGAGGGCCGACGTGCAACGGCGGCGGCGGACCCACGTGCGACGGCGCGGCCGAGGCCGGCGGCGCCGCCGTCGCGGCCGCACCGGAAGCCAGTTTCGCGTCGGCCTCGGGCGCCGTGGAAGCCGTCTGCTCGGCCCCCTGCTCCTTCAGGATACGCGTGGCGGCGGATTTGGTCAGCACCAGGATGCTGACCCGCCGGTTCAGAGGGGAATTCGGGTTCCCGGCATCGAACGGCGCCACCGAGCCCATGCCGACCACGCGCAGCACCTTGGCCTCGTCGAGGCCCGATTGCACCAGCACCTGACGCACCGCGTTCGCGCGATCCGCCGACAGGTTGTAGTTGCTGTACCCGGCGCCATGGTTCTGGTAGTTCAGCGCGTCGGTATGCCCGGTGATGCTGACCATGTTCGGCAGGCTGTTCAGGGTCGGTGCGATGTCCTTGTAGATGTTGCGCGCATAGCTCTCCAGCGTCGCGCCGCCGAGCGCGAACATCGGCCGCTTGTCGCTGTCCACCACCTGGATGCGCAGGCCGTCGCGCGTGATGTCGATGAGCAACTGGTTGCGGAATGCGCTGAGCTGCGGATTGATGCGGATCTGCTGCTCCAGCTCGCGCTTGAGCGCTTGCAGGTTGGCGCGATCGATCTGCTCGGCCCGCACCACCACGGTGGTCGTTGCGTTCGGCCTGACGGTGGTGCCGGGGGTCGCACCGTTGCGTACCTGGCCGACCGTGCGGGTCAGGTCGGTGCCGCCGCCGTTCAGCACCGAGGTCGCCGAACCCGCGCCGGGGCCGCCTTCGAGCGCGACCTTGAGCGGCTGCTGGAAGTACTTCGCGATGCCCTGCAACTGCGCCTTGGTCGACGAGCCGAGCAGCCACATGAGCAGAAAAAAGGCCATCATCGCCGTCACGAAGTCGGCGTAGGCGATCTTCCAGGCGGCGCCGTGGCCCCCGGCGACGACCTTCTTGACCTTCTTGATGACAATCGGCTGCGGCTTGGCCTCGGCCATGGCTTATTTCCCCTTGGCTTCGCGCAGGTGGCTTTCCAGTTCGGTGAAGGTCGGACGCTCGTTCGTGAACAGCACCTTGCGCGCGAATTCCACAGCGACCTGCGGCGGATAGGCGTTCATGGTCGCCAGCAGCGCCACCTTGATGCACTCGAGCATCTTGGTTCCTTCCTGCGCGCGATCCTCCATGCGCGCGGCCACCGGTGCCAGGATCGCATAGCCGATCAGGATGCCCAGGAAGGTGCCGACCAGCGCCGCGCCGACCAGTTCGCCCAGCACGGAAGGCGGCTGGGTGACCGAGGCCATGGTGTGCACCACGCCCATCACCGCCGCCACGATGCCGAAGGCCGGCATGCTGTCGGCGGTGCGCGTCATCGCGTGGATGGGGATCTCCGCTTCCCGGTGATGCGTCTCGATGTTGACGTCCATCAGGTTCTCCATCTCCATGACCCCGAGGTTGCCCCCGATCATCAGGCGAAGGTAGTCGGTGATGAACTCCAGCACATGGTGGTCCGACGCAATGTGCGGGTACTTCTTGAAGATCTCGCTGTTGTGCGGCTCCTCGACATCGCCCTCGATGGCCATCAACCCGTTCTGGCGCATGCGCGTGAACAAATCGTTGAGCAGCGACAGCAATTCCATGTAGGCGGCCTTGGAGTACGTCGAGCCCTTCATCGCCGTGGGCAGCGCCTTCAGCGTCGCCTTGAACGATTTCGGAAAGGTCGACGCGAAGAACGCCCCGAAGGCACCTCCGCCGATCATCAGCAGCTCGAACGGCTGCACCAGCGCGCCGAGGTGACCGCCCTCGGCCATGTAGCCGCCGAAGATCGCGGCCAACGACAAGACATAACCAATCAGCAAGAACATGGGGATCGCGTTTCAGGGTGCGTGCCGCGCAGCAGCGCGGCATCGCGGGCCGGGCGCCGGCCGGACAGCATCGCGCCGCCTGCCGAAACCCGCTGCATGCCGGAGCCGCGCCCTGGGGGTGCGGCCTCAGCCGACGGTTCCTGTGCGGATGGTACCGGTTGCGCGACGCTGCGGTCTTGCGATGTGCGAGCCTGGACGGCGCGCCGCCGTATCCTTGCGGCATTATCGCGACATCGCTTCGCAGCGGGTTTGGCGCGCCTTCGCGGCCAGCGCACAATTGCGAGATGCCTCGGCGCTGCCCGGGCTCGCCATCGCCGGCAGTGGCGCCGCGTCAGCGATTCAAGTCCGCGCGCCGCGTGTCGTTCTCACAGGCGGAATCCCCACCGATCTGCCCTGCCGGAGACTTTCTTGAAATTCCTGGTTGTCGACGATTTCCCGACCATGCGTCGCATCGTGCGCGGCCTGCTCATGCAGACCGGTCACGTGACGGGCACGATCGACGAGGCGGAAGACGGCGTGCAGGCGCTCAAGCGGATCCACGCCGGCGGAATCGAGTTCGTGGTCACGGACTGGAACATGCCCAACATGCAGGGCATCGACCTGCTGCGCGCGATCCGCGCCAGCAGCGAGCCGGGCATCCGCAGCCTGCCCGTGCTGATGGTCACGGCCGAGGCCAAGAAGGACAACATCCTGGCGGCGGCGCAGGCCGGCGTCAACGGCTACATCGTCAAGCCGTTCCCGGCCGATGTGCTGAAGGCGAAGATCGACGGCATCCTGCACCGCCTGCGCGCAGGGGCCACGCCATGACGGGCGCGCCCGAGACCGGCGGCCACGCGCTGCTCAGCCTGCGCGAGGCCGACGCGCTGCTGACCCAGGGGGTGCAGCGCATTCTCAGCGCCTCCAGCGACCTGCCCGGCGCCAGCCACCCGCTGCAGGAGGTGCTGCGCCTGAGCGAACAGCAGGCGCTGCGCACGCTGGAGGCCGTGGAGTCGGCGCAGGCCGAACTGCGCAGCATCCGCGCCGCCGCGGCAGGCCCGATCGACCAGCCGCTGCAGCGCCTGGAACTCCACCTGCAGGCCATCCTGACCGCGCAGCAGGGGCAGGACCTCACCGGCCAGCGCCTGAAAAAGACCATCGCGCTGTTGCAGGCGGTGGAGTCGCGCATCCAGGAGGCCCTGACGCAAATGGATCAGGACGCATTGCCCTCGGCACACCTGCAACCGGCAGCCGTGCCGGACGACACCTTCGGCGCCGGCCGTCTGGACCAGGACGACGTCGACGACCTGCTGTCCGAGCTGGGACTCTGAGGCCGGCGCACGCCACGAGCCAGCACCGACGATCGAACGAACAATCCGGCACAAAGCGCGATGGACAACGACATCCTGCAGGAATTCCTGGCCGAATCCCGCGAGCTGCTCGCGGACGCCCAGACCCAGTTGCTGCGTCTGGAGGCAGCCCCCGGCGACGGTGCTGTGCTCGGCGCGATTTTCCGTGCCTTCCACACCCTGAAGGGCGGCGCCGGATTTCTCGAGGCGTCGAACATGGTCGAGTGGTGCCATCACCTCGAGGATCTGCTCGACAAGCTGCGCGGCGGCAAGCTGCTGGCGGATGCCGGCATGATCGACACCATCCTGCGCGCCACCGACGTGATCGAGCGCATGCTCGGGGAAATGTCCCAGGGGGAGAACCCGACTCCGGGGCCGGGCGATCTCGGCGCCCTCGTGCGCGCCTACGCGAACGGCGAGCAGCCGGCGCCGCGCCACGTGCACCATGCGGCGCCCGAGGCGCCGCGCGCCGGGCCCGGCGAGGTCGTCGACGCGGGCGCCACGGACGGCACGTGGGCGGAGCCGCGCGCGCGGGACGGCGGCGAGACCGGGTTGTACGTGCAGAAGAAAAGCGCGACGGCTGCCGCGCCGGCGCCGGCTGCGCCGGGCGAGGACCTGGAGGCCGAATTCGAACGCATGCTCGACACCGTGTACGGCAAGGGCGTGGCGCCAGGCACGGCGCTGGCCGCCGATGCCGTGGTCGAGGTGTTCGCCGACGATTTGCCGGTGACCGACTCGGCGACCCCGGCGCCGCCCCATGCGCCCCATGCACCCCAGGCGGCGGCCGGCGGTGGCGGCGGCGCGGCGGCGGCGCCCCGCGCGGCGGCGTCCGCGGCAGCGCCGCCGCCGCAGGATGCCGCGGAAACCACCATCCGTGTCGACTCGGCGCGCCTGGACCAGGCCATGAACCAGGTCGGCGAACTCGTGCTGCTGCGCAACCGTCTGTCGGCCGCGGTGGCGCGCATCGGGCAAAGCGACGAGACCCTGGCGCGCCTGGCGCGCGAGACCGACCTGGCGGTGAACGACCTGCAGAACACGGTCATGCGCCTGCGCATGCAGCCCTGCAAACGCCTGTTCCAGAGCCTGCCGCGGGTGGTGCGCGACGCCAGCCGCGCGCTCGGCAAGAAGGTTCGCCTGGAACTGACCGGCGAGGACGTGGAGATCGACAAGACGGTGATCGACGCCTTGTCCGGGCCGTTGATCCACCTCGTGCGCAATGCGCTGGACCACGGCCTGGAGCCGCCGGCGCAGCGGGTCGCGGCCGGCAAGTCGGAGGAAGGCGTGCTGCGCGTGCAGGCGGTGCACCTCGGCGACAAGGTGCAGATCCGGGTCAGCGACGACGGCCGCGGCATGGACGGCCACCGCATCGTGCAGTCGGCCCTGTCGAAGGGGCTGATCGCGGAGGCCGACGCCGCACGCCTGAGCGAGCGTGAAATGCTCGACCTGATCTTCCTGCCCGGCTTTTCCACCAAGGAGCAGGTCAGCGAGATGTCCGGGCGCGGCGTCGGCATGGACGTGGTGCGCTCGGCGGTGCAGGGCCTGCGCGGGCGCGTCGACATCACGACGCGCGCCAACCAGGGCACGGAGCTGGCGCTGGAACTGCCGCTGACCCTCGCGGTGCTGCCGGTGCTGTACTTCAAGTTGCGGCGCGAGACCTACGCGCTGCCGGTGTCGGTGGTCGACAACCTCATGGAAATCGACCCCGAGCAGGTGCACTCGATCTCCGGGCGGCTGATGGCGCAGGTCGGGGCCGAGCGCATCGTGCCGTACATCGACCTCGGGCAGCAGTTGCAGGGCACCGGGCTGCGCCTCGGCCACGACGCCTGCGAGGGCATTCTCACCGAGCACGGCCTGCTCGTCGTCTCGGAGGCGCTGGGCACCGAGGACTCGGTGGTCAAGCCGCTGGACATCTCCTCGCAATCCTCCTGGTACCAGGGCGCCACGATCTCCGGCGGCGGCGACGTGGTGCTGATTCTCGACATCGCCGCGCTGACCCGTGCCATGCGCACGGCGCAGGCGGCCTAGGGGCGCAGCATGAGCACGAGCACCCTGTCGCACACCTCGCTGAACTCGGCGGAGCGTCTGTGTCACAGCATCCTGGGCGTGGCCGACGCCACCTTCTCGTTCCAGGGCCAGTTGCAGCGACGGCTGCGCGAGATCGACCGCAAGGCGCTGAACGCGCAGGTGCTGGTCAAGCGCCACGGCAAGGAACTCGCCGGCTACGGCGTGGTGGCGCAGTCGTTCCGCGAAGGCGCGCAGCAACTGCAGGCCGCCGCCACCCATGTGCAGAAGGCCATCCAGCCGCTGATGCTGGGCTTCATGCAGACCCTGCGCGACACCTCGCACATCGACAAGCTCAACGGCCTGGCCGACGAGATCCGGCGCCAGGCGCCCGCACTGGACGAGACGCTGCAGAATCACCGCATCAATCTGGAGCAGCGCGCCGAGCAGAGTCTGCATGCCGGCACCCGACTGCGCCAGGCACTGGCGCGTTTCGAGGGCGTGGTCGCCGAACTGGAGTACGTGGTGGTGAACGGCCGCATCGAGGCGGCCCTGAAGGGCGATGCCCGCGCGCAACTGGCGCAGGTGTCGGCGGACATGGACAACGCGGTGGCGCAGGTGCGCGATCTGCTGCGTCAATATGCCGAACAAATCGATAAGGTTCTGCCGTGAAAACCTACAAGTTCTACTCCGAAGGGTCGCATCACTGGTACATCGTCTACGACCAGGAGGAAACGCGGGTCATCGACTCCAACGTGTACGCGTGCAATGTCGACGGCCACACCCTGCTGTGCGACCCGGGCGGATTCGAGGTCTTTCCGCAGGTGTTCGCGGCCCTCGTCGACGCGCTTCCGCCATCGAGCATCGAGGCGGCGTTCGTCAGTCACCAGGATCCGGACATCGCCTCCAGCCTGCCGCTGTGGAATGCCACCAACAAGGGCGTGACCTGGCATACCTCGCGCCTGTGGATCGGCTTCATCCGGCACTACGGCGCGCTCGACGCGAACCTGCAGGGCATTCCCGACGAGGGAGGCGAGATCCAGCTCGGATCGGCGCGTCTGCAGATGATCCCGGCGCACTATCTGCACGCTTCGGCGAATTTCCATCTGTACGACCCGCTGGCCAAGGTGCTGTTCAGCGGCGACGTCGGCGCGGCGCTGCTGCCGCCCGGCCACGAACCCTTCGTCAGCCGTCGCGAGGTGGACTCGCCGAAGGCCTTCGACGAGCACATCCGGCACGCCGAGTACTTCCACAGGCGCTGGATGCCGAGCAACGAGGCCAAGCGAGACTGGTGCGAGCGGGTGTCGCGCCTCGACATCGATTTCCTCTGCCCGCAGCACGGGGCCATCTACACCGGCGAGAACGTCAAGCGCTTCATCGACTGGTTCGCCGCACTCGACGTGGGCACCGCCCTGCACTCCCGCTGACCTGCCATGAATGCCTCGACACCGGGCGACATGCCCCTGAACCCCGCCGCCCCGGCGCCGGCGCCGGCGCTCCACGATGCAGCGTCCGGCAGCGCCGAACTCGAAGCGGTGGACGCGCGCCCCGATCCGCAGGCGGGCCTGCTGGCGCGCCTGAAGGCGGATCGCGAAAACGTCCTCGGCGCCGTGCTGAGCCTGCTCGAAAGCGCCGACGGCGGCGCCGTGGGCGCCCTCAGCCTGGTCGACGGCGCGATGTGGGCGCAGCGCTTCCTGGCGCTGCGCGAAACCCTGTGCGGGCAGGCGACGAGCCTGGCGCCGTTGCACGCTCCGCTGACCGGCGCCGACGACAAGGTCGGCGCGCTGCGTCAGGCGCTGGCGTCGCTGGCGCAGCGCCTGCAGGATCATGAGCAGCACCTGTCGCAGAGCGCCGAGGCGGCGCGCCTGGCCCACGAAGGCCTGCAGCAGGCGCAGGTGCAGGCCGGCGACAGCGCCCAGGCGGTGGGCCGCAGCGGCGACGCATTGCAGGGCGTGGAGCGCGAGGTACGCGCGGTCAACGGTCTCATCGCGTCGACCCAGGAGAAGCTGGCGTCGTTCGTCGAATCGGTCAACACCGTGGAACAGCTCACCGCGAGCATCCAGGAAGTCGCCAGCCAGACCAACCTGCTGGCGCTGAACGCGGCCATCGAGGCGGCACGCGCCGGCGAGGCCGGGCGCGGCTTCGCGGTGGTCGCCGACGAGGTGCGCAACCTGGCGCGCAAGACGGCGTCGATCACCAATCGCATCGAGGATCTGACGCTGGCCATCCGCCAGGATTCCGGCGGACTCGGACGCGACATGCAGGCTGCGGTGCAGCAGGTGGAGCGCCTGGGCGCGCTGCTCGGCAGCACCCAGGGCGCGCTCGCGGATGCCCGGCGCAGCATGAAGTCCGCGCTCGACACCGTGCAGGGCCAGGAGCCGGCGGTGCTGGCCCTGGGCGAACAGTCCGCGCTGCAACGCGACGCCGCCAGCGCTGCCGGCGAGGCCCTCGCAACGGTGGGCACGCACGTGCAGGGGCTGGTCGAAAGCCTGCAGGAACTGCGTCGCCTGGTGCAGGCCGGCGCAGCCGCGCCGTCGCTGCCGCGCGCGGCCTGACCCGATTACGATCCTTTCCCCATTGCCCGAGACCGAGGTTCACGCCCGCGTCGCCCTCGTCCCACGGAGAATCCACAATGACCAGCGTCCTGCAGGAAGTCGACGAGCGCTCCCGCCTCGCCGGCACCAACAAGTTCGAGTTGCTGCTGTTCCGGCTCGGCGATGACCCCGGCGGCCGGCGGGAGATCTTCGGCATCAACGTGTTCAAGGTGCGCGAGGCGCTGGTCATGCCCACGGTGACGGCGATGCCGGGCGCGCCGCAGCACGTGCTGGGGGTGGCCAACATCCGCGGCCAGATCGTGCCGGTGATCGACCTGCCGGCGGTGGTCGGCTGCAAGCCGAAGAATCTGAGCATCCTGATCGTCACCGAGTACGAGCGCTCGGTGCAGGGCTTCGCCGTCGAGGAAGTCGAGGAGATCACGCGCCTGGAGTGGAGTCGCGTGCTGTCGGCCGAGGCGAATGCGGTGGGCGGCATGGTCACCAGCATTGCGCGGCTGGATGCGGAAAACGAGAAAAGCCGCCTCGCCCTGGTGCTGGACGTCGAGAAGGTGCTGCGCGACGTGCTGCCGTCGCGCGTCTCGGAGGTCGATGCCGCGCGCGTCGGCAGCCGACTCGACCTGCCTCCCGGCGCGGTGGTCCTGGCGGCCGACGATTCGTTCGTCGCGCGCAGCCAGATCGAGAAGGTGCTGCAGGCGCTGCAGGCCCCGTACATCATGGCCAAGACCGGCAAGGAGGCGCTGGATCGCCTGCGCGCGCTGGCGCACGATGCGCAGGTCGAGGGCAAGTCGATCACGGACAAGGTCGCGGTCGTGCTCAGCGACCTGGAAATGCCCGAGATGGACGGTTTCACGCTGACGCGCCAGATCAAGCAGGACGAGCACCTGCGCCGCGTGCCGGTGGTGATTCATTCGTCGCTCACGGGACAGGCCAACGAGGATCATGCGCGCAATGTCGGCGCCGAAGGCTATGTCTCCAAGTTCGTCGCCGAGGAACTCGGCGCGGCCATCCGCAAGGCGGTGAGCCCGCACAGGCAAGCCTGAGACGCTGTACCGCCCCCACCCGATCGAGACGCTTCCCATGGACGGCTCCGCCCCTTCCGCCGACCTGGCCGCATGGCTGGTCACCCGTCCCCTGGATCTGCGCGACGCCGCGATCCGGAGCCTGCCTGCCGCCGAACGCCAGTTGCTGGAACTGCAACGCGGCTTCGTGGATGTCGTCACCGATGGCGCGACCGAGGTGGCCTACGCCGTGGCGCGCCTGCGCTTCGACTCCCGCAGCGCCCTCGCCGAGAGCCAGCAGCAGTCGCAGGAGCACACCTCGCGGCTGGACGCGGTGGGCAGCGAACTGCGCGAGATCGTGCTCGGCACCGAGCAGCTGCTGGGCAAGTTGCGCGAGGTCGACGCCGAGTCCGGGCGCATCGACGGCCTTGCGTCCGAGGGCTCGCGCCAGACGCAGGCCATGCGCGACCTGTTCACCGAACTGGTGGCGCACAACGCGGGCAACCGCAGCGAGGTCGACCGCCTGCAACAGCAGTTCAGCGACATCGTGCAGCACATGGCCGTGATTCGCGAAATCGCGCAAAAGACCAATCTGCTCGCGCTCAACGCCAATATCGAGGCGGCTCGGGTCGGCGAGGCCGGGCGTGGCTTCGCGGTGGTCGCCGACGAGATCCGCAAGCTCGCGCAGACGGCGGAGCAGTCGGTCGGGCGCATCGGCCAGTCCGTGGACAAGATCGGCAAATCGTTGAAGCAGGTGAGCCACGGCACCGAGGACTTCTCGTCGCGCATGGACGCCAGCCAGCACAGCGTGCAGGAGATCGCCGAGCGTTTTCGCGACATCGCGGGGGAAGTCAGCAAGGTCGCCGGACAGACCGCGTCGGCGACCTCCGACCTGTCGCTGCAGTCCGAGCAGTTGCACCGTGTGGACGAGCATTTCCAGGCCATGGCGCATCAGGTGCAGGAAGATGCGCAGCGCGGCGTGGAACGCGGCGAGCGCATCACCTCGGCCCTCGACCTGGCCGTCGAGAAAAGCCAGCGCCTGTTCGATTCCGGCACGCTGTTCCGCACGGATTCGGCGGCCAGCCGCGTGCTCAGCACCCTCGAGCAGGTGGTCGCGGAACTGCAGGCGCGGCTGCAGCGCGCCGTCGAAGGCCGCGAACTGTCCGAGGCCGACCTGTTCGACGAGCAGTACCGCCCGGTCGCGGGAACCCAGCCGCCGAAGTACGACTGCCGCTTCACCGAGTGGTTCAAGCGCGAGATCCAGCCCATCCAGGACCGCTACCTGGCGCTGTCCGACCAGTACGTGTTCGTGCTGCTGGTCGACCGCAACGGCTATGCCGCCGCGCACAACTCCAAATTCGACAAGCCGCTGACGGGAGACCCGGCGCGCGATCTGGCCGGCAACCGCTCGCGCCGTCTGTTCAACGATCCCGTGGGGATTGCCGCGGCGCGCAACACGCGCGACTTCCTGCTGCAGGTCTACAGCCGCGACACCGGCGAGATCATGCGCGAGTTGTCGCGTCCGGTACGCGTCGGGACGCGCCACTGGGGCGCGGTGCGCCTGGCTTTTCTCTAGTGTCCTGTCCCGTAACTACCTGTCATTTCGCTGGGTCGTATCGGGGCGCAGGCAAGGCGCGGGCGCGGGTCCAGGCTGGGTGCCTGGCCCCGTGGCCGCAACGCAGCATGCGCCCCGATACGGCCCAGCCCGAAGGGTTCGGCGCCTGCGGGGTCCTCGCCGGCCGCCCGCACCGGGTCAGGACGCCCAGTCTTGACCCGGTGCGGGCGGCCGGCGATCGCTCCCGCAGGCACACGAACGAAATGCCAGGTATTTACGGAACAGGACACTAGCAGGCTGCAACACGGGCAACGTGTCGCAGCAAGGAACCTTTGGCGACAGCGTCGGGATTTCGTATGCTAGACGCATGAGCCGTCCAGCCTCCCCTCAGCAGTCCCGCCCTTCGATGCTGTCGCGCCTGCTGGCGCGCCTGCGCCAGCTCGTACGCCCGGCCCCGGTCGATCGCAGCGGCTTCGCCGAGGATGGCGCGATCGACCGACGCACCATCATGCTGCCGATGATCGGCAATCAGCAGGGCAAGAGTTACTACGAAGTTTCCGAGATGTGGGCGCGTGAACGGCTGCGCGCCAAGCGCCACCTGCAGGAGATCGTGGAAGGCGTCACCGACTATGGAGATCCGGCCCAGGCCGCCGGTTCCTTCGCCTGCGACGTCGGCGTGTGGCTGCGCTTCGTGGATCTGCCCGGCATGGCCGACACCCTGGACGACCTGCGCATGTGGCACGACCACTGGCACCAGGAACTGGCGCGTCTGATCGACCTCGCGAACCAGGGACAGCGCGCGCCGGTGCAGGATGCCCTGAAACCCGGCCGCGGCGCCTGGAGCTATGCCGGGCGACGCGTCAACCAGTTGCTGGAATCGCTCTGGTTGCAACGTGAGCCGATGGGCCTGCAGTTGCGACTGGAGGGCAGCGACGACTGGATCGACGCTGCCGTGTTGCGCGAAACCGAGGACCAGCGCGAGCTCACCGTGTCGCTGGAACATGCGCTGACGGTCGATGCCGCGGTCGTGGTGCGCCACACCGATCGCCCCGACGCGCCGGCACGCGCCTACCGCGTGCGCCTGTGCCGGCCGGGTCAGCGCGGAGCCAGCGACGAGGGCCTGTTCATCGCCTATCTCGGCTGAGCCGGGCCCGCGCGTCGCCGGCCTTCCCGCATGCGCCGCGACGGCGCTATGCTGGACGCACACGCTGCGTCGCCTTGCGCGAGTGCAGCGGCACGACGGACGCAGGCCATCGGGAGCCAGCCATGATGCGCGACGAGAAGGATCCGACCCTCGGCAGAATGACCCAGGTCGACTGGACGGACCCCGAGCTCAGCCGACTGCTCGAGTCGACCCAGACCCTGCGCCTGGACAATCGCGGCACGCGCCGCGCCAGGGCCGTGCACCTGCGCGTGGGCAGCGGCGGCGCGGGGATCGATCAGCGGGCGCTGCAGGTCGGGGACGCGGAGGCCAGCGTACTGCGCCTGCTGTTCGACCACCCGCTGGCGATCGGCCAGCTGGTGTCGCTGAAACGCGCGGACGACGGCGCGATGGGCCGCGACTGGGAGACCGGCAGCGTGCTCGCCTGCCGGCCCGGCGCGCGCCAGGAGGACGCCGCGCGTGCGCTGTTCATCATCGACCTGAAAATCCAGCGCGAGCACTCCACCTTCGGCAGCCACGGCGCCTGATGCGCCGCCCGGCTGCGCGCGCTCAGCGCCCGCTGCCGGGCGCGTGCTCGGCCAGCACGATGCGGTTGCGACCCTCGCGCTTGGCCTGCAGCAGCGCGCGGTCGGCGGCGTTGAGCAGCGCGTCCACGCCGTCGGCATGCGTCGGCACAGCCTGCGCCACGCCGGCGGACAGCGTCACCGCCGGAAGATCCTCCGACAAGCCCTGCACGGCGACGCGCATGCGCTCGGCCAGCGCGGCCGCGACGGCGGCGCTCACGCCCGGGCACACCAGCACGAGTTCCTCGCCACCCCAGCGAGCGAGCAGGTCGTCGTCGCGGCAATGCTCGCGCAGCACGCGCGCCACGGCACGCAGCACGCGGTCGCCGGTGTCGTGTCCGTGGGTGTCGTTGACCGCCTTGAAATGATCCAGGTCGAGCAGCACGCAACTCAGCGCCTCGCGCTGCTCCCGTGCGTGATCCCAGGCACGCGCCAGGAACTCATCGAGGGCGCGGCGATTCGGCAGACCGGTGAGCTCGTCGCTGTAGGCCGCCTCGCGCAGGCGCACGTTCAACGCCGCCAGCTCGCGCTGGCGTCCGTGCGCCTGGGCGCGCTCGTTCTCCAGGGAACGGATCAAGCGCGCCATGCGCACGCCGGGGCGCAGCTTGGCCACCACCACCTCGGCGCTCGCCGTGGCGGGCAGCGCGTCGTTGGCGCCGGCGCGCAGCGCCTGCACCAGCGCCCCGCCTTCGAGACCGCCGCCGAGCAGCAGCAGGTACAGGCGCGCGCTGTCGCGCTCGCGCCAGAGTCGACACAACTCGTCGGCCGGCATCGACAACTGCTCGACGTCGACGACCACGGCGTCCGGCAAGGCCGCGCGGGCGCGTTCGAAGGCGGCGCCGAGGTCGGGTTCCAGCAGCACGCTCAGGCCGTCCGCCAGCAGCGCCTGCCGCACGTCGTCGCGGTCGCACGCCAGCGGTCCGGCCAGCAGCACGCTGCAGCCCTCCTGCCCCGGCGCCTGCACGGCCGTCGGGCCGAGACGCTCGCGCAGGCGATCGAACTCGCGCCGCGCCTGCTCCGGCGACACCCGGATGCGCAGGATCGCCGCCAGTTCGGCGAAATCCGCGCGCACCCGGTCCAGCAACGCGAGCAGCGAGGCCTGGTCGAGCCCCAGGCGCAGGGCCGTCATGCACAGGCCCGGCAGTTCCTGCAGCGCGCGCTGCGCATCCAGCGCAGCGGCCAGGCCGCGCGCGACGTCGACCATCGCCGACAATTCGCCGGGCGCGCCGTGCGGCGCATGCGTGGGCAGCAACGCGGCCCACAGGCGCTCGGGGAAGTTCCAGGACTGCAGCAGCGCGGCACCGGCTTCGCCCGGCGCGAACCCAAGGTCGCCCTGCGCCGTGCCGGCGCGCGCGTCGCCGCCGAGCGCGGCCGCCACCGCGAGCTCGCCGATGTCGGCGAGCAGGCCGAGACTGAAGGCCTCCGACACCGGCAGCGCATGACGCTGCCGCGCCAGCTGCTGCAGCACGAGCCCGCAGGCCAGCGCACGCCGCCAGAAGGGCTCGAGCTGCAAGGCGCCGATCGCCGCGCCACGGCCCTGCACCACGCTCAGGCCCACGGCCAGGCGGGCGAGCGCGGACACGCCGACGCGCATCACCGCGTCCTCGATGGCCGCCGTCGGACGCAAGCCGGCGTACAAGGCCGAATTGGCCAGCTGCACGGTCTTGCCGACCAGCACCGGATCACCCTTTGCGACCCGGCACACCTCGAACACCCCGACATCCTGGCGTTCGACAAGGCGCATCAATTCCAGGGCCACCGCGTTCGGAGACGGAAGTGAAGTCGCCTTCTCCCGCAAAACATTGAGGATCCGGGCATTACGCGCGTGGATTTCCTGGATTTCTGTCATACCTGGATACGGTTCGGCGAATGGTAAGGTCGGTGCGTCGACACGGCAAGCCGCCGCTCACTGCGGCGCGGTCCCGATGCGCACCTGCTGGCGTCCGCCCTGCTTGGCCTGCCGCAACACGCCGTCCGCGCGCTGGTACAGCGTGGCGAAATCCTCCTCGGGGCTCCATTGCGCGACCCCGGCGCTGAAACTCAGTTCCACACGCTGGCCGCTGTTGCGATGCGGCACGCGGCGCTGGCGGAAGGCCTGCAGCAGGCGCTCCACGACACGCCCCGCCGACTCCGCGCCGGAATCCGGGAACAGCACCATGAACTCGTCGCCACCGATGCGAGCGACGCTGTCGCCCGGGCGCACCAGCTTGCGCACGACCTGCACCAGGCGCCGCAGCACCTCGTCGCCGAAATCATGTCCGTAGCTGTCGTTGACCTGCTTGAAATGGTCGAGATCGAGCAGGGCCACGGA
Organism: Pseudomonadota bacterium; assembly: GCA_021815805.1. GTDB lineage: Bacteria > Pseudomonadota > Gammaproteobacteria > Burkholderiales > Burkholderiaceae_C > Thiomonas_A. The sequence continues at coordinate 2,037 of JAKAZQ010000037.1, read as the reverse complement.
CAGCGCGCGGCCCGCGCGGCGCGCCCTCTGCAGGTCGCGCGCGAACGCCAGATCGAGTCCGCGCCGGTTCAGCGCGCCCGTCAGCGGATCCTCCTGCAATTGCTGGCTGGCCTGCTCCAGTTCGCTTTCCAGGTCGCGGATGCGCTGCACCGCCTGCGCCGTCTGCTGCTCGGCCCTTTGCAGTTGCGCGGCGAGCTCGCTGCCGTGCTGCTGCAGCGCCGCGCCGCGCCGCAGCAGATCGCGCGCAAGCTGCGTCAGCTGCGGCGCGTCCAGGCCGCCTTCGAGGCGCTGCAGGTCGTCCTGCAACCGGTCGTTGAAACCCTCGCTGTGCGCGCGGAACGTTCCCAGGCTGCGCAGGATCGCGCCGATCACCTCGCGCGAGGTGGCGCGCGCCTCGAGCGTGCCGCGCTGCAGCGCCGCCTGGCGCCGCAGCCAGGGATCGATGACGGCGCGCGCGAGTTCGATGCGCGCGCCATCCAGCGGGCGTCGCACCACGTGCTGCAGGGCGCCGAGCTCGACCGCGCCGGCGCTGTCGCCGGCGAACACCGCGCCCAGATGCCCGACGAGAGTGGCGAACAGGTCGAGCATGCCCTCCACCGCCGCGCGTTCAGCCTGCTGCAGGCGCTGGAACTCCTGCCACAGGTCACGGTTCTCGCCCACCAGTTCGCCTGCCGCGGCCTGCCTGCGCGACAGCAGGCGCGCGGCCCGCTGCTGCAGCGCGGGCTGCCCGACGCTGGCCGGAATCAGGCCCAGATGCACGGCCTGCTCCCACATCTGGCGCCATGCCGCGGCCGCGGCTGCGCCCTGCGCCGGCGCCGCGGCGGCAGCGGCAGCGGCGGCCGGGGTGGCATGGTGCGCCGCCACGTCGGCCGCCAGCGGCGCCATGGCGCTGTCGCCGGGCGCCGCGCTGGCCGCGAGCTCGGCCCACACGCGCGCATAGTTGTCGGGCGTCGGCGCCAGGCGCAACAGCGCCAGGCGCCGAAACGCGGCACGCGCCAGTTCGGGCGCCGAGGTCGGTGCAGGCAGGTTGCTCATCGCTGTCCACGCGCCACGCCGCGCCGTGCCGTCGCCGGCATCCGCTCAGGACTGCCCGGCGTCGTGCTCGAGACGCCAGAGCCAGGCCAGCAGTTCGGCGACGGCCACGTACAGCGCCGGCGGGATGTGCGCGTCCAGGTCGACCTGCATCAGCAACTGCACCAGTTGCGGGGATTCATGCACGTAGACCCCGGCTTCGCGCGCGCGCTGGATGATCGCCTCGGCGATCAGCCCGCGCCCCTTCGCCACCACTTGCGGAGCACCCTGCGCATCCTGCCGGTACTGCAGGGCCACGGCCTCGCGCGACGCCGGCTCCCGCGCGGGCGGCGATTCGGACAGGCGCGATTCGGCCGGGCGCGATTCGGCCGGGCGCGATTCGGACAGGCGCGATTCGGTCTGGCGCAATTCGCTCGGGCGCGGCTCAGGCATGGCTGGCGTCCCCCAGCGGGCGCAGCGCCAGCTCGTCCAGGCGCAACCCGGCATCCTGCAGCGCCTGGCGGAACTGCGCGCCGCCCGCGCGCAGCGCGGCGCCCGCCTGCTGCGCGTGCTCGACGCGCACGCGCAGCTGTTGCGCCGCGCCCGGTGCCGCGGCGCCGCTGTCCGGCGCGACGCCGTCGCGCAGCTGCAGCGTGACCACCAGACTGCCGAGGTGCGGCAGGTCCAGGCGCAACACGGAAGTCCACGAGCGGGCCGACGCCGCGGCGTCGTGCCCGGACGGCGCCGCATCGTCGGGTTCGATGCGCCACTCCAGCTCCTGCCCCGGCCAGGCCTGGCCGGTCCACACCATCGCGCCCTGCGCGAGCGTGGCCAGTTGCTGCTGCACCAGGGCCTGCAGCTGCGCGGGCATCGCCTGCACCGGTGCGGCCGCGGTCGCCACGGCGCTCGCGCCGGCCTGCGCCTGCACGCTGGCGTACAGGCCGGCCGCAGCATGCGCGCGCACCGGCGCCGCGGCAGGCGAGCCGGCCTGCGGCGCCGGTGCGCCCGCCGCGACGGATGCCGCCG